>CALBMM010000197.1 GCA_937896535.1 uncultured Pseudomonadota bacterium
GGGTCGAGGATGGTGGAGGTCGGGTCCGTGTCGGCCACGCATGCGGGCATGCAGGCCGGCTTGACCTGGTCGGCGATCGCCTCGGCGATCGCTTCGAGCGCCGGCGAGTAGTCGCTGTTGCAGATCGAGAACATGTTCTGCTGATCACCGACCTGGAACGCTTCCGAGAACTCGCGCAAGCGCACCGGCGGAACGGCGCGACCGGCATCCGATTGGCAGCCGGGTCCGATGCCGAAGTCGATCTGGAAGCTCGGGTCGATCTGCGACTCGGCGTAGGTCGCCCGACCGGTGTCGTCGACACCGCCGATGAGGGCGACGAGGACTTCCTGGTCCGGCGTGATGTCCTGCTTCATGTCCTCGATCTCTTGGACACGATCGATGTAGCGGTTCATCGGGCGAAGCACCGCGTCGTCGTCCGAACCGGCCGGCTGACCATCGACGTTCTTGTTGGCCGACACGCAGGTCCCGGCCGCGAGGTCGCAATCGACACCGGCGTTCCAGCACACCGCCGACGTGGGCGCGCCGTCTTCGGGGTTGGTCCAGAAGACACGGTTGCCGTCGGGCAGGAAGATCGTCTCGTGTGCCTTGTTGATGGAGCAGTCGGCTTCGTCCGTCACGTGGACGATCGAAAGGATGGCGTTGGAGCGCAAGAAGCCCTGCGACTCTTCACCGTCGGTCTCGGCGCGGGTCAACGCCTTGTACATGGACTCGAGGTGCTCCTCGAAGCCACAGCCCGAGATGCCCTGAGGACCGAGGCACTGGAACGCCGTGATCGTGTCCAGGCCGTCGGGCAGGTTGGTGGCGCCTTCGATGTTTTCGATCCACGGCCGCGCCGCCATGTCCGCGGAGCCTTCGATCGCCGAGGGCTGGATCGCGATGTTCGACCACTCCTCGGGGCAGATGCTCAGACACGCCGCGTCGGTCGCGTCGATCATCTCCGCGCCGGCGAAGATGAAGTCCTGCGTTCGGCTACGGCACGAGGACGCGACGAGACGACCACCCTCGGGGCCGGTACCGTCACACCACGGGTTGCCGTTGTCGGTCGTGGTCACGCCGATACGGTAGTTGGCGGCGACCTCTTCGCGCTCGAGCACCTCGATGAACGAGGCGAAGTTCGCGGCGAGCGTGGCCTGCTCCTCACCCATCGATCCGGAGTTGTCGATGACGAAGAGGATGTCGACGTCCTTGTTGACCGTCAGCGCGATGGAGTCCTGCTTCTCCTGCTGCGCTTCGTACTCCACCGGCTTGAGCGGGTGGTCGAGGCAAGCGAACAAGCCGGGCAGCGCGACGGCGGTGCCGATGAGAATTCCCGTGCGGGAGTAGAGAGAGGCTTTCGAGAACATCGTGGCTCCTGTCGGACGGAGGCAGGGCCGTCGAACCCAAGACGGCGAACCCCATCGAACGTGCCTGGCGTTTATAGCAAACCCGAGGCCAACGGAATCACGGCGTTTTTCCCCTCATTTCGTGGGTCGGAGGCGATCTCCGGTGCCAACTTCGTTGGCAACACGATTGGCACCCGCCAACTCCAGTGTCATGGCGCAAATGGCGCCAATCCGGGGCGTGGGCTCAGGCGTCGGCCTCGTCGCGCCGTCGACCCCGGACCACGAGCCGCACGGGCACGCCGCGAAGGCCCCAGCGCTTGCGGATCCGCCTCAGCAGATACTTCTCGTAGGCCGGCTGCAGGCAGCGCCCGCGGTTGGCGGAGACTACGATGAACGGCGGCGAGATGTCGGCCTGGGTCGCGAAGTACAGCCGCACGGGGCGACCCTGATGGGTCGGGGGGCTGTGATCGCGAACGGCCGCCGCGAGCTCCTCGTTGAGATCCGAGGTGCCGATCCGCCGGTCACGGGCCGCCGCGGTCTTGAGCGCCGCCTCGAGCGCCTCGTCCAGGCCCCGCCCCTTGCCACCGCCGGTGTCGCGCGCGTCGCCGAGCACCGACGTCCGCACCACGTACGGCGACTCGAGGAACGCCAGCGCCGTCTCGGCGTGCGCGACGATCTCCCGCGCGCGCTTCTTGTCGGCGGCCACGAGGTCCCACTTGTGCAGCTGCACGACGACGCCCTTGCCTCGCTCGAACGCCATGCGAGCCAGTCGCTGATCCTGGTCGGTGACCCCGATCGTCGCGTCGACGACCAGCACGACGATCTCGGTCCGCTCCATCGCGCGGATCGACTTGATCGCCGCGAGCTTTTCCTGCGCACGTGCGACCTGACGGCGCCGACGCAAGCCGGCGGTATCGATGAGCACGACGTCGTGGCCGCGAAACTGAAACGGTAGGTACACGGCGTCGCGCGTCGTGCCGGGCACGTCGTCGACGATGACCCGGGCCTGCTGCAGCAGCGTGTTGACCAACGTGGACTTGCCCGCGTTGGGCCGGCCGATGAACGCGATGCGCGTGCCGTCGGGGACGACCTCCACCGCCTCTTCGTGGACCGGCAGCCGCTCCACGATCGCGTCGCACAGATCGGCGGTTCCCCGCCCGTGCGCCGCCGACACGGCGAACACGGGACCCACGCCGAGGCCGTGGGCCTCCGAGGCCGCGATCTCGCGCTTGTCGGAGTCGGCCTTGTTGGCGACGACGATGACCTCGCGCCCCGCCTTGCGCAGCTTGACCGCGATCTCGAGGTCGACGGCGGTCACGCCCTCCTTCGCGTCGACGACGAACAGCAAGAGGTCCGCCTCCTCGACCGCAGCGTCGACCTGCGCCTCGATGTGGGCCGGCAAGCCCGTGTCGAGCGTGGGGTCGATGCCGCCGGTGTCGACGACGAGGAAGGTCTGCGCCTCCCAGCTCGCGGCACCGTAGAGGCGGTCGCGCGTCACGCCGGGGTTGTCCTCGACGATCGCGACGCGCTGGCCGACGAGCCGATTGAACAGCGTCGACTTGCCGACGTTGGGACGGCCGACGATGGCGACCAGTGGCGCGGATCCGTTCATGGCTCCTCGGGAGGCTCGTGATAGCCCAGTCGCGCGAGCGCGTCCGGGTCCTTGGTCCAATTCTTGGCGACGGCCACCCGCAGGTGCAGCTCGCAAGGCCGACCGGTCAGCTCGCCGATCTGCGCGCGCGCCCCCGACGACAGCTTCTTGATCATCGCGCCGCCGCGGCCGATGACCATCCCCTTTTGGCTGTCGCGCTCGACGAAGATCGTGGCCCGCACCACGTCACGGTCCTCGCGCTCGCGAAAGCCCGTGACGGTCACGGCGCAGCTGTAGGGCAGCTCTTCGCCCAGATGGGCCAACAGCTGCGCGCGCACGAGCTCGCCGGCGTGCCACCGCAGATCGCGGTCCGAAAGCTGCTCGGCGTCGTAGTACCGAGGCCCCGCCGGCAACCGGGCGACCACCTCGCGACGCAGCTGGTCGAGACCGACGCCGTCGCGCGCGCTCGTGGGCACGACGGCCGCGAACGGGTGCTCGGCCATCCATCGCTCGATGACGACGAGGAGGTGGTCGCGCTCCAGCAGTCGATCGGTCTTGGTCAGCACGAGCACGATCGGTCGACCGAGCTCGGCGACCGCGGCCAGGCCTTCCTTGGCGACCTCGCCCGGCGTCCAATCCCCCAGCGCCTCCTCCGACGGCAGACGTGGCACTTCCGCGAGCAAGAGCACGAGGTCGACGTCGCGGGCGGCTCGCAACGCTTCGTCGACCATGTAGCGATTGAGCGCCGACTTGGCGCGGTGGATCCCCGGCGTGTCGACGAGCACGACCTGGAACGCTTCGGTCGTCCAGATCCCGACGAGTCGTTGACGCGTCGTCTGCGGTCGCGGTGTCGCCACGGCTACCGACTGCCCGAGCAGCGCGTTGAGCAGCGTCGACTTGCCCACGTTGGGGCGGCCGCACAGGGCAACGAAGCCCGAGCGATGCGGCGAGTCGGCCGTCGTCGTCGTCGACATGACCGGCGGAGTGTGGCGATCTGTCCGGTTATGTGCAAAGGCGGCTCGTTTTCGGTACCGGTGGGGCATGTGCGTGCAAGCTCGCCCCGTCCCCGTCGATCGCGTCGGCCTGGCTGCACTGCTGTGCGGCTGCGCGGCGCTGGTGTGGACGCCGGCCGCGCTGTGGCCCGGATCCGGCCTGCCCGCCTGGCCCTCGGTGAGCCTGGGCCTGTGCGCGCTCGTGCTCGCGATGGGCCGTGGCCGGCCCATTCCCCGGGCGGCCGCCGCGATCAGCGGGCTCGTCGCCGCATCGCTCGGCAGCCTGCAGATCGCCGTGCTGTACGGGATCGGAGCCGCGTTTTGATGTCCCCTCCCGTCGTGTCTCCGACATTGCCTACATGTAGGATATTTGCCTTCATGCGGACGGACCAGCGATGCTGTGGGCATGCCGCTTTCCATGGAGCGCCGCCGCGCCTCACGCATCGACAAGGTGTTTCGCGTCAAGCTCTCCCACGAGGAGACCGGCGATCAATGGGCCGTCGCCCGCAACATCTCCACGACGGGGATGTTCGTAGAGATGGCCGAGCCGCTGCCGCTGCGATCGAAGGTCGTGGTGCGCTTTTCCCTGCCCTCCGACGACGCGGCGATCTGTGCGGTCGCCCGGGTCCAAAACCATTACTACCTGCAGTACTCCGACGGCGAAGGGCTGCGCGGGCTGTGCGGCGTGGGGCTGAGGTTCTTGCGGTTCGTGGCCGAGGCCGGCGCGTGTCCGCCGGTCGAGCGCATGCACTAGCGCGTGCACGCGCGCATGCACTCCCGAGGCGGAGGCGACGACGATGACGCGGGCACGCTCGCTTCGCGCCCGCGTGCCGGCGTGGTGGCTCGGGCTGACGCTCGTCGCCGCCTGCACCGACGAGCCGCAGGTCGAGGTCTCGACGTATGTCGGCCCGACCCACGTGCGCCACGACCCCGAGCGCAGCGCCGAGAATGCACGCGAGGTCTTGGCAGCCAAGTTCTCGAAACTGCTCGATGATCCAAGCAAGGCGACCACCGAGGACGCCACCCCGGGCAAGGCGCCCGTCGTCCATCCTCCCGACAACGAGCAGCAGCTGCGCGACCTCGTGGATGCGATCCTCGGCGCCCCGCTGACCGAGATCGATGGCCCCGCTCGGCGCCTCGCCGAGACGGGCCCCGAGCTGTGGCCCCAGATCCACGCGCTGCTCGTCGCCGAGCGCCCGGCGACCAAGGGCGACTACAAGTCGATGCTGCGCGCGATCGCAGCGGACATGCCCAACCGCTACGGCCACTTCGCGCTGCAGTGGAAGCAGGACCACGGGTTTGCGGTCAAGCGCTCCGAGGACTGGCTCGAGGACCTGCTCAACCTGCCCAAGACGAAGGTGTCCTCGCGCTTGCGCAAGGTCTACCGCGACACCGTGTTGACCGTGGCGCTGATGCACGCCGCATCGACGGCGGGCCGCGATCCGGACCACGCGCCGCTCGTCGTCCAGACGCTGCTCGATCTCGCGTGGCAGCACGATGGCATCTGGCGCGACGAAGTCTCCCGCCGCATCGAGGCGATCGGCGACGAAGCGATCGCGTCTCTCGTGGCCTCGAGCGTCGTGCCGCCCTACTCCAAGCGCACCGAGTTCGAGGTCTATGTACGGCGTCCGATGTACGCGACCTCGATGCTCGACCGCATGGACCGGCTCGTGCCCGAGCGTGCCGTCGAGTCGGTGGGCGCCGATCCGGACCGACTCGCGCGCCTGCTCGCCGCCTACGGCGTCACGCTGCGGGCCGACGCCGCCGAGACGATCCTCGCCCACGTCGACGCAGACATCCCTTCGGTCCGCGCCGCCGCCCGCATCGCGTGGTGGACCTACGTGGCGGGACCCCTCCCGAAGGCATCCAGCCGCGAGATCAAGCTGCTCGGTGGCGGGACGGGCTTGGCCCAGGCGTACCTGTCGTATCGGGCTCGCGCCGAGCTCGCGCTGCGGCAGACCTTGGAGACCCGCGCCCCCGAGCTTCTGCTGACCGAGCCGGAGTGCGACGTGCGTCGCGAGGACGGCAGGATCGACCGGCACTGCGAGCGTCAGCCGCTGCGGCTGACCGACGCGTGGTTCGCCCATCTCGACCAGACGCGACGCCGCGCGCGTCGCCAGGAGCTCGACGAGGCGCTCGCCACCACCGATCCCGAGCTGGCCACCGAACGGATCGATCGTCTCGTGACGCAGGGCGAGCCCCTGGAGCGACTCGACGAGGTCACGCGCTTCGTCGCCGACGTCGGGCGGCGCCACGTCGACGCCGGCGACCCCAAGCGCGGCGCGCAGCTGCTGCGCAAGGCCGCGGTGCTCGGCGACGATGCCGATCCGGCCCTCGCCCGGGCCCTACGGGTCGAGGCGTTGCTGGCGGAAGCCTCGGTGGACGGACTGGAGCCCTCGGGTCGACAGATGTTGCTGCGCACCGCCCAGGCGCTCGCCCCCGACGACGCGAGGATCGATGCCGCGCTCGCGCGCCGGCGGACCCACGAGGCGGCGGACGAAGACCAAGCACGGGTCCCCGTGCTGCACGTGGCCGGAGGTGCCGGGCTGCTCGCGCTCGCGTTCGGCTGCTTGTCGCTGCTCGGGCACGGCTTGCGGCGTCGGCTGTAGCGCGCCCGCTTCGCGCCCGGTCTAGCTCGGCGGCTTGGGCAGCCCTTTGAGCGGATCGCGGGGCGGCTTGGACGACTTGAGCGTCTTGCCCTTGGTGGTGGGCGTGGTCGTCGTCGTGGTCTTCTTCTTGGTCGTCGTGGTCTTCTTCTTCGTGGCCGCGGGCTTGGGCGCCGGCTGCTCGGGCTCGGTCGGCGTGTCGGCCTTCGGCTCGTCCGCCTTCGGCTCGTCGGCCTTCGGCTCGTCGGCCTTTGGCTCGTCGGCCTTCGGCTCGTCGGCCTTCGGCTCGTCCGCTTTCGCGTCGTCGGCCTTCGCGTCGTCGGCCTTCGCGTCGCCGGATTCACCCGATCCGCCGGCGGCCGCCCCGGAGGTGGAGCCCCCCTCGCCGTCGGCGGCGCCCGAGCCGGACCCGTCGGCCTTGGTCTCGTCCGCCTTGGCCTCGTCCTCGTCGCTGGCCGCCACGGCCGCGGGGGTGTCACTGGCCTTGGCCGCGCCACCCCCGGCCTTCGAGCCCATCGTGAAGTACCAGATCAGCGCCGACGCGACGGCCAGGCCCACGACCAGCATCACCCAGGTCGACGCGCCCGAGCGCAGGTTCGACGAGCGGCTCTCGCGGTCGTCCCCCAGATCGAGGGTGGATCCGATGAAGGTCCCCTTGGATTGGCCCTGGGACCCGGCGGCGGCACCGGTGAACTCGTAGACGGTGCGCGTGCCCTGCTGCAGCTCGCTGTCGCGGCCCCCGCCGGACGCGGGGCCCGGCGGAAAGGCGGGGGCATGGGGACCTTGCGGCGCGTGCCCATGCGGGGGAGCCGGTTGGCCTCCGCCGGGCACCATCTGGGTTCCGGTCGGGCCGGGGCCGGCGGGTTGGTTGGGATCGTAGCCGTTCACGGTGTGCAGCGAAGTGCGCCCGCAGTGTGCCATGGCCGAGTCCCGCCGACGAGCGGGCGCGAGGGGAAGCTTGCGTGTGGGCAGTGGTACGCTCCCCCGACCAACGCATCCGATGCGCGGACGATTCATCGTTCTAGAGGGAATCGACGGCAGCGGGACCACGACACAGGCCCGTCGTCTCGTCGATGCGCTGTGCGCACGCGGGCAGGCGTGTCTTTTGACCGCCGAGCCCAGCCGCGGCGAGATCGGCCGGCTGATCCGCACCCTGCTGTCCTCACGCGGGGATGCGCGTCCCGACCCGCGAGCGCTGGCACTGCTGTTCGCCGCCGATCGGCTCGACCACGTCGCCCGTGAGATCGAGCCGGCACTCGCGGCCGGCACTTCGGTCGTGTGCGACCGCTACGTGGTGTCGTCGTGGGCGTACCAATCGCTGGATTGCCCGGCCGACTGGGTCGATACGATCAACGCGCACGCGATCTGGCCGGACCTCACCGTGTGGATCGACTTGCCGGTCGGGGTGGCGCAGCGGCGCATGCACCAACGTGCCGACCGCGACGGCACCCCCGAGGAGCTCTTCGACGCCGAGTCGGTGCAGGCGAAAGTGGCGGCGGCCTACGGTCGGATCCTCGCCGACCCGGGCTTGACCGGCGTGGTCCGCATCGACGGCACGGCCCCGCCGGACACCGTGGCCGCTGCGATCGTGGCCGCCATCGACGCCACGGGCTGACAAGTCGGATTTCTTGCCCGCTGCCCCCGCGGGCGCGACCATCGAGCCATGTCGCGTCGACTGCTGGTGTTCGTGTGCCCGTTGCTGCTCGCCTGTGGGCCCAAGACGTCGTCGACCTCGCCCGACGACGATCCGATGAGCGACGACTTCGGGATGCCGCACCGCAAGGCGCAGGCCCCACCCGCTTCGGTGATGCCGGTCGCCGACGCCACCCGACCCAATCGCCCGCCGCGGACGATCTATCGCTCGGAGATCGATCGTGCCACCGACCGCGGACCCGCGTACTTCCTGCGCCAGCTCAAGCCCGAGCCGTTTCGCCACCATGGGGTGTTCGTGGGCTGGGAAGTCACGGACCTCTTTCCCGACGACCCGGGCCTGTGCGGGGTCGGGTGCGACGTCGCGCTCGGCGACGTGATCCTGTCGGTCAACGGCAGCCGCCTCGAGACGCCACAGCAGCTGTCGGACGCGTTCACCGACCTGCCCCGGCAGACCCGCTTGGTCGTGCACAGCCTGCGCGAAGGCAAGCGTCGGGAAGTCACGTACACGATCGTCGACGACGACGGCTGAACCGACGTCCCGTCCGCCCACCCGGGCCGTTTGCAGCGCGTCGCGCCCGCGATACCATCGCGTCGCCGATGATCGATTACGACGTGTTGTGCCAGACGATCGAGGATTGGAAGGCAGGCCGCCGTCCGTCCGCTCCCATCCCGGGTCCGACCCCCGCTGCGCCCAGCGCGGCCTACGACGTCGACTCCGGACTGGTCGAGATGGATGGCGAGGACGCCGAGTACGCCGAGGGCGACGCCGCCGGTGCCGCGGCGTCCGAGTACGGCTCGGGCGCGTACGCTCAACCCGGTGAGTACGGGGACGGCTCGGGCGCGTACGCCCAGCCCGGCGAGTATGGGGACGGCTCGGGCGCGTACGCCCAGCCCGGCGAGTACGGGGACGGCTCGGGCGCGTACGCCCAGCCGGTTGCCGGGGGCGCGTACGTCGAGCAATCGTACGGTGAGCCGATCTCGGTCCAAGACGGGTACGCGGGCTCGGACGGCACGCCCGAGTACGTCGAGCGCACTGGCACGCCGCGCGTCGAGCAGACCGACGAGCCGCCGCCGTACGCCGCGTCGGAACCGGCGCCGTACACCGAGATGATCCCGACCGAAGACACGGCCGCCGCGGCCGACGACGACTACGAAGAGATGACCGCCGACGAAGACATCGATGTCGACGTCGACGCCGACGACGACGAGCACCCGGCGGGCTGAGCCGCCTTCGGCCGAGCCCGCCGCAAATGGTGGGTCAGGTCGCCGCCAACCAGATCCCGACGCCGATCGCAGCGGCCGCGCCCACGCCCACGACGACCCAGAGCATCGTCTTGGACTTGGGCTTGTCGAGCGCCGCGGGCGACGGGTTGGCCAGCGCGGTGCCACCCGGTCCCGAGGCGGGCCGCGGCGGCGCGCTCGCGGGCGCATGCGAGGGCGTCGGGATCGGACCGGACGGCGCCTCGTGGATGACCGCCGCCGACGGCATCATGCCTTCGGGCGTCATCATGGTCTTGTCCTGACCGCCCGCGACGGGAGGTGCGTGGTCGGCCGGCCGCTCCAGCGGCGGGCTCGTCGAGATCACGGTCTGGCCGCGCTGCGACCGACCCGAGGTCGGCGCCGGCGGCGTGGATGTCGGGGCCACGAGTGGCTTGAAGTCGGCCCCGGCGGGCATCGTGGCGTCGATGTTGCCACCCGCGGGCATGCGAGGCGCCGGCGCGGGTGCAGCGGGCTCGTCCACGTCCGGCGTCGCAGCCCCCGGCGCGGCGACGCCGAAGACGGTCCATCCCTTCTGATCGGCGGCCTTCGCCGCGGGCTCGGGCGCCGGCGAGGTCGGCAGCGGGCTCGCCACCTTGTTCGCGCCGCCGGGCGACGGTCCGTCCGGAATCGGCGACTCCATGAACATGGTCCAGCCGCGCTGTTTCTTCTTGCCGCCACCGATATCGGCCGCGGGCTCGCCGGGCGCCGCGGCCATCCCCGGCTGCCCGGGTGCCGACGGATCGGAGGCGTCGCCGTCTTCGTCGGCGGCGTCCATGAACATGGTCCAACCGCGCGTCTTCGGCTGGGCCGCGCCGGCGTCCGCGGTCGACGGCGGCGTCGCCGGGGCGACGGGCTCGGCGGCCACCGGCTCGGGCGACGCCGGGGCCTGCTCCTCCTCGCCCTCCATGAACATGGTCCAGCCACGGGTCTTGGGCGCCCCCGCGACGGGTGGCGCGGCCGGTGCGGCGGGCTGGGCCGGCGCGGCCGCAGCCGCGTCTTCGGCCGGTTCCTCGGCGGCCTCCATGAACATGGTCCAACCGCGTGTCTTCGGCTGCGGGCCGGCCGGCGGCGCGGCCGGTGCGGCGGGCTGCGCCGCGACCGCGGGCTGGGCCGGTGCAGCGGCGGGACCCGGTGCCGCGGCGGCGGCGTCGTCCCCCTCGGCCGCCTGCATGAACATGGTCCAACCGCGCGTGCTCGGCTTGCTGCCTTGGGCCACCGGCGGAGCCACGGGGGCGGCCGGCGTCGGAGCGGCGGCAGGCTGGCTCGGCGCGGGCGCCGGCGCGGGTGCAGCCGCAGCCGCACCACCACCTTCGCCCTCGTCCTGCATGAACATGGTCCAACCGCGGGACGTGGGCTTGCTGCCGGCGGGCGCCGCCGTGGCGGGACCCGAGGGCGCCCCCATCGAGGCCGGCCCCGTCAGGCCACCGATCGCACGCAGCTCGAGCAAGAATTGCTTGAGCATCATCGGCCGCATGCGGGGGTCCTTGCCGAGCGCGCGCCGCAGGTTCGGATGCACGTCACCGGGGGCGTCGGCACTCGCGTGCTGGTGCAGTTGTGCCGCGGCGTCGCCCGCAAACAGCGGCCGGCCCGTCAGCATCTGATGCATCAGCGCGCCGAGGTTGTAGATGAGCGTGCGCTGGTCGACGACCTTGCCCTCGACCTGCTCGGGCGCGATCGTCTCGGCCGGCCCGAAGCTGTTGCCCCCCTGCGGCTCACCGACGGCAAAGCCACCGACGACCGCGCCGGTCTGCCCGAGCAGCACGGTCCGAGGTCCGAGGTTGCGGTGGATGACGCCGGCTTGCTGCGCGGTCAGGAGCGCTTCGCCGACCTGCGTCGCGATCGTCGCCGCGTCGGGTCCGGCGAGCGGTCCCGCGGTGAGCTGATCGGCGAGCGTGATCGCGTCCGTGGGCGGGTTGACCTCGAACAGTCCTCCGCCGTCGAGCTTGCCGCACGCGAGCACGGACTGGACGTGGTGCGACTGCACCGTCGCGAGCTGCCGCAGCTCCCGCAAGCTGCGCTCGAGCACGAGCGCGGACGGAAAGCACGAAGGGTCGTACGCGGTGACGTGAACGGCCCTGCCCTGCGGGTCCGTGGCCTGATACGTCGTCGCGCCGGTGCGCGACCGCAGCGCAGCTTGGATCTGAAAGCCCCCTTCGACGACAGTGCCGGGGGGTAGCTGAGATGTCGTCATTCCGTCGTCCGAGCCGCTGCAGGTGCAACCGCAGCGACGTCGAGACTACGGCGCGGCGCGGGACCGAATCAAGAACGCCGCGGTCTCATCGCGGCGGCACGAGGTTCGTGCTACTTGACCGATTTCGCGGCCTGCGGCGCGGGCTTGCCCGGCTCGCCGAGGTCGGCGAACAACTCCTGGGCCGAGACGGTGCTACGGCGGGCCATCTTGGCCTTGCGCGCGGCGCCAGCCTTTTTGTGTCGACGGGCCCGCTTGGCCTTGGAGATCTGCGTGAACGAAGCCATGGCGGGCCGTCTTTTAGGGCGGGGCCCCGCGGCTGTCAAGCGACGGGCCCACGCGCCTCATAGCTGGGCATACGTGCCCGATCCGGGCGAAAACACCCGCTCGACGCCGATCACGCCCTCGATCCGCTTGAGGCGCGAGACCAGCAATCCCAGCTGCGTCAGATCGCCCACGGTCGCGTGGAACGTGTTCGTCGCCCGCTGGCCGTCCGGCGACGTCCGACAGTTGGCCTGCTTGATGTTCACGCCCTCGTGCGAAAATGCTCGGCTCATCTCCGCGAGCAGACCGACGGTATTGGCGGTCTTGACCTCGACCGTCACCGGCCGATCCAGGCGCAGGCCGGGCTCCCAGGCGAGATGGACCCGGCGCTCGGCCATGGAGTCCAGCGCCTCCGGGCACCCCTGAACATGCGCCACGATGCCGCGGCCGGGCTCGAAGAACGCCGCGAGGGGATCGCCTGGAACCGGCGAGCAGCACGGCGACAGCAGGATCATGGGCGGACCACCGGTCGTCGCGACGACACGCTCGCGTGTGACGACGATCGGCGCGGCCGCGGTGCTGCCGAGCGCATCGGCGCCGCCCGGCGGAGAGGTTCGCGACGTGCTCGCACGCGACGTCACCCTTCGCAGCACCCGCGTCAGCAGATTCTGATCGGACTCACCTGGTTGGTCGCGGGCGCCGATCCGATCGGCGACGTCGTCGACCATCAGCTGCCCGGCACCGACCGCCTCGTAGATCCCCTCGGGCGTGCGCGCGTCCTTGGGCAGGCCGAGCCCCTCGGCGTGGGTCGCCAGCGTGCCGTCGCGCTCGAGCTCGGCGAGCGAGTGGCCGCGCGCCGACAGCCCCTGCTCGACGAGGCTGCGGCCGAGGGCACGCAGACGCGAGCGCTCCGTCTGGCGAAGGTGCTGCTTGATCCGCGCGCGCGCCCTCGAGCTCACGCACATCTTGAGCCACTCCTCGCGCGGACCGTGGTTGGGGTTGGTCAGGATCTCGATCGTGTCGCCCTGCCTGAGCCGGTAGCGCAGCGGCACGAGCTGACCGTTGACCCGCGCCCCCGAGCAATGCATGCCCACGTCGCTGTGGATCGCGAACGCGAAGTCGATCGGCGTCGCGCCCTTGGGGAAGGTGTGGATGTCGCCGTTGGGCGTGAAGACGTAGACCTCGTCGGCGAACAGGTCGGCCTTGACCGCCTCGATGAACTCGTTGGGGTCGACGACCTCCTCCTGCCAGTCCATCAGGCCGCGTAGCCACTGCAGCCGCGGGCCGGCGGTCGACGCCGCGCCGCGATTGCCCCGCCACGCCGCGATCACGCCGCGCTCGGCGACCTCGTCCATCGACCGCGACCGCACCTGCACCTCGAGGCGCTCGCCGTCGTGACCGATGAGCGTGGTGTGCAGCGCCCGATAGTGGTTGGGCCGCGGCAGCGCGATGTAGTCGCGAAAGCGGCCCGGCGCGGGGCGAAACTGGGCGTGGAGGGTCCCCAGCGCCGTGTAGCACTGCTCGCGCCGCGGCACGACGACCTGATACGTGACGATGTCCGAGAGCTGGTCGACCCCGCGCCCGGACGCCTCGAGCCGACGATGGACGCGAAACGGCGGGCGCAGCGTGGCGCGGATCTCGACGGGGACGTCCCGCTCCCAACGCATGTCCTCGCCGTCGACCTCGAAGGGGGGCACGCCGGTGCGCGGCCCCTCCCCCTCCACGAACGCGGTGCGCAGCAGGTCGGCGCCGCGGTCGACGAGTCCGGGGTTGTCGGCCAGCATGCGATCGATGTCGGCGGTGATCGCCGCGTAGGCGACGGGCTCGAGGTAGCGAAACGACAGGTCCTGCAGCTCGCGGCGGACCCACTCGATGCCCAGGCGGTGGGCCAGCGGGGCGTAGATCTGCATCGTCTCCCGGCTGATCCGCTCCTGCTTGTCGACCGCCATGTGCTCGAGCGTGCGCATGTTGTCGAGACGATCGAGCAGCTTGACGACGAGCACCCGGATGTCCTGGCTCATCGCCAAGAGCATCTTGCGGAAGCTCTCGGCCTGCTGCTCCTGCCGCGACAGGTACGGCACCTTGCCGAGCTTGGTCACGCCGTCGACGATCTGCGCGACGTCGCGGCCGAACTGCTCGGTCAGATCGTAGACGGTCAGGTCGCTGTCTTCGACCGAGTCGTGCAGCAGCCCGGCGACCACCGACGACGTGTCCAACCCCAGCTGCGCGATCGTGTGGGCGACCCGAACGGGATGGACCAGGTACGGCTCGCCGCTCTTGCGGCGCTGCCCCGCGTGTGCGCTGCAGGCGAGCTCGAACGCGCGCGTGACGGCGTCGGCGTCGGCCCCAGGCAGCTGGTGGCGAACCTCACGGACGAGCTGGCGCAGCGCCGTCCCGTCGGCGAGGGTCTCCTCGGTCACCGCGGTCGGAAGCTCACCGAGCGCAGCGGAGGGGACGATGGCGGGCGCGGGCTTCGGCGAGCCATCGGCACTCAAAGTAGCTCCTCCTGACCCGTCAGCACCGCTTCGGCGAGCGAGCGCATCCGGGCCTGCGCGTGCAGCTGCGCCACGTATACCGCCCGAAGGGCGTCGTAGGCGCGTTCGAGGTGGTCGTTCATCACGAGGAAGTCGTACTCAGCGTAGTGTCGCAGCTCCTCGCGGGCTACCCGCACGCGGCGTGCGATCACGTCGGCGGAATCGGTGCCACGACCGCGGAGTCGTCGCTCGAGCTCCTGCACGCTCGGCGGCAGGATGAACACCGACGCGACATCGTGCGGGAACTTCGCCCGCAGCGCGCGACCGCCCTGGTAGTCGATGTCGAACAGCAGGTCCTGGCCCAGCTCGAGCGCCCGCTGCACGTTGCGCGCGGACGTGCCGTACATGTTGCCGTGCACCATCGCGTACTCGGCGAACTCGTCGCGGGCGATCATCTCCTGGAAG
>CALBMM010000198.1 GCA_937896535.1 uncultured Pseudomonadota bacterium
GAAGCGGAGGCGCTCGGCTACCTCGTCGATCGGGCCGACGAGGCGGTGTCTCGTGACGACCTGCTCGGCGCGGTGTGGGGCCACCACGAGCTGTCGCTGAGCCGGGCGGTCGACGCCACGATGTCCATTGTCGACGGCCGCATCGCCGAGGTGTGGAACTACGCGGACATCATGGGCCTGGCCGCGCAGCTCCACGCCCCGCGCCCGCTGGAAATCGAGATCTAAAGACACGTCCTGGCGTCACACCTGCCAGTGCCTGCGTCCATCACCTCATGGTGGTTCGTCGATGTTCGATTGCAGCTTTCGCCGTATTCGCGTTCGGAGGAGCGGCTTGCGCGGTCGACACGGAGGACGCGGAGCTCCGGGACGCCGAGGTCCAGGCCCTGCTCGAAACGGTGGCGGTGGAGCTCGACGAGGCGGCGCAGCCCGACCTCCTCGCGGAAGGTCCCCCGGAGAGCCTCGCCGACGTGGTCGAGGCCATCGATCCTGACACCGACATCGACCTCGACGACCCTGCGCTCGACGAGCTCGTCGACGTGTCCGTGGTCGAGGATCTCGACCCGTCCACCATGCGCCCGTTCGGGCCCGACACCATCACGGAGCTGTGGGGTGCCGAGCAGCTGTACGGGGGAATCGACATCCCGATCGCCGCCGGACAGACCGCATGTGCCACGCAGAGCCTCGCCGATCCCGAGGTGGGCGCGACCATCGCGATGAGCCCCGACCCGACGTGCGGCTACGTCACCGACGAGGCCGCATCCCCGGCCGGAATTCAGCCCTTCACCTACGGGTCCACGCAGTGCCCCGCACAATTCGTGACCGAGGCGAGCAGCGTGTTCGGGCGCGGACTCGCCTTCACCTTCCGTCCGATCACGCGCGACGGCCCGGGCCAGCCGGCGGCCATGTCGATCACCCAGCAGATGTGTCCGAACATGCGGGCCGACGCCACCGTGTGGGGGGCCTGGCTCAACCTGTATCCGCCCGGGATCAAATGGAGCAAGTTCGCGCAGGCGCACTACCACGGTCAGTGGATCAACATCGGGTTCGGTAGCTCGTGCTGGATGTTGCTCGACGAAGGGAGCAACCTGCCCACCCTGCAGGACGATCACTTCTTCTTCAAGGTACGGATCGCCGCCCGCGTCTACGAGTTCATCGACAACGTCGCGTGGACGTGGAGAACCGCCGCGGGCGTCCGCCACGGCACCACGTGCCCGTGACGCGGGCGGAGGCCCGCACACGGCCTGCTTAAACCAAAGGCCTCGCGCGTACACTTCACGCCGGGGCCCGCCGAATGGTCGACGACAAGGTGAAACTCGTGGCCGTGGCGTGGGCCATGGCCGGATGCGCCACGACAGGAACCGGCGCCGAGGATGCGCGACAACGCCCAACGCCGCCCGCGACGAGATCGGCGAGCGAGGTCGCCGCGAACGCGGACACACCACGCGTCGAGGCCGAGGACGATGCGACGGCCATCGCGTCGCGTCGTTCTGCCGATCACGCGCTCGAGCCCGGGATGTTCGTGCTGCTCGACGATTCCAGGGGCGCTTGGCCCGATCTCGCGGCGGCCCGTGCGGCGACCCGTCCGGCCCCCGAATCCAAGTCGGATGCCAAGCCCCGCCCCACGGTGCTCGCGCGCGTCGAGCGTGATCACGGCGAGGTCGTGGAAGTCGGCTTTCCGTCCGAGATCTCCGACGATCACTGCACCAGCCGCGGCGCGTGGGCGCCCCCGACCGTGGAGACATGGTTCGTCCGCAAGGACCTGCTGATCCCGGTCCTCGTGCGACCGTTCGTTCGCACGTGGCCCGACGACACGCAGGTCTCGTTCGCCGCCGGCGAGCGCGTCGTGGGCACCAAGGTGCGCGTGCCCCTGCCCGATGACGCCGTGTGGCTCGACGTCGCGGCAAAGGAGGTCGGGCTCGCGTACCGCCCGAGCCCGGCCGCACCCGAGCTCGCGATGGGGAGGACGTCGAATCCTGCCAAGCGGTTCCGCATCCGGGTCGGCGAGTGGGACGCGAGCGTGCACGCGAACGGGCCGGCCCCCGGCGCCGCCTCCCTGATCGCGTGGGAGCGCCGGTGTGTCCGGCTCGTCGGCGAGCCGATCGAAGAAAAAGCCGCCGGCGGCATGGGGATGCTCGTCTCGGGCGGCTGGCAGCGCGTGCCCGCTGGCACCGCGCTCACCGACACGACCGGCAAGCCGCTCGCGACCTTGCGGGCCGACTGGTACGTGCACACCGGGATGAGCCCCGCCTTGCGGCTGACCCCCGTCGGCGACGCCCGCCTCTGCATCTCCAACCACCACGGCCTCGGCCCCCTCGGGCCGGACGTCTGCGTCGACGAGACCGTGCTGTCCCCGCACCGCGGCCAAGTCCCCACCGACCCCCCCGCCGGCAGCTACTGAAGCCCCGCGACGAACCATCCCCCCGCGTGCGGGGGTTAAAAAAAGACGGGCCGCCCCGGGGAGAGCGACCCGCCAACCTTGGGATGCCGATCCAAGACACGGGGACCAACCCGCCTCTTCGATCCACAGGAGATTCACTTCCTTCATGGCCGGGACTGCGGGATTCCTTCGAAGGTCCGAGCAGCTTTTTTCGTCTGCCGGCTCACGGCCTGCGAGCGCATTCGCCCGACCCCCGCGTCCCCGGGCAAAAACGAACGCCGGCCACTGAAACGACGAATGAACGCGCCTCAGCCGGTGCCGCTCGTGCCGGGCAGATACCCGGTACTTCCCGCGGAATCGAACCCCGTGTCCATGCCCATGCCGCCGCTCGTCGCGATGTCCGGGCACATGCCGCACCCGAGCGATCCGACCTCCTCGACACAGATCTGGTCCCACATGTTGGAGCAGCAGAAGGCATCGGTGGCGCACACGCACGCGGCGAGCATCGGGTCCGCGCAGCCCGGCGCGCCGGTGACCTCGCAGCAATCGCCCGGGGACGGCGGCGTGCAGTCCCCGCAACCGAACTGCACGACCTCGTCGACGCACAGATCGTCCCAGCTCGAGCTGCAGCAGAACGCATCCTGGGCGCACACGCACGCCTCGATCCGCGGATCCTGCCCGCACCCCGGCTCCTGGCCCGACGTGCAGCACGCCGCGCCGGGGACCCGGCACGTGCCGCAGTCCATCTCGTCGACATGGTCGACACAGGTCTGGTCCCACTGCACTTCGCAGCAGAACGCATCGAGGCCGCACACGCACGAGCGCACCGCGTCGTCGAGGCAACCCTTCGCGAGCCCGGCCGCACAGCAGTTGCCGGGCGTATCGCCGTTGGTCGGCATCGTGTCCGCAGCACACGCGTGACAACCCGCGTCGATCATCAGGTCGACACACACCGCATCCCACGAGGTGCCGCAGCAGTAGGGATCGAGCTCGCACACGCAGGTCGCCACGACCTCGTCCTCGCATCCGGCCGAGCGCTGCGGTGCGCAGCAGTCTCCGACGAACGTCACGCCGGCACCGGTCGTCGACGCTCCCCCGTCGGTCAGGGGACCGGTCGTCGTGGCCTCGGGCTCCGTTCGACCGGTCGTCGTGTCGCCGGGTCCTTCGTCCGATCCGCCCACCGGCGCCGTGGTCGCCGGCCCCGGCTCCGGCGTGTCGAGATCCTCACTCGTGCCGGACGCGTCGGCGTCGTCCTCTTCCGCACCACCGGCGGCCGCTCCGGCTCGTTCCTTGATCAGGCAACCACCGAGCAGCATTGCCGCGACGAGCGCGCAACGGGCCGTCCTGTCCACCATCGGTTCATGGTGACCCGACCGCGACTCCTTCACGTCAGCCCACGGGTGCGGTGATCGGGGGTCCCCCACTACACGTCCAGTCCCAGTCGTCGAGGACGACGGCGCTGTCGAACGATCCGTCGGACAGATCGAAGACCGCGAACACCAACTCGATCGTCTCCCCCCCGACCACCGGCGCGACCGTCTCCAACCAGCGCGTGCCGGCGTGGCCCTCCATCGCGAAGCCGGCGAGCTCCGGGGCCTCGCACGGCTCGTCGCACCCGGCCGCCGGCGCATCCCGGAAGTCGAGGAACACCCCGTTGATCGAGATCGGATTGCCCATCTCGTCGAAGGAGATGTTGCCCGTCCACGCCTCCGACTCCAGCCACGCCACGTACATGTCGTTCCACGGCGACTCGTGGTCGAACCACAACGGATACTCCGACGAGAAGAACGCGAACTGGTAGCGCAGCGCGTCGAAGCCGGGGGGCACTTCCGCGGTCATCCGCAGCTCGACGTAGTCGTACGCGCCGGTGCCCGCGGTCCACTCCTGCTCGAGCGAGTTGGAGCAGTCGCCCGTGCCGATGAGCTCCGGGTCGTCGGTGCACGTCGACGTGTCGTCGACGTCACGTACGTCGATCGGTGCGGGCAACACGTTGATGACCGGCTGACCGAAGTCCGTATCGGGACAGCCCGGACACAGCTCGCTGGCGGGCACCGGAATCTCGCCGGCGATCCCGGTCGACAGGATGAGCATCCGGTTGCCCTCGCGTGGGGAGAAGTAGCCATGCGTGCCGATCGTCCCCTCGTGCACGCGATAGGCACCCGACGCGCCGGTGAGCGTTCCGGTCGCCTTGGGTCCCGGGCCCGGGCAGTTGATGCCCAGTGCCTGCATCGGGTCGGCGACTTCGGCATCGCACGAGCTGTGCGCGAAGGCGGGACACTGGCGCGGTGCATCGGGAGCGCCGACGTCGAAGACGATGCCGGGCGAGGTCGTCGCGTCACCGGCGGAGGTTCCGCTCAGGCCCGTGTCACCCGGGCTCGTGCCGGGCGTGGTGAGGCTTGCGCCCGTGCTCGTGCCGTCCGCCCCGGTGCCGGCCGTCGACGTCTCGCCGCCGTCGTCGTCGAGGTTGGAGCCGATCACGCCGCGCACCTGACACGCCGACCCGGCCGTGACCGCGAGTGCGGCGACCACGGCGAGCGCGACCGGCTCGGTGCGGCTTGTCACCACACAACCATACCGCCACCACGGCGACCGAACCACGGCGGGGCCCTCCCGCCGCCCTATTCGACGTTTCCGACGCCGGGCCTTCGCCCGCGCCGCCCGAGTGCGCCCTCGACACGGCAGGACCGGGGCGCGCGCGGCCGTCCGTCTTCTCGAAGGAGTCTACAGCCCGGTCGCGCGGCGCACGGCCGCGGCGTGCGGACCTCTGCCGTACTTGGCCAGGAACGTCTCGGCCTTCTCGCGCGCTTCGTCGTCGCGGCCGAGCTTGGCGAGCGCCTGGATCTCGATGGCGCGTCGCTCTTCGACGAGCTGGCCCTTCGGGAAGTCCTTGGCGATCTGCCGGGCGTGCCGCAACGCATCGCTGGGCGCACTCGCGAGCGCGCGCCGGGCCGCCTGCACGGCCTTGGCTTCTTCGAGCACCGACGCATGCGGATCTTCGTCTTGGTCTTCGCCGACGACGCGGGTGCGGCGAGGCTTGGACTTGTCCGTGGACTCCGGCTCCGCCGCCGGCTCCGGCGTGACGGCCGTCGCCTCGTCTTGTTCCTCGTCCGGCACCGCGGCGACGGTGGGCACGTCGTCGATCACCGGCTCGAGTGCCGGCGCCGTCGGTTGCGGCGACGACCGGCCCGCGCCGAACGACGACGACGGCTCGGGCTGCGGCGTCGCGACGGCGACGGGCACGTGCGGCGTCGGGGGCGGCGTGGGCTGACGCAGACCGAACCAAGCCGCGATGCCCACGGCGACGGCCGCGACCGCGATCTTGGGTCCGAGCGAGCCGCCGGCCGACGGACCGACGACGGGAATGGCCCCCGTCTCGGCGCCGATCGCCGACTGCAGCGAGGCGAGTCCGGCAGAAAAGTCGAGGCCTTCCACACGGGCGGCCGCGGCGACCTCGAGGTCGCCCTTGAGCGTGCCCGCCGTGACGGCGTCGTCGATCAACCGGGTCGGTTCGACGGTCATGCACCTGCTCCAATCACCGCGCTGCGCTGCATCTTCTTGGACGACGAGGCGTTCGCGGGTTCTTCGGTCAGTCGCGTGTGTGCCTTGGCGAAGTCGCGACGCGCGGCGTGAAGCCGCGAGTACACGGTGCCCACCGGGATTCCCAATCCCTGGGCGATCGAGTCACAGGACTCGCCTTCGAGCTCGAACAGAACGAACACGCTGCGCTTTTCCGGAGTGAGGGTTTCGAGGGCTTGCTGAACGCGCGACAGGGACTGTCGCGACTCGGTCCGGTCACTGGGCGAGACCGCCTCGGACGGGACCATGGTGATCGTTTCGGTATCGGAGTCTTCGAGCTTTCGTCGGGTTTTCTTGCGACGGTCGGACAGAACGCGAAAGGAGATTTCGGCAAGCCAGGTGGTCGGCTTCGCGCGGCCCGTGATGAACCCCCCTCGACGGTGGGCCACCAAGAAGACCTCTTGCATGAGGTCCGGCACATCTTGGCCGAAAGCCCCTAGGCGCAGCAGAAAGCGGGCGACGAAGTCCGCATGCGCGCGATACAGCGCAGCTGCGTCGAGGTGCTCATTGGCCGGCACGGGCTTTGTTGAGCTTCCCACCGGTAGATGGCTCAGTGTCCGTCGATCCTTCAGCGAAAGCCAATGACCACCCCGACCCCGGCCATGATCGAAAAGCGGCCGAAGTCCCGCACCGGCTGCGGCCCGTCGAGGCTCTCGACGTCCAGACCGGGCTGAACCGCAGTTACGAGGCCATCGAGGCCGAATTCCAGCTGCAGCCGCGAGGTCAGCCGCACGCGAACGTCCCCCGACAGCGCCATCGCCACCCACGGCAAGGCGACGGTGCGATCGAGCACGAACCCGCGACCGGCCGCGATCGCCGCACCCGCGACGAGCCCGGTGCACGCGCGCGGTCGAACCTTGCCGACCCACGGCCCGGTACACACGTCGAGGCGTCCCCCGACCAGCGACGCCGACACCGACGTACCTTGGTCGGCGTCCAACGTGCGTCGACCCGACGTCGCGGCGAGCGCCCCGAGATGGAGGTCGACGATCTCCCGAAAGCCGAGCTCGACGCCGACTTCGCCCCCGCCGCCGAGTCCCGGCGGGCTGCCGACCGTGAACACGCCACCGACGCGCCCGTGGATCTGCATGCGCGTCGGCTCGCGGTCCGGCGGTGGAGGATCGGGCCGAGACGGCGGCGGTGCCGGCTCCGGCTCGACCGGTGCCGGTGGGGGATCGATCGGCGCCGGCGGTGGGGGCGGCGGCGTCCACTGCACGCCGAGCGACTCGAGCACCGTCGCATCGATCGCCATCGCAATCGCGAGGCCGACGGCCGCATGCGCGTCGCCACAGTCGGCGGGCAACGACTCGAACGGTCGCTCGGCGATCGACGTGCCGCGATCGCGCAGCACGACGAGCACCGCTCGCTCGTCGCCCGGTACCCCGGTGACCTCGATCGTCAGTCGCGCGTCGACGGTCTCGGACCCGAGCCAGTGCACGACTTGGTCGAGCAGTCGCTCGCGTCGTAGGCACGTCGCGCCCGGTTCGATCGTCAACTGATCGTCGACGGCCGCGACCGCGGGACCGGGCTCGGCGGCGGCATCGTCGGGCGCCGCCGCGAGGGCGAGCGCGAGCAACCACGGCGTGGGCATCGCGACGACCAAGGTACCGCGGCGCCCGACGCCCTGCGCAGGCGTTGGTCCCGCGCGCATGGACGAATTGTCGCGAGGATTCGCGAGTTCGGCCCGGCGATGGCACATTGTCGGCACCCCCTTCTTGGACTTGGAGCCACGTGATGACGTTCGACCCTCGCCCTCTCCCGCTCGCCCTGCTCGCAACGCTGCTGGCTTGCGGGGACGGCGACTCCCCCCCGCCGGCTCCCCTGGCCAGCGGGACCTCGGGCGCGGTGACCTCGGTGACGACCCCGATGGGCGGCGGGACGGACCCGATGGACGGGTCGGACACGGCGGGCAGTGGTGACGACTCCGACAGCGGTGGCCCCGGCGACACGGGGATCACCGAGCCACCGACGGAGCCCGCTTCGCTGCCCGATCTCGGCTCGATCGTGTTCCTCGGCGATTCGATCTCCGCCGGCGGCGGCGATCCGCCCTACTACCACGACCTGCTGCGGGCCGACCTCGAGACGTTCTACGGCGGGGCCCTCGACGTCTACAACCAAGCGTTCGTCGGCGCGTCGACGGCCTCGCTCGCCGACCAGATCACCGAGCTCCCGGCGACGATGATCGGCCCCGTCGCGGTGGTCGTGACCGTGGGTGGTCAGGACCTGCAAAACGCCCTGTCGGCCATCACCACCGGCGACGACCTCCAGCAGCGCATCGCGATGCGCAACAACCTCGAAGCGGCGCTCGACGACCTGCTGACCCCGGACCGCTTCGGGGCCGGCGTGGAAGTCACCATCTTCGAGACCAACCTCTTCGATGCCTCCGATGGCGTCGGCGACTTCGGCATCAACGGCTGCTCGTTCGGGCAAGGGCTCCCGGTCCTCGCGTCGGCGGGCTACTTCGGCGACTGGAACCTCGTGATCTCCGACAGCGTCGGCGAGCGCGCTCAGTACCTGCTCGACCTGCACGGGCTGTTTGCCGGACACGGCTACGCATCCGACGACGAGTGGACCGCCGCCGATTGCATCCACCCCAACGACCTCGGCCACGACGAGCTGCGCCGGCTGGCGTTCGAGTGGATCACCGGCGAAGTCCTGCCCTGACGTGACCGACCCTCTCGCGATCGTCGCGACCTGTGCCCCGGGCCTCGAGCCGATCCTCGCCGAGGAGATCGGGCAGACGCTCGGCACCGACGCCGTCGACCCGACGATCGAGCCCGGCGGCGTGGCGATGCGCGGCGACGCCGACCTGGTCGTGCGCGCCAACCTCGAGCTCGGGGTCGCCAGCCGAGTGCTGGTGCGCGTGGGCGAGCTTCGGGCGCGGGCGTTCCCCGAGCTGGCGCGCAAGGCCGCACGCATCGACTGGACGTCGTGGATCCGCCCCGGCGTCGCCGTGGAGGTCTCGGCCACGGCCAAGCGTTCGCGGCTGTACCACTCCGAGGGCATCGCCGAGCGCATCCGCGAAGCGATCACCGCCCAGCTCGGCCCGGTCGCCGACGACGCGCCGACGGTCACGATCGTCGCGCGCATGCACCGGGACGTGTGCGAGCTGTCGTTGGACACATCCGGCGAGGCGCTGCACCGTCGCGGCTGGCGGCTGCAGACCGCGAAGGCGCCGCTGCGCGAAGACCTGGCGCGGGCGCTGATCCTCGTCAGCGGGTGGGACCGGACGACCCCGTTCGTCGATCCCATGATGGGCGCCGGCACGCTGCTCATCGAGGCGGCCACGATGGCCCGCGGGCTCGCCCCGGGCCGACTACGCGAGTTTTCGGTCGTGCACACGCAACTGGCCGACCGCGCGTCCGTCCTTGCCCAGCGGCAGCGCCTCGACGCGCAGGCCCTCGCCCGCGCCCCCGCGCCGATCGTCGGCCGTGACCGGGTCGAAGGCGCACTGCGAGCGACGCAGGGCAACGCGGAGCGGGCCGGCGTGCTCGACGATCTCGATCTGTCCATCGCCGATCTGCACGAGGTGCCGCTGCCTTCGCTGCCGCCCGGCGCGGTGGTCACCAACCCGCCGTACGGCAAGCGCGTGCGCACCGAAGGCGACGTGCGAGCCCTGTACGCCCGATTCGGACAACGGGTCCGCGAGCTCGGTCCACGGTGGCGCATGGCGATGGTCTCGCCCGACGCCCGCACCGTCGCGGCGGCCAAGCTCGGATTGGTGTCCCGCGCGACGACCAAGCACGGTGGACTCTCCGTGCACTTGTTCGCGCGACCGGCCGACGACTGACTCGCGTTTTGTCCCAGCGACGAGACACCGTCTCGATGCAACCGCGAAAACGGGTCGCCGTCAGTGCGTGCATGTCGATGACTTCCTTGCGTCCCCACGTTGTGACGGCGTTGATCGCCGTGGCGTTGTCCACCGGTTGCCCCGGCTCCGATGAAGGAGGTGACGACGCGGCGGCCGACGGCACGGGCACCGACGGCGACGGCGATGCCGACGGCACGGCCGGTCCGGGCACCGACGGCGGCCCCGGCGGACCCGATGCCGACGATGGCGATACCGACGGCCCGGGCGACGACGGTGGACCGCCGGCCGGCCCGCACGCGATGGGTACGATCATGCTCGGCGAAGCGCACGCGGCCGAAGGCGGCAACGCCACGCCGATCGTCAGCGCGTCGTTCGTGCCCGACGCCGCACTCGTGGCCAAGGCGTGCACGCAGGAGGTGGCGGGTTGCACGATCAGCCTGGCCCCCGATTGCGGCGACAGCGGCTGCGACGTCGGCGAATACTGTGGTTTCGACGACGCCTGCCAGTCCACGTGCCTGGACATCTGCGACGCCGACTGTGGGCCGGGCCAAGTCTGCTACTTCCCGTCGCCGGGCAACGCCTCGTGCAAGGCCGTCGAGACGTTCGACGCGGGCGCGCTGACCTTCGGCGGCACGACGACCGCCCTCACCCTGTTTCCGCCCTACACATTCAACGGTGAGGCCAGCGGTGCCCCGTTCGCTCCCGGTAGCACCCTGTCGGTCGACGCGTCGGGGGCGACCGCCGCGGGCTACGAGGCGTTCTCGCGCGAGTTCGAGGCCACGAGCCTGCTGCAGACCGACCTCGAGCTGCTGGGCATCCAGCAGGCCTACGGCGACGGCCCGATCCCCATCGGATGGACGGCGGGCGCCGAGTCGATCACGGTGACGGCCGCGGTCGCCAGCATCGAGGGTCAGGTCGGGACCGTGGTGTGCGAGGCCGACGACGCGACCGGCTCGTTCTCCTTCCCGCGCGAGGCCATCGACGCCGCGATCGACGGCGGCGCGCTGTCGGGCATCACGCTCACGGTCACGCGCAAGCGAACCGAGCTGCACACCGATCTGTCGACCACCGGTCAGCTCCTGGACACCACCGTGCAGCCGGAGGGCTGGCTCGAGCTCGTGACGATGAGCTCGGAATCGTTCACGGTCGAAGGCTGCGACTTCGGCGAGGCCGTGTGCGGTGGCGACTGCATCGACGTCTCCTTCGACCACGACAACTGTGGAGGATGCGGCAACGGCTGTGCGAACTCCGACGTCTGCAACGAGGCCCACTGCGCCGGTCCGACCGCGTGCTTCACCTGCGCCGAAGGGGTCGCCTCGTGTGCCGCCCAAAATGCCGCATGCGATGCCAACCCCGACTGTGCCGCGGCGCGCGACTGCTACCAGCTGTGTACCGATCAAGCGTGCGCCGACGCCTGCTACACGGCCCACGAGCCCGGCTTCGAAACGCTCTCGGAGCTCGCGGCCTGCGCCTGCTCGCCCTGCAGCGACGCGTGCGGGGTGTTCTTCGGATGCTGAGGGCGGGTTGTGCGCTCACTCCCATGCAATCGGCCCTTGGCAACCTGTCAGCAGCGGCTATGATAACTCGGTGAACGATTTCACCACGGGGACCACCACGACGGCCTGACGGCTGGGGGTCCTCGTACACGAAAAACCCCCGGCTTACCCCCGGGGGTTTTTTCGTTGGTTCAAACCCGCTATCTCCTCGCGAGGCGAGCATGAGCATCCGAATCTCACTACCTGACGGATCCGACAAGCACATCGACGACGGCGCGTCGGTCTTCGACCTGGCCAAGGCGATCTCGCCCGGCCTGGCCAAGGCCGCGGTCGTGGGCGTGGTCAACGAAAAGACGGTGGACCTGACCCACGCCCTCGCCGACGGCGATCAGGTCGAGATCGTGACCAAGAAGGATCCGCGGGCGCTCGACGTGCTCCGCCACTCCGCCGCGCACCTGATGGCCGCGGCGATCTTGAAGGAAATCCCGGGCGCGCAGCTGACGATCGGCCCCACGACCGACGACGGCTTCTACTACGACATCTACCTGCCCGAAGGGCAGTCGCTGTCGGAGTCGGACTTCCCGCGCATCGAGGCGGCGATGAACAAGCTCGCCAAGTCCGACGACGCGTTCGTGCGCTGCGAGGCCGACAGCAAGTCGGCGGACATCTACCGCGCGTACGAGGCGATCGACGGCGGCGCCAACCCGTTCAAGCAGGAGATCATCGCCGGCCTCGAGGAAAACGGGGCGTTCTCGGGCAAGGCCGACGCGCCGGCGGTCAGCTTCTACAAGATGGGCGACTTCGTCGACTTGTGTCGCGGCCCGCACGTGCCGAGCTCGGGTTGGCTCAAGCACACCAAGCTCATGAAGATCGCCGGCGCCTACTGGCGCGCGGATGCCTCACGCGAGCAGCTGGTGCGCGTGTACGGCACGGCGTTCTTCTCCAAGCAGGAGCTCGACGACTACCTACACCTGCTCGAAGAGGCGAAAAAGCGCGACCACCGGGTCCTCGGCGAGAAGCTCGACCTGTTCCACTTCGTGGACGAGGCGCCGGGCTTTCCGTTCCTGCACCCGAAAGGCACGCTCATCTACAACGGCCTGCAGGAGTTCATGCGCGCCCAGCTGTCGCGCCGTGGCTACCAGGAAGTGCGCACGCCGATCATCCTGCCGGAGACGACTTGGCACACCTCCGGTCACTACGACCACTACATGGAGAACATGTTCTTCACGAAGCGAAAGCTTCGCGACGAGAAGGACCCCGACGTGATCCACGAGGACGCCGACGAGGGTCGCCCCATGGCGGTCAAGCCGATGAACTGCCCGGGTCACCTGATGATCTACCGGCACCGGCTGCGCAGCCACAACGAGTTCCCGCTGCGCATCGCCGAGATGGGGCTCGTGCACCGACGCGAGGCCTCGGGCGTCCGACACGGTCTGTTCCGCGTGCAGGCGTTCGTGCAGGACGACGCGCACCACTTCTGCACGCCCGACCAGATCGAGTCCGAAATCTCGATGCTGATCGACTTCTTCTTCGAGGTCTACGGCGTCTACGGCCTGACGGACGTTCGGCTGGAGCTGTCGACGCGCCCGGAAAAGTCCATCGGATCCGACGAGGTCTGGGAGAAGGCCGAGGCGGCCCTCAAGGGCGCGCTCGAGAGCAACGGTCGCGCGTACCAGCTCAACGAGGGCGACGGCGCCTTCTACGGCCCGAAGATCGACTTCCACATCCGCGACTGCCTCGGTCGCACCTGGCAGTGCGGCACGATCCAAGTCGACTTCTCGATGCCGGAGCGCTTCGGTCTCGAGTACGTGGGAGCCGACGGCAACCGACACACTCCCGTGATGATCCACCGCGCGTGCTACGGCTCGCTCGAGCGGTTCTTCGGCATCATGACCGAGCACTTCGCGGGCGCGTTCCCGCTGTGGATCGCCCCCGAGCAGGTCCGAGTCCTGCCGGTCTCGGAGAAGTACGTGGCCTACGCCGGCGAGGTCGCCCGGCGGCTGCGGGCGGCCGGGCTGCGCGTCGACGTGGACGCCAGCGACGAGCGCCTCGGCTACAAGATCCGCGCGGGCACGACGATGAAGGTGCCGTACCTCGTGGTCGTCGGCGCCTCGGAGCAGGAAAACGGGACGATCAACGTCCGCTTCCGTGACGGGGACGACCCGGGCGAGACGACCGTGGAGGGCTTCGTGGCCGGTTTGGCTCCGTTCGACGTCCCGCGGCTGATCAAGTCGCTGGACGCGGCCGCCGCGGCATCGCAAGCGGCCGAGTAGAGCCGGTGTCGACGGTCCCGGTTGCGTCGCGCGACGTGGCCGTCGACACTACCTACTCCCCCATGACCTCGCCCCCGCCCTTTCGCATCCTGGTCGTCGACGACAGTCCAGACCAGCTCGCGATCATCGCGGCGGCACTCGAGGCCCCCGACCACGATATTTTGGTGGCCACCTCGGGGATCTCCGCCCTGCGGATCGCCCAACAGACCCCGCCCGATCTCGTGCTCCTCGACGTTCGCATGCCGGACATCGACGGCTACGAGACGTGCCGGCGCCTGCGACGGCTTCCCGCGTTGGACGAAGTTCCCGTGGTCTTCGTGTCGGGTCTCGATCATCCCGACGACCGCGCCACCGCGTTCACCGCCGGTGGCTCGGACTATCTGCTCAAGCCGTACACGCACGAGGAGCTCGTGGGCCGCGTGCGAACTCACCTCATCACCGCCCGACTTCGTCGCGAGCTGGCCGCGCGCGCCGGTTAGAGTGCATCTCCACAGGGATTGACCACCACGATGAAGCTGTACATGCACCCCGTCTCCACCACGTCTCGACCCGTGGTCATGCTGGCCAAGATGCTGCACGCGGACCTCGACTTGTCCACCGTCGATCTGATGACCGGCGAGCACCACGGCGATGCGTTCGTGAAGATCAACCCCAACAAGCTCGTCCCCGTGCTCGACGACGACGGCTTCGTGCTCACCGAGTCGTCGGCGATCTTGAAGTACGTCGCCGACAAGGCCGGCTCGGACCTGTACCCGCGCGACCTTCAGGCGCGCGCCCGGGTCAACGAGCGCATGGACTGGTTCAACACGAACTTCTACCGCGAGTACGGCTACCACCTGATCTACCCGCAGGTGTACCCGCACCATGCCCGCCAGTCCGACGAGGTCACGAAGGCGACGGCACAATGGGGCGCCGACAAGTCGGCCGAGGCCCTGCGGGTCCTCGACGAGTGGGTCCTCGGCGACCAGCCCTACGTCTGCGGTAGCGAGATGACGATCGCCGACATCTTCGGCGCGCAGCTCGTCAGCTGCGGCGAGCTCGTCAAGGTCGACCTCGACGCGCGCCCCAACGTCAAGCGTTGGATGGCGCGGATGAAGGACCTTCCGCAGTGGAAGGAAGTCAACGAAGTCCACGATGGCTTCGTGGCCTCGGTGGCCGACAAGAACTTCATCTCGGCCTGACGGCCCCAGCGTCTGAGGCCAGGAGCTCGGCGAGGCCCTCGAGGTCGCAGCGCTGCACGTAGGGGCGCACGCGATCGACGAAGGCCCGCCGGGCCGCATCGCCGGACGAGTCCTCGAGCAAGCGGCGCAAGTGCGACAGCTTGCCGGCCCGTGCCCCCGCGGCCACGGCCGCGCGGAAGACCGGATCGACCTCCGGGACTGCCCGGTCGGGCTCGGTGCGACCGGCCGGGTCTTGCGGTCCATCGTCGAGCGCGTCGAACTTCGCGCCCACGACGTCCTCGAGGACGGCGTACACGTTGCGCAGCGAGATGGGCTTGCGCAGGAAGCCGTCGAAGACCGCCGCGTCGTCGCTCGGTGCCGGCGGCTGCGTGGCCGAGACCGCGACGTACTTCGTCGGAATGCCCCGGTACCTGACACGGCACCGCGCCAACGCGCCCGCACCGTCCAGATGCGGCATGCGCAGGTCCATCAGCACCACGTCCGGGGCGAACCGGCCGACCGCCTCCACCGCCTGCAGACCGTCATCGGCCGTCTCCACGAGCACCCCCGACTCGGTGAGAAACCGGCGCAGCACATCGCGGTTGTGCGCGACGTCGTCGACGACGAGCGCCTTCAGCCTCGCCGGTGACACCAGCCGACGCTGCCGCGAGCTCAAGTCCTTGCGCATGGGTTTGGGCGCCGAGGACGGCAACGTCAGCGTCAGCTGTGCCTGCAGCCCGACGAGGCGCCCCGGCCGAATGTGCAGCTCGCCTCCCATCGCGTGGGCGAGGCCGCGGGCGATCGACAGGCCCAGGCCGGTTCCGCCGGCGTGCTCGCCGGCCCGCCCCTGCGAGAACGGCGAGAACACGGCCGCCAGCTCGGTCGACGTCATGCCCGGGCCGGTGTCGGTCACGGTCATCTGGTAGACGTCGCCGTTGCCGGTCACCGAAAGACGCACCAGCCCCCGCTCGGTGAACTTGACCGCGTTGCCGAGCAGGTTCGTCAAGATCTGGATCAGCTTCTTTTCGTCCAGCTCCACCCAGCATGGACGCGGCAGGTCGGAGTCGAGAATGAAGTCGAGCCCGCGCTGCTCACAGCGCGGCCGGACGATGTTGCCCACCCGGTCGATCGCCGCCGACAGGTCCACGGCCGTGGGCACGACCACCACCGCGCCGGCCTCGACCTTCGAGATGTCGAGCACGTCGTCGATGAGCGCGAGCAGGTGCTCGCCGGCGCCGCGCAGTGCCTGCACGAGCACGCGTGCGTCGGCATCGAGCTCGCGACGGTCCAGCAGCTGTGCGTAGCCGAGCACCGCGTTGAGCGGCGTGCGGATCTCGTGGCTCATGTTGGCGAGAAAGAGCGTCTTGGCCCGCTCCGCGTTCTCGGCCTCCGCCCGGTCCTGCTCGGCGCGTTGCGCCCGGGCCTCGAGACGCTCGATCGCATCGAGGTCGCGAAGGTCGCGAACCACCGTGGACAGGTACTGGGCCCGACCCGAGGCGTCGTAGTTGGCGACGATCACCTGATGGACCGGGATCTCGGTGCCGTCGGCCCCCCGCAGCACGACCTCGTCGGACCACACCCCGAACTCGATCGCGCGACGGATCCCCTCCCGCACCACGTCGAGCACGCGGGGCGGGTAGAACGAGGTGAAGTCCGAACCATCGAGCGACTGGTCGGCCGGAATGCCCAGCATCTTGCGCCCCGACTCGTTGAGCAGCGTCACCTGGCCGTCGACGGTCGCCGCGGCCACGAGGTCGACGCTGCCCCGCATCGAGTCGAGTCGGTCGGCGAGCTCGCGACGCTGCGCCTCGGCCGTGCGTGCGCGCTCCTCGAGCAGCTCGAGCTCCCGCATGTCTCGAATGAACGTCGCCACGAGCGCACGGTCCCCGTTGGGATCGGCGACCCGCACCAGGGTCTGGTGCACGGGGATCTCCTGTCCGTGCCGGTCGACGATGACGTTGCGCCCCGACCAGGCCCCGTGCCGCTCCAGCTGAGGGAAGACCTCCGCGCGCATGAACGCAAAGCGCGGATAAAACTCCTCCATCGACGCCGGCAACGAGTCGTCTTCGAGCAAGCCGAAGACGCTGCGCCCTCGCTCGTTGAGGTAGATCGGTGTGCCGCTGGCCTGAATGGTGATGCCGACGACGCCGGGCCAGCTGTCGAGGAGCGCCGACAGCAGGGCGCGGACCGATTCGTGCTGGTCCTGTTCGGTGCGCAGCCGGTCCTCGAGCGCCTTCGTCTCCCGCAGGTCCCGCATGAACGTGGCCACGTAGGCCGGATCGCCGGCCCCGTCGCGCACCAGGAACAGGGTCTGGAAGACGGGAAACCAGGCCCCGTGCCGGTCCACGATGACGTTTTCTCCCGTCCACGACCCGTGCTCGAGCACGTGGGGCATGAGCTCGTTCATGAACGAGGGCCGCTCGCGAAACGTGTCGACGACCGGGAGCCCGTAGATCGCCTCGTGCTCGCCGTAGCCGAGCATCTTGCGACCGGCGGCGTTGAGGTAGCGACGCTCGCCCTGAAACGTCGCGGCGCCCACCAGGTACGGCGCCGCGGCGGCCAGGGCTCGAAAGTCGATCTCGTCGGGACCCGGCGCGGTGCTCAATCGCCACGCCCGGTCGACGACGCGCTCGATCGGCTCGATCGACTCGACTTGGTCGACCCACGGGCCGACCACCGTCGCACACTCCTCCCACGTGCCGATGGCCAGTATCGGCACGGGTGCGTTGCCGCCGAACCGCTCGAGGACGCGTCGCACGATCGCGATGCCACCGACCGCGACGTCGCAGCTTCCCGCGTCGATCTCCGCGACCTCGACCCGAGCCACTTTCACGGCGGTCGGCCAGGCGGCGCCGGCGACCGCGTCCTCGAGCGCACCGATCCCCAACCGCCCGGGCATACGCCTATGCCGTCTCGTCGAGCCGTTCGGTGAGGAGCGCCGCGTGCCAGAACACGCCGGGCACCAGCAAGTGGCGGGCAGCGTCGACGGACGACGGCCCGAGCGCGCGGTGGTGCAGCGAGATCGCCATCGACTACTGGATCGACCACACCAGGGTGTAGGCGTTCTCGACCGTCCCGTCGGCCCCGAAGACCCGCGCCGCGTAGCCCGAGGGCGCCTCCGTCCCGGCGAAGTAGCTCAGTACTTCGTCGTCGGTCACCGTCGACGACGCGTCGACCAACGACATGTCCGAGAGCGCGTACAGCTCCAGCTGCAGGTTGCCGTCGGCGTGTGTGAACGTGATCGACAGGTCCACCGTGTCCGACTGCGACACGCCCGTGATCTCGTACCAGTCTTCGTCGGCGGCGCAGACCTGGCCCGGCACCGGCACGCCCAGCGTCGTCGCGGCCGGCGAGCCGATGTCGTCGTTTTCTTCGTTGGCGTCCTCGGGGCACACCGGCGTGATCGTGTACGAGACCTGGTACGAGTTCTCCGTCGTCGCGTCGACGCCGAACACCCGAATGAACACGGGCTCGCCCGGCGCCGCGATCTGGGTGGTCAGCTGCTCGTCGTCGTCGGTGGAGGTGGCCGAGTCGAGCACCGTCATCGACGACGACGACACGAGCTCGGCGTCGAGGTTGCCGTCGGCGTGCACGAACGTCACGTCGACGGTCAAGATGCCGTCGACCGTGTCGGTCACGAACCAGTCCGAGTCGTCCGCACAGATCTGCAGCACGCCGAGGTCGATGCCCCGTCCCGCCGCGCTCGCCGTCGTCGAGTCGTCGTTGTCCTCGAGGCCGTCGTCGCCACACGCCACGAACTCGCAGACCGAGGGCTCGCTGGCGTCGCAGGTCCAACCGACCTCCACGTTGCACGACGAGTCGCATCCGTCGGCGTCGGCCATGTTGCCGTCGTCGCAGTCCTCGCCGGCATCGAGCATCCCGTTGCTGCACGATGCGATGCAGACGCTCGGCTCGCCGGCGCACGACCAGCCCGGCTCTTCGTTGCACAGATCGTCGCACCCGTCGCCGGTGTCGAAGCCGCCGTCGTCGCACTCCTCGCCGGCGTCGAGGATCGAGTTACCGCAGGTCTGCGCGCACACGCTGGGCGCGCCCTGACACACCCAACCCATCTCGACGAAGCACGACTCGTCGCACCCGTCGCCGGGATCGGTGTTCGTGTCGTCGCACTCTTCGTCGCGGTGCACGACCCCGTCGCCGCAGACCGCCGGCTCGAGCGTGCAGTCGGCCGCACAGCCGTCACCGTCCTCGGTATTGCCGTCGTCGCACTCTTCGTCGCCCTCGACCATCCGGTCGCCGCAGGTCGCCTCGACCTCGTCGGTGCACGTGGCCGAGCAGCCGTCGCCGTCCTCGGTATTGCCGTCGTCGCAGTCCTCGCCGGACTCGCGTACCCCGTTGCCACACTCGGGCGGGATCTCGATGATGCAGTCGAACGCACAGCCGTCGCCGCCGACGGTGTTTGCGTCGTCGCAGGTCTCGCGGCCGACGATCATGCCGTCCCCGCACACGGGCTCACACGCCACGTAGCCGCCGAAGCAGTTCCACCCGACCTCGATCTGACACTGCGCGTCGCAACCGTCCCCGGCATCGACGTCGCCCTGGTCGCACGCCTCGCCCTCGTCGAGCACGCCGTCCCCGCACGTGCTGGGGACACACACGCTGGGCGCGCCCGTGCACGAAAAGCCGGGCTCGATCGCGCAGATTCCCGAGCAGCCGTCGCCGTCGGAGGGGTTGTTGTCGTCGCAGGTCTCGCCGCGCTCGCGGTCGATGACGCCGTCGCCGCACCCGAGCACGCCACCACCGGGCCCGGCGAGGTCGATCTCGTCGAGCGTGCACGATCCGGCGAGCAGCAGGCCGACAACCCCGAGTCCCTTCAGCCAAGACATCGGCGGCCATCCTACCCGAAAGGCCTCGCGGCGAAACCCCGCACCCCGGCCGGTTGCGGCGCGCCAAAAGCGGGCATACCCTCGAAAAATGCCGCCCTCGGACCCGATCGCCCCGCGGGCGTGGGCCACCGCACTTGTCGTGGTGACGGCAGTCCTCGGTTGCGATGCGGGCGAGCCCTTCGTGCAGCCGGGCGCCGACGACCCGACGGCAAGGCAGATGGAGAAGGCCGGCAGCTGGTACGCCGCCGACCACGACGACCTCGACGATGCGATCATGGAGATGCTCGACGAGGTTGCGGCCGATGGCGTTCGCCCGGCCCTCGCGATCCTCACGCCCCACGCGTCGCTGGGCTACTCGGGTCCGACCGCCGCCGAGGTCTACGCGCGAGTCGAGCTTCCCGACCGCATCATCGTGTTGGCGCCCGACCACTGGGGCGACGGTGCGCCGACTGCCGTGTGGACCGACGGCCCCTGGCTCGTGCCGGGGCACGCCATCGCGATCGACGACGCGTTGGTCGCCGAGCTGCAGGCAGCGTTGCCGGACCTTCAGCCCGACCGGGTGGCCTTCGAAAACCACGAGGAGGAGATGCAGCTTCCGTTCCTGCAGCTGCTGCATCCCGAGGTACGCCTGGCTCCGATCGCGATCACCGACAACGAGCATCGGCACTTCGAAAACTTCGACCTTTCCCGCATCGACGAGTGGGGCACGGCCATCGCCGGCATCATCGAGGCCCACGCCGCGGCCGGCGAGCACGTGATGTTGCTGGCCACGACCGACCTCGTCCACCACGTGCCACTGACGCAGGCCGACGAGGAAGACGGCTACGTGCTCGACCGCGTCGCGGCGGGTGACATCGAGGGTCTGTACGACTACGTCCGCGATCGCGAGGTCACCACGTGTGGCGAGGTGCCCACCGCGATCATGATGTCGGTCGTGACCAAGCTCGGCGGGTCGATCGAGATCCTCGCCAACGACAACAGCCTGCACGCCAACCCGGACGAGACCGACGTGATCGGCTACCCGGCTGCGGCCGCCTGGCTGCCCTGACCCCGGCCGGTCAGCGCAGCATCCGACGCCGTGCCGCACGCACGATCGCCGGCGGCACGTCCGGCGTCTTGACCAACCGCCGCAGTGCCGCGGGCGGCAACTTCTCGAGCAGACGGGTGGCGACCTGCGGCGGCGTCTTGGGATTGGAGACCACCGCGACGACGATTCGCTGGTCACGGGTCCACTCCGGCGAGGCGGCGATCTTCTGCAGCGCGTCCGGGTTGAGGTTGCGCATCCCCGCCATCAGCCGAACCTCGTCCGAGCTCAGGCTGGGATTGCGCAGCACGTACACGTGCATCAGCTTGTTCGTGTCGCGCATCATCGCCATGCGCTCGATGCGGTCGCCCGTCAGCGCCATCTCCCGCTTCTCGTCGGTCGACATCCGTCCGATGCGCTGCTGCAAGTTGCCGCCCTCGTTGCGGGCCGCCCCCGGACGCAGCACGGGGCCGAGTCGATCCTTGGCGGACTCGACGTCGTCGAACGAGATGCCGACCGCACCGTCGGGCATGTGATGGACCACGCGCGCCTCGACCTCGGCCGTCCCCCCGGACGTCTCGATCGACAGCACGACGTCCGACATCGGCGGCGGTGGATCGGCGATCGGCAGCAGCAAGCCGCCGTGCATCAGATGATCGCGCTGGGCCGAGACCTGCTCGTCGGACAGGCGCACGCTGATCTTCTTCCGATCCACGCGCGCACATTGTAGCCAGGCCGACGCCGCCGCAGACAAGGCCCGTCGCCGGGGCCCCAGAAACGACGATCGAGGGGCGCTGCAGCGCACGAGCCGGATGCGACGGGGATCGGGTAGGCTGCCCGCGCCATGAGCTCGCTCGAGTCCAAAGTCGTCGCGATCACCGGAACCGCCTCCGGCATCGGTCGGGCCCTCGCCCTCGACCTCGCCCAGCGAGGGTGTCGCCTCGCGCTCTCGGACGTCGACGGCGACGGCCTGGCCGGCGTGCGCGAGGAGGCGGCGCGGTACGGCACGAAGGTCACCGCCCAGCGCGTCGACGTCGCCGATCGCCAGGCGGTCTACGACTGGGCCGATCAAGTGGTGGCCGAGCACGGCTGTGTCAACGTCATCATCAACAACGCGGGCGTCGCCCTGACCGGGACCGTGTCCGAGCTGTCGATCGAGGACTTCGAGTGGTTGATGGGGATCAACTTCTGGGGCGTGCTGTACGGGACCAAGGCGTTCTTGCCCCACCTCGTCGACAGCGGCGACGGCCACATCGTCAACGTCTCGAGCGTGTTCGGGATGATCGGCGTGCCGAGCCAGGGGGCCTACAACGCCGCCAAGTTCGCGGTGCGCGGTCTGACCGAGTGCCTGCGCCAGGAGCTGTTGATGGACGAGGTGCCGGTCGCGGTGACGTGCGTGCAGCCCGGCGGCATCAAGACCAACATCGCCCGGGCCGCGCGCGCCCGTGGGCGAGCCGCGCACCACAAGGACAAGCTCGCCAGCAACTTCGACAAGATGGCCCGCACCACGCCCGCCGAGGCCGCGGCCACCATCATCGAAGGGATCATCGCCAAGCGACCGCGCGTTCTCATCGGGGCGGATGCCCGCGTGATCGACCTGGTGCAGCGGCTTCTGCCCACCGGATACCAGGGGATCACCCGGCGCCTGGCCCAGCGGTCTCCACTGTAGGGGGGCCTTAGCGGGCTGCAGGCGTCGGATGTGCGCGTTCCGACGTCCGTGCCCCGTGCCGGGCGCCCCGCCCTCCGGTAGGTTTCGGCCGATGGCCGGACTGAACCTCAAGCCCGGCGTCGTCACCGGCGACGCCCTCACCGAGCTCTTCGACTACTGCCAGGACAACCAGTGCGCGTTGCCGGCCGTCAACGTGATCGGCTCGCACAGCACCAACGCGGCGCTGCAGGCCGCGAAGGAAGCCGGCTGTCCGATCATCGTGCAGGTCTCCAACGGCGGCGCCCACTTCTTCGCCGGCAAGTGGCTCGACAAGGACGAGGGTCCGGTCGTCGGCGCCATCGCGGCGGCCCACTACGTGCGCAACGTGGCCGAGGCCTACGGGGTGTCGGTCGTGCTGCACACCGACCACGCGGCCAAGAGCCTGATCCCCTGGGTCGAGGGCATGGTCGAAGCGGGCGAGAAGTTCCACGCCCAGCACGGGCAGTCGCTGTACAGCTCGCACATGCTCGACCTGTCCGAGGAGACGCTCGACGACAACCTCGAGCTGTGCCGGCAGATGCTCGGCCGCATGGCCAAGATCGGCATGACGCTCGAGATCGAGCTCGGCGTGACCGGCGGCGAGGAAGACGGCGTCGACAATACCGACATCGACAACTCCAAGCTGTACACGCAGCCCGCCGACGTGCTGCTCGCCTACGAGACGCTCGAGGACGTGGGCAAGTTCACCGTGGCCGCCTCGTTCGGCAATACCCACGGCGTGTACAAGCCGGGCAACGTCAAGCTGACCCCGAAGATCCTCGACAACTCGCAAAAGGCCGTGAAGGAAAAGCACGGCACCGACGACAAGCCGATCCACTTCGTCTTCCATGGCGGCTCGGGCTCTTCGCCCGAGGAGATCGCGGAGGCGGTGTCCTACGGCGTGGTGAAGATGAACATCGACACCGACACGCAGTGGGCGTTCACCAACCCGATCAAGAAGTACATGGACGACAAGGACGGCTACCTGCACTCGCAGCTCGGCAACCCCGAAGGTCCGGACAAGCCCAACAAGAAGGTCATCGACCCGCGCGCCTGGCTGCACCTGGGCGAGAAGTCGATGAAGGATCGCCTCGTACAGGCGTGCAAGGACCTGGGCGCGTTCGGGAAGTTCTAGCCCTCCCGTGCTGGGCACAACGCGGCATTTCGGGCGCCACGGCTGCAACCGTCGCCCCTGACTTCCGTCATGTTCGCGTCTATCCTCGCCCGGCCGCGGTTTGTCCCCATGTCCAAGACTCTCGCAAGTTCGATTTCGCAGCGTAGCGTCGCGCTCGGCTGTGCCGCGGCGCTGCTATTGCCCGTGGGTGCGTGCCGCAAGGACCCCGGCAACGCGGCCTCCCAGCTGACCAACGCACCGACCATGGAGTCGGCGACCGGCGAGGCCAAGTGCGGCGTCCGGAAGTCGGCGGCCAAGCCGCTCGTGGTCGAGTGGCCCGCGGCCGATCGAGCCGCCCTCGAGGCGCGGACGTCCCGCGGCCTGGTCGCCGTCCGCTACTCGGGCTGCGAGATGGAGGTGCTGACCAACTGCACCGCCGGCGGCGAGTACGAGTACCTCGGGCTCACGCAGAAGCGCGAGGGCGTCAAGATCACCAACGCCGACGAGCTGTACGCGCAGCTGCCGGTGGGTGCCGCGGGCCTGGAAGCCAAGCTCGAGCGGTCGGGCCAGCTCAACGTCGACATGGTGATCGTCGGCCGGCAAGAGGCCAACAAGAGCCAGTTCACCGAGCGCGATCTCGAAGGTCGCTGCGATGAAGCGACCCACGTCATCACCGGCCTGACCGTCGGGGCGTTCTCCTTCTATAGCGGCGCGGCGGCGGAAGTCGGCGCGGGCGTGAAGGTGGGCAACGTGGGCGCCGGCGCGGCGTCGTCGGCCGGCCAGGAGATCCTCAAGTCCGACGGCAACGAGAGCGCGTGCGGGCTCGCCAGCTCCGAGGACACCGCGCCGCCGGAAAACTGCGGCGCCCTGCTGCGCGTCGAAGTCGTCCCGGTCGACAAGATGTTCGCGTCGTCGACCTCGAGCGCCGATCCGATCCCGACCGGCGGCGGCGGCTCCTCGACCCCCTCGGACTCGGACCCGATCGCGCAGCCCTACGATCCCAAGATCGACCGGAAGATCCGCAACGCCACGCTGCTGACCTACGGCGGTGGCTACTTCGGCATGCTGGCCGGCATCACGATGGCCGGCGTCGGCTACGGCCTGCATCGCAAGGCCAAGGCCGCGCTCGAAGCCGAGCAAGGTGCGACCACCGTCTCGTCGGATCGACAAAAGAACATCGACGGCGCCCGCAACGGCGCCATCGTGGGCTGGGCCGGCCTGGGTCTGACCGGCGTCGGCCTCGGGTTGCTGGTGTGGGGAACGATCCGCACCAACAACCTCAAGGCGCAAAAGGCCGCCATGCGGGCCCGCGTCGCTCCGGTGATCGGGCCGCAGATGACCGGGCTCGGCGTGTCGGGCCGCTTTTAGTCAGTGCTTTCGGGGAAACGACGAATGATGCTTCGGTGGTGGACGATCCTGGGGGCGACGGCAGCGGCGCTGTACGGCTGCTCGGTGGAGGACTCGCTCGAGGGGGCGCCCTGCAACTCGGTCGACGACTGCGTCGGTGACCAGGCGTGCGTGCAGACACTGCACGCGATCGCCAACAACCTGCCCGGGGTGTGCCACTCCGGCGGTGGAGTCTGCGAGCCGGGGCAGACCGTGGGCTGCGTCGCCGCCGGCGACGTCTGCGACAACTTCCTGGCCACGGTCGCGGGTCCCAACGGGGTCAGCTACTGCTGCGAGACGAGCGACTCGACGATCATGGACGCGGACGGTCAGTCCGCCGTGTGCAGCGCGCCGTGCGACCAGAGCCTGTGCACCTCCGGCCAGGAGACGTGCACGGACGGGCAACCACGCTGCGTGGTGGTCGAGGGGATCTGCGGCTGCCGCGTGCCCGACGATCAGGTCGAAAACTCCGACTGCGTCGACGACGACACGTGCGGCGAGGGCTTTTCGTGCGTGCGCACGCTGGAGCAGGCGACCGAGTCGCAGGAGGCCAGCGCGGCGACGCAGATGCAGCAAACGGGCACGTGTCGCCCGGACTCGGACCTGCAGTGCGCCCTCGGCCAGCAGGACGGTTGCCAGAAGGACCCGAACGCGAGCTGTAGCAGCGGCCTGTCCTCGGTCGACAACGGTCCGTTGTCGTACTGCTGCCAGTCCCCGGACGGCAGCGGCTTCACGACCAAGATCTACCAGGTCAGCGCCGACGAGCGCGAAGTCGCCTGCACCTGGTGCTCGGTCGATTGCGCGATGGGCACTGCGTGCACCGAGCTGTCCGCGCCGGGCAACTGCACCATCACGTCCGGCCTGTGCGGCTGCACGACCATGTGAGCGCAGTCGGCCGACGTGGCGGCGAGTGAGGTCAAAGGAATCTGGTTCGACTCCGCCCTGCGGTGGCTGCAGCGGACGCATGGCCCCGACGCCGCCGCGCGCATCGACGCCCGCGTGTCCGCCCCGTTTCGCGGGATCCTCGTCGAGCCCGTCGTCTTTCAGTGGTACCCCGAGACCGCGCTCGCCGAGCTCTTGTCGGCGATGCGGGCCGAGCTGACCGACGGCTCCGACGCGGCCTTCGTCACCGTCATCGAGCAGATCACGCTCGACGGCGTAGGGCGGTTCTTTCGCCTCGTTCTGTCCCTGGCGTCGCCGGCGTTCGTCGTGCGCAAGGTGCCGGTGCTGTGGGGCCGCCTGCGACGCGGCGCGGGCCGGGTCGAGGTCGAGTCGGGCAGCGGCGTCGTGCACCTGCACTACCGCGAGTTCCCGTGGTTTGCCGACGACAACTATCGGCTGCTGACGGTGGGATCGCTGCGCGGGGTCTGTGCCGCCGCGGGCGCCAAGGATCCCGACGTCGCGATCGTGCATGCGACCGACGACAGCCTCGACGTCGACGTTCGCGTCTGACCACACGGCTCGCGCCGGTCCGGTCACCTCGTCCACCATGACGCAAGCGCGCCCGAAATCAGGCAGGGCGCACCGAGCGCCCCGCCCGCTTCGGCCAGGGTCTTCCACGTCCGGGTAACCGCAACGCCCGGTCGGGTTTCCGGTTTTCGACGATCGTCGGCGAGGCGACATCGTCGTTGGCGGTGGCAACCGAGTTTCGCCAACCGTGCGCACGCTCGTCCGCGCTAACTCGGCCAGATCGTTGACGGCCCGGCTCTTGCTCAATCACGGGCGCAGGAGCCCGCCCATGAAAACGACCCCCGTCGCATCACCCATCCTCTTCGGTCTGTTGCTCGTCGGCGCTGCCGGCTGCAACGACCATCCGGTCAAACCCGCCGAGTACGAGAGCGTCGGCGTCGGCGGGGCCAAGGTCGCCATCCAGGTCAACAAGGACGTCGACATCCTCTTCGTGATGGACAACTCGGGATCGATGGGCGAGGAGCAAGCCGCCCTCGCCGCGAACTTCGAGCGCTTCATCGCCAAGCTCGAGGCCGACGACGTAAGGGCCAACTACCGCATCGGCATCACGACCACGGACAACGGCAACGTCGCGTGCGGCGGCACCACGCCGGAGGCCGGCCGACTCGTGTTCAGCAGCTGCCGCGGCCGCACCCAGGAGTTCATCTTCAACGGCGCCGGCGGCATGGTCGACGCCACCGACGAGGCCTGCCTCGACATCTGCCCCGAGGAGTGGTCGAACATCACCACCCTGCCCACCGCCATCGCCGACGGCGGCGAGACCAAGCCGCGGCCGTGGATCGAGAACATCGGCGGCCGCACGAACCTCCCGGAGGGCCTGACGACCACGCAGGCTTTCCAGTGCCTCGGGCCGCAGGGGGTTGCCGGCTGCGGCTTCGAGTCCCACCTCGAGTCGATGTACCTCGCGCTCAAGCGGGCGGACACCGACGGGGAGGACTCGCAGGGCTTCATCCGCGACAAGGCCATCCTCGCCGTCGTGCACCTGACCGACGAGGCCGACTGCTCCGAAAACAAGGACCAGGGCGACGCCTTCTCGCCGCTGGGCAACCGCGTGCTGTGGTCGGATCCGGAGGCCGGATCGGCGACCTCGGCCGTGTGCTGGAACGCCGGCGTCGAGTGCACCGGCGACCCCTCCAACTTCGACGAGTGCCACTCCGTCGACCGCGACATCGACGGCAACCTCATCGACGACCCCGATCGTGCCGCCAGCGACGCGATCCTGCGGCCGGTCGATCGATACGTCAGCTATCTGCAGTCGTTCGAAGATCGCAAGCAGGCCGACCCCCTGCTCAACGACCAGGAGGTACTCGTGGCGGTCATCGGCGGGGTCGACGACTCGGGCAATGCGACGTACGCGATGTCGGGCACGGACAAGTTCCGCGGCGACTTCGGCATCGGGCCCGGTTGCACGTCCACGGCCGGCGAGGCGGTGCCACCGGTTCGACTCGCGGAGTTCGCCGACGAGTTCTCCACGGGCGAGCAGAACATGTTCTCGATCTGCAATAACGACTACTCGATCGCACTCGAGCAGATCGCCAACGCGATCCGGACGCAGATCAAGCCCTCGTGCATGACCGAGTGCGTGATGGACACGGACCCGACCACCCCGGAGCTCGAGCCGCTGTGCACCCTCGAGCAGACCTACCGCCGCAGCGATGGTCGGGTCGTCACGGAGCCGATCCCGCCGTGTGCCACCGACGGCTCGGTGCCGGACGGCACCGACGTCTGCTTCGCCACGCTCACCGACGGGCTGCAGCCGGATTCGCTGGACCCCGCGTCGCGCGAGTTCCTCAGCGACGACATGTCCGACGACATGTCCAAGACGTGCGCGAAGGAGGGGTACAACCTCGAGTTCGACGTGCGTCGACGTGACGGCGTCCCCGCGCCGTCGGGCACTTCGGTGGCGGCCCAGTGCCAGCTGTCGCAGTCGCCCGGCATCGAGTGCCCCGGCCTGTAGCGCCGTTCGCTCCGGACTCGAGCCCCGCCCGCGGAGCACCCGCGGCGCGGGCTCGGCATTACCTCGGAGGTCATCGCGAGCCGGCGTGTCGCGTGTCAGGTTGGCGAGACCGCCGAGGTGCGAAATGCTCGACCCGATGTCGCTGTCCGCCGGTCCCACGTTCGGTGCGCTGCTCCGCCAGTGGCGCAGCACCCGCAAGCTGAGCCAGCTCGCGCTCGCCGACATCGCGGAGGTCTCCACGCGCCACATCAGCTTCATGGAGACCGGCCGGGCGCAGCCCAGTCGCGAGATGATCCTCGTGCTCGGCAGCGTGCTCGAAGTGCCGCTGCGCGAGCGCAACGCCATGCTCGCCGCCGCCGGGTTCGCCCCGGCGTACCGCGAGACGGATCTGAGCGCGCCCGAGATGGCCCCGGTCCGCAAGGTGCTCGACTTTCTGCTGCGCCAGGCCGAGCCGTACGGTGCCGTCGTTCTCGACGGCGCCTGGGACATCCTGATGACCAATCGTCCCGCGCAGCTGCTGACGACGCAGTTCGTCGACGACCCCGCCGCGATCGTCGAGCACGGCCGGCTCAACATGTTGCGCCTGCTCTTTCACCCGGCCGGCGCGCGCAACTCGATCGTCAACTGGGAGGACGTCGCGCGCGCCACGATCGCGCGCGCCCAGCGAGAGCTGCACTTCGAGGCGCACGGCCCTCGCCTCGCGGCCCTCGTGGAGGAGGCGCTGTCGTACCCGAACGTCCCCTCCGACTTCCGGGTCCTCGACCTGTCGCAATCGCCGGCGCTGCTCATCCCCGTGCAGTTCGCCAAGCACGGCCTGCAGATGAACGTCTTCTCCACGATCACGACCCTCGGGACGGCACAGGACGTCACGCTGCAGGAGATCCGGATCGAGAGCTACTTCCCCGCCGACGAGGCGACCGACCTGCTCGCCAAGCAGCTGTTTTCCACGATGGCGTCCTGAAACGACGAGGGCCGCGACACCTTCGTGCCGCGGCCCGCCGTGAAACGATGCGCGGGTCCTAGTTGAAGACCGCGACGTTGTCCACGAACAGCACGTTGCCGTCGTTGGTGATGTTGCGGAACGCGATGTGGATGTCCTGGTTCATGAAGCCCTCCGCGGCCAGATCCACGACGTGGGTCTGGTACGTGGCCGGCTCGGCCGCGATCGTGAACACCACGGTGGTGAAGTCCGCGATGGCGGTCCCCGTGGTGGACACGAGCACCTCGTAGCCGTCCTGGAACATCACGTTCTCTTCGATCGAGCGGGCCTGCCAGGTCAGCATCGAGTTGGCGCCGATCGAGATCTGCGGCGTGATCATCCAGTCGTCGGAGGTGCCGGCCGGTGCGTACCAGGAGGTGCTGGCCGCCGCCTGCGTGCCTTCCATGTCCGCGAGCAGGTCCCACGCGTCGGTCAGCGCCGCGCCCACGCTCATCGGCTCGGGCGTCAGGCCGTCGTTGTCGATGCGCGTCCACATCGCCGGGAAGTTCATCCCTTCGAAGTCTTCCTCGAAGATCGGCGTGCCGACCGCCCAGGCGCAGTACGAGCTGTCCACGCACTCCTGGCCCGTGGGGCAGGTCTCGCCGCCGGAGCAGTCGAGGTAGCACGTGTCGGCGCCGCCGCCGAGCGGGTCACCGCAGGAGACGACCGCGTTGCCGTCGACCGCCTCGGGGCAGTCCATCGCCGCCGCACAGCCCGGCTCGGTGCAGATCGCATGCGTGCCGGCCATGTTGGTCTCGCAGCTCTCCGAGGCGAGGCAGCCGTCGGTCGGAATCGGCGGGGCGCAGTCGCCGTAGCCCACTTCGACCGGGTCCATTAGCGGCCACACGCACAGCGCGTTGGCGAAGCACTCCATGCCCGCCGGACAACCGCCCGCGCACGACAGCGAGCAGAAGTTGTTGCCCTGGCCCGTGAGGTCGGTGCACTGCGGATTGCCACCCTGCGCGGGCGCGGGGCAGTCGCCCACGTCCATGCAGGGCGAGGAGCACTGGCCCACCGACGGGGTCGTGGTGTTGTCCACGATGCAGATGCCCTCGGCGCACATGGCCTGCGGGTTGATGCAGTCCCCGTACGGCGGCACGCCGGACGGATCGCCCGGCACACACAGCGCGCCAGCGAAGCAGATGTACCCGTCCGGGCACTCCGCTTCACCCTCACAGGTCAAGTGGCAGTTGGCCATCATGTCCCCGGTGAGGTCTTCGCACGCCGCGGTGCCGCCCGACGGCGGCTGCGGGCAGTCACAGAAATCGTTGCAGCCGTTGACCGAGCAGACGCCGATCGTCGGGTTCTGCGTGTTGTCCACGATGCAGATCGCCGGCGCGCCGCACAGGGTCGGATCGACGCCGCCGTCCTCGAGCAGGCACTCGTCGTAGTTGCCCTCGCCCCACATCGGACACATCTGCCCGGTGGTGACGGGGTCGCCGATGCAAATGCCGTTGACGCACGATTGCCCCTCCAAGCACTCGGGGACGCAACCAGGCTCGCTGGTCGAGCTCGAGTCGCTCGGGCCGGGCCCCGTCGAGTCGACCGTCCCGGAGTCGCCGGTGGCCGACGTGGTCGCGTTGGTGTTGGTGTTGGTGTTGGTCGCCGGTCCGCCGTCCGTCCCGGTGCTGTCACCGGTGGCCGCGGTGGTCGAACCGCTTCCGCCCGCGTCGTCGCCCGGACAGGCGGATAAGGTAAGCACACCGACCAACGCCGGCAGCGCGTAATGCAGTTTAGCCATTGAACTCGTCCCTTCTCGTTGTCTGCGGCGCCGCCCCCGGGCACCGTCGCGTCGCTTTCCCGGCACTTTACGTCAGCGAAGCCCGGTTTGGGAAGCAAACCCGCGCTCGGGGGCGCGCGCGGAAAAAAGCCCGCACGGGCTGAAGGTCGCCACGGACGCGGACCATCTACGGGCTTGCCCCGTCGTGGGGTAGCGGCTGGCGCCGCCTCGGACCCCGCCCGTCCTAGCAGAGGCCACAGGCCGCGCAGGCGTCGTTGCAGCAGTCGCCGAGGCCGACGCACGCGGGGTCGCAGAAGCACCCGGCCGCGCCCGCGCCCCCGCATGCACCGGGCGCCGAACACCCGCAGTCGATCGGACACGTGACGTCGTCCTCGCCGAGGAACTGCTGGCACGTCCCGTCACCGCACGCGATGCACGTCCCGCAGTCGGCCGCACACGTCACGCAGTTCTCGCCGAGCGCAGGCTCACAAGCCCCGTTGCCACAGGACACGCAGGCGCCGCAATCGGCCACGCAGTTGAGGCAGGACTCGCCCGCCCCTGGCTCGCAGATCATGTTTCCGCACCCGCCACAGCTGCCGCAGTCGGGCACGCAGTTGAGACAGTTCTCGCCGCTGGGCAGATCGCACACGCCGTCACCACACGGATCGCACGCACCGCAATCGCCCGGGCAGGTGGCACACGTCTCTCCGCTGCCGACGTCGCACACCGTGTCGCCACAGCCCGCGCACGCCCCACAGTCCGCCGGGCACACCAGACAGTTCTCGCCGTTGATTCCGTTGCAGGTTCCGTCGCCGCAGAACGGACACGCGCCGCAGTCGGCCGCACACGAGTTGCAGTCCTCGCCCGGATTGCACGTCCCGTCGCCACATACGCCGCACGGCCCGCAGTCGGCCGCACACGACGCGCACGTCTCCGCGCCCGCGCACGTCCCGTCGCCGCAGAACGTGCACGCCCCGCAGTCGGACACGCAGTTGGCACACGACTCGCCGGCCGTCGGCTGACACGTCCCGTCACCGCACACGGCACACGCCCCGCAGTCGGACGGACACGAGCCGCACGTCTCGTCCTCGCTGCAGGTGCCGTCGCCGCACACGCCCACGCACTCGCCACAGGCCGAGCACGCGTCCCAGCAGCAGTCGCCGAGCTGGACGCAGATCACGTCGCACCAGCAGCCGTCCGGGGCCGGCCCGCCGCAGTTGCCCGGGGCCGCGCACGAACAGTCGATCGGACAGCTGAACTGGTCTTCGCCCGCGCCGAGATCGCAGATGCCGTCGCCGCACTCATCGCACGCGCAATCGGTTGGGCACGTCGCGCAGCTCTCTCCCGCCGAGAGGTCGCAGGCGCCGTCGCCACACTGCGTGCACGGACCGCAGTCGGTCGGGCAAGAAGTGCACGCCTCGCCGTTGCCGGCATCGCACAGCCCGTCACCGCAGCCGGCACAGGGGCCGCAGTCGGTCGCACAGATCGTGCAGTTTTCTCCCGCGACGCCGTTGCAGATCCCGTCGCCGCACCCCGGACAGATCCCGCAGTCGTCGGGGCACACGAAACAGCTCTCGCCCGATGCACCGTCGCACAGCCCGTCGCCACAGCCACCGCACGCCCCGCAGTCGACCGCGCACGTGTCACAGGCCTCACCGATGCCGGCGTCGCAGATCCCGTCCCCGCAGCCGACACACGGTCCGCAGTCGGCCACGCACGAGGCACACGTCTCGCCGAGGCCGGGCTCGCAGGAACCGTTGCCGCACCCCGGACACACGCCGCAGTCGGGTGCACACGAGTTGCAGTTTTCACCCGCTGCCGCCTCGCACTGTCCGTTGCCGCACCCCGGACACAGGCCGCAATCGGAGGGACACGAGTTGCAAGCCTCCCCCGTCGCACCGTCGCAGATCCCGTCACCGCAGCCACCGCACGGGCCGCAGTCGACCGGGCACGTCACGCAGAACTCGCCCGCCCCGCCGTCGCACAGGCCGTCGCCGCAGATGCCACACGTGCCGCAGTCGGTCGGGCAGGTATTGCAGAACTCCCCGGCCCCCGGGTCGCAGATCCCGTCGCCGCAGCCGCCACACGGTCCGCAGTCGTCCGGACACGTCGCACAGAACTCGCCCGCGCCCGGGTCGCAGATCCCGTCGCCACACGCCCCGCACGGTCCGCAGTCGATCGGACACGTGATGCAGAACTCGCCCGCGCCCGGGTTGCAGATCCCGTCGCCGCACGACGGGCACGGACCGCAGTCGGCGGGACAGGCGTTGCACGACTCGCCGCTGATGGCATCGCACACGCCGTCGCCGCAGCCGCCACACGGGCCACAGTCGATCGGACAGGTCAGGCAGAACTCGCCCGCGCCCGGATCGCACTCCCCGTCGCCACACGCCCCGCATGGGCCGCAGTCGGACGCGCAGGAAAAGCACGTCTCGCCCGACAAGCCGTTGCACACCCCGTCGCCGCAGCCGCCACAGTCCCCGCAGTCCTCCGGACACGAGAAGCAGAACTCGGCCGAGTTCGGATCGCACACCCCGTCGCCGCACTCCCCACACGCGCCGCAGTCGCGCGGACAGGTGAAGCAGAACTCGAGCGAGACCTGGTCGCAGATCCCGTCGCCGCACGGGCTGCACTCGCCGCAGTCCTCGAGACAGGTCTGGCAGAACTCGCCGCTGAACGGGTCGCACACCCCGTCACCGCAGGCGCCACACGGGCCGCAGTCGAGCGGGCAGGTGAAGCACAGCTCCCCCTCGAACGGATCGCACACGCCGTCGCCGCAGCCTCCACACTCGCCGCAGTCCTCGGGACACGACTGACAGAACTCGCCCGAGATCGGGTCGCACACCCCGTCGCCACACTCGCCGCATGGTCCGCAGTCGAAGGGGCACGTGAAGCACAGCTCGCCCGCGAACGGGTCGCACACCCCGTCGCCGCACCCGCCGCACCGGCCACAGTCCTCTTCGCAGTTGCGGCAGCTCTCGCCGACCTGCGGCTCGCACTCACCGTTGCCGCACAACAGACACGGGCCGCAGTCGAACTCGCACGTGTCGCAGTTTTCTCCGAATCGCGGCTCGCACTCGAGGTTGCCGCAGCCACCGCACGGCCCGCAGTCGGCCGGGCACCGCTCGCACGACTCGTCCGGAGCGCAGAGCCCATCGCCGCAGCCCGGGCACGGTCCGCAGTCGGCCGGACAGCTGGTGCAGCTCTCGTTGTCGGCGCAGATCAGGTCGCCACACGGCGGGCACTGCCCGCAGTCGCCGGGGCACGAGGCACAGTCCTCGTCGTCGTCGCACACGAGGTCGCCGCAGCGCGGGGGGCCATCGGTGTCCGTGTCCGGCGGGGTGGTGTCGGTCTCGGTGTCGAAGGTGTCGGTCTCTGTCTCACCTTCGGTGTCCCGGTCGCCGCCGGTGGCCAGCTGCATGTCCGTGCGACCGCACCCGACCACGAGCAGGAAAAACGCGGCCCAAACGCCGAAATGAGCAGTCCAACGCATCATCGAGCAACCCACGCGCCGGGCACGAGCCCACCCTGCAGCGTATCACGCGGCGCCGCCACGCTCGGATTCATGTCGGCGATCGACACGGACCTTCGGCCGCCCCCGTAGAAAGTTGCGCCGCACCTGAACGGCCGTATCCGAACGCGGTCTTTCATCGGGTCGCTCGCCTGCCCCCGATCGTCGGCGATGGCCGGATGCCGTCGCGATCGCGACGCGCTCGCAGGTCGCGCCGCTGTCGCGGGCGCTGGATCGCCGTCGACAGTCGTGCGATGCACCCCGCGGTGGTCCACGCCGTGACCCGACGGCTGTACGCCGAAGAGCTGGTGCGAATGCGCCGCGCCGACGAGCAGCAGCGCTTTGTCGCGTCGCAGCGGGCCGGACGCATCGACGCCAACCCCCACCAGGTCGATGCCGTCATCTTCGCGCTCCAGCGGATCCGGGAAGGTGGCTGCATCCTCGCCGACGAGGTGGGGCTCGGAAAGACGATCGAGGCCGGGCTCGTCATCGCCCAGCTGCGGGCCGAGGGCGCGGGGCGGCGGATCCTCTTGATCGCGCCCAAGCCCTTGCTCGGCCAGTGGTCCGACGAGCTCGCGGCGCTGTTTTCGATCACGACGCGGGAGGCTTCGGCCGATCCATCCTCTATATCGGGGCCCGGCGTGTTCGTGATGGGGCGCGAGCTCGCCGGCAGCGAGCGCGGCTCGGCCGCGATCAAGGCGGCCGACCCCTTCGACCTGTGCGTGATCGACGAGGCGCACGAGATCTTCGCCGGCATCTACAAACGCTTCGCCAAGACGACCGGCCGCCATCGCGCCCAGGGAGGGGCGCGGATCGCTTCGCGCGTGCGCGTGGCGATCTCGGGAACGCCGGTGCTGCTGCTGACCGCCACGCCGATCCAGAACTCGCTGTCGGAGCTGTGGGGGCTGGTGCAGTACGTCGAGCCCACGGGAACCCTGCTCGGAGACCTACCCACGTTTCGGTCCGTGTTCTGCGAGAGCGACGACCGCATGGTACGCGAGGGCGCCGACGAGGAGCTGCGACGACGGATCGCCAAGGTCTGCCAGCGCACGCTGCGACGGCAGGCCCAGGAGTTCATGAAGCGACCCTTCGTCGACCGGCGCGCGCAGCTGTTCGAGTACACGATGAGCGCCGACGAGAAAGCGCTGTACGACGACGTGACCCGGTACCTGATGCGACCGCGCCTTTCGGCGTTTCGCGGCGGGGCGCGCAAGCTGCTGCTGTTGGGCTTTCACCGGCGCATGGCCTCCTCTCTGCCCGCGCTCGCGGCGAGTCTGGACAACGTCGCCGACCGACTCGAGCGAATGCTGCGGGCGCCCAACGACGACGACCAGACGCTGCACATGTTCGCGGCCGACCTCGAAGACGACGAGGCGCCGGGCGACGACGACGGCGACGAGGCGGGTGAGCCCGAAGCCGAGCCGGCGACCGAGCCCGACACCGAGATCCGCCGCGAGCTCGCCCACGTGCGAGCGCTGGCCGAGCGGGCGCACGGCCTGCCGCACGACGCGAAGGCCAAGCAGCTGGTGCGAGCGATCAAGCTCGCGCTGGCGCGACCCGAGGGCAGCGGCAAGTGCGTCATCTTCACCGAGTCGCTCCAGACGCAGGACTACGTCCGCGACCTGCTCGTCGACGCCGGCGTGGTACGCGAGGACGGAATCACCTTGTTTCGCGGCGACAACCGCGGCAAGCGGGCCGACGCCGCGCTCGCACGCTGGTACCAGCAGGTCGGCGACCGAATCCCCGTGCATGCCCAGCCCAGTCGCGACGTGGCGATGCGGCAGGCGCTGGTGCACGAGTTCGCCACGCGCACACGGGTCATGGTCTCGACGGAGGCGGGCGCCAAGGGGCTCAATCTTCAGTTCTGCGACACGCTGGTCAACTACGACCTGCCCTGGAATCCACAGCGCATCGAGCAGCGCATCGGCCGGTGCCATCGGTACGGGCAGACGCGACCGGTGGTCGTGATCAACTTCCTGGCGACCGACAATGCGGCGCAACGGCTGACGTTCGACATCCTCTCGCGCAAGCTCGATCTCTTCGGCACCGTGCTCGACGCCTCCGACGTGGTGCTGTACGAGGCATCGTCGCGACGGCCCGAGTCGCTGACCGGAGCCCTCGGCATGGACCTGGAGGCACAGCTGTCGCGGATCTACGAGCGGGCGCGCAGCCTCGAGGAGGTCGAAGCGGAGCTGACGGCCTTGCGCGAGGAGGTCGGCGAGGCACGCGAGCAGTTCGAGAAGACCTACGCGCGGACGGCCGGGCTCATCGAGTCGCGTCTCGACGAGACGGTGCGCAGCGCGTTCAAGGACCTCGACCACGACGTGGCCGCCGGGCTCGCGGTGCTCGACCACGAGCTGCAGGGCGTGGTGACGCGCTACCTCGAGGCCCTGGGGGTACACCACGAGCGCGGGGGTGGTCTGTTTGCCGACGAGCTCGTGATCGGTGAGGACCCACGTCTGCCGGAGGGCTACCGCAACGGCGGTACGATCCGCCTCGGCGGCGCCGACCGAGACCAGCCGGCCGACGTGCTGCACCTGGGCCACCCCCTCGTGGCGGCGGCATTGGCCGAGGCCCGCGCGGCCACGCGCGAGCCCGCGGCGGTGCGCGTCGACGCCCGCGACGACGAGGTCCTGCACGCCCTGCGCGGCCGAAGCGGACGGCTGTCGCTGATCAAGGTGGGCTTCGACGGTTTCGAGCCGGTCGAGCACCTGCTGCCCGTGGCGGTCACCGAGGACGACGGACGCTGGCTGCCGCTCGCGACGGCCCGCGCGATCTTCGATGCGAAGCTCGCCGACGATCCCACGGTCGCGCCGACGATCGACCCCGAGGATCTGCACGACGCGATCGAGGAGGCATTGTTCATCGACACGGGCGAGGTCGAGCCCCTCGAGCAGGAGCGCTTCGACGAGCGCATGGACCGCATCGAGCGCTTCGTCGCCGACCGCATCCTCGTGCTCGAGGGACGCCGCGCCGACCTCGACCGCGCGCACTCCGAGGCGATCGCCAAGCGCGACCACGCCGCGGGAGCCGCGGCCCGCACGGCGGCGGAGAAGGCCGTGGCTACCGTGGAAACAGAGCTCGCCGACGTCGACGACGCGCTCGCCGAGCTGCGCGCCCGCGAGGACCCCGACTACGCCAAGTGGCGCGGCGAAGCGCTGCTGCGCCGCTACGCACCGCCGCGCGTGGAGACGCTGCTCGAGATCGCGTTCGCGATCGATGGGTGAGCGCGCCTTTTACGACGAGACACGGCTCGAGGCGCGCAGGCGCCAGACTCTCGCGCCCTGGGCCAGCAAATCGTCTCGGCGCGCCTCGAAGACCTTGCGATAGCGATAGAACGGCACCCCGGGGAACAGATGGTGGACGAGGTGATAGTTCTGGAACAGAAACATCGCCGTCAGTCCCGGCGCGAGGAGGATGCGCGTGGCCGCAAAACGATCCTCGGACGCACGCACCTGGTACGGCACGTGCGGGAGGTAGTCGAAGGTCAGCGCCAGCGCGGCGATCGCCAGGCGCACGGGCACGAGCCACACCAGCAGCAAGGTCAGGCCGTGTCCCGAGGCCAACAAGCCCGCGACCACGACCGCGATCGTGAGCACGTTGACGACCACCTCGAGACGCTCGGCAGCGGGGCGCTGCCGCCAGCGCGTCACGATGATCCAGTAGTAGTGAAGGTCCTGGGTCAACCAGCGCAACGGCAACGACCACCTCGGGCCACGGCCGGCGTAGAAATCGGGGTCGCGTTCCGGATCGTTGGTGTGCCTGTGATGCTCGAGGTGGACGTAGCGAAACGCGACGTACGGTGCGAGCAGGACCATCGCCGACACGCGGCCCACGATCTCGTTGAGCCAGACGTTGCGGCCGACGCTGCGGTGCGAGGCGTCGTGCATCGGCGTGAACGCAGCGAACGCAGCGACGAACACGAGCGCCGCCGCCACCGGGAAAGGAAGACGACCGGTCACCGCGCCGACGAGCGCGCCGGCAGTCACGGACACGCAGGCGACCGCGAGGATCACGGTGGGCCACGCGGTCGACGGCGCACGCAAGACATTGTTGGACATCAGCTCACCTGCAGGTACGCGTTGACCAGGTTGCACAGCTCGTCTTCGAGCCGCTCGATCGGCGGCGCGCCCGGCCGCACGGCCTGACGCGCGACGCCCTCGACGGCCGCAGCGAGCACGAAGGCGGCGACCTCGAGATCGTCGACGCCGATCTCCGCGCGGTGCCGGTAGAGGTACGGGACCAGCAGCGCGACCGCCTCGTCGCGAAGCTGTCGCACGCCCGACAGGCGCGGCGCCTCGTTGTACAGCTGCGCCAGCAGGCTCGGCTGGGCCGCGTGCAGCTGCAGCACCGCCCGCACGTACAGCCGCGAGGTCTCGGCGATCGGCGTGTCGGGATGCGCGGCGATCATCGCCTCGAGCAGCCCCATCAGCTGGCCCACGTGGCGGTCCCACAGCTCGGCGACCAGCGCGTCCTTGTTGGCGAAGTACTGGTAGACCGACGGCACGTGCACCTGCGCGCGCTCGGCGATCCGGTTGGTCGTCGTCTTCGCGTAGCCGACCTCGCCCAGCAGCGTCCCGGTCGCGTGCAGGACGCGCTCGACCCGCACCTGGGCGCGTTGTTGGGTCGGCGTTCGGCCGTGGCGCAGCTCCACGCGGTCACCATGACCGACTCTCGTAAAGTTAGCAATAACTAATTTTTAGAAATCGACGCGCCGGCCTGAGCCCGCGCGACCGGATCGGGATGCCCGAGCTACTTCGGCTCGGGCGTCAGCGCGCAGCGGAACCCGATGCCTTCGTGCGTCGAGTTGGGATTGGGCGCCTCGAAGTCGTTGCCCCGAAACGAGGTGCGCATGCCGGCGGCGCCGTAGTTGGACGCCCCGCCGCGCAGGACCCGACGCGAACCGTTGGCGGGGCCCGGAGGATTGTCCGCCGGACCCTTGAGGTAGTACGCCGCCTGGTACCAGTCGCCGACCCACTCCCAGACGTTGCCGCTGACGTCGAGGGCGCCATACGGCGAGGCCCCGGCCGGCTTGGTCCCCACCGGCTGCACGGCATTGCCGCCGCCGCACCCGGTGAACACGACCTCGGTGCACGTCGGCGCCGTGTTTCCCCAAGGGTACAACCGCCCGTCGGTGCCGCGCGCGGCCTTCTCCCACTCCGCTTCGGTCGGCAATCGCTTGCCCGCCCACGTGCAGTACGCGTCCGCCTCGAACCAGTTGACGCAGTTGATCGGGTAGTCGCCGGAACTCGCGACGCCGTAGTGACACAGCGTGCTGATCATCGCGGGGACCGGACAACCGCCGGCATCGACACATGCGGTGTAGTCGTTGGTGGTGACCTCGGTGTGATCGAACGCGAACGCGTCGAGGTACACCTCGCCGTACGGAAACTCGTCGGCCTGACAGTCGGCGTCGATGGCCATGTTGCACCCGCGCAGGAACGGCCCCGCCGGCACGGCGACCATGCCGTCGGGCGGCGACAGGCATTGTCCCTCCACGCAGTACAGATCGTCGCCGCACGGCGTCATGTCGTCGCACTCGGGCGCCGAGGTGTCGGTGCCCGCGGTATCACCGGTGCCGGGACCCGTCGTGCCGGGATCGGTCGACGACGTCAGCATCCCGCTGGTGCCCGGGTCACCGGAGCTGTCGACGGCGCCGGGACCTCCGTCCGTGCCCGGCTGCGGGCCCGACGTGGGCGCAGTGGTACCGGTTCCGGTCCCGACGTCGGTGTCGGTGCCTTCGGAGCTGGAAGGGGAAAAACAAGCCGTGGTCGCGCCGACCAGCGCGACGAGTCCAATCTTTCGCATGAACGACCTCTGCGCCACGCAGTTTCCCACGATCCGCGCCGCCCGTCTGCCTGCGAAGGCGCCGCCTCGTCGATAGCGGCAGGTCGATCGCCTTTTGGCCACAGCGGCGATAACCTGCCCGCCGCGATCGCCCGCGATGCACGCCCCGGAGGACGACGTGGCCCTCAAGCTGCTCCACACCGCCGACTGGCACCTCGGCAAGCGGTTTCCGCAGTTCGACGAGGTCGCCGAGCTCGAGCTGATGCGCGCGCGGATGTCCGTGCTCGACGAGGTGTTCGGCGTGGCGGAGCGCAACCGCGTGGATGCGGTGCTGTGCGCCGGCGATCTGTTCGACGTGCCCAACCCCGACGAGGCATGGTGGCGGCCGTTGCTGGACAAGCTGCGCGCCCGCGACTGGTCGGCACGTCCGGTGATCCTGCTGCCGGGCAACCATGACCCGCTGATGCACGACAGCGTCTGGGCACCCGAGCACCCGTTTCGCCAGGGGCTGCCCGCGGGAGTGCACGTCGTCGACCGCGACGACTTCGCCCTCGAGCTTTCCGAGGACGCGATTCTGCACGCGGCCCCGTGCCGCACCCGCGCCGGCAGCGACGACCTCGCGCTCGCTCTGCCGCCGCGCCCCGACGGCGATCACCGCATTCGGATCGGACTCGTGCACGGCTCGACCTTCGAGATGCCCGACTTCCAGGCGAACTTCCCGATCGCCAAGGACGCCGCGGCGCGTCGCGGGTTCGACTACCTCGCCATCGGCGACACCCATGCGTTCCGGGTCTACGACCCGCCGGATGCGCCGACCGTGTACCCCAGCGCACCGGAGCCGACGACGTTCGGCGAGCGCGACGCGGGGTACGTGGCCGTGGTCTTCTTCGGTCGTCGCCGCCGCCGTCCGCAGATCCGCAAGGAGCGGGTCGCTCGCTGGAAGTGGGAAGAACGCACCGTCGACTCGATCGCCGCGCTGCGTCAGCTTCGTGACGGCGAGGACCTGCAGCGCACCGTGCTGCGGCTGTCGCTGGACATGGCCGTCGGCGCGGCCGAGTACGACGAAGCGCTGCAGATCCTGCGACAGCTGCAAGGCACCGAGTCCACCCACGGGCGTGTCGGCGTCCTGCAATCGGACACGGCCAACCTGCGCCTGGACACGCGCGACATCGAGGTCGATCTCGGCGACCTGCCCCCCGTGCTGCGACGGACCGCCCTGCGCTTGCGACAGCTCGAGGCCGAGGGCGACCCGGAGGTCGCGCGCCGGGCCCTCGTTCACCTGTATCGACTCAGCCGGGAGACCGGCTGAGTCCCCGAGGGCGAGCAAGCGGTGCGGTTCCTTTCCGTCGAGGTGAGCGACTTCGGGTGCATCGAGCACGCCCGGGTCGAGTTCGGGCCCGGGCTCAACGTCCTGTACGGGCCCAACGATCTGGGCAAGTCCACGCTCGCCCACGGGCTGCGCGCGGCGTTGCTGCTGCTGCCGCGCTCGACCGCCGCCGACGACTTCAAGCCCTGGCACTCCGATGCGGTGCCGCGGGTCGTGCTCGAGTTCGAAGCCGACGACGGTCGCACCTACCGGCTCGACAAGAGCTTCGGCGGCGGCACGCGGGGTCAAGCCACGCTGCACTGGTCCAACGACGGTCGCGACTTCTCGCTCGAGGCCCAGGGCCGCAGCGTGGACGGACGCGTCCGCGAGCTGCTGGGTTGGGGTCTGCCGTCGGCGGGCGGTCGCTCGGGCGCGCGCGGGATCCCGGACTCGTTTCTGTCCACCGCGCTGCTCGGACGCCAGGCCCAACCCGGGACCGTGTTCGATGTCAGCCTCGAAGGCGACGCCGACGACTCGGCCCGCGAGCGACTCGGCGCCGCGCTGCAAGCGTTGGCCCAAGACAGTCGCTTCAAGGAGATCCTCGACCACGCCCAGACGCACGTCGACCTCGCGTTTCGGGCCGACGGCACGCCGCGCCGGCACAAGGACTCGCCGTTTCGCAAGGTGGGCGATCGCATCAAGCAGCTCGACGAGCAGCTGCGCGAGCTCGAGGCCCGCGTCCACGACACCGACGACGTGCGCACCCGACTCGCCGATCTCGACGCCGCGCGCGACGAGGCGACGACCGAGGTCGAGGATGCCAAGACCCGGTTCGAGACGCTGCGTCTGGCGTTGGCCCGGGCGAAGGCCCGCGCCGAGGCGCAGGCGCGGGTGCAGCGAGCCCAGGCCGTCCTGACCGCGATGCGCGACAAGATCGAGGCGCTCGCCAAGCGTCGCGACGAGCTGCACGCCGTGGAGGCATCGCGCCCGGAGGCCGACACGGCGCGCGTGCAGGCCGAAGCCGCCCTGCGCACCGCCCAGGCCGACGTGCAGCGCACGAGCACCGAGCTCGAGCAGACGACCGAGGGTGGAGATGCCGCCCAGCGACTGAAGCGACAGTCGTTGCTCACCCGGCAAGCGGAGGCGACGACCGCCCGTCAGCTCGCGCACGAGCAGGTCCGGGAGCTCGAGGCCGCGCAACGCCTGCACGAGGCCGTGGAAGGCCTCGACGACAAGCTCGCCGACCAGACGCGGCAGCTCGACCGGGCGAGCGCCGACCACGAGGGTGCACTGCAAGAGCGACGCACGCACGAGGCCCGACGACGCGCGCTCGAGGGGGCGATCGCGCTGCGTCGCCTCGAGGACGCGAGAGCACGCCGCGCCGGCTGCGAAGCCGCGCGGGACGAAGCCGACGCCGCCCAAGCCGCCGCCAACGAGGCCGACGCCGAGGCGGCCGCGATCGAGGCGGAGCTGGCCGGGCGAGCATTGCCCGGGGCCGAGGTCGTGGCGGCGCTGCAGACCCTGGCCCGCGCACGCCAGCTCGCAGCGGCGCGGCTCGGGGGGGGCCTGTCGGTCACCGCCTCGTTCGACGCGGCGCAGACGGTCGAGACCTTCGCCGACGACGACGCGCCCCAGGCCCACACGACGACCTCGGTCGCCGCGGCCGCCGAGCGTCGGATCAAAGTGCGTATCGCCGGCGTCGGTGAGATCGAGATCCTCGCCGGCACCGAGGCTGCCCGCGACGAGCTGCGGCAGCTGCAGGCCCGTTGGGCGCAGGAGGCGACCCCGGTGCTGCAAGCGGCCGGTATCGACGAGCTCGCCGCGCTCGAGTCGATGGTCGCGGCCGCGTCCGCGCGCCGCCACAGCGCGACCGCCCTGCGCACCCGCGCCACCGAGCTACGCGAGCGGGCGAGCGCCACCCGCACGCGCGCCGCGGACCTCGACAAGTGGACCCGCGCCGCGGCCGAGCGCGAGCGCGGCCTCGCCGGCTACGACCGTGACGAGCTGGTCCGCATCGCCGCCGATCAGGACGAGGACGCGCTGCGCCATGAGCGGCTGCAGGCCGAGACTTCGATCGCGCAGCTGCAGTCGCGGGTCGACGCCGCCGCCAAGACGATCGCGCAGCTGCAGGCGAGTCGCGACGCCCTCACGCGCGAGCGCGACGGCAAGCGCCAGGAGCTGACGGAGCTCGGGCGGCGACTGGGCACCGACCCGGTGCAGGCCCTCGCGAAGGCCTCCGACGAGCTCGCCGCCGCCGAGGGCAAGCTCGAGCAGATCTCCGAAGCGCTCGCCGAGCTCGACGAGGCGCAATCGGGCGCTGTCGATGCGGCGCGCCGGGCCCTCGATCGCGCGACCGCGGCCGCCGAGCTCGCGTCCGAGCGCTTCGAGACCGCCGACACCCGCCGTCAGGCGATCGATCGTCGCATCGGCGAGCTGCGGGGCGCGATCGAGGTGTCGGCCCGCGACGTGGAGACGCTCGACGTCGCGGGCGCCGACGCCGAGCTCGCCGCGGCCCAGGACGCCCTCGCTGCCCTCCCCGCGCCCGCCGGCGAGGTCGACGACGAGGCGGTCGCGACCGCCGAGGCCGCGCTGACCCGGGCGCGCGCGCGCCTGCATCAGCTCGAGGCCGAGCTGCGCAAGACCGAGGGCGCGCTCGAGTCCGTCGGTGGGCAGGTCGTGCGCGAGCGTGCGGCCGAGACCCGCGCCGCCCTCGAAGGCGCACGCCGGGCCGAGCACGACATCGAGCTCGACTACGAGGGGTGGAAGCTGCTCGTCGAGACGATGCGCGAGACGGAGAACGAGGAAGGCAATCACCTCGGCCAAGCCCTCGTCGATCCGATCGCGCGTCAGATCCACGAGCTGACCGCGGGGCGCTACGGCGCGCTGCAGCTCGGGCCGGACCTGCAGGCCCACGGCGTCGCCGCCGACGGACAGACCCACGGGATCGAGGCGTTCTCGGTCGGGCTGCAGGAACAGTTCGCCACCCTGTTGCGACTGACCATCGCCAAGCAGCTCGGCTCGGCCCTCGTCCTCGACGACCACCTCACGCAAACGGACCCCGCACGGATCGAGTGGTTCGGCCAAGTGCTGCGGGCCGCCGGCGCCGAGCATCAGATCGTGGTGCTGACGTGCCGTCCGGCCGACTACCTGGCCACCGCCGAGCTGCCCAACGGCACGGCGATCAAGGACGCGCCGCAGGTTCCGTTGCGGGCGATCGATCTGTCGCAGGTGATCGAGCGGGCGAGCTGAGCTCGGTCAGCCGCGCGCGCAGCTGCGACGTCGACAGCTTGCCGCCGCCGCCCCGTCGCGTGACGAGCTCGTGGGAAAGGCCCGTGCGCAGATCGAGCACGAGGATCCCGCTGCGCTCGTGTCCGAGGATCATCCACGTGTCCTTGGCCGGCTCGTCGTCGAGCCCGGCGATCGTGGCCACGACGAGGCCGTCGCCGTGCTCGACCCACGTCAGCTCTCCGGACAGGCACCCGTGGGTCGTCTCCACGAAGCGGTGCCGCGTGCCGTCGACCACCGCGTAGGCGGTCTCGCGACGCATGCGGACCGAGACGAGCTCGCGACCGTCCTCGGTCAGCTCCGTGCGGGGTGGATCGGAGCTCGGGTGCAGCTCGCCCACGCCCTCGAGGCCCTCGTCGCCGAAGGCCCGCGGCCAATCCAGGCCTTCCTCGTCGAGCGACTCGTCTCGCAGCACGCGAGCCTGCGCCACGACCGGACCGTCGTGCCACGCCTGCGGCGTGGTGCGCAGCGGTAGCAGCTCCCAGGTCCGCCCCGCCGGAATGCGGGCTCGCGCCTGCTTGCCGGTGTCGTCCGCACGCTCGCAGCGGGATTGGTGCAGGACGTCGGTCGCCTGCGCCGGGTCGGCGGGATCCGGATCCGCGCCGAGCATGCGCGCGCGAATCGACACGGGAATCGTCGCGGCCCCCGGCGCGCGGCCGACCAGCCAATGGTTGTCGGCGCTGTCGTAGACGCTCGTCGAGTAGCGACTCGCCGCCGCCGAGAACTCGCGGCACCCGTCGAGCACCACCGCCCACGACCGTTCGAGGTCCCACCGGTACGACTCACCCTCGTCGTCGAAGCCGTCGCTGTCGGGCATGACCACGACGACGACGCCGGCGTCATCGAGCACGCGAACGGGTCGGTCGAGCGGCTCCCATGGCTCGGTCGGCACCTTCGGCACGTGGGCGGCGGCCTTCGGACACGTGGCCGCCACCCGTCGCACCAACCCCGGCCGCGTGGACTCGGTGTACGTGGCCAGGTCCACCTCGAGCGGGGCGAGCTCGGGCGCGACACTCGGCGGCATCGGCTCGGGTGGTGCGGGCGCGGCGGCGTCCGCAGACGGAGGTGACGGCGACGGCGACGGCGTGGGAGCGGGCGACGGCGGCGGCGGTGGAGCCGGGTCGCCGGCCTTCGACGCGGCCGAGGATGGCGCGCCCTCGCTCGCCGGTGGCGCAGGCGTGCACGCCAACGAGGCGACCACGAGAACGAGCCCCCGGCCGATCCTCACGGCGCCTGCACGTCCCGAAACAAGCACGCGGCCGCCGCCTCGGGAGCACACTCTCCGCCGACACAGCGATCCGACAGACATTGCAGTCCCACCAGGCACGGCTCCTGTGCCGACAGACGCGCGACGCAGACGAATGCTTCCGGGTCCGAACGATCGCAGTACGCCGATGGTGCGCAGACCCCGTCCGGACACGCCTCGCCGGCTTGCGGTGCCGGCGCACACAGCTCCGATTCCACCGCGCAGTACAGCCCGTCCTCGCACGCGCCGAGCGTCTGCACGCCGGCCGTACACCGCGCGCCTTCGGGCAACGGCGGCGGGTCGTCGCACGACGGCACGCAGCGGCCCGCCTCGCACTCGAGCCCCTGCCCGCACGTGTCGAGGGCGAAGGTGATGCCGAGCCGATCGCACGGCTCGCCCGCTTCGCGCGGGCCCACGTAGATCCGGCACGACGCGCACGTCAGCTCCGGATCGACCTCGACGTCGCAGTCGGCCTCGTCGTAGCGCTCGAGCAGCCGGGCCGCGCACGCGCCGTCGTACAAGAGGCCCTCTCTGGACGCGAGCGCGGCGAGGTCCTCGCCCGCGAGACGCTCGATCTCCAGACACATCTCACGGCTGGGCCAGCGCGGGGTCGGGCACTCGCAGTCGTGCTCGGCCCGACATACGGCCGCGGCGAGCTGTCCCGGCACCACGTCCTCGGCGACGACGGGCACGACCGGGTCGAGTCCGCAGCCTCCCAGCCACGCCGACAGCAGCAAGCTCGATCCCACACGTGGCGGCGACAACGACCGAAGCCTACCACTCGGGCGACGAAGGTCGGCCGTGGTCAGCGGACACGGATGCAGACCTTGCCGACGTGCTGCCCCGACGCGAGGTGCTCGAAGGCGGCGCGGGCGTCCTCGAACGCGAAGGTTCGATCGATGCGCGGCACGTAGGCGTGGGCGGTGATCGCCCGGTTCATGGCCTCGAAGGACTCGCGATGGCCGACGAACACGCCCTGCACGCGCACGTGGTTCATGAGCACCGGCGTCAGGTTGACGTCGCCACCGCCGGCGGCGAGCACCCCGATCAGGCTGACCGTGCCGCCGGGACGCACCGCCCGCAGCGACTGCGCGAGCGTGCCCGCGCCGCCGACCTCGACGACATGGTCCACGCCACGTCCGCCCGTCCACTGCCGCACGGTCTTGCCCCACTGCGGATCGGCCCGGTAGTCGATGACCTCGGCCGCTCCACGGGCGCGCAGCTCGTCGTGGAGCTCGGCCTTGCTCGTGGTCACCACCACCGTGGCCCCGTGCATGCGTGCGAAGTCCAGGGCGAACGTCGACACCCCGCCGGTGCCGAGCACGAGCACGGTGTCCCCCGCGCCGACGCAGCCCTCGGTCACGAGCGCGGACCAGGCGGTCAGCGCCGCGCACGGCAGCGTCGCGCCCTGCTCGTCGGACAGATGCGTGGGCACGTCGACGACCCCCGTCGCGTCGAGCACGACCTCCTCGGCCAGCATGCCGTCGCGCGGTCCGCCGAGCGTCGAGCGCTGCGCCTGCGGAGTCGGAGCACCGGCCAGCCACGCCTGCGCGAACGAGCTCGCCACGCGACGCCCGAGCAGCCCCTCGTCCACCCCGGCCCCGAGGGCGACGACCGTCCCCACCCCGTCCGACAACGGCACGAGCGGCAGCGGCTGACGGGGGTTGTACCGACCGCGCACCATCAGCAGGTCCCGGAAGTTGAGCGAGACCGCCGAGACCGCGACCCGTACCTGTCCCGGTCCGGGCTCCGGGGTCGGCCGCTCCACCTTCTTCAGGTTGTCGAGACCGAAAGCACCATCGATGAGGTAGGCGTGCATGGCCGACGACGATCCCGCACCGACCGCACCGACGCAAGGTCAGTGGTGGTGACGGTGATCGTGATCGTGGCCGTGGTCGTGGCCGTGGTCGTGGTCGTGGTCGTGGTCGTGGTCGTGGCCATGTCCGTGGTCGTGGCCATGTCCGTGGTCGTGGCCGTGGTCGTGGCCGTGGTCGTGACCATGTCCGTGGTCGTGCCCCACGTCGAGGATCTGCGACCACGGCCGCGTGCCCCACCGCCACAGCTGCCCGACCAGCACCAAGCCCATCGCCGCCACGCACGCCCACGCCCACCAGGCGTGCTCGTGGCGCGCCAAGATCTCGGCCGGCACCTCGGTGTCGACGCCGAGCGCGTTGACCAGATACCCGAACGCGAAGCTCACCAACGCGATGACGGCGATCGCCGAGTACACCGTGCGCCGCCCGTAGCCCCGCCGCAGCACGCCGATCGTCGCGATGTTCGTCGCCGGCCCGAGCAGCAGGCCCACGAGCACGGCGCCGGGCGAGATCCCCTTGAGCAGCAGCACCGCCGCGATCGGGGTCGCCGACGCGGCGCACACGTACGTGGGCATTGCCACGAGCCCCACCACGATCACGTCGAGCCCTCGTTCGGACAACGACGCGAGGGACTCGGCCGGCAGCACCGCCTCCACGTACGCCGCCGCCACCAACCCCACGAACGTCCACGGCGCCGTGTGCAGCACCAGCTCGTCGAAGTAGCGAAACACGGGCTTCCACCGCAGTGGCTCGCGCTTGGCATCGACCCCGACGCGATCGGACGTCTCCTGCGCCGGCGGCGGGGCCGAACGCGACGGCCAGCGAGCCAACCACGCGAACGCCAGCGCGGCGACGTACGCCAGCGCCAGCGCGGCGAACAGGCGCACCAGGGCGAACGGGCCGCCCAACAAGCGGATCGTCAGCGTCAGTGTCTCCGGCCCGAGCTCCGGTGTCGCCACCAAGAAGGCCATCACCATCGCCGGCCCCGCGCCCCGCCGCCGCAGCGACTCGGCGATCGGCAGCACGCCACACGCGCACAACGGAAGCGGCGCGCCGACGGCGATCCCCCGCAGCGCCTGTCGCGACGGACTGCCCCGGGTGAAGTACTGCCCGGGGATGCGCGCCCCGACCACCTGCAAGATCGCGCCGAGCACCAGGCCCAACAGCAGCATCGGAGCCGTCTCCGCGACGAGCTCGACGAACGCCTCGCCCACGTGATGACGCACTTCGTCGGCGGCTTCCGCCGGCCCGTGCCGGTGCGCCCCGATGGCGATCACCGGGAGGTACACGCCTGCGATCGCGCCCACCACGTCCAACGCGCTGGCGAGGGGTCCACGGCGCGGCGTCGTGCCGTGGTCGTGCAGCAGCACGTGGCACAAAAAGCCCGCGACGAACGTGCCGAGCCACGGCTGCACGAGCGCGACCTCCGTGCGCTGCACCGTCCCGGCCAATGCGAAGCCGAGCGCGGTCGCGACGAGCAGGCCCACGGTGCGCCGCGCCGCGCTGCCCTTGCCCCGCGAGGTCATCCACGCCGCCACGAACACGGCGGTCAGCGGCACCGTGTGCGCCGTCATGGCCATCACCAGATCGCCGTGGCCGTGTCCCGAGTGCTCGCCCCCGGTCAGCGTGCCGAGGGCGAGCCCGTCGGCGAACTGGTGCGCGGCGAAGCCGATGTAGCCGAAGTCGGCACCGATCGTCTCGACCGCGATGTTGCGCCGCAGCCGTCGCAAGCCATGGGACACCAGGCCCGGCAGCACGAGCGCCGCGGCGAAGGCGAGCAGGGCCGAGCCGCCGAGGTCGGCGACCGCCTCGGGCAGGATCTGGATGAGCACCGTCGCAGCGACGGCCGCGATCGCGAACGTCCGCAGCCCGCCCAGCAGCACGTTGCCGCGCGCGGTGACCACCGCGAGGCCGGCCCCGACCACGACCGAGCCGAGCGTGAACGCCAGCGTGGCGATCACTTCGCGCCTCCGTGGGCGGGCGCCGAGACTGACGGACGGCCGGACAACCCGGCAAGATTCGTCGCCCGCGCTCCAGCGTGCAAGTCGCGGCCCCAACGCCCCCGAAGGCGCTTTCAGGGCTCACAGACGCTGGGCAGATTCAGGCCGTTGAATGCGTTTTGCGGCGCCGACCCGGCCGCCGTGAACTCCACCCCGCAACGCATGTGGCGGGGCTTGCCGGTCTTGGCGTCGAGCAGGACCGCGCCGGTGTTGGCGGCGATGCCGAGCCAGCGTCCGTCGTCGGACCAGACCATCGAGTTGTTGAAGGTGCCGGTCGAGTAGCTCCACTGCTCCTCGAGCGTCTTGCCGTCGTGGGCCGTCAGCGTCGTCGACTGCCCACGCTGGTGCACCGCGACGAAGCGCGAGCCGTCGGGGGCGACGATGAGCTGGTTGATGTCGCCGGCCGGCGCCGCGATCGTCTTGGTGTCCTTGCCGTCGTCGGCGAACAGCTCCATCGTCGAGCCGTTCCACCGCACGCCGTAGCTGCGGCCGGTGCGGTCGACCGCCAGCGGCGCGACCTTCCCTTCCGCGAGCGGCCGTCCGAGATCGTCGGCCTCCGCGTGGGTCAAGTCCGCACGCAGATGCTCGAGCCGGTAGTGTCGAATCTTGTTGGCATTGTCGAGCGACCACAGGACGGCCTTGGCGTGTCCGGGTGCTCCCGCCGACAGCAAGCCGCGTCGAAACGATCCATCGGCGACGATCCACGGGCCCTCGAGCTTGCCGTCGGCGTAGCGGTAGACCTGCGCGTCGCCATAGTGCCGCTCCAGCAGCAACAGACCCGTCGTCGAATCGAACTGCATGTCACGCACGCCGCCGGTCACCCCGACGTCGTCGATCTCCCGGCCCGTCTCCCACGCGACGATGTGCACGCCGCCCATCGTGTCGGCGGCCAGCAGCGTCTCGTCGTCGACGAACTGCACGCGCGTCGTGCCGATGTTCGGCTCGAGGTCGAGATCGACCTCGCGCGGTGCCCCTTTGCCGTCGAGCGACTCCACGAGCAACGGTCCCTGCGCGTAAGCCCACGCCACGTGACGGCTCGAAGGAGACACCGCCACGCCCTGCGCGAAGGAGCTGCGGTAGCCCAGGTAGTGATGGCGTTGCGTGGTCACGTCGTGCACGAACAGCCACGTGCCGTAGCCGGACGCGTGCACGCCGGCGCGCATCGCCTGGGCGCGTCCCTGCGTGGCGAAGTCCTGCGGCGCCGGCGACCGTGGCCGACGCGATCCCTCGTCGACGTCCAGCAGCCACGAAAGCGATCCGTCCGAGCCCGTGACCAGAAGGTCGCGCTTGCCGACGAACCCCAGCGATGGGGTGACGTGCGAGGGCAGCTGGACCTTGAAGCGGCGCTCGGGGGCGGCCGGTCGCACGAGATCGACCGAGACGACCTCCCACTCGTTGCCGACGAGCTTGTCGATGTAGCCGAAGCGCTCTCCATCGGAGGAGGCGGCCCCGGTCGACTGCGTCATCGCGGTGCCGGGCAAGATCTCGCGGCTCTCGCCGAGCAGATCCACCCCGCCGTCGTCGGCGATGCGGCCTCGCTGCAGCGTGGTGGCGGCGTTGTGGCGCCCGAGCGCCACGAACGACTTGCCGTCGACCCCCAGCTCCAGCCGGTGGGGCCGGAAGTTGCGCTTTTCGAGTCGACCGAGCTCCTTCGCGTCGCGATCGAGCTGACGCACCGTGTGGTCCTTGAACAGGGCGAGCACGCGCTCGCCACCCGGCACGACCCACGCGCCCAACAGCGGGGCGAAGGGAGGCAGCGCGCCGGTCTCCTCGACCTTTCCGTTCACGCCGACCGACAGGATCTTGGCCGCGCCCGACGACTCGACGACCACGACGGTCGCCTCGCCGGCGTCACCCCGCGCCTCGATCGACATCGTCGTGGCGCCGGTCACCGGCACGACGACCGGCTCCACCGAACCGTCCAGAGCGGTCCACGCTCGCACCCGCCCGATCTGGTCTCGCGAGATCGCCATCGTGCCGTCCGAGGACAGCTCGACGCGATCGATGTTGGCCGTGTGTCCGGCGCCCGCTCGGGGCAGCGGACGACCGTCGGGTCCGGTGGCGGTGGTGGTGGCCGCCTTCGGATCGGCCGGCGCGACCGGCTCCGTCGGCGTCGCCGGGCGGCACCCGGCGAGCAACAGGATCACCCACGCGTGTCGCAGGCTCATGGCCCCGGGTTTACAGGGTCTTCATGTACTGCACCAGGTCGGAGACCTGTGCATCCGTCAGCGAGGCCACGTTGCCCATGCCGTGGATCGAGCCGTTGTCGCGCAGCAGGGCCTCGAGGGTCGCCGCGCTCCCGTCGTGATAGTAGGGCGCCGAGACGGCCAGACCGACCAGGGACGGCGTATCGACCTCGTCGAGGTCGGTCGCGAGATCGTACTGGTTCTGGTCCGTCATCAACGCGCCGCTGTGGCAGGTCAGACAGCCGGTCGTCTCGCTCTCGAACAGCTTCTTGCCGCGGGCGACCGCCTTCGGGTCGTCCACGCTCGGCGTGCGCGGAGCCGGCATCGCCTGCAGGAACGCGGCGATGTCGTCGGCCTCGGCCACGGTGATCCCCGTGCCGCCCAGACGCGTGACCGTGTTGGTCAGGCTCGCGGTGATGTTCGGATCCTTGCCGTCCCACTTGAAGGGGTGCGCGCCGTCGGTGATGCGACCGCCCAGCAACGGGGTCTGCAGGTTCTTGCCCTGCAGCCGCCACGACAGGCCGTCGGCCCGCGCCTCGGCGTGGCAGCTCGAGCACGCCATCGCTCCACCGGTGGAGATCTTGGTCGTATTGCCCTGGCGGAACAGATCGCGGCCGCGCAATGCCTGGTCCGAGAGCCGGCTCGCCGCCAGCTCGTTGGACTGCCACACCTGGGTGGGCGCGTTCGCGAGCTCGGGGTCACCCGACAGCCGCACCGCCTTGCGCTGCAGCGAGCACCACACGAGCACGTGACCGTCGTCGGGGTCGACCGCGAGACCGTCGGGCCCGCAGCCGGCCGGCATGGCCGCTCGCCACGTCGCGCGGATCGACGCCTGCGAGACGTTGGCGACCGCCATCACGTCGTCACTGCCGAAGCCGGCCACGTACAGCGTGTCGCTCGCGCCGTCGTAGGCGGCGGCGCGGGGTTGGTGGACGTTGGTCGTCGCCATCGCGGTCTGCACGGCCGCGCCACTGCCGGAGTCGGGCATGCCCAGGAACGCGAGACGGTGCGCGACCGGGGGCGTGAAGCCGGAGCCGCCACCGTAGCCCGAGGACTCCACGCGGCCTTCGTTGGCCAGGTGCGGCGTCGACAGCTGATGCGGCACGACGGCGATGTCGTGACCGATGTACTGCACCGCGAAGGCGTTGCGCGCGAAGCTCTTGCCCTCGTCGCTGGTCTCCTCGGTGCCCTCGAGCGAGGCGCCCTGGATGCCGAAGTTGTTGACCGGCGCCTGACGAGCCGCCGGGTCGAGCGTCAGGTACGAGACCTTGGGTCGCTTGCTCGCCCCACGTCCGAGCTGCACGCGGGCGACGGTGCCGGTGCTCAAGAACGTCACCAGGGCTTCGTCGCCCTGCGGCGAGATCGCGACGCCGCGAGGCTCGGGCCCCACGTCGACGGACCAGCGGGTCAAGCCGGTCGCCACGTCGAACGCCGCGAGCGTGTGGTCGGCGACGGTCGTCACGAGCAGCGTGCGACGGTCGGGCGACAGCGCCAGGCCGAACGGCTCGGCGTCGGTCGAGAACGCGTCGACCAGCTCCAGACCCGACGCGAGGTCGACGACGGCGACCCGGTCCCCGCCGCGGTCGGCCACGTAGGCTCGCTGGGCCCCGGCGTCGACGACCAGCTGGGAAGCGCCGGTGCCGATCTTCAGCTCGGCGGTCTTCGACCCGTTGGCGTCGGTCCGCACGAGCTTGCCACTGTCGGCATCGATCACGATCGCGCCACCTTTATAGGAGGCGATCGTCGAGCCTCGGCTGGCGGCATCGGCCGCCTTGGCCGCGGGCGCGGTCGGCTGCCCCACGTGGGCACCCTGCATCTCGAAGGGCACGTTGGACACGAACATGCCGGGGCCACCGAAGGACCCGTCGAACTCCTCGAAGTGCGGCATGGGCTCTTCGACGGTGCCCACGAGCACGGAGCTGACCGCGGGGGATCGGGCCTGGACACTCGCCGCGGCGATCAGGGCGAGGGTCGAGACCGTTGCCAGGGACCACAGCGTGCGGGTGCGGGGCATGGGCCCTACAGACGCACCAGCCAGATTTTTGTTCCATCGGTCGCCGGATTTGTTCAGCATGGTCGTCGTCCTCCCGCTTTGCGCTAGCTCGTGGTCAGCCGTGCGGCCCGCGCATTGCGCTCCCGCTGCAGCTGGGCCTGCGATTTGTGGCCGTGTTGGGCGATCTGGGCCACGAAGAAGCGGGCCAGGTCGCCGGAGAGCCGGTGCGATCCCTTCACGTCGCGCCGGCGGTACTCGAAGATCGTCTTCTGGGTCCACGGGTCGAACCCGGTGGTGCCGAGGCTGTCGTCCGACGACAGGAAGATCTGGGACGTCGGCACCACGATCCTGACGGACGAACCCGAGGTCGTTTGCACGCCATCGACGGTCCAAACGGCGACCACGTGATTTCCGGTTGGCCAGAACAGTCCGATTCCGTGCACGGACAGCCGCCGCGCGAGGAAAGCGAAGAGCGCAGAGAGCTCGTCACATTCCGCGATCGCGCTCGGCCGATGGTCCTCGCCGACCTCGGCGGTCTTCCATTGTTTCCAGATCTGCTCGGAGTTGGGCTGCTCGTTGGTGATGTCCCACGACAGGTTCCACCAGCCGCCGTCGCGGGTGGCTTCGAACGCGAGCTTGACCCGCACGTAGTCGCGGTACAGCGCGTCGGAATCGACGAGCCCCGCGGCGTCGACGAGGGCGAGGTAGTCGGCACGCACGTCGTCGCTGCCGGCGATCTCGTCGGCGAGCGCGTCGATCTCGGCGGCGAGCTCGTCGACCGTCACCTCGTCGCGGCCGACGAAGAACGTCCGCGGCGCGGGCTCGACGGTGGTCACCGACGCTTGCTGCCCAGCGGCGACCTGCGTCGCTTCGACGTCGTCGTGATCGGCAACGAAAGAATTCGGAGCCGGCTCCGGCGCTACCGCATGCGTGCTCGCTGTCGCGGACGCAGGGGGGGGCGTCACGTCCGACGAAGCACACGCACATCCGAGGGCGAGGACCGCGGCAGCGACGGGCCGGCTCACGCCAACCCGAACGCGCCACGACCCCGATCGATTTCAGCGGATCGGTTTTCCACGGCAAGTCGCACCCGCACCCACCTGAGGCCGTGGGCCCCCAGGGTCACCGAGGGTGATCGTGCAGGCATTCGCCGAGTCCGTAAGACACCCGACGACACGGTCGCTCGGATCGATGCGCGATCGTGCAATCGTCACACGATCGCGGCCCGCATTGCCCTAAGATGATGTCCGGCAGGGAGCGACCATGCAGACGACGCACGGAACGGAGCGTCGTTGGGCCACCATCCTCTATGCCCTCGTACTCACAGGCGGGGGTTGCTATGGGGGGCTCGACGGCAAACCAGGAGAAGGAGCCGATGGCGCCGATGGGGGCGGCGACGGCGATGGTGATGGCGATGGAGGTGACGCGGGAGACGACGCGCAGGGAGACGCCGGTGACGGTGTCGCCGGTGACGAGACTCCGGCGCCCACCACTCGCGTCGCGCGGCTGACCCACGAGCAGTGGGAGAACACGGTCCGCGATCTGCTGTACCTGGCGGACACCACGGGGTTGTCGGAGAACTTCCGCGCGGATCCGCAGGCGAGTGGGTACTCCTTCGACAACAACGCGCTGACACTGGAAGTCGACCAGGCGTTGTGGAGCGGGTACCGCATCGCGGCCGCCGACGTCGCCGAGCTCGCGACGGCGGATGCCTCGATCCTCGCGGCCATCCTGCCTCCCGACGGTGGCGACAACGTCGCGCGGGCCGACCAGTTCATCCGCGAGTTCGGTCGACGTGCGTTTCGACGCCCGCTCGACGAGGCCGAAGTCTCGCTGTTCATGGCGCAGTTCAATCAGGCGGACGCGCTGTACAGCGACGAGGCGGCGTTCGAGTCCGGCGTCCGCATCGTCATCGAGACGATGCTGCAGTCGCCCGACTTCCTGTACCGCGTCGAGACCAGTGAAGAAGTCATCGGCGACGTCATCCCGCTGTCGGACTACGAGGTCGCGCAGCGGATGTCGTACTTCCTGTGGAACACGATGCCCGACGACACGCTGCTCGACGTGGCGGACGCGTCGGGACTGAGCACCGCCGACGACGTCGCCACCGAAGCGTGGCGCATGCTCGCCGACCCGCGGGCGGGCGAGCTCATCGGTCGGTTCAACGACCAGCTGTTCCACATCGAGAAGTTCGAGACCGTCGCGCCCTCGCCCACGTTCTTCCCCGACGCGCCGGCGAACCTGGGGATCTCGGCCGTGACCGAGTTCCGGATGTTCATGAACGAGATGACGCTCGGACGCGAAGGCACCTTCGCCGACGTGCTGACCTCCACGGAAACCTTCGTCAACGCCGACCTCGCCGCGATCTACGACGTGCCGGCGCCGGCCGGGACGGAGTTCGAGCTCGTCCAGCTCGACCCCACCCAACGCAAGGGCATCCTGACCCAGGTCGGTTTCCTCGCGGCGAACGCTTCGTCGGTCGACCCCGACCCCATTCACCGCGGTGTGTTCGTGTCCAAGGACATGCTCTGCACGCCGATCGCAGCCCCACCGGACAACGTGCCGCCGGTGCCTCCGCCCATGGGCAAGAGCAACCGCGAAACCGTGGCCGAGCACACCTCGGGCCCGTCGTGTGCGGGCTGCCACAACACCCTCATCAACCCGTACGGCTTCGCGTTCGAGAACTACGACGCGGTCGGGGCGTGGCGGACCATGGACCGGGAGTTCGCGGTGGATGCCTCGGGCTCGGTCGTGGTCGGCTCGGCCGGCGCGGTCGACATCACGAACGCGCTCGACCTCATCGAGAACATGGCGGCGAGTCCCGAGGTCCACGCCTGCTACCTGCAGCACCTGGTCGAGTACGCCAACGGCCGCCCGGCGGTCCCCGAAGACGAGGACCTGGTCAACCGACTCGCCGAGCTGTCGGTCGGGGAAGCGTCGGTCCAAGCTCTCATCGTGGAGCTGGTCACGTCCAAGCCGTTCCTCAGCCGCGCCACGGAGGAGCTCCAATGAAGATGAATCGTCGAATGGTTCTCAAGGGGCTCGGCGGGTTCACCCTCGCCCTCCCCCTCCTCGAGAGCTTCACCTCGAAGACGGCCAAGGCCGCTTCGGACATCATCCCGCCGTACGCGATCTTCCTGCGACAAGCCTGCGGTGTCGCGTGCGCCCAGAACACCGACCTCGGCTCCGAGACGGAGAAGTTCTGGCCCACGACGTTCGGTGCGCTGACCGCCGGGACCGTGCAGGGCCGCGCGCTCGACGAGCTGACCGATCACCTCGGCAGCGTCACGGCCGTCGGCAACGTCCGGATGGTCAACTTCAACTACGGCGACGGACACGCCCGGGGCGCGATGCAGGGTCTGACGGCCCGCGGCCCGGTCGTCGAGGGCGTCGGAGGTGACTCCGAGGCCGACGGGGAGTCGATCGACCATCGCATCGGAGCCGAGCTCAACGAGGGCGGTCGCGACTCGTTGTTCTTGTACGCCGGGCAGAACAACGGCTGGCTGGGCGGCGCGTGCATCTCGTACCGCGGCTCGAACAACCGTCGTGCACCGCTGCACAACCCGGTCAACGCGTACGCGCTGATGATGGGCATCGACCAGGAAGTGTTCGCCGAGCTGGCCGCGCGCCAGCAGTCGATCAACGACCTGGTGCGCGACCAGATGACGTCGCTGATGACCAGCCCGAAGCTGTCGGCGGCCGACAGGCAACGCCTGCAGCTACACTTCGACAGCATCCAGGACCTGTCGAGCACGCTGTCGTGCAACCTGACCGCCGACCAAGAGGCCAACCTCGACGGTGCCTCGGCCGGCTACGACAGCAACATCGGCGACGAGGCGCTGTCGGCCCTGCGCACCCACATGGACATCGCGGTCCTCGCGGTGGCGTGCGGCTACACGCGCTCGGTGGCGATGCAGGTCGGCTCGGGCAACGACGGCAGCACGCGATACACCAACCTCGATACCGGCGAGGTGATGGAGAACTACCACTACATCTCGCATCGCCGTCTGTCGCACGACTCGAGCGGATCCGTGATTCCCAACTCGGACCTGCTCCACCACTACGTCGACCGGCACTTCGCACGCGCGTTCAAGTACCTGCTCGACAAGCTGTCGGAGTATCAGGTGCCGACCGGGGAGAACCTCCTCGATTGCGGTGTGTCCGTTTGGTACAACGACAACGGAAACGGCCCGGGACACTCGTCCAACAACGTGCCGTTCATCCTCGCCGGATCCGCAGGCGGCTACCTGCGTACGGGCGAGTACATCGAGGCCACCGGAGGCGAGGGCAACCACGCCCAGCTGCTCAACACGATCGGCAGTGCGGTCGGCCTCACCGACGGCAACGGCGGACCGCTCTCGGACTTCGGCGACCCGAACAGCCCGAAGGGCATCCTCAACGAGCTGCTCGCGTAGCGGCCGCTCGAGGCGACAAAGAAACGGCCGACCCCCGGAGACGGTGGGCCGGCCGTTTTCGTTTGGGGGCTCGGGGGCTACTTGATCCAGTCGTAGGTCGGTAGGAAGTCGAAGGTCTTCTTGGTGCCCGCGCTCGCCGCGAAGGGCTGGGCGGTCTGGCTGTTGATCTCCAGGTAATCGCCCGGGTGGCCGCTCGCCGGTCCCGAGTACCAGGCCGTCATCACCGTGTCGTCGTTGGCGGGGACGTACACGACGTAGCCGCACTCGCCACTGGACAGACTTCCGAACGCTTTGACGGAGGCGACCTTGTTCGCGGCGGCGGTGGATCCGTCGTACGCGTTGACGACGATGTCACCGCAGCTGCCCATGAGCGAGGACTGCACGTCGGGGTCGATGGCGATCTTGCTTGTTGACGGCGACCGTCCGACGGGAACTGCCCCAGCGTTGCCGACGACCACGCGTCTGAAATCCCGCTGACGTCGCGGGGACATCCCGCGGCCGGGGGCCGGCTGATACGTTGAGCCCATGGGGATCGCCCCGCCCCATCGCACGCCCACGCTGGCCGACGACGAGCTGGTCGCCTTTCGTGCCTCCGCGCGCGAGCTCGGGCGCGGCGCGATCCTGGGCCGCTACGTGATCCTCGAGCGCGTCGGCGCGGGCGGGATGGGCCTGGTCTTCGCCGCGTACGATCCCGAGCTCGACCGACGCGTGGCGATCAAGGTGCTCCATCCCGGCGATCGAGCGCTCGGGTCCGAGGGACGTGCCCGCCTGCTGCGCGAGGCCCAGGCGCTCGCTCGCCTCAGCCACCCGAACGTAGTGTCGGTGCACGACGTGGGCACCACCGAGCACGGCGTGTATCTGGCGATGGAGTTCGTGCAGGGGCGAACGGTCGGGGACTGGCTCGCCTCCGAACCCACGCGCGCGGAAATCCTCGACGTGTTCGCGCGCGCCGGGCAGGGCCTCGCCGCCGCCCACGCCAAGGGGCTGGTGCATCGCGACTTCAAGCCCGACAACGTCATGGTCGGCGACGACGGCCGGGTCCGGGTGATGGACTTCGGCCTCGCGCGCAGTGACCGGACCGTGTCGCGCGAGGAGCCGGCGGAGGTCACCGACCCGGACATGATCTCCGGCAACGAGGTCTTGGGCCTGCCGCTGACGCGCGATGGCGCGATGGTCGGCACGCCGGCGTACATGGCTCCCGAGCAGTGGCTCGACCGTGAGGTCGACGCGCGCACCGACCAGTTCTCGTTTTGCGTCGCGCTGTACGAGGCGCTGTACGGTCAGCGCCCGTTCACGGGGCAGACCCGACAGACGCTCGTGCTCGCCGTGACCAAGGGCGAGATCGCCGACCCGCCTCCGGGTGCGACCGTCCCCGCGTGGTTGCGTCGCGTCTTGCTGCGCGGACTCGCCACCGAGCCCGACGCACGCTTCGCGACCCTCGACGCGCTGCTCGAGGCGCTACGCGCCGACCCCACCCGCAAGCGGCGGCGATACGCCGGCCTGGCGGCGGCGGGACTGGGCGTCGCGGCGTGGATCGGCATGCGGGAGTTGTCGGCCGGTGACCGCGACGCAGCGTGCGAGACGGAAGCGGCGATCATCGACGCCGACTGGAACGACGAGGCCCGCGAGGGCGTGCGCGCCTCGCTGACCGCCGGCGGCCTCGGGGCCGGCGAGGAAACGTTCGAGCGCGTGGCCGGACGGCTGGACTCGTACGCGGCGCAGTGGAAGGACAGCCGCCGACGAGCGTGTCGCTGGAGTCAGTCGACGGGGGTCGACGATGCCTCCCTGGCCGAGCGCGCCCGAACGTGCCTGGACGCCCGCGCCGATGCGCTGCGCAGCCTGACGACGCGACTGCAAGCGGGAGGCGATGGGCTCGTCGACCGTGCCGTCCCGGCCGTCAACGCGATGCCCACGCTCGTGTCGTGCACCGACGAGACGTACTTGCGCCGTCGCACACCGCCACCGGCCGACGCCCAGGTTCGCATCGACCCGGTGCAGCGCCGGCTCGCGGACGCGACGGTGGCCCGCGACCTCGGTCAGTACGAGGACGCGGCACCGATCTTGGACGCGGCATTGTCCGAGGCCACCGAGATCGGCTGGGACCCCTTGCTCGCGCGGGCCCAGCTCGAGCTCGGGCAGCTGCATCGGGATCGAGGAGACGCGAAGGCCGCCGAGCCGGCTCTGGTCGCGGCCTACCTCGCGGCTTGGCGGTCCGACGAAGACCTGGTGGCGGGCAAGGCGGCGACGATGCTGACGTTCGTGGTCGGCAATGCGCTCGGTCGACAGGAGGAAGGACGGCTGTGGGCTCGCATCGCCGAGACCGCCGAGGCGCGACGGAACGCGGGCGACGACGATCTCGATCGCGCGCAGCGGATCGCCAACCTGGCGACCTTGGACTTTCGTGCCGGCAAGTACGAGGACGCGCAGGCCGGGTTCGAGGCGGCCCGTGCCGCGTACGCGCTCGCGCTCGGTCCCGACTCGCTCGCCGTCGCCGACGCGCTCCGCAATCTCGCGGCGGTGCACGGCATGCAGGGGCACGGTGACCTGGCCGAGCCGCTACTGCAGCGCACGCTGGCGATCCAGTCGGCGCAGCTGGGCAGCTCGCATCCGCAGATCGCTCGCACGATGCTCACGTTGGGACAGGCCCTCGGCATGCAGGGCAAGCTGCCGCAGGCCCGCGCTCTGCTGACCGAGGCGCTCGAGCTGCGTCGCGAGATCTACGGTGACGACAGCGTCTTCGTGGCGGAGGTGCGCGAGGCGCTGTGCTCGACCGACAACGAGCAGCACGACTACGTCAGCGCCAAGGCGCAGTGCCAGCGTGCCGTCGACGGCTACGAGGCGACCCGCGGGCCCGACCACCCCGATGTCGCCTCCGCGCTCACCAACCTCGCGATCGCGCTTCGTCATCTCGACGAACGCGAGCCGGCCGCCGCTGCGCTGCGCCGCAGCCTCGCGATCTTCGAGTCGAGCCTCGGGGCCGATCACCCTCGCACGAAGTACGTCCGCGGCACGCTCGAGAGCCTGACCACCGAGCCCCTCCCCCACGCCCACGACGAGGTGCCGTGAGCCCCGGCGCGATCGGGGCGGGGACCGGGCGACCGAGCCACGGGGTGGCCCTTCGTCCGCGTAGGCCCGTCCGGGCCGTTCCTACGTCGAGGTAGGAACGGTCACGGTGCGGTGGGCGAGTCGCCCCGCCAGTCGTCGCGGACGAGATCCAAGATCGCCGACGCGAACTCGATCATCGCCCCCGGCGGTAGGCCCCCGACCTGCAGCCTTCGGTACACGCTGCGGGCCAGAGCTCGGATGGTTCGATGGTCGTGGCCAGGTCCAGCGTGGGCGTCACGTACGTTCACTCGAGCACCTCCTGCCCTCCACCTCAGCAAGTGGCCTGCCAACCCACGGCCCGCGCATCGTCGGACACTTGCGCACCGCGCCCCCTACCGAATCGTAGGATCGCGCGCGGGCGCCGACCCCGAAGAAAAAAACTCGTCCTCGCTGTGATGGAATGGTGGGGCCGTGGCGCTTGGGTGGGCATGAAGACTTGGAGACTGGCCTTGCTACCGCTCGCGCTTTGCGCGTGCACACCGGCGTCGAAGGAGGTCGGAGACACCCCCGACTCCGACGGTCAGACCGAGACCTCCGCGGCCGACACCGGCCCCGGCGACGACGACCCCGGGACGAGCGGGTCCGGGGGTGAACCGCTGATGTGCACCGACGACACGCCGATCGGCGGCGGCGCGTGGTTGTGCGACGACAACGGACACGAGCACCAGCGAGACCCGGCGCAGTGCACCGCGGTGCCGCCGCTGGCGTGCACCGATCCGGGGGATGGCTGCACGAGCGACGACGAGTGCGGTCCCGGCAACGTGTGCACCCAGCTGTCGGACGACGAGGTGGGACCCGAGCCGCTGTGCGGGTGTCGACCCGCGCCCTGCTCGGCGGACGCCGACTGTCCCGACGCGTTCTCGTGCTACTGCGGGATGAATGCTCGCGGCCTCTGCGTGCCCTCCAACTGCACGACCGACGCCGACTGTCCGGGGCAGCTTTGCGCGGCGTCGCAGGACGCGTGCGGCGTCGATGGCGTGTACTGCACCTCGCCCGCCGACGAATGCGACGGCACCGTGTTCCCCTGCGTCTTCAGCGAGGAAGCCGGCCACTTCATCGAGAGCGGTGCGCTCGGCTGCCCGTAGGCCCTCTGCGCATGAACGATCGCGCGCGAGGGGGCGTCGCCCGCCAGTGGCGGTATCGTGGGGCCGGTGCTCGTCGCGGCGTGGATCGCTGGTTGGTTGGCGACGATCGGCCCGGCGGAGGTTCCCCCGCCGCCGGCCGATCCGGTCCCGGTCGACCTACGCTGGGTCGCGCCCGCGCCCTGTCCCGATCGGGACGCGCTGCTCGAAGCGCTCGGCGAGCTCGCCGGCCGTCACCTCGTCGTCGACTCCGAGGCGGACTTGTACGTCGAGGGCATGGTCGAGCGCGTCGACGACGGCTTTGCGCTGGAGTTGACGCTGCGCTCGCCCAAGGACGGCACCGAACGCCGAGACCTGCACGCCGGGACATGCGAGGCGCTCGTCGACGCCGCGTCGGTCGTCATGCTGACGCGCCTGCTCCCCGACCACGTCCCGACCGCGTCGAGTCCCGAGAGGATCGAGGAGGTGCCATACCCCACGCCGCCGAGCGTCCACGACGAGACCGACGACCCGGTCGCCGCCTCGTCGGTCGCGCCCGAACCGCCGCCTCCGCCTCCCCCGAAGTGGCGCTTCGCCGGATCGCTGCTCGGTGGCGTCGCGGCGGGCCTGGGCCCCCGCATCGCACCGACGGTCCGCGTGGGCCTGGGCACGACCGGTCCGCACGTGCGCATCGAGGCGTATGCCCTGCACGCATTCGCCGAGCCGTCGCCACCGCCGGGCGACGTCGGCGTGCGGGTCACGTACTCGGGGGCGGTCGCGCTGGGCTGCGGCGTGCCGGCGGTGCGGCGCGTCGAGTTCCCGCTGTGCTCGGGGATCTCGCTCGGAGGCGTGCGCGGCGAGGGCGTGGGCACGCTGCAATCGTCGACGCGCGCGTGGCAGCTGGCGGTGGGCGTGCCGATCGAAGGAGGCGTCGCATGGGTGCCGATGCCGCGGGTGGCCCTGCGCGCGCAGGTGGGTGGCATCGTCGCGCTTCGCCAGCCCGCGTTTCACATCGACGACCGCGGCACGAACGTCGCGAGCACGCGCACCTGGCCGATGGCCGTGACCGCGGGTCTGGGCGCCGAGCTGCGCCTGCCGTGAAGGAAGCGAGCTGACCGTGGACGTCCCCGGCCCACCGCGCGAGCTCGACCTCGAGGCCGTGTACCGCCAGCACCGCTCACTGGTGTGCTGGATCGTGCGAGCGAGCGGAGTGCCGGAGTCGTCGGTCGACGACGTGACCCAGGACGTGTTCGTGGCGATCGACCGGCGACGCGGCGCGTTTCGTCGCGACGACCTGCGCAAGTGGATCGTCGGCGTGACCCGCAGCGTGTGCCATGCCCATCGCCGCTCGCACGCTCGAGCCCGGCGACGACTGGCGAAGCTGCCGGCCCCGATCCCCCCGCGCACGCCCGAAGAGCGGGCGAGCGAGCGGCAAGCGCTTCGCCGGCTGCAGCGGGCGTTGGACGCTCTGGCCCCCGAGCAGCGCGAGGTCTTCGTGCACGTGGAGCTCGAGGGACTGACCGCCCCCGAGACCGCCGCACGCGTGGGCGCGAAGGTGGCGACGGTGTCCTCGCGCCTGCGGTTGGCCCGTCGTCGGGTGGGCGAGTCACTCGGCCTGGACCTGCACGCCCTGCCCGAGAACGACGCGTCCGACTCGACGCGCGCGCGACGGGGCTGGGCCGCCATCGCGGCTCGCGTCGCGGCCGAGCCCCTCGTGCCCGTGGTCCCCCTGGGCACCGCAGCGACCACGGGCGGATGGCTCGGTGGCGCGGCGATCGGCGGGGTGATCGGCGCCGCGCTCGTGGGCGCGTGGGTCCTCGCCGCGCGTCCGCAGTCCTCGGGTGCCGCCACGCCCACCGCCACCACCGCGGCGCGGCCCTCCCCGTCGCGACCACCACGGTCGGATCCGGCAGTCGACGTGGCCGCCGAGACGCCGGCGCCACCGGTCGGCGAGGCCGTCGACCCGGCGAGTGCCCCACCCCGCGCCGCCGATCGCCCTCGACCGCGCAAGGCTGCCCCCGTTGCCGCACTGCCGCCGCGTGCGACCGTTCTCGATGCACCCGCCCCGGCCGTCGTCGAGCCCGAGCCCGCTACGCCCGCACCCGTCGACGCCCTCGCGGTCGAGGCCGAGATCCTTCGCGTCGCCGCCCGAGCCCTCGCCGACGGCGACGACGCAGCCGCCAAGCGCGAGCTCGACGCGCACGCACGCCGCTTCCCGGACGGCGCCCTCGCGACCGAGCGCGAACGCCTACGCCGTCAGCTCGCCGACTGACGCGCCGTTGGCCACGCTGGATCGCACCTACGTCGTCGGGCCGTCGACCTCACGTCCCTCCGGGCGTCGCGCAGACGCCAATGTCTTCGTATCCCGGGGGGGCCATCCCCGGCACAAACCATGGCGCGCACGACTGGCCTGGATCGAGCGTCGCGCAAGCGGCGTCGGACCCGGCCGCGGAGGTGCGGCACACCGTCGAGCAGCATCCGGTCGCGCCCGCGCACGCCGAATGAGCGTCCGAGTCGGTGCAGACCAATCCCGGATCGCACGAGTTGACGAAGCGGCAGGGATCTCCGTGCGCGCCCCCGCGTCCCGACGCATCGGGCGCGCAGGCGAAGCCGTCGTGGATCGGATAGCAGGCGTGACCGGGCCGGCAGTCTTGTGCAACCGGGTCGCACTCCCCCACGCAGATCGACACCACGCCGGCGCCCGACACCGTGCAGCTGTGGTCCGGCGGACACACGGGGACGTCGGGCATGCCACCGCAGAACTCGACGCACGTTCCCTGCCCCTCGTGGACGTACCAACACAGCAGCCCCAGATCACAGTCGTCGAGCCCCGACGGCGTCGATCGCTCCGGCACGGTGCACGCCTCGCCGAGCCCGGCGGGGTTCGGCGCGATGTCGACGCATCGCGATGCGTTGTAGGCCGGACCGCCGTCGTCGGCCCACAACGTGCATTTTTGTCCCGGCGGACAGTCCTGCGCGGAGGTACTGCAGCGGAAGGGACTCGGTCCCGCGTCCCAGGACGACAAGAAGCCGGCATCGGGACTCGTCGTGTCGCCGCGACGGGTGTCCACGCCACTCGAGCTCGTCCCCAGGCGCGCGCTGGTCGAGCCACCGGTCGCGTCGCCGGTGGTCGAGGACGTCGATCCCGCTTCGGGAAGGTCCGCATCCACGCCGGGGCCGCAGGCGACCGCGAGTGCCGCGTAGAGCCCCATGCACGATCGCGAGCCCACGTCGCGATCATACGCGATCGAGCCTACTGCCAGTCGACCGAGTAGGCCGGGCCGTCGTCGACCGCCTCGCCCTTGCCCTGGTCGTGGGGCACGAGCACGTGGCAGGCGTCGGCGGTCACGTTGCCCGAGCCGTCCTCGACTTCGAAGTCGATCGTGTAGACGCGGCCGTTGCTGCCGCCCTGACGCTCGGAGCGCAGCGAGACGCTGTGGTCGTCGAGGTCGATGATGTCGGGCTCGTGGTTGCCGTCGCCGTTGGCGTTGGCCGGCTCGTCGCTGGAGACGCGGACGATGTACGCGTGCCAGTCGGGATCGCACTCGACGACTTCGATGCAGTCTTCGATGTGGATGTCGTGCATCTTGTGATTGGGCGGCCACAGCTCGATGTCGTGCGTCTCGACGTGGGGGGCCTGGTCGTCGACGACTTCCAAGGTCGCCGTGCAGACCACATCGCCGTTGGCGTCGTCTTCGATCTCGATCGTGTGCTCACCGGGCTCGAACGGGCCCTCGACGTCTTGCAGGTCGGCACCGGCGCACGATCCCGCGGCGAGCTCCACTTGCAGCTCGAGGTCCTGGTCGTTGGCGTCTTCGCACGACACCGTGCGGACCTCGTCGCAGGTCCAGGCCTCCTCGGCCGGCGCTTGTTCCACGCACACCGGCGTGACGGCGCGAAAGCTCGTGGGGGCGGAGTCTTCGGCGCAGGCCGAGACGACGAGCATGATGCCTACAGGGACGATCTTCGAGAGGTTGGAGAAGCGTCGCATGTCGATGCCGGCAGCCTAGTCCCGCGCCGCCGGGTTGCATCTGGTTTCTTTGTCCGCGCGATCACGTGCGCGGCGGCGACAAAGCGCCGCGAGCCGTGCACCGAGACGCATGCGCACGGCGATGATCGAAATCGCTCGCGTGCGTGCTCGGTTTCGCGCTCACGCGTGATCGTCGATGCCGATGCATCCGCACGGTCAACGGATCGATGCGCGAGGACACTGCCGGCCATCGGTCGTGCGCTCCGTGATCATCGCCCCGCCTCGTCGAGGGCATCGAGCACGTCCGCGACCGCCCGCGCGCCGCGTCCGACGATGTCGCGGGTCGCCGCCGCCGCCGCGTCCTCGTCGCCGCGGTCGATCGCATCGACGACCCGTGCGTAGTCGTCGACCGCGGACACCTCGTCGGCCATCCGTCGCTCGGTCTGCTCGAGGACCTGACCGTAGGCGGCCTGCAACGAGTTGAACGCGAGCCGATAGGCCAGGTTGCCGCTGCCGTCGACGACCTCGTGCCAAAACGACAGCGCGAGTCGCTGCTGCGCCGGCACGTCTCCCATCGCCTCGCGCAGCTGCGAGAGCGTCGCGCGCAGCCGGTCGACCACGCCGGACCCGCGACGACGCGCGCACAGCCGCACGACCGCCTCGCCCATCGTCTCGCGCATCTCGAGCACCGAACGAACCATCGCGGTGTCGATGCCGTTGCGCGTGACGATCATCTTCGCGAGCAGCTCCAGTCCCGCGGTGCGTCGGAAGTCGAGCACCTTCGTGCCGCCGCCCATGCGCGTCTGCACCAGACCCACTTGCTCGAGCCGGTTGAGTCCCTCGCGCACGGCCTGCCGATTGACGCCGAGCTCGTCGGCGAGCGCGCGCTCGGCCGGCAGTCGCTCGCCCGGCCGCAGCGTGCCGTCGACGATGTGGTCGCAGATCTGCTCGAACACCGACGCGCCGAGCGACTTCTTCTCGAGGGGCTGAAATCCCACGCCGGACCAGCACACCAGGCGATCGCTCCACCTGTCAACCTCTCATACCAATTTGCGCATTTTCGCGCAGAACGAGGTCCGTGCGACCTTGGCGAGGGACCGTCGGGCGTGGTTTGGTCCTCGGTCGATGCCCACGCTCACGGTCACCGCCGCCGACGGGGCCACGAACGCCATCGAGGTGACCGAGGCGTCGGGGCGTGACGAGGTCCTCTTCGTCGTCCCCGCGATGGGCGTCGACGCCAGGTACTACGCACCGCTTTGCGATGCGTTCGCCGCCCGCGGCTTCACGACGGCGGTCACCGATCTACGCGGGCTCGGAGCCTCGAGCATTCGCCCCCGACGCGGCACCGACTTCGGGTACCGACAAATCGTCGAGCTCGACTATCCGGCGTATCTGTCTGCGCTGCGCGGCCACGTGGGTGACCGACCGATCCATCTACTCGGCCACAGCCTCGGCGGTCAGCTCGCCACGCTTCACCTCGCGCGGCAGCCCGACAGCCTCGCCGGACTGATCCTCGTCGCGTCGTGCACCGTCTACTGGCGCAACTGGGGGCCATGGCGCGGCCGAATGCTCTACGCGCTCGCGTCGGGCTACGCGTTGGCGGCACGTACGCTCGGTTACTTCCCCGGCAAACGTCTGGGCTTCGGCGGTACCGAAGCGAAGACGGTCATGCGCGATTGGGCTCACAAAGCACGCACCGGCGAGTACGCGCCACGGGGCGCGACGTTCGACTACGAAGCGAGGCTGCGCGAGGTCACCTGTCCCATCTTGGGACTGACGATCGAAGGTGACAATTGGGCGCCGCCGGCGGCACTGCGTCACCTGCTCGACAAAATGCCGTCGGCCGACGTCACACAGCGCGTGGTCGGACCCGATCCCGCGCACGCGCTCGACCATTTTCGTTGGGCCCGTTACCCAAAGGTCGTCACCGAGGCGGTCGAAGAATGGATCGATTGCGTCGGCCAAAAGGTGAACTCGGAGCGGAGCGTGGTGTAGAAGGTGGCCATGGAGTGGATGCGAGGCAAACGGGTCCTGGTGACCGGAGCCAACGGAACGATCGGCCGTCCTCTCGTGGCGCGCCTGTCGGCCGCCGGTGCACACGTGACCGCGTGGGATCGCCGACTGACGTCGCCGCTGGATCCCGACCACGGACGGCTCTTCGTCACGTCGCTGCGGCCGCACGTGATCTTCCATCTCGCGGTCGCGTCGGAGCAGACCCACGTCGTCGACGAGGCACGCAAGATCAACCGTGACTGGCCGATCTGGCTCGCCGAGGCCGCGGAGGAGATCCGCGCCAAGATGGTGTTCACATCGACCGCGATGGTGTTCTCCTCGGACGCGAGCGGGCCGTTCTCGCTCGACGCCAAGCCCGACTCGCCCAACGGCTACGGGTACGAGAAGCGTCGCGCCGAGCAGGAGATCGCCGAGCGAGCACCCAACGCCGTCACCGTGCGACTGGGCTGGCAGATCGACGAAGCCCTCGGCCTCGGGACCAACAACATGGTCGACAACCTCGCGCGCCAGATCGAGGACCGCGGCCGCATCAAGGCGAGCACGCGCTGGCTCCCGGCGTGCTCGTTCCTTTCGGACACCGTCGACGCGCTGATCGGTTTCGCCGAGCGTCCCGGCGGTCTGTACATGCTCGACGCCAACGAGGGCTGGACGTTCCACGACATCGCCCTCGCCCTCGCCCACCGCACGGGCCGCGGCTGGACGGTGGAGCCGACCGACGATTTCGTGCACGACCAGCGCCTCATCGATCCGCGCGTGCGCGTGCCGTCGCTGCGCGAGCACCTGCCCCCGCTGCGCAACGTCGAGCCCGCCCCGGTCTAGAACCGGCCCGATGCCGAAAGCCCGGAGAAGTCCGGGCCGAGCGCGGCACCGAGGTGGATCTTCGACAGCACCTTGGCGTGCTTGCCGTACGCGATCCCGTATCCCGCCAGGCCCGCGCCGACCGAGGTCATGATCGCGGTCGCGTCGAGCACGAGAAAGCGCCGGCGCTGCACCGACGCCGGATCGTCGGCGACCTGCTGCCGCCGCAGCAGCGCCAGGCCGCTCGTGACGTAGACGAGACCGTTGCCGATCGCGAGCGCGAGGCCGAGACCGGTCGCGAGCGGCTTGGGCGTCCAGTGCCGGTGGATCTGCACGTCCTCGGTGGCCCGCGCGCGACCCAGCATCGCCCCTGCCCCACCGGCGGCGGCGACCGACATCGAATGGAACATGACGGTGTACATCCCCAGACCGGGATCGCTCGCCCCCATGTCCCGCTGACAATGAAGCGCGACGTCGGGCGAGTCCGCGTCCTCGCAGGCGGCCATGCCGGCCATGCGCACGCCCTGCAGCGCGACAGCCCCCAGATACGTGGCCGCCGACACGCCGACCAACACGCCCGCGCTGCGCTTCCACTTGCGGATCGTCAGCTCGGGAGGGATCGGCGGCATCGGCTGCGGGTTGCCGATCGCCACCAGGGCGTAGCCGTCGTCGGTGCGCACGACGACCGGCGGCCGCGGTGGCGCCATGTCCTCGGGTCCCCAAGAAGTGCCCACGGCCGGCTCGGCCGATGGTGCTGGAGGTGGCGGCGCGGGGACGGGCGTGGCCGGCTCCACGAACGGCTCGGACTCCGGCACCTCGACGAACCCGATCGCATCCGCGGACGCGGACGCGGGCGCGGGCGCGGGCGCGGGTGCATCGCTCGTCGTCGCCGGGTCGACCGGGGCCGGGGTCGCAGCTTCGGTCGACACGGCCGACTCGGCCGGCGCCTCGTCTGCTGGCGCGAGCAGGCTCAAGCCCATCGCCATGATCCACGAACCAACCATCGGCGACATGATGGAGCGTGATCGCGCGATCGGGCAACCCCCGAGGGACGCCGTGCTGCGCACGTTGTGACGGAGGCCACCGACGCGGCGCTACTGCACGCAGACTTCGATGTTGTCCACGGCGACCGTCAGCGGCGCAGGGTCTTGCCCGTAGGTCTGCGACATGACCAGGGTCGTCGCGGCCGGTTGGGTCCACGGCTGAGGGAAGCTCGCGAGCACCTCCCACGCGACCCCGTCCTCGGAGACCTCGAAGAAGACCTCGCCGCCCTCGGCTCGGATCCCGATCCAGCCCGGGTACGGGTCCATGGGCACGCTCTGCGAGAACGCTTCGACCATGTCCTCACGGGCCCACATGCTGATCTCCCCGCCCGACAGGTTCATCGCGATGCTGCGTGGATCGTCGCCGATCATCAGGAACAACACGGATGGCCGTGCCGGATCGGGGGGAATCGTGACCTGCATCCGTACCCAGCCCGCCTCGAAGTCGAACACGTGCAGGTAGTTGCCGACGATGCCCGTGTCGAGCACGCCCGTCGTGGGCGGCGTGAACTTGAGCTGCCCCCCGACCTCCTCGAGCTGCGCGTCGGACTCGATCCACGTGTTCCAGATCGCTTCATCGACGACGCCGTCTTCGAAGTCGTCGGAGAAGCAACCCGGCGCCATGAACCCGACGCCGCCGCTGCTGCCGCTCTCGCTCGCCTCGGATCCGCTGGCGCTGTCCGCCGCCCCCGAGGTCGTCGGGTCCGGCAGCACCGCCGTCGTCTCCGAGCCCTCACCGAAGTAGCCGACGACCTGGTCCGAGCAGCCCGCCGAAACCAGGCTCGCCAGCAGCGTCGCCCTCGCGATGCACCGACTCCCCACGCCGGCCCAAGATTACCAGGCCTGCGTCGAGGTTCGGGACTGCCGGAAGTGAAAGCGGCGCGACGATCCGATCGCCGCGCCGCGCCGCGCCTGCCGGCCGGTCGGATCAGCCGCCGAAGGCGCCGATGACCTCGACCGACGCCGAGACGTTGCCGGACAGCTCGCCGGAGGCCGCTCCGAGGGCCGCCACCGCGACCGGCAGCTCCCCGATCGCGCACTTGGCCCCGATCGAGGCCTTGAGGTTGGCGTCGGCCGACAGCTCCTCGAAGGAGCCGCGCACGGCACCGTCGGCGGCGGCAACCAAGTTGCCAGCGGCCTCGACCACGACGTCGGCCTTCGCCCGCGCGGCCAAGATCGCGCCGAAGTGCGCGCGGAAGCCCTCGAGCCACGCACGGAACTCGGCCTGGGCCATCACGTCGCCCTGCGCCGACGCGTTGAACTCGAAGCCGAACGCGAGCGTGGGCGGACGGCACTCGAGCGAGGCGCTCGCCTTCGCATCGACGCTCGCTTCGCACTCGGCGCTGACCGAGGGAGGCTCGGCGGTGCCTTCGCAGCCGGCGTCGCACTCGATCGACGCGCCCGCGTTGGCTTCGCACTTGGCGGTCGCCGACGCTTCGCAGCCGCCCTCGGGGGCTTGGTACTCGCACGAGCCTTCGCAGCGCCCCTCGCAGGAGGCGCCCGCGCTCACGTCGACGGCACACTCGCCGGTACACGTACCGTCGCAGCGTCCTTCGAAGCCGTCCATGGTGCCGCCCGCCGCTTCACAGCTGCCGCGACACGTGCCTTCGCACGATGCACCCGCCGACAGATCCGCGACGCACGAGCCCGAGCACGTGCCCGAACACTCGAAGTTGGGCGCCGTGCCCTCGCACCTCAGCGTCGCTTCGGCGCCACAGTCGACGGCCACGCCGGCCTCCGCTTCGCACGAGCCCGAGCAGCTGACCGACAACGAGCCGGGGTCGGCTTCCACGTCGCACTCGGCGGCCGCCGAGACGCTCGCCTCGATGTTGGCCTCGCACCGGGGTGGCTGGTACTGCACGGTGAGCCCACCGCTGATGTACGCGCTCAGGTGCGCGTCGATGGCCGCGGCGATCTCGGCACCGCCGGCGCCGGGCTGCAGGCCGACCGAAGCCCCGATCGCATCGAGCTCGGCGCGCAGCTCGCCGCTGACGCCGGTCATGGCCGCGTTGAGGTCGATGGCGGCGCCGAAGAAGGCGTCGATCGACGCGATGCCGGAGATGCTGGCCTTGCCCTCGGCGAAGCCGCCGGCCTCACAGTTGATGTCGAGGCCGCACTGCTCGGCGATGTCGCCGAGCGGGCCGCCATCGTCGCAGCCCTGTACCGCCGAAATGGACAGGCCGCCGAGAAGTCCGAACAAAGGAAGAGCAAAATTAGAACGTTTCATGATTTTGGCGCTGGGAGGGTCGAAAGACGCGCGTGCACGTAGGAGGACGCGTTCGCGCGGCAGTGCTCCACGTTAGTCGCCGGGTACGGGCCACCGATTCATCGCGCTCGCGTTTTGCCGCAGCGCGCTCGTCGTTTGACGATCTGTCAGGCGCCGAGGGCGGCGAGCGCGAGCCGGGCTGCGGCCACGTCATCGTCGTCGAGATGGTGGGACTCGGCGAGCGACAGCGCGCCTTGCAGGTGCTCCCGCGCCTGAGAAGTCCGCCCCAGCGCTGCTTCGACGCGTCCCGCCATCGCGAGAAACGAGACCATGTACGCCGAGTCCTCGTCGAGGATCTCGCGCGCCTGTGTGAGCCCCTGCTGCGCCCACTCGTCCGCGGTCTCGCGCTCCCCCGCCCCCATCTGCAGCTCCGCCATCGCCACCATGGCGATCGCCTGGTTGAGCGGGTGCATCTTGTCGCGATGGGCGAGCACGATCTCGAGCTCGGCCCTCGCTTCGGCGTGTTTTTGCTCCGAGTTGAGCCCGGACGCGAGATCGAAGTGTCCCTGGATCGCCTGCTGCGACTCGGGGCCGAACGTTTCGATCGCGAACTCCAGCCCGGCGCGCGAGGCGGCCAGTGCCCCGTCGCGGTCGCCGAGGCGACGACGGGCCGTGGCGATGGCGGAGAAGCAGCTGGCGAGGTGGTCGGAGCGCTCCCCCGGGTTGGCCTCCAGCACCGCCTTCGCCGCGGTCGCGGTCTCGAGCGCAGCGTCCCACGCCGAGGTGTCGATGAGGCGTTGGGCCAGCTGCGCGGCGATCGACGCCGTCTCCGGATGCGTGGGGCCGAACGTGGACACGAAGATCTCGTAGGCCTCTTCGGTGACGCGTCGCGCGTCCTCGGTGCGGCCGAGCATCATCAAGGGCGACCCCATCGAGACGAGCGCCCGGCCGACGCGAGTGTGATCGGGTCCGAAGCCCTTTTCGAGCAGCTGCTTGCCCTGCTCGAATGCCTCGAGCGCCTCCGCCGGTCGACCGGCGACAAGCTCGGCCTGTCCGCGCAGCAGATACACGTGGGCGACGTCGCCCGGCGGGGCATCGGGCCGCTTGGCCCACGACAGCGCCCGATCGACATAAAACGGCACGCGGTCGGCCTGGTCGCTCTTGAGCGCGACCCAGCCCAGCCGCGTCCACGCCATGATGACGATGTCGGCGCGCCCCGTCGCTTCGCCGTCGGCGAGGGCCGCCTCCGCGTACGCGCGTGCCTGCTCGAGCTCGTTGCGGCGGTAGGCCAGCTGCGCCAGTGTGTCCGACGCTCGCCCCCGCAACGCGGGCAGGTCCGCGGCATCCGCCGCCTCGAACGCCTTCTCGGTCTCCGCGCGTGCCTGAGGGATCTGGCCGGCCTCACTCAGCGCGTGGGCCAGTCGCATGCGACCGATCGCCTCGGAGACCACGGGGTCGGAAAAGCCTGCGCGCCCGAACTTCAGCTCGGCGCGATCGCGACAGCCGTCGGGCGACGCGAGCGTGGCGAGCACGACCGGAAGTCGCCCTACCGCCACCTCGTCGCCGACGAACATCTCGCGAAAGCGCGCGAAGTCGTCGCGCGCGCGATCCAGACACGCGAGGCGATCGGCGTGCACCTGCGGGTCCGGATCCGGCGACGCACACGTCTCGCTGCGCAGCGTCGCCCAGTCTTCCACCCATCCGTCCATGCGGGTGCGGACCCGCGTCCACACGTCGTCGGCGTAGTTCTTCCCACTGGCGGCGATCCGATCCTGCAGGGCCTGGCGCGCGCCCGTGTCCCAGATGCCCGCGAGCTCGGCGTGCGGGTCGGGACACCGACGCGCTTCGCCGGCGACCTGTTGCTGGCTACTCCACCACGCGCCCCCGACCAGCGCACCGCCGAGGATCAGTCCCGCCGCGGCGCCACGCCAACGCGGGGGTCGCAACCCACGACGCAACGCCGCGACCAGCTCGTCGACATTCGTGAACCGGGCGGCCGGGTCCAACGCGAGGCCTCGGAGCAGGACCCGACGCAGCCACGTGGGCACGGACGCATCGTCGGCCCGCGCGACCGAGGCCCCGCGCTCGAACGCCGCACGAAGCTCGGCGACGGTCGCGGCCGGATACGGACGCACGCCGGTGAAGACCTCCCAGAACGAGGCGCACAACGACCACTGGTCGCTGCGCGCGTCGGCCTGCCCGTCGAGCTGCTCGGGGGGCATGTACGCCGGGGTTCCGGCCACGTCACCACGACTCGGTGCGTCGCAGTCCTCGTCGCGGGTCACCGCCATCTCGTCGCCGGCCGGGTGAGGTGCCCGCAGCACCAGGCCGAAATCCCCGACGCGCAAGCGGCCGTCCTTGCCCACGAGCAGGTTGCCCGGCTTCAGATCGCGGTGCACCAGCCCCACCGCATGGGCAGCCGCGACGCCCTCGGCCGCCTGGATCAGCAGCGCGATCGCGGCGCGGGTACGCGCCTTGCCACCGCGGGGATGCGCCTGCGCCCACGCCGAGAGATCACCGTCGCCGACGTACTCCATCGCCATGAACGTGCGCAGCTCGCCGTCGCCGCCTTCGAACACGCCGACTTCGTGCACCGTCACCACGTTCGGGTGCCCGAGCTTGGCGAGCGCCGCCGCCTCCTCTTCGAGCTTGGACCGTCCCTCCGAACCGACCGCCGTCGCGTGCAGGACCTTCACTGCGACCTTGCGATCGAGCGACGGGTCGTAGGCCGCGTAGACGACCCCCATCCCCCCTTCGCCGACCACGTCGAGGACCGCAAAGCGCCCCACCTGGACGGGCTTGGGCGGCGCGTCGAAGAGCCGCCGAGCCAGCGCGTCCTTGAGCCGGCGGGTCTCCAGACCGGGGCCGTCGGGTCCGCTGCCGCTGCCGAGCGCCTCGCTGGGCGTGGGATCCACCCGCGGATTATGGCAGCGCAGTCATCACGCCGTCAGCCGAGATCATGGCGCTCGGCTCGAGGATCTCGTCGCGGCGCGGCACCGTCACGACCTCCGACGGCGCCGTGAGCTCCGACAGGAAGCTGTAGGGGTCGGCCGGGTACGGATTGACCACGTAAAAGCCGTTGTCGATGAGCGAGGCGATCGTCAGGATGCTCAGCGGCGTAGGCTGCGTCACGTCCCCCAGACGCGGGGTCATCAGCTCGCTCGTCATCACCGACTCGCGCCAGTGGCCATCGGACGAGCCGGGCTGCGCCTGGTTTTCCACCGGTACGATCGCGCCTTCGTACGCGAGGTCCCCGAGCAGGCTCAGGAACGCCTGCTGGGCGTTGCTGCCGACGAAGTGGGTGTCGGCGCCGGCGTTGTCGGGGATCGACGGGTTTTCGACGAGCCCGAGCGAGCCCCACAGCCCGCCGATCCCGATCACGTGCCCCATCTCGTGCAGGATGACCGTCTCGAGCTTGCCGTCGGCCGCGATCTGATCGAGGTCGAAGGTGTCGAACCGCATGATGCCCGCCGCCGGCGACAGGTCGTCGCGCAGGACGCAGGGGCCGGCCTGCCCCAGGATGTTGGCCTCGCCGTTGCCGGGTCCGTCGATCGGCCCGAGCTCGACGAAGATGTGCACGCCGCTGACCGAAAGCGGCGTCGAGTCGACCGCCACGCCACACTGCGATCCGAGCGCGGCCGCATCGGTGTCCACCGCTTGCAGCGCGTTGACGATGATCCCCTCCCACCGTCGCTCGGCGTACTCGAACGCGGCTGCCTGCTGGTCGGTCACGGGATTGATGTACTGCAGCGTGATGTCCCAGTCGCCGATCGTCTCGGCGGTGAACGTGACCGGGGCGACGTTGGGGCGCGAGGGCACGCTCGCCGTCACGGCGTAGCTGCCCGCGAGCGGCCCGATGATCCAAAGACCGGGGCTCGCGATGCCCTCGCCGTCGGTGATCACGTTGGTGGCGTTGAGGATCTGGCCGTCCCCCTGGGTGGCCGCGAAGGCGATCTCCACGCCCGACAGCGGTGCGCCATCGGCGGACAGCAGCTGCACGACCGGCGGGGAATCGGTGGCGGCCTTGGCGAGTGCTTGCATCGTCACCGGGCCGACGGCGACGAGCGACTCGGTCGGGGCCACGCACTGGTCGCCCTGCAGCACGGTGCCGTCCGGACACGGGCACCCGGGTTGGCCGGGCGTGCAGATGGGCTCGGGGACCGGCTCGGCGTCGCCGGGGTTCGGAACGCCACCGTCGCCGTCGTCATCGTCGTCGACGCCGGCATCGTCGTCGTCGATCCCGTCGCCTTCCAGCGTGATCGCCCGATCGGTGCACCCCACGAGCACCAAGGCGGCAAAGCACGTCGGCGCCCAGCGACCCAACCCCATCGGCATGGTCACAAACCTAGCAGGTGATCGTGGAATTGACCGCAAAACGGCCCCTTCCGCGACGCGAGCGCCACCACAGCGGCGCCCGCGCCCCACCGTCACGAATCGACGGCGAGGCGGCCATGTCCGGGTTTCGGGTCCGGGTCGGCGGGTCTCGTCAGCCGGTCGGCGGTCCGCCGCCACCGACGCTCTGCAGCGCGAATCCGGTCATGTCCGAGTAGGTGTACGGACCGACGAGGCCGGCCACGGTGTCGAACGCCCCCGTGTTCGGGTTCACCCGATAGGCCTCCGTGCCCATCGACACGCCCCAGACGTTGCCTTCGAAGTCGATGCTGACGCCGTGCACGTAGCTGGGCAGGTCCCACGAGTGCACGACCTGCAGCGTGTTGACGTCGACGCCCACGAGCGGGTCGTTGGCCATCCACAGGATCCCGTTGGCGTCTTCCATGCAGCCGCCGTTGCCGCCGACCGTATTGCCCGCCCACGTCTGCGTGACCGGGTCGAAGCGGCCGACCTGGCTCGAGCACGTGAACACGTAGCCGCTCGCGCCCACGGTCATGCCGTAGCCGCCGTACTGCGTCGGCCACAGCTGGTAGTTGGTCAGGTCGTTGAGATCGACCTTGATGAGCGTGCCGCCGCCGAGCTGGCTCGCCCAGAAGTTGCCGTCGGCATCGACCGCTCCGCCGTAGAACCCGTAGAAGTTCGGCGCGACCTCGGGAACCATCACGTTGTCTTCGACGATGCCCGTGTCACCGTCGACGAGCACGACCTCGATCACGCCGTTGAGCACGCCGGTCGTCCAGACCTTCTGGTTGATCTGCGAGCAGGAGCCCTCGTCCCACTGGCCCTGCGACCACGCCACGGGGCGCTGCGAGGTGTAGGCGAAGGGCGTGTGCCAGGCTCGGCACTCCTCTTCGGCGTACGGCCGGATGTCGCCGGCACCGGTGGACGAGTCGATCACCCCGTTGCCGTTGAGGTCGACGCAGTTTTCGGGGTTGGCGTAGTACTTGGTCAGACCGCCGGAGCGGTTGCCGACGGCCACGTCGCCCGCGAGGTTGACCGACGTGCGCGACGGGTTGCCCGACAGGTCCGGCCGCGTGTAGTACCGCCCCTGCTCGAGCAGGGTCTGCGTGTCGATCTTCGAGACCGTGTTCTGCGAAGAGTTCGCGATCCAGATGTACGAGTAGTTGAGGCCGCCCGAGTCGCCGCAGCCGACCTGGTCGCCGAAGTCGGGCATCGCCGCCACGTCGAACAGCGGCAGGCCACCGCCGCCGCCGGGACCGTCGTCGTCGACGCCGTCGCCGGCGCTACCTTGGTCGCCACCGTCCTGACCCGCGTCGCCGTCGGCGTCACCGGCATCCGCGTCCCCGGCCGACTCGGTGCCCGCATCGCCGGCGCCCGGGATGCCGCTGCCGCCGTTGGACGTGCGCCCGTCGTCACTCGCTCCACCACACGCCGTCATCGCCAGCGCGATGAGCCCGCCCATCGTCCCTCGTTGCATCGCCATATCCCTTCGACCCCTGCGACCGAAGCGTATCCGACGCCACCTTCCTTTCGGAAGCAGTTTCCGGGCGCGATTTCGCGCAGTGAGGTGCGCAAACGTGGGGTTGGCTACCCGCAGAACCGTTTCCGCGACGCAGCCTACATGTTGCGGCGGTACTGACCGCCCACGGCGTACAGCGCCTCGGAGATCTGGCCCAGCGAGCAGACCTTCGTGGTCTCCATCAGCGCCTCGAACAGGTTGCCGTGCTCGACCGCAACCCTTCGCAGATCCGTGAGCGCGGCGGCACTGACCGCTTCGTTGCGCCGGTGGAAGGCGTCGCGCGAGGTGATCGCGTACTCCTTCTCGTCCGTGGTCGACCGGATCACCTCCTGCGGGATGACGGTCGGCGAGCCGTTGGGATCGAGGTACGTGTTGACGCCGACGATCGGCAGCTTGCCCGAGTGCTTGAGCGACTCGTAGTACAGCGACTCCTCTTGGATCTTCGTCCGCTGGTACATGCGCTCCATCGCCCCGAGCACGCCGCCACGCTCGTTGATCGCCCGGAACTCGGTGAGCACCGCCTGCTCCACGAGATCGGTGAGCTCTTCGATGATGAAGCTGCCCTGCAGGGGATTTTCGTTCTTCGCCAGGCCGAGCTCGCGGTTGATGATGAGCTGGATCGCCATCGCCCGCCGCACGCTCTCTTCGGTCGGCGTGGTGATCGCCTCGTCGTACGCGTTGGTGTGCAGCGAGTTGCAGTTGT
>CALBMM010000199.1 GCA_937896535.1 uncultured Pseudomonadota bacterium
TTGTATCCGCTCAGAATCACCCGGTCGGAGGACTAGTGGACCTCTTCCTTGAGAAAGGTCAGCTGGGTCTCCGGTGCGGGGATGCATCCGTAGTTGTCGATCAGCGCGTTGTCGAGCTCGTCGGCACGCGTGACGAACTTGCCGATCCACTGGCCGAGCTCGTCGTGCTCGTGGGGCGCGAACACGTCCGACATGTGCACCGTCAGGTTGAGCCGGATGATGTTGCCGTTGAGATCGAAGGCGAACGGCGCGTGCTCGGGTGACAACAGGTAGCGGAAGAGGTCGCCGAGCGCCCGCTTGCCCGGCTGGGCCAGCGGCGACGAAAAGCACACGTGCTCGGAGCAGCAGCACCAGATCTTGATCGGCGCACTGCCGGACCAAAACGACCAGTTCTGGTCGCCGTGCCGTGCCAGCACCGGGTCGATCTTCGCCCGCGACAGGGCGCCCTCCACGAACATCACCACCGGGTGCGGATCGGGCTCCTCGAAGTGATCGAGCACGCCGAGCTCCTGCAGGTTGGAGCCGCAGCTGTCGCAGTAGCGCTTGGCCTCGGTCACCAGATCCTCGCAGGCCGGGCACTCCACGCCGAAGCTGGCTTCTTGCTGGCGGAAGTCCTCGACGAAGCGATGGGCGTCCGCCGAGGGGATGCCGAAGCCGACCGAGTCGGCCGACCGCAGCTTGCAGGTCGTGACCCCCACGACCTGTCGTGCGTCGTCGAGGATCGGCCCGCCGGAGTTGCCCGGGTTGATCGCGGCGTCGGTCTGCAGGTAGTGCTGGCCGTCGAGCAGCTGACGCGGGTGCGAGACCACGCCCTCGGTCAGCGACAGGGGCAGCCCCACGGGAAAGCCCAGGATGCTCACCGGCTGCTTGGCCCGGAGCTCGCCCTCGGCCGAAAGCGGCAGGACCTCGAACTCGCCGAGCTCGCCTTCGACCTCGACGACGGCGAGGTCGCGCTGCGGGTTGATCCGCCGCACCTTGCCGATCACGCGTCGCTTGTCCCGAAGCTCCACCGCCACGCGACGGTACGGGGCGACGACGTGGCAGTTGGTCAGCACGTGCGTGGGGTCGATGAGGAAGCCGGAACCGGTGCCGCCTCCGGTGAAGATCTGAAAGACGCCGACGGAATCGATCTCGAAATCGCTCACGATGCTTCTCCTTCGTCGCCGTCCTCGGCGTCCTCGTCACCGTCCTCGTCACCGTCTTCGGCGCCGTCGTCGTCGTCTTCTTCGTCTTCGTCTTCGTCTTCACCCTCGGCGACGGCGAGCACGCGGCGGCCGTGGTCGAGCAGCTTGGACGCGCTCTCGCGCCACGGGGTACCGTTGGCGATCGCGAGCCCTTCGAGCAGGAGGTTCTCGACGTCCTCGGGCCACGAAAACCGCGCCAGCATGAACGTGTACGTCCCCGTCAGGGCGACCGCGGCGTCCATGTAGCGACCGCCGTTGAACAGCCGGATGATCGTGTCGAGGTAGTCGCCGGGTCCGAGGTTGGACGACAGCGCCTTGGGCGTCCCGTCGGTGCGCGGCGAGATCGCGTACGTGGCGTGCCCCAGGCTGTCGCGCAGGCTCGCGGCCTCCACGGCCCGCATCTCCCGACAGCACTTGGCCATCGTGGTCTCGCGCAGGTTCGGGTCGTACCCGGTGTCGTTGAAGGTGTCGGCAGCCGCCGAGATCCTCGACCACCAGTACCCTGTCAGCGGCAGCGATTGGCGGATGTGATGCACGGCGTATGCGGTGATCTCGTTGAGGAAGAACATCGATCGCTTGCGCTGCGACTCGGTGACCAGCTCCTCGCACTCGTTCCAGTGCGCCATCCAGGTCGCGTGGGCCCGCTCGAACTCCTCGTCGGTCAGCGGCTCGATGGGCTGGCGCGACAGCGGCTCGCACTGGAACTCCGTGACCATCCAGTCGTCGTTGGCGTCGGCCTCGAAGGGCATCTGCCGCAGCACCTCGCGCACCTTGTGCGGATGCAGGCGGGTGATCCGGTCGCGGAACTCGAGCACGACCTCGTCGCCGTGCAGCACGGGCTGGTACAGCTGGCCCGACCCGCTGATCCGCTGCAGCAGAAACCGTAGCGCCGCCGTGGTCACGCTGTTGTCGGTCAGCTTCACCATCGGCACGATGACGTGCAGCGTGTCGTCGGCGACGCGCACCGAGACTCTCGACGAGCCCTGGCCGAACGTGAAGGTCTCCTTGGTCAGGTCGGGGACTTCGTGGTCGGGAAACAGGTGCTCGAAGGTCTTCGCCAGCGACGGCAGCGCTTGGCCTTCGTTGTACAGATCGATCGCATCGTTGAGCACGTCGTAGTCGGGTCGTGTCGTGCGATCGGGCCGGCGCACCGGCGGTGGACACGTCAAAGCGGTCAGAGCCATGAGCGAACTGGCGACGATCTTGGGGGCGGGGGCCCGCCGACGCAAGGCGCTTCGATCGGGTTCTACGGCTCGAACGCGGAGACGAGCTGCGTGCGTCCCGAGGCCTCGACCTCGCCCACGTCCACCCACGTCCCGGACCGCACGTACAGCGCCGTGCGGTACAGATTGACGGTGGTACATACGTGCTCGGGGACCAGCCACAGCGGCTCGCCGGCCGCCGGCGCGTCGCCGCGCTCGAGGCGAAGGGGCAGGTGTTCCTCGGAAGGCGTCAGGGGGACGAGCCCGGGCCACCCGAGCACCGCGCACCCGGGGGCCGGGCGGTCGGGTGCGATGCCCTTGCTGCCGGCGTCGAGCGTCACGCGGTCGGGGGCAGGGTTGGACACCACGCGGGTGAGCACGAACGCGGCCTGGCGCAGGCCGATGTCGGCCGCGGCCGGGGCCGTGCGCAGATCCGAGAGCACGATCGTCCCTGGACTGACTTGGTGCGTCCACGGTCCGTCCGCCAGTCCCTCATCGGCGAGCGCGTGGTGGTAGGCGTGGGTCCCAGAGGTGACGATCACGTCGATGCGCCCCGCCAGCGCCGGCAGCTTCGCCAGTGCGACCAGCTGCGCGTATCCAGCCGCCGCCGCGTCGCGTTCCTCCCATTCCACGTGGCCCTCGTAGCCGTGCAGGCCCGACACGGGCGCGTGCGCGGTGCCCAGCTCGTCGGCGGCGTCGCGCCATCGGTCGGCCGGCGTCCCGGTGCGGTGCATCCCCGTGTCGACCTCGAGCATCACCGACAGCCCATCCGGACAGCCGAGCTCGCCCAGCTGCGCATCGAGACGACGAAGGTGCGCCGGCGAGTCGGCGACGATCCGGACCGTGTCCTTCGGATGTGCGGCCATGATCGCGACCAACCCCCGGACCGCCGGCGGGCTCAGCGGATACGCGACCATCACGTCGACGACGACGCCGAGTCCGTCGGCGACGCGCAGCGCGAGCGCCAGCTCGTCGAGCGTGGCGCACTTGAGCTGGTGCACCCGCGCCCGGAGCAGGGCCTCGACGATGCGCGACTGCTTGACCGTCTTGATGTGTGGCCGCCAGCGCGCGGGCGAGCCGACCCGCCGGATCATGGCCGCGAGGTTGTGGTCCACGGCGTCGAGGTCGATGACCAGCGCCGGCGTGAGCACATCGTCCAAACGCGGCTCGACCGCGGACGCCAGCTGGCGAACGCGGTCGAGATCCTCGGACGGGGGCATCGCCCTCCTACTCGGCCGACAGTTTCTTCTTGAGCTCTTCGAGGGCAGCGTCGATCTCGGCGGCCTTGGACGCGTCCTCGACCTCTTCGTCGCTCGGCGGCGCAGCGGAAGCGCCCGCGCTCGCGCCGGCATCGGCGGCGGGCTCGTCGACCTCGCCCATCAGGGCTTTGCGCTGGCGCTCCTCTTCGGCGGCCTGCAGCGCCATCTTCTGCTTGAGACGCGCGAGGTCGTCGTCGACCCCCGTGCTGGCCTCGAGCGCCTTGAACTGCGACTCGAGCGACGCCTCCGGCAGCGCGCCGCCGATCTCGGCGGTCGCCTCGGCCTCGGCCTCGATCTGCGTCACGCGATCGGACATCCGCTCGAACGTGTCGAACGCCGACGTCGAGTTGATGTTCGACAGCGTCTCGTTGATCGTGCGCTGCGCCTCGGCCCGCTTCTGACGCGAGACGAGGATGTTGCGCTTGCGCTTGGCCTCCTCGATCTTGTTGTCGAGGCCGCGGAGCGCGCTCTTGAGCTGCTCGACCGACTGCTTCTGCGCTTCCCACTGCTGCTTGAGCGTCTCGGCGACTTCCGAGTGCTCCTGCTTGCGGGCCAGCGCGGCCTTGGCGAGCGCGTCGTCGCCGGCCCGGACCGCGAGCATGGCTTTGCGCTCCCACTCGGCGGCCTTGGTCGCTTCCTGCTCGTACTGCTTCTTGATCCGTTTTTCGTCCGCGATCGCGACCGCGACCTGCTTCTTGGCTTCAACCAGCTGGGACTTCATGTCCACCAGCACCTGGTTGAGCATCTTTTCCGGATCCTCAGCCTTGTTGATCAGCTCGTTGATGTTGGAGCGGATCAGCGTGCCCAGACGAGAAAACAGTCCCATGCTATGCGCTCTCCTTGCCGCTCAAGCCCCAGGGCGCCAGCTTGTCCCAGTGCTTGTCGAGGGCCATGGACATGTCGTCGATCATGGCTTGAAACTCGTTGAAGTCGAGGTTCTCCACCTGCATCGCGCCGGAGAGCACCACCGCGTCTCCCTCGAGGGCGTACGCGCTGTGCAGGAGCTCGCTGTTGAGCTCGAGCAGGGTGCGAAACAGCCCCTCGCGGTCGGTCACTTCGTCCTGGAGATCGAACATCGGGATCGCAAAGAGCACGATCGGATCGTCCACGGAGACGGCGATCTGTGCAGGATGCGCCGTATCGGTTTGGATCAGCCAGGTGCCTTCGCCGACAGAGTCGTACGGCAGGCCGGTTTGGATCAGGTGGGAGTCGAGAACGTCGACGCTACTCATTGCCGTTGCCCTATCCCCGACTACGCGTGCCGGAGCGCGACGCGGGAACCGCAGAGTATCGAGCGCCCCCATGCCGGGCAAGCGGCGCGGGCGCGTTCGGAGTGTGCTTTGGCGGCGTCCCGGGTCAGTTTCGGCAACGAACAAGGTGCCGCTTTGGTTTATGCCCTCGCGGCCTCGCGCGCCCGCGCGTCCACTGACCCCGACCGCCCGACCGATCGCCCGGGTCGGGGCTTTTCCGGGGTCTGCCGCCGTGGTATCTCGCCGCGAGTCCGATGACGCAACCGCAGGCGCCTGACGGCCGAAATCTGCCGCGACACGTCGGCATCATCATGGATGGCAACGGCCGCTGGGCGCGGTCGCAAGGCTTGCCGCGTGAAGACGGCCACGAAAAGGGCGCGGACTCCGTGCGTACCGTCGTGCGAGCCGCGCGCAAGCTCGGACTACCCGCGCTGACTCTGTTCGCGTTCTCGAGCCAGAACTGGGACCGGCCTCCCGAAGAGGTCTTCCACCTGATGGAGTTGCTTCGCCGTTACCTGATCCAGGAGCGGGCGGAGATTCTCGACAACGGGATCCGGCTCGTCACGGTCGGCAATACCGAGCGCCTGCCCCCGCACGTGCGCGAGCCGTTGGTGGAGCTGATGTCGGTGTCGGCGGCCAACACCGGCATGCTGCTGTGCCTCGCGCTCAGCTACGGCGGCCGCGAGACGATCGCCAAGGCGGCGCGCGCCATGTGCCGAGCCGCGCTCGCCGGCGACCTCGACCCCGACGACGTCGACGCCGACAAGTTCGAGTCGTTCCTCGAGTCGTCTCGGATGCTGCCTCCGCTCGATCTGCTCATCCGGACCAGCGGCGAGCACCGCATCTCCAACTTCTTTCTGTGGGAGACCGCGTACGCCGAGCTGCACTTCACCGAGAAGATGTGGCCCGAGTTCGGTGAGGCCGAGCTCGTCGCGGCCCTCGACGACTTCGCCGGGCGCGAGCGCCGATTCGGTCGCACGACCGACCAGGTGTCGCTGCCGGTCCCCGGGGGCGTCCGACGGGGCGTCGGTACCCAGTCGTAGTCACCTCATGGGCAACCTCGCGCAGCGTGTTCTGACCGCCGCGGTCCTCGTGCCGGCGGTGCTCGCGGCCATCTACTTCGACGACAGTGGATGGGCCGTGGCCATCTTCGCCGCCGCGGTGGCGGGCGCCGCCCTCGACGAGTACCTGCGCATGGCACTGCCGGCCTCCGAGCAGGACCCGGCGTGGCTGCTGCGGCTGACCACGGCGGCCCTGGGCGCGGCGATCGTGATCCTGCCTTCGCGCGTGGGACCCGGCGTCGCCCTGCCGCCGTTGTTGACCGCCTCGGCCGTCGTCCTGGGCTTCGCCACGCTCGCAAGGCCCAAGCATCTGGAGCAGGCCGGCCGTCACTTCGGCGTGTGCCTGTCCGGCCTCGTGTACGTGCCGCTGCTGATGTGCGTGCTGCCGCTGCTGGTGCGCGGCGGACACCAGCACTGGATCACCGTGACCCTGTGCATGGCGTTCTTCTCCGACACCGTCGCCTACTTCTTCGGGCGGGCGTTCGGCAAGCAGAAGCTGTACCCGGCGGTCAGCCCGAAGAAGACGATCCAGGGCAGCTTCGGCGGCATCCTCGGATCGATCATGGCGACCACGCTCGTCGGCAAGCTGTGGCTCATCCCCACGCTGCCTTGGCTCGATGCCGTCGTGCTCGGCGTACTCGGCTCGGTCGTCGGGCAGGCGGGCGACCTCGTCGAGTCGATGATCAAGCGGACCTACGGGGTCAAGGACTCGGGCAACCTGCTGCCCGGCCACGGCGGCATGCTCGATCGCACCGACGCGGCGCTGTACGTCGCGCCGCTCGTCTATTATTACGTCGCGCTCGTCGCGTGAGCGGGACGACCGAGCCCGATCATCCCTCCGACGAGGGGGGCAGGGCCTTCGGACCGCTCTTCTTGCCGAGGTAGAACGCGCCGGCGACGGCGCCGCCGAGGATCAACACGGGCCAGGTCGCCGCGATCGCGGCGAGGGCCAGCCAAGTCGCACCGGCCGAGGCGGCTCCAGTGGCGGCCGCGGCCACGCCCGCCTGACCACTGGAGGCCTTGCGCTTCTTTGCGTACAGGTAGGTGCCGCCCGCGACGACGGCACCAACGATCAATGACACGGCCATGGGGTCTCCGGAGGGGTCGGCACCCAGTATAGGTCACCTTTCCATTCGCGCCGGTTTCGCTCGGTCGTGGTCCACCGGTCCGGGCCCTTTACCCGGAGGGGGTCGGGGGGGATACTCGCCGCCCCGCCGTGAACGACCCCCAAAGTGCTGCCAACGGCTCCGAGCCGTCCGATACGGGCGCCGAGGCCGCGAATCCCGCGACATCCGCCGCGCCGACCGACGACGCCGAGACGGAGACGCGCGAGGCCTCGGACGCCGACGACGGCGGGGACGGCCCCAAACGACGCAAGCGCAAGCGCAGGCGCAAACGCAAGCCGACCGGTGACGACGCGGGGAGCTCCTCCCCCGGACCCCGACCTGCGGCCAGCCTCGGGGCGAGCGCGTCGGCGATGGCCTCGCTGCGCTCGGGCCTGTTCAGTCACATCGACGATCGCCAAGTGCCGTGTCGCGTCGACGGTTGCGACGAGACGTGGACATGGACCGCGGCCGAGCAGATTCAGGCGTTCGGCCAGCCACCCCCCAAGCGCATGTGCGCAAAGCACGAGGCCACGACCGACGAGCTCGGCGATCGCGAGGTCCCTTGCTCGAACCCGGGCTGCGACAAGACGTGGACGTTCACGCGCGTCGCCGCGCTCGCGCAGATGAACAAGTCGGGCTCCTCGCAACCCCCCCGCCGGGTGTGCGACGACTGCACTCGCGAAGAGAAGGAGCTGGCCGACAAGGAAGTGCCGTGCCGGATCGACGTCTGCACGCGGACCTGGACGTGGACCCGGGACGCGCAGCAAAAGCACCGCGCCTGGTTGCGGCGACAATCCGAGCAGCCCGGCGGTAGTGCGCCGGCCCGCGGCAAGAAAGGCCGCCGCGGAGGTCGGCGTCGCGTGGGATCGATCCACGAGCCACCGCCGCGGCTGTGCGAGCCGTGCCACGAAAAGCTCGGCAAGCTCGAGGTCGCGGCCGGCCCCTGCAAGGTGCACGGTTGCACGCGGACCGCCGCCGTCGACAAAGAGCAGCAGCTTCGAGCGTGGGCTGCACTACACACCGACGATCTGGATGCGGTCGCGCCGCTGTCTCGGCGGATGTGCGAGGTGTGTCGGGATTTCTGCCGGGCCCACCCCGACCGTCAGGTCCCGTGTGGTCGTCCCTCGTGCGACAAGACCTGGACCTACAAGACCGGGGCCCAGCTGCAGGCGATGCTCGCCGGTCGGTTCGACGATCCGATTCGACTGTGCGACGAGTGTGTGCGCGGCGGCTTCGCCCGCGAGGCCACGGGGCCCGACGGGGCCGAGCTCATGCCGTGCGTGGTGCCACTGTGCGAAGGTGTTTGGCATTACAAGGCCGGAACGCGGCTTGCACCCGCCCGGCTCGGTGAGCTGCCGGTCGATCGCATGTGCGACTTCCACCGCGTCGAGCGGGGGGAGAAGCCCCGCCAGATTCAGCTCGACGACGATCCTTCGGTGCAACCGAGCGAGCCGTCGTCCGTCGACTCCTCGTCGAGCGACGACGCCGAGCCCGATCCGGCCGCGGGCGTCGACGCGACGCAACCTTCTTGATCCGCACGGCACGGCACGGCTCGGCACGGCACGATTCGCTCGCGATCGCCGTTCCGGATCGTTTCTCGTGATCGTTGCCCGCGATCACGAACGTAATGGCCGTGCGTCGGCGCACCGATACGTGCGCCGACGGGTCACCGCCGTGATGCGTCGGGTTTGATCATCGACCCGATCATCGACCCGATCGCGGACCCGATCGCCGACCCGATCGATTGCTCGGATCGAGACGATCGATGATTGTGATTATGTCGTCGGCGTCG
>CALBMM010000200.1 GCA_937896535.1 uncultured Pseudomonadota bacterium
GTGACCACGTCCAGCTGCGCCCCCGCGTGGCGGCGGGCGAAGACGTCGGCGTGGCGCTCGGACACGGCGCGCAGCTGCGCGACGCGGTCCTTGCGAACGCGCGCGCCCACGAGGTCGGGCAGGCTCGCGGCCGGGGTCCCCTCGCGGGGCGAGAAGGCGAACGCGTGCACGTACGCCAGCGGCAGCGCCGCCAGCCGATCCCGGGTACGCGCGAACGCGGCCGCGTCTTCGGTGGGAAAGCCCGCGATGACGTCCGTGCCGATCGCGATGCCCTCGACGAGCGACACCGCGCGCCAGACCACGTCGGCGAACTGCGCGGCCGTGTGCCCGCGCCGCATCGCCCGCAGCACGCCGTCGTCGAGACTCTGGGTCGGCAGGTGAAGGTGGCGGCAGATTCGGCCGTCGGTCCCGGCGATCAGGCGCAGCAGGTCGTCGTCGACCTCGTGCGGGTCGACCGAGGAAATCCGCAATCGCGCGGCCCCCAGGTGGGGCAGCACCGTGTCCACCAGCTCGACCAGTCGTCGGCGCGGACGCAGGTCGCGGCCCCACGTGCCCAGGTGCACGCCGGTCATCACGATCTCGGCCGCCCCGGCGGTGACCAGCACCTTGGTCTGCTCGACGACCTCCTCGACCGACAGCGACCGCGACGGGCCGCGCACGTGCGGCACGATGCAGAAGGCGCAGCGATAGTTGCAGCCGTCCTGGACCTTCAGCAGCGCGCGCGAGCGATCGATCGGCAGCGCGGCGTGCAAGCTCGGCACGCCGCGGCGCCGTAGGCTCGAGACGGCCACGAAATCGCGGGAGGTCGCTTCGTCGATGCGGTGTTTGTCGGCGTTGCCGAGCACGACCGCCGCGCCGAGGGCCCTGGCCTGGTCCGGGTGGGCGGTCGCCCAGCAGCCGGTCGCGACGATGCGCGCGTCGGGGTGCGCCCGGCCGATCCGCCGCAGCGCCGCGCGAGCGTCGGCATCGGCCTCGCCGGTGATCGTGCAGGTGTTGACCACGACCGTGTCCGCGTCGCCGGTCTCGCCGACCACCTCGTGGCCCTGCGCGCGCAGCGATCCGGCCATCGCGTCGGTATCGGCGCGATTGAGGCGGCAGCCGTGCGTGACGAACGCGACGCGCATCGGCCGATCGTTAGCACACTCGAGCGGGCGCCGTGACCGGCGTGCGGTAGCGCGGGCGCGGCCGTGCTCAAGCGCGCTCGCGGCCGCGCCAGGCCACCACGAACGCGACGACGAAGGGCACGACGCGCTCGGCCGGGCCCTGGGCGTGGCCCTCGACCCCGTAGTACGCGGCGACGCTGAGCACGAAGCCCAGTGCCATCGCCCAAAGTCGCGCCGTCGGACGGACCCGGCCCCAGACCACCTCGACCACCAGCAACGGGCCGAAGGCCGCGCCCATCGCCGACCAGGCGAACAGCACGCCGGAGAAGATGTCGTCGCCGCCCCAAAGTGCCGCCGCCATCGCCAAGACCGACAGCACGAGCACGACCGTGCGCGAGCGCGAAAGCATGCGATCGGGGTCGGCCTTCGACGGCAGATCGTGGGCGACCGACGACGCGGCGACGAGCAGCTGACTGTCGGCGGTCGACATCACCGCCGAGAGCACGGCGGCGATCATCACGCCCGCGCCGACGGGCGGCAGCAGCTGCCGGGTCAACGCGATGAACGCGGCCTCCTTGTCGGCGACCTCCGGCACGAGCGCGCGGGCGCACCAGCCGGCGACGATCATCCCCGCGTACAGCAGCACCGACCACGCGATCGCGATCCGGCGCGCCGACACCACCGAGTCGTCGTCGCGCAGCGCCATGAACCGGTTGACCACGTGGGGCTGGCCCGGGTAGCCGAGCCCGATGCCGAGCAGGCCCGCGACGAAGCCGAGCGCCGCCGGTCCCGGCAGGTCGCGCAGCAGGCTGTCGGCCCCGCCGCCGGCGGCCTCGAGTCCGGTCATGAGCTCGGAGACCCCGCCGACCTTGCCGAGGGCGACGACCGGGAGCACGACCGCGGCGACCACCATCACGCCGCCTTGCAGCGTGTCGGTGACGCTGACGGCCCAGAACCCCCCCAGCAGCGTGTACAGCACCACGATCCCGCCGCCGAGCGCGATCGCGGATCCGCGGCTCATGTCGAAGGTCTCGGCGAACGTCTTGCCCGCGCCCTGAAACTGCGCGCCGACGTAGGTCATCAGCGACACGAGCACGATCGCGGTCGCCAACCATCGGATCGCCGACGAGCCGGGCTCGCCGCGGGGCCCGGCCAACACGTCGGTGACCGTGAGTGCCCCGGTGCGCGCGCTGAGCCGACGCAGACGCGGCGCGAGCACGTACCAGTTGAGCACGAAGCCGCCGACGCACGCGGGGAAGATCCACACCGCGCTCAGCCCCCAGGCAAACGCGGCCCCCGACACGCCCAGCAGGCTCCAGGCCGACGACGAGCTCGCCGACGCCGAAAGCGCCGCGACCCACGGCCCCAGACGTCGGCCCCCGAGGAAGAAGTCCGTCGCGTCGCGGGTGCGTCGCTGCGCGAGCAAGCCGATCGCGACGAGCAGCAGCTTGTACACGACGAGCGTCGCGCCGATGGCGAAGGTCTCGGACATGTGCGTTGACCCGGGCGGGCGCCGCACCATAGCCTGGGTCGATGCGATGGTGGCTGTCGGTGGCCGTGCTCGCGCTCGCGTGCGGCGGCGACGACGATGGCGATCCCGTCGTCGGCAGCGACACGTCCGTCGACCCGACGACGATCACCGGCGAGCCCGACGATGGCGACCGCCCCACGACGGACACGGGCGCCCCGACCACGACGAGCGCCCCCACGACGACGGACCCCGACACCGCCGACACGACCACCGGCGACGACTGTATGGCGCCCGACCCGGACGCGCCGTGGATCGACGCGTACCAGGCCGACCTCGTCGCGCGGCTGTCGGGCGCGGCCGAGCTGACGCCCGGCGTGACCCTGACCGATCGCGCGACGGCGATGCGCCGCGAGCAGACCCGACAGTTCATCGCCGCCGAGCTCGACGCCCTCGGCCTGACCTCGATGCTGCACCCCTACGGCGACGCGGACGGGGCCAACGTGTGGGTCGGCATCGCGGCCACCGAACCGACGACCGAGACGATCGTGTTCGGCGCCCACTTCGACACCGTGCCCGGTAGCCCCGGTGCCAACGACAACGCCACCGGGGTCGCGCTGTCGCTGTCGCTGGCGCGCTGGCTGGTCGACGTGCCCTGCCGCGCCCGCAACGTGATCATCGTCGCCTTCGACCAGGAAGAGATCGGGCTGCTCGGCAGTGCCGCCTTCGCGCAGCTGCTGGTCACGCAGCCCTTCGACGTGCTCGCCGTGCACACGATCGATCAGATGGGCTGGGACGCCGACGGTGACCGGGCGATCGAGCTGGAGCGACCCGACCCCGGCCTGGCGCGGCAGTACGAAGCCGTCGCGACGGTCCCGCTGACCGTCACCCAGACCGGCGCGACCGACCACGTGTCGTTTCGCGCGCTGGGCTTTGATGCCGTGGGCCTCACCGAAGAGTTCGTCTCCGGCGACACCACGCCGCACTACCACCTGCCGTCGGACACGTTCGAGACGGTCGACCTCGCGTACATGCGCTCGAGCACGGTGTTGGTCCACGCCACCTTCGCCGACCTCGTCGCGCCGTAGCCCCGACTCAGCGACGTTTCCGATCGCGATCGCGGCGAAACGGCATGAGGCTGCGAACCGCCGACTTGGCGAAGCTGGGCAGCGACAGCAGCGAGCCGGCGAGCTTGCGGGACAGCGCCCACGGTGTCGCGGCGTCCGCCTCGATCGCCACCGTTTGCCCGCTGACCCGATCTTCCAGCGCACCGCGCGCGATCGTCTTCGTGCCATCGGACCGGATCTCGATGACCATGCGCGCCACCACCGGCGGCAGCCCGTCGCCATGGGCGATCTCGGCAGCGTCGTCGGGGGTCGCAGGGAGGACCTTCACGTCCTCGTGTTCATCGGGCTTCACGGGTCGACCCAGCGTAGCAACGTCGGAGGGCGGACAAGTGTATCGGTACGAATTTGCCGGTCCCAGGACCTATTGGAATGCGGCAACAGCGCGTGTATAAGGTCCGGGCATCTCGATGCAAGGAGACAGCACCACATGAACATTCGCCAGCGAGCTTACGGGCTGGTGGGACTGACGGCCGCAGGGCTGTTGGTGCTCGCCGGTTGTCAAGGCTCGGGGGCGGTTGCGCAGATGAACGAGCGCCTGGCTTCGATTCAAGACAATCAGAGCCAGATCATCAAGAAGCTCGAGGAGCTGGAAGCGAAAGTCGGCCGTGCCGGCGTCGCTGCCCCTGCTCCGACCCCCGGGGCCGTCCCGGGCAAGCCTGCCCAACCGCAACAACCCCAAGCCGGTCGTCCTGACCCCTCCGCGACGTACAAGGTCGCCGTTGGAGATGCCCAGACCAAGGGCCCCGCCGACGCCAAGATCACCATCGTCGAGTGGTCGGACTTCCAATGACCGTACTGTAAGAGGGTCGGTCCGACTCTCGAGGAAATCATGAAGGCGTACCCGGGCGAAGTCCGAGTCGCGTTCAAGCACAACCCGCTCGGGTTCCACCCCAACGCGATGCCGTCGGCCAAGGCTGCGGAAGCCGCGGGGAATCAGGGCAAGTTCTGGGAGATGCACGACAAGCTCTTCGAGTTCAACAAAGAGCTCTCCGAGGACAACTACGTCAAATGGGCCGGCGAGATCGGCCTGGACGTCGAGAAGTTCAAGAAGGACATGGCCGATCCGCAGCTCGAAGCGCGGATCAAGGCGCAGCAGGCTCAGGGCATCAAGCTCGGGGCACGCGGCACGCCGGCGTTCTTCATCAACGGACGCTTCCTGTCCGGGGCGCAGCCCACCGAGAACTTCAAGAAGGTCATCGACGAGGAGATCACCAAGGTCGACAAGCTGATCGCCCAAGGTACGCCCAAGTCGAAGGCCTACGACGCCGTCATCGCCACTGGCAAAGACGGGGTCTGAGCCCTACCCGGCGCAAGCCACCGAGGCCGTCGTCCGTTCGCGGGCGACGGCCTCTGCCGTTTGGGGCGTGTATGCTCGGCGCATGGCCCCCCGATGGCTCCCGGTCGGACTCGCCCTGCTGCTTCCCCTCGCCTGCGACAAAGGCCGCACCGACGACGAGCTGCGCACGATGATGGGTGAGGTCGCCGAGACCCACGTCGCGACGCTCCAAAAGAAGGTCGACGAGCTCGACAAGAAGAACGGCGAGCTGTCCAAGGCCAACGACGCGCTGCAGACCCAGGTCAAGGGGCTCGAGGACGAGATCGTCAAGCTCACCCCGCTCGTGACCGAGTTGGACGCCGAGCTCGTGGACATGGTCAAGCGCGTCGACGACCTCGAAGCCAAAGCGGTCGCGCCCACGCCGTCGGTGCTGCCGGGACGACCCGACCCGGCCGACACGTTCAAGGTGCCGCTGGCGGACGCACCCACGCGGGGCAAGGACACCGCGCTGGTGACGATCGTGATCTTCTCGGACTTTCAGTGCCCGTACTGCAAGCGGGTGGTCCCGACGCTCGAAGCGCTCGAGTCCCAGTACGGCTCGGACTTGCGGCTGGCGTTTCGCCACAACCCACTGAGCTTTCATACCAGTGCGATGCCCGCCGCCCGGGCCGCGATGGCGGCCCACGAGCAAGGCAAGTTCTGGGAGATGCACGACAAGCTGTTCGAAAACCAGAAGGACCTGACCGAAGCCAACTTCAACAAGTGGGCGCGGGAGCTCGGTCTGGACGTCAAGCGATTCAAGAAGGACTACGCCGACGCGGCGATCGAACGCAAGATCAAGGACGACCAGTCCGCCGGCATCACCCTCGGTGCCCGTGGCACGCCCGCGTTCTTCGTCAACGGCCGCTTCGTCTCCGGGGCGCAGCCCAAAGAGAGCTTCGAGAAGGTCATCGACGAGGAGCTGACCAAGGCCAAGGCGCTCGTCGCCGCCGGCACGCCTCGCGACGGCGTCTACGCGGCCACGATCGCCAGCGGCAAGACCGAACCGTAGCGCCGCCGCTACGGACCGTCGACGCCGCGGGCACCGTCACCGCCGGCGACGAGACTCGAGGCCTGCTCGACGGTCGCCGCGCAGCGAAATCCGAAGTGGTGAAACGGCTCGTTCGTGGCGTGGTGGGGGCGACGGAACAACGACGTCGCCCGATCGGCGGGCCAGTACCAAGACCCGCCGCGCACGATCTTGTTGATCTTGTTGCCGCACTCGTCGGCGCCGCCGCAGGGGCCCTTCGGATCGATGCCGGTGCACGCCTCGCCGCACTCTTCGTAGCTGCGCGAGTACCAATCGGCGACCCACTCCCACGAGTTGCCCATCATGTCGTACAGGCCGTAGCGCCCGACCGGTCGCGAGCCCACGTCCCACGGTCGGCCCGTCTCCGGCTTGCTGATCGCCTTCTTGAGCCCGCAGCTGCGACCGCGCTCGTCCTGGATGATGGCGCGCTCGCACGTGGCGGGATCGTCACCCCATGGATACAGCTCGCCGTCGGGGCCCCGCGCGGCCTTCTCCCACTGCGCCTCGGTCGGTAGCTGCTTGCCCTGGACGCGACAAAACTCGCGGGCGTGAAACCACGACACGCCTTGAATCGGCATCTTCGGGTGGTCGAAGTCCGTGTAACGGGGACCGCTTCTCGGACAGTCGCGGGCCTTTTCGCACGCCTCGTACTGCTCGTACGTGACCTCGTGCGTATCCATGTAAAACGTCTGCAGCCAGATCTCCTGCTCGGGGCGCGCGTTGTCCGGACCGTCGTTGCTGCCACGGATGAACTTGCCGCCGGGGATGCAGGACATGCCCGCCGGGGCGGGCTCGAGGCAGGTGGTGATCTCGGTGCCGTCCGGCAGCGTGGGCGCCGGGGGCGGCGGTTCGGGCGTTCTCGCGGCTGGATCCTCGTTCTCGGGCGTTGGCGCCCCATCTGCACCCTCGTCGGGCGCCGGCGGCGGCGCGGCGGCCGGCGCGTGGACGGCCGCCGTGGGGGCCGGCGCGGACCGATCCGCGCACCCCACCAGCAGCAGCGCAAACGTCATCAGCGACAAGCGGCGCGACGGCATGGCGGCTACCTTGCCCGCAGCCGGGCCGGTCGAGCAAATCGGCGACGGGCGCCGTGGGGGCTTGCCGGCCCCATCCCGAAACGGACCGCGGGAGTTGCTTTGGAGCGGACCGTGCGCCGGGTACACTCGTGTCGACGCCTCGATCCCGGTCGCGGTCGCCCCGCGACATCCCCCATCGGATGGTGTAAGAGGCGCCGTCCGCCCCCGCCCCTATGGCTGAGAGACTCCCAGGAACGCCCAAGACCACCCGATTGGACACCGGGCAGGGCCTCGACCACGCGGCCGAAGTCGAAGACGCGCTCACCACGTCCGGCGACGACGCGGGTGCGTCGGCATCGAGCATGGAGCTGTCGATCTCGCAGGACGTGGGCAAGAAGATCCACGACAGGTACGAAATCACCGACGTCATCGGTGAAGGTGGGATGGGCGTGGTCTACGAGGCCTGGGACCTCCAGGTCGAGCGCAAGGTCGCGATCAAGCTCGTCCGATCGGACACGACCGACAAGAAGTTCCTGACCCGCTTCCGTCGCGAGCTCGAGATCACCAGCCAGCTGCGCCACCCCTCGACGATTCGCGTCTTCGAGCACGGCGAGACCGTCGACGGCCGACCGTACATGGTCATGGAGCTGCTGACGGGCGAGAGCCTCGCCGACAGGCTCGAGCGCGGCCCGATCCCGGAGATGGAAGCGCTGCAGATCGCCCGGCAGGTGGCCGAGTCTCTGTCCGAAGCGCACGAGCACGGCGTCTTCCACCGCGATCTCAAGCCCGACAACATCTTCATCGAGACCGTCGGCGTCTCCAAGGTCGTCAAGGTCCTCGACTTCGGCATCGCCGGAGGTGTCGACGCCACCCGCCTCACCCAGGCCGGCGAGGTGTTCGGCACGCCCCAGTACATGTCCC
>CALBMM010000201.1 GCA_937896535.1 uncultured Pseudomonadota bacterium
GTACCTGCTCAAGGACCTGTCGGCCGCGCGCCTGGTCGATGCCGTCCGCACCGCGGCGCGCGGCGAGTCGGTGCTCGCGCCGCGGGTGGCCGGCAAGGTGATCGCCGAGTTCGCCCGGTTGCCGGCGCGCGAAACCCCGACGAGCGCGGGCCTGCCTCCCCGCGAGACACAGGTGCTGACGTTGCTCGCGCGCGGCGCGGTCAACAAGGAGATCAGCGCCGCGCTCGGCATCACCGAGGGCACGGTGAAAAACCACCTGACGAGCCTGTACGCGAAGCTCGGCGTCACGCACCGCACGCAGGCGGCGCTGCGCGCCCGCGACCTCGGCCTGATCTGACGCTACTTGCGTAGATCCGCGAGGGCCTTCTCGACGTCGGCGCGCGCGAGGGGCTGGCACGCCTCGCCCGGCGGGTGGTCGTGCGCGATGGCCACGGCGCCCGCGGCTGGCGCGACCGCAGCCGCCGCGGCGCGGGGAGCCGCCGCGGCGCCACCCGCCTCGGGTTCCGCGGCGGCGGGGTCGGCCGCGGGCGCGGCGGGCGGTGGAACCTCCGGCGGCTCGTACGGGGCGACCGCACCACCGAGCGCGACCGGGATGTCCTCGGGCGTGTGCACGATGATCTCGGGCTTGGGCTCGGGCTTGGGCTCCGGCTCACCCGCCGAATCCCCGGGTTCTGGCTCTGGCTCTGGCTCTGGCTCCGCCTTGGGCTCGGGCTTGGGCTCGGGCTTGGGCTCGGCTTTCGGATCGGCCTTGGCGGTGGCGTCGGCTTTGTCGGCGGCCGGCTTGCCGTCGTCGCATCCGGCGACCGTGAGCGTGGCGGCAGCGAGGGGGACGAGGGCGGTACGGAATCTCATGGCGATGGCGTGGGTCGCTGCTCGATCACCGAGATGTGGGCGAACTCTTTGCCGAGGCGTACGGCGAGCCGACCGGTGATCGATGCGAGCGCACGATCATGGCGGATCCGGGTCTGCCCGGCAATCGCCGCATCGCCGGTCTCCTCGACGTTGGCACAGCTGCAGCCGTGGGCTGGGTCCGCGGGGGTGACGACCACCCCATGGTCGACGTGGCCGATCGACGCGCGCCCGTCGTCCTCGCCCACCGCTCGGGCACACGCGTACAGCCGACCCGACGGGGCGACGGCGAGGCGCCGACCCGCCGGCGAGCACCCGGCCGTGACGACCTCGCCGCGCTCGAGCTGCGACCGCAGGGCGGACTCCAACGGCTGGATCCGGATCCATCGGCCGTCGCGCAGCGCCGCGAGAAACACGGCGGCCACGCGCTCGAGCTGGTCCTCCAGCTGCGACCACGCCGCGTCGTCCCAGCGTGCGCCCCAGTTCATGTTCAACGTCAGTGACTCGACGCCGGCGTCCACGAGCTCGAGCACGCCGTCGGCGAGTCCGGCGACGTTGCACGGATCGATCACGGCGATCACGTCGAACGGGAAACGGTCGCGTGCGGCGACGAGGGCATCCAGCCCCGCGCGCGTCGCCTCCCAGCTCGAGCCGCCGCCGGCCAGCGGCCGCCCGGCTTCGTGCTGCGCCTGCGTGCCATCGATGCTGAGCGCGACGTGGACCTGCAGGGCACCGAGCTGCTCGACGAGCGTGGGCGTCAGCAGCGTGCCGTTGGTGGTCACCTGCAGCGTCAGCCCGATCGCGTCGGCCTCGGCGCGCGCGCGGGCACGCGCCGCCAGGTCCAGCAACAGGGTCCGCTCCAGCAGCGGCTCCCCACCGAAGAACCCCAGCTGCAACCGACTGCCGCGCGCGGCGGCGGTGCGAAACGCGAAGTCGAGCGCGGCGTCGGCCACCGCCTCCGACATGCGGACGCGCTTCTTGTCGCCGGTGTAGCAGTACACGCACGCGAGGTTGCACGCGTGCGTGAGCACGACGCCGACCTCGAGCACGCCGCCGCGGGGCACCACCGCCGACGCCTCGTCGCCCCGAGCGGGGCCGCGCACGCGCAGCGGGACCAGTGGCGCCACGTCACGACACTACCACCGCCGGCCGAAGGCAGAGAGCGTGCGGGCCCAACCGCGTGCGGCAGATGAGACCGCGAGCTGTATCGTCGACGCGCTGCGAGACCTGCAGTTCGAACGATTTCGGGCGCCGTCCGTCGCGGTCCTTATCGCATTCGACGCGTAGCCCGGGCGGGGCTCGCTCGAGGTACCTCCCGCCTACCGCTTGCGGTTGGGGATGTGGATCGCCTCGCCGACCGCGTGCTTGGCGGCTTCCATCACCGCTTCGCCCAGGGTCGGGTGCGGGTGGATCGTCAGGCCGATGTCGGGGACGTAGGCGCCCATCTCGATCGCCAGCGCTGCTTCGGAGATGAGGTCGGAGGCTTCGGGGCCCACGATGTGCACGCCCAGGACACGCTCGTCGTCGGCGTCGGCGATCACTTTGACGAAGCCCACGGTCTCGTCGATCGCCATCGCGCGACCCGAGGCCGAGAACGGGAACTTGCCGACCGAGACCTTGTGGCCCTTGGCCTCGGCCTCTTCCTTGCTCAGGCCGGCCACCGCGATCTCGGGCTCGGTGAACACCACGGCCGGGATCACGCGCGCGTCGTTGATCGTCTTCTTGCCGGCGATGACCTCGGCGACCACTTCACCTTCGTGCGTGGCCTTGTGCGCGAGCATCGGCTGGCCGACCACGTCGCCGGTGGCGTAGATGCCCGGCACGTTCGTCTGCAGGCGCTCGTCGACGACGATGAAGCCCTTGCCGTCGAGCTTGATGCCGGACTTTTCGATGCCCAGGCCCCAGGTCACGGGCTTGCGGCCCACGGCCACGAGCACGACGTCGGCCGAGACCTCGCGGATCTGGCCGCCCACGTCGACCTGGACCATCAGCTTGCCGCCGACGTCCTTGACGCCCTTGGCCATCGCGCCGGTGATGATCTCGCCGCCATCGGCCTTGATCTGGCGGGCGACGAGGGTGGCCATGTCCTTGTCCATCGTGGCCAGGATTCGGTCCAGGCCCTCCACGACGGTCAGCTTGGTGCCCAGGCGCTGGAACGTCTGGCCGAGCTCGAGCCCGATGTAGCCGCCGCCGATCACGGTCATCTCGTCCGGGATGTGGTCCAGATCGAGCGCGCCGGTGCTGTCGACGATGCGCTTTTGGTCGATCTCGAAGCCGGGGATCGCGATGGGCACCGAACCCGTCGCGATGACGATGTGCTCGGCCTCCACGATGTCCTCGGGCTTGCCGTCGGCGTAGGTGAGCTTGACCTTCTTGGGACCGATGAACTCGGCCGTTGCCTGCCGATACTCGCAGCCGTTGGACTTGACGAGGCCGGCCACACCGGTGGTCAGGCGCTTGACGATGCCGGCCTTCCACTCCTGCATCTTGCCCATGTCGACCTGCGGGGCCGCGAAGCTGATGCCCATCGTCGAGGCGTGCTGGGCCTTGTGGGCGAGCTTGGTCGCGCTGATCAGCGCCTTGGACGGGATGCAGCCGACGTTGAGGCACACGCCGCCGACGTTGCCCTTTTCGACGAGCATCGCGTCGACGCCGAGCTGACCGAGGCGGATCGCACAGGGATAGCCGCCGGTGCCGGCGCCGATGACGAGAGCGGTCTTCTTGATCGTGGCCATGGTGCAGTCTCGTAGTGGAGTTTCAGATTCCGGCGAGCAGGAGCAAGGTCGGATCTTCCAGGTAACGCCGGACTTCCTGCAGGAAGCTGGCGCCCTCGAAGCCGTCGACCACGCGGTGATCGAGCGACACCGACAGGTTCATCAGGTGGCCGATCACGATGTTGTCGTTGTCGTCGACCACCGGCGTCTTGCGGATCGCGTGCACGCCGAGGATGCCGACCTCGGGGTAGTTGAGGATCGGCGTGGCGAGCACGCCGCCGATCGCTCCGAGCGAGGTGATCGTGAAGGTCGAGCCGGTCAGCTCGTCGCGGCTGGCTTTCATGGCGCGGGCGGCGTTGGAGAGCCGGTCGATCTCGCGGGCGACGTCGAGCAGGCTCAGCCGATCGGCATCGTGGAGCACCGGGACCATCAGGCCGTTGTCGGTCGCGGTGGCGATGCCGATGTTGTAGCGCTTGCGCACGATGACCTGCGCGTTGGCCTCGTCGAGCTCGGCGTTGACGATGGGGTACCTCTTGAGCGCGAGCACCACCGCCTTGACGATGAACGGCAGGTAGCTCAGCGCCACGCCCTGCTCGGCGGCCGCGTTCTTGGCCTGCTTGCGAACCTCGACGAGCTTGGAGACGTCGACTTGCTCGACGTACGTGTAGTGAACCGCCGTGGAGTAGGACTTCTTGAGGCCGTCGGCGATGATGCGTCGCATCCCGCGGAACGGGATCGTCTCGTCGGCGGCGGGGGCTCCGAGGTCGCGACGGACGACCGGCGTCGGTGCGGGGGCCGGGGCCTGCGCGACCGCGGGGGCGGACGTGGGCGTGGGCGTGGGCGTGGGCGTCGGCGTGGGCGTCGGCGTCGCTTGGGCGCGCAGCACGTCGGCCTTCGTGACGCGGCCGCGATCGCCGGAAACGGCGGCGAGGTCGATGCCGTGCTCACGGGCGTGGGCGCGCGCGGCCGGGGTCGCGAGGACCTTGCCGGCGCCGTTGGTCGGGGCGGCGGCGACCGGCGCGGCCGCTGGGGAGATCGGCGCGGGCGCGGGCGGTGGGGCGGCGGGGGTGGGCTTGGACGCGGGCACGACCGCGCTGTCACCGAACAACGCGATCACTTCACCGACCGCGGCGATCGTGCCTTCGGCGGCCACGATCTCCTGCACGATGGCGTCGCGCGGCGACGGAATCTCCACCGTCGCCTTGTCGGTCATCACCTCCACGATCGCTTCGTTGGCCGACACGGCGTCGCCCGGCTGCTTGAGCCAGCGAACGATCTCGCCTTCGACGACACCTTCACCGATGGCGGGGAGCTTGAATTCGGGCATCTGAGACTCCTGGTAGGCCTGTGGGGCGCGAGGCGCCCGGGCGACGACGAGGTCAGTAGTTGGCGACGTGCGCGATCGCTTCGGCGACGCGCGCGACGGTGGGCACCGCTTGCGCCTCGAGGGCGGCCGACAGCGGTGCGTCGGCTCCGGTCACACGGGTGATCGGGGCATCGAGATGGAGGATCGCCTGATCGGCGAAGAGGGCCGCGAGCTCGGCTCCGAGGCCGCCGGCGGCCGGACCCGCATGGGCGATCACGATCTTGCCGGTGGCCTTCGCCTCGGCGACGAGCGTCGCGGCATCGAGCGGGGCGAGGCAGCCGACGTCGACGACGGCCGCGTCGATCTGCGCGTGGGCGACGGCGTCGAGGGCGACCTGCACGGTCTCGCCCCACGCGAACACGGTCGCCGCTTGCCCGTCTCGGATCCGCGCGGCCGAGGTGCACGCCCGACCGAGGTCGGGGAGCGCTTCGTCGGTGTCGGCCAGCAGCACGCGCCGCGGCAGCACCAGCACGGTCGGCACGGCGTCGTCGTCGTCGAGCTGCGCCGCCGCGTGCAGCCAAGCCGCGGCTTCGGCGGGCTGACCGGCGCACAGCACCCGCAGCCCCGGCACGCGGGCGAGCGTGGCCTCGATCGCCTCGGCGGCTTCCTCCCCGAGCCCGAACCCGGGACCGCTCGGCGTGACCATCAACAGGGGCACGGCGGCCGACTGTCCCGTGCGCCAGCCCAGGCGCGCGGCTTCCCGCAGCCCCGCAAGACCTTCGAGCAGACCCAGCGGCGAGGCGAACACCAGGATCGGGCGTGCGCCCCCGCGGGCGAGCCCGGCCGCGTGTGCGACCGCGGTGGTCGGCGACAGCGGCGTCGCGATCACGCGCTCGCGCAGCGTGCCGTCGGCGATGCACGTGCGCGACAACCCGAGCATGCCGCCGTCGCGGGCGTCTTCGCCGAGCACGACTCGGCGTCGGTCCTCGCGCAGCAGCTGCGCCATCATCTCCGACAACGAGGTCAACACGCTCATGCCCTCGCTCCTCGCTGCGCCGCCAGGGCGCGATCGAAGTGGGCCACCGCTTCGGCGTCGAGGACGTCCTGGAACGTCGAGGTCCACGCGCCGGTCGACTCGAGGTGTCGTCGCAGGCGCTCCACCGGATCTCGGTGTGGCGGTGGCTCGTGCACCAGCTGGGTGACCACGGCCTCGACCAGCGCCGGGCCTCGTCCGTCGCGCGCGCGCTCGGCCGCGGCCGCCAGCGTCGCGTACACGACGAGCGGGTCGGCTCCATCGACGCGGCGCGACCACACGCCGGCGGCGCGGGCCCGGTCGGCCACGCTGTCGCCGACGACCCCGGCTTCGGCGGGGGCCTGGCCCGGCCATTGCTGGCTGCGGCACACGAGCACCAACGGGACGTCGTTTGCGGTCGCGAGCGCGAGCGTCTCGGCGAACACGCCCGTCGTCGTCAGCCCTTCGCCGAACGATGCGAAGGCCACCGCTTTGCGTCCCGCGATCCGCAATGCCTGGGCGTGGCCGGCCGCGAGCGGAAGGTGCATGCCCAGGGCGCCGGTCGTGGGCGCGACGTGCAGTGCGTCGGCACAGACGCGTCCGGGCAGGGCCGGACCGCCGCCGGTGTGGCGGCCGAGCACCTGGCGCGCGAGCTCGTCCCAGTCCATGCCGCGCGCGATCGCGATCGCGGTGTCGCGGCTGCCGGGGTAGATCCAGTCCTCGGGGCGAGCGACGAGGGCGGTGGCCACCAGCGGCGCCTCTTCGCCCGCGCACGAGGCCCACATCGGCAGGCCGAGCTCGCCGAGGCGCGCATCGATCCGGCGGGCCCCGACCAGCGCCTTGTAGTACGCGCGGATGTCGACCTGCGGGGGGCGCGACTGGTCGCTGAGGCGCCCGCTGTGGTCGAGCACCGTCGTCACCCCTTCTGGATCCCAGGCCGTCGTTTCCATTGCGCGCGTCGGGTGTGTCGTCGCCTCGTTTCGATGCGACCGACGGTCGGGTTGTATCGATGGCGCCGGACGAGCGTCAAGGCGGCCGCGCGACCGGGCAAACGCCCGAAATCGGTCTCCTGCCGCCCGTCATGGCCGATCCGGCGGCCGGGCCGTGAGACCTTGGCGTGCCGGGCCAGCGCGGCCGACGCGAGCCTCCACACGCCCCTCACCGGTGCGGGCGACGGCCACCCCGTCGTGCTAGACCGATCGCGCATGATCACGGTCGCATCCTTGCTCGCGGCGATGACGATCGCCGGCGCATTTTGGGTCGGCGTCCTCGCGGCGCGTCGGCTTCGCGACTGGGGTGAGGGCCGTCGCGCGCTCGAGGAGGGCCACGGTGGGCCGTTGGCGATCGCGGCCGTGTCCGGCGCGCCGCCCGACGATCCGCAGACGCGACGCGTGCGTGCACTCGTGGCCCAGCGGCTGGTGGGGCGCTCGCTGGGCCCCTCGTCGCTGCCGCGCGCCGAGCTGGCCGCCACCCCGACCGGCGGCGGCGATCTGACCCTGGACACCCTGCGCATGGGTGACGTCATCATCGTCGACACGGGAGATCCGGACGCCGACGGAGACTTCATCGTCGACGGGCTCGTGCGACTGCGCGAAGGCCGAGACACCACGATCGTCGCCGTGGCCAGCGACGCGGGCCGTCGACGCTGGGTCGTCGGTCATCCCCGCGACGAGCGCTGGTTCGTCGTCGCGCCGGTGATCGGCCACGCATTGTCCGGTGAGCCACCGCGCAACATTTCACGCCCGCGCGGCAGCTTCGCGCTGGAGCGGCGAGGGCAGGCGAGCGCCGCGTGTCTGGGACGTCACGAGCGTCCGGGCGGCTCGCGTGCCGCAACCTACGTATTTCGCGGCAGCGGTCGCGACGTGCTGTGGGTCGAGCGTTGGGGCCGCGAGATCGTGATGGGCGAGGGTACGGCGGTCGAGTCCGCGTCGGTCTCGCTGCTGCCCGGCTCCTGACCGCCGCGCGCCTCTTGGCCGTCCGCATGGGCCGTCCGCATGGGCCTGTAAACTCACGCGCCTCGGCATGCGACTGGCACGTGATTGCCTCGTCTGCGTGTTTCGACGGCGCGCGACCCAGCGCGTCCCACGACCGACCAAAGGGAACAGCAATGCGCAAGATTTCGATCCTCGCTCTCGGAAGCCTCCTCGCCTTCGGCGTCGCCGCCTGCGACAGCAAGAAGGAAGACAAGAAGGACGCGAAGGCCGACGCCAAGGATGGCGACAAGGACAAGAAGGCCGCCGACGCCAAGGAAGGCGGCGACGCCAAGGAAGGCGGCGACGCCAAGGAAGCCGGCGACGCCAAGGAAGGCGGCGACGCCAACGAAGGCGGCGACGAAGCCAAGCCCGCCGACGGCCCGGCCGAGATCACCCTCGAGC
>CALBMM010000202.1 GCA_937896535.1 uncultured Pseudomonadota bacterium
ACGGCGTGGACAACAACTGCGACGGCGTCGCGCCGCCGTGCGCGGAAACGTTCCTGGTCGGTACCGACACGACCGTTCGGCCCATCGACGTGATCTGGGCGGTCGACTCCTCCGGGTCGATGGAAGGAGAGATGGCGCTCGTCGAGCAGGAGATCAACGACTTCGCCTCGATCCTCGCGGCCTCCCCGAGCTCGACGCAGCTGCACCTGCTCGCCGACCGCGGCACCGAGACGTTCGAGATCTGCGTGGCGCCGCCTCTGGGCGGTGCCGGCTGCGGCGACAACGCGCCGCAGGGCTTTTGGCAGTACGACACGAACGGCGGCACCAACGGTGCCGAGTTCATTCACTCGTCGAACGCGCTCGGGCGGATCATCCAGCAAGCGCCGTACTGGACGGCCAATCTGCAGCCGAACTCGTACCTGGCATTCATCGTCACGACCGACGACGACGGCGACGACCCCGAGTGGACCGCGGCCACGGGCGACAGCTGCAACCTCGCCAGCTGCGACGAATGCGCCTCGGGCTTCATCGTCGACAGCACGACCTCGAACGTGTGTCGCGTGCAGGTGCCGGGGCCGGACTACACCTCGCTGGCGTTCGACTTCAACCCGGGCACACAGCTGCTGGGCTTTACCAGCTTCATCGCCAACAACTTCCCCTCGTACGCGCCGTCGGACGACTGGGCGTTCTTCCCGATCATCGGCACCACGGGCACCGCGGTGCTCACCGGCGCCGACGACGTCTACGAGTTCAACGACTGCTCGGCCGGCGGGACGAACCCGACGTGCACCTGCGTCGAGCATGCGGAGGAGTACGTCAAGCTCGCCGAGTTCACCTCGGCCCAGGACTCGATGTTCTCGATCTGCGAGCTCGACTGGGACCCGTTCCTCTCCAACCTCGCCAACGACATCGTCAGCGGCGTGCCCAACGACCTGTACGACCTCGCCGGCAACCCGCCGGGCAACTGCGCGATGATCAACCCCGCGACGATCACCGTGATCGTCAACGGCATCCCGCTCGCCGCCGCGGACTGGATGTACGACGCGCTGGCGTGCCAGCTGCAGATCACCAACAACGTGCCCGTCGTCGGCGACAACGTCGTCATCGTCTACGACAACTTCTAGTCTGCATTCCCCCACGAGACACCCCATGGCAAGCATCGACATGCACATCAGGGCCGGGCGGGCGGTGGCCTGCATCCTCGGCGGTTTGTTGGCAGTGAGCGGCTGCGGCTCCGACGACGGTGGCGAGGCCGCCGACGACACCACGACGAGCGGTCCGGGCATCGACCTGAGCACGACCGACGACGGCAACGCCAACGACGACGTCAATCTCGACGACTCGGAGTCCGGAGACGACGGGCCTCCGGTCAACCTTCTCAAGTGCACCGACGTCGACTTCATCTTCGTCGTCGACAACTCCTTGTCGATGGCCGACGAGCAACAGTTCCTCGCGCAGGCGGTGCCCGGCTTCGTCTCCGCGATGCAGAACGCGCTGCCGGACGTCGAGACGTTCCAGGTCGGCGTCGTCGACACCGACGGGTTCCCGGGCCTGTACGGCGCGGACCCGCTCGGATGCGATCCGGACGTCGCAGCCGATTGTGCGTCGTGCGACAACCAGCTCGGCGCCTTCCTCAACAAGCCGCAGAGTGCGACCGATCCCGAGCTGTCCTGCAACTTCTCGACCGGCCTGAGCTACATGGACGGCAAGTCCGAGGACTTCGCCAACGAGTTCGGCTGTGCCGCGTTGGTGGGGACCGAGGGCAATCCGATCGAGCAGCAGGCCGGGGCGCTGCTGGCGGCCGTCTCGCCGGAGATGAACGGGCCGGGCGCGTGCAACGAGGGGTTCGTGCGCGACGAGGCCCTGCTGGTGTTCCTCGTGATCTCGGACGAGGAGGACAACTACATGTCTCCTCCGGAGCCGCAGGGGGGCAGCCTCGGTGAGCCCGCCGAGTGGGCGCAGGCCATCATCGACGCCAAGGACGGCAAGGACACGAACGTCGTCGCGCTGGGCCTGCTGGGCGGGTCTCCGAAGTTCTCCGACTGTGCCGATCTCTCGTCGGGCGTCGACGGGGCCGAGCAGACCTCGCGCTTGGTCTCGATGGTCGACCAGTTCCCGACGAACTTCGTGGGCAGTGTGTGCTCGGAGGGCTACGCGAAGTTCTTCCAGGACGCGCTCGCGAAAGTGTCCGAAGGCTGCGCCAACTTCATCCCGTAGCGAGAAAAAATCACTCGTCGTTGGAAGTGACGTTTCGAGAACTGTCTAACAGTTGGCGCCGTATCGCCGCTGGTAGGTAGTCCCCGAAATGCGCAGTTTCTGTCGAATGTTCCTGGTCGGTGCGCTGTCATCGACCGTCTCTCTCGCGTGTGGTGACGATTCGGGCGGGTCGATCCTGTCCGGTACACCCGACTCCGAGTCGACCTCAGGTCCGACGACCGGGGGCCCGGACGACACCTCCGGCGTCGCGACCAGCGCCGCGACGACCGCGATGAGCGCCTCGCAGGGCGACTCGACGGGCGGCGCGGATACGACGGGAACGACGGGTGGCGACACCATGCCGCCGGACACGGACTCGGCCACGGATTCGGGGACCGACTCCGGCGGCAGCGACTCCGGGAGCGACTCGGGCTCCGGCAGCGATTCCGGGGGGCTGATCCCGTGCCTGGACGCCACCGAGTGTGACGACACGATCTACTGCAATGGTGACGAGATCTGCGACAACGGGTTCTGTGCGCCCGGCACGCCTCCCGACTGTGCGGATGCCATCGACTGTACCAACGACTTTTGCGACGAAGCCTCGGCTGCATGTATCAACGTTGCCAACAACGCCGCATGCGACAACGGCACGTTCTGCGACGGTGCGGAGACCTGTAACCCGGTCGCGGGTTGCGAGCCCGGCACCCCGCCGGACTGCGACGACGGCTTCGATTGCACGATGGACTCGTGCGACGACGTCGCGGCGATGTGCCAGCACGTGCCCGACGACTCGGCCTGCCAGGACGACTCGGTGTGCAACGGCGCCGAAACCTGCGCGGTCGGTCTGGGCTGTCAGCCCCCGGCGGCGCCACTGGACTGCAACGACTTCCTCAACTGCACCGTCGACGCCTGCGACGAGGGCGCCCCGGGCGGGTGCACCCACGTCGCCGACGACACCGTCTGCGACAACGGCCTGCTGTGCGACGGCGCCGAGACCTGCGACCTGGTGATGGGCTGCGTGGACGGCCCGTCCGTCACCTGCGCCGACGACGGCTTCGCGTGCACGCTCGAGGCGTGCTCGGAAGCGGCCGGGGGGTGCGACACCGTTCTCGACGACGCGACCTGCGTGGCCGCGGGGCAGCAGTTCTGCACGACCGGTGGCTGTGTCACGGGCGATCCCTGCGACGAGGACAGCGACTGCGACGACGGCAACGCGTGCGACGGCGTCGAGAGCTGTCAGTGCGACAGCCCGCCGTGCAGCTTGCCCGCCAACCCGGGCGTCTGTGTCCCGAACGCTCCGACCCTCAACTGCTTCGACGGCATTCCGTGCACCAGCGACGCCTGCGTCGAAGACGACCCGGCGTCACCGGGGATGAACGCCGCGCACTGCGAGAACACGCCGGTCAACGCCGCGTGCAGCGACGGCAACCCCTGCAACGGCGCGGAGATCTGCGACGCCGGCATGGACTGCCTGCCCGGTACCCCGCCCAACTGCGACGACGGGATCGCGTGCACCAATGACGCATGTTTTCCGCAGTTCGGCTGCTTCAGCACCGGCGACAACGGCCTGTGCAGCGACGGCACCGTGTGCAACGGCGGCGAAGTCTGCACGCCCGGCGTGGGCTGTGAGGCCGGAACGCCGCCCAACTGCGGCGACGACGGTTTCGCGTGCACGATCGAGCTGTGCGACGAGGCGGCCGGTGGCTGCATCGTGATCGAGGACGACTCGATCTGTCCGTGCGGCCTGCACTGCGATCCGAGCTCGGCCACGGCCGACGCCGACGGCTGCACCAACGAGTGTGCCCCGGCGGCGTGCGATGGAACCGTCTGGCAGTGCGGCGACTGCGTCGACAACGACGGCGACTGCTTCGTCGACGACGAAGACCCAGACTGCTTCGGCGTGTGCGACAACAACGAGTCGGGCTTCTCCGGCGAGATCCCGGGCCAGAACTCCGCGCCGTGCAAGATGGACTGCTACTTCGACGACGACTCCGGCAGCGGCAACGACGACTGCAACTGGTCGCACTCGTGCGATCCCGAGAACCCGCAGCCGAACAACTGCTCCTGCGACGATCCGATGGCGCCCAACAACCTGTGTGACGCCAACATCCCCGGCTACAACGGTAGCTGCGACGACGCGTTCAACGTCCAGAGCCAACAGTGTCTCGACGTGTGCGGTCCGGTCGTGCCCAACGGCTGCGACTGCTTCGGTTGCTGCGAGGTCGAGCTCGACGACGGGTCGAGTCGGTTCATCTTCCTCGGTACCGAGGAAGACCTGCCCAGCTGCGCCGCGGTGCCGCCCGGGACGCCATGCGACAACGTCAACGGCGCCGTCGGCAGCTGCGAGGCGGCGTACATCGACGACCCGGTTCTGTGCCACGAGTGCACGCAGGTGCCGGCGTGCCTGAACCCGTGTGGCAACTGCGAGTTGTGCTTCGGTCAGACGGAACTGCCGCCGGAGTGCGGTGGCATCCCCGAGTGCTTCGGCGAGGACCCGCAGCCGTGTGGCGTGCCGGGCCTTCCCGACTGCGACCCGGGCGAGTTCTGCCTGACCGGCTGCTGCGTGTCCTTCTAGCCCCGTTGGGGGAGGCGCGCCTCAGTTGCACACCGGCTGCGCCGGGAAGCTCTCGGCGACGGCACAGTCGCCGGGGCACCCGGCGGCCGTGCACGCCTGCTCCGCGGTCTGGTAGCAGCAGCCGGCGTGGATGTAGTTGCAGGCGTCGGTCTCGGCCTGGCCGACGCAAGCCGCCGGCTCGGTGCTCGAGCCGGAGGGTCGACAGGCGAGGGTGAGGCCGGCCAGCAGGCCCAAGCCCAGGGAGATCGCGGTGTGCGCGTTCATCGCGGGAGGATACTCGCGGGAACCTGCGGCGATTGCGCCTCTGAAAAACTGCGTCCGAAGGCCCCCGAACAGCCTCCCTGGACGCCACCGGGAGTGTGCGGGACGAACTTGCGGCACGGGGACGTGCGTGGGACAACATCGGCGAAAGTTCACTGACACTCGTGTCAGTGACGGTCGTGTCACCGAACCCGGCCGACCTCCCGCGACAAGGAACCGTCCCATGGCGACCACCTCCGAGCACCGCACCCAGCTCCTCACCGTGATCCAGCAGCCCGAAGTCCAGCAGATGCTCGACGAGGCGCGCACCCGGATCTCCGAAGAGGAGGGCGTCTCCTTCAAGTCGATCAACCTGCAGTTCCAGCGCCCGGTCGAGCACGACTTCACGGCCGACCAGCGTCCCACCACGACGTTGCTGTTCGGCGGCTTCACGTTCCGCCACGAGTACTTGATCGCCAAGCACTTCGAGCGACTGGGCTATCTCGTCAAGCCGCTGCCCACGCCCAACACCGACGCCTTCCAGAAGGGCAAGGAGTACGGCAACAACGGGCAGTGCAACCCGACGTACTTCACCGTGGGCAACCTCGTGCAGTACCTCGAGCACCTGCGTGACGTGCAGGGGCTGAGCACGGACGAGATCCTGCGCGACTACTTCTTCATCACCGCCGGCGCGTGCGGCCCGTGTCGCTTCGGCATGTACGAGGCCGAGTACCGCCTCGCCCTGCGCAACGCCGGGTTCGATGGCTTCCGCGTGATGCTGTTCCAGCAAAAGGGCGGCCTCAAGCAGGCGGACGTCGAGGCGGGGCTCAACCTCAACGCCGACTTCTTCATGGGTCTGGTCACCACGATCAACATGGGCGACCTGCTCAACGAGCTCGCCAACCAGATCCGCCCCTACGAGACGACGGCCGGCGAGACCGACCGCATCCTCAACGAGGGCCTGTACTTCCTCGGCGAGGCGATCCAGCAGATCGAGGTGCCGCAGGTCAACGGCAAGCTGCGCGACATCCTCGCCAAGAAGAACGAAGGCGCGCTCGACAAGCTCGACCTCGTCATCAAGTTCCTCGACCTGCTGACGACCGAGGACTACACCGTGCCGCTCAAGGAAGTGGCGCGCCGCCTCGACGCGATCGAGACCGATCGCCTGCAGCCCAAGCCGGTCGTCAAGGTCACCGGCGAGTTCTGGGCCCAGACCACCGAGGGCGACGGCAACTTCAACATGTTCCGGTTCCTTCAGGCCGAAGGCGCCGAGATCATCACCGAGCCGATCGCGACCTGGCTCACCTACATGATGTGGCAGGAAAAGATCAAAGCGAAGGACCGTCGCGCGCTCGACGAGGCCGACGCCGAGCTCAAGTGGTGGGAAGTCAAAAAGCGCGCCCAGCTCGAGGCCAAGTACCTCAAGAAGCGGGCCACGATCGGCTTCGCCGACAAGGTCTACCGCCGCGAGTACGACCGCCTGCGCGAGGCGCTCGGCGGGACCACGCACGAGATCGTCGACATGTTCGAGATGGAGAAGCTCGCGCACGAGTTCTACCACTCGCGCTCCGAGGGCGGCGAAGGCCACCTCGAGGTCGCCAAGAACATCTACTACACGGTCAAGGGCATCGCGCACATGGTGCTGTCGCTCAAGCCGTTCGGGTGCATGCCGTCCACGCAGTCCGACGGCGCGCAGTCGGCCGTCATCAACCACTTCAAGGACATGATCTACCTGCCGATCGAGACGTCGGGCGAAGGGGAGATCAACGCCCACAGCCGCGTGCAGATGGCGCTCGGTGAGGCGAAGGCGAAGGCCAAGGTCGAATTCGCCGCCGTGCTCGACGCGATGGAGTACGACCTCGAGGATCTGCGGGCGTACCAGGCCGCCAACCCCGAAGTTCGTCGGCCGCTGTACCACGTGCCGCACTACGAGGGGCTCATCGGCACCGGGGCGCGCTTCGCCAAGCACCTCGCCGAGCGGATGCGCGCCGAGGGCATCAAGCCTCGCGCCGTGACCGACGCCGAACTCGCGGCCGAGTAGGTCGCACGGTTTCGGCCGACCCCGAGGACGGGCGTTCGACTTCGTGTCGGGCGCCCGTTTTCGCGTTCAGCCGTGGAGGCGACCGAAGACGATGTCGGTCCGGATGACGCCGCGGCTGTCGAGACCGAACCATCCGTACGCCCACGCATTGCCGCTGCGATCGGTCACGAACAGCAGGGTGCCGTGGCCGAAACCGCCGTCGCCCTCGCGGTCGCGGGTGTCGTCGCCGTGGGGTAGCGAGGTCGCGTCGGCGACCCGAACCGTGTAGCCGCCCTCGATGTCGGCGACGGACGCGGGTGCCTGCAGCACGAAGCCCACGTGGCCCGTGCTGCCGCCCTTGGGCCACTGCGGAGGCCGACGCCACGCAAAGACGTCGCCGGGTCGCACGTCCTCGATGCTCGCGATCCGCTGCCAGCCTCGGCGTGGTCGTGCGGTCGGGGCGTCGTCGATGACGCGCCAGTAGGTGCGCGCGACCGGTCGTTGGCGGCCGAGTGCCGCGTACGCCCGTGGGGCGACGCGGCGCAGGATCCAGTTGGTCATGCCCGAGCAGTCCCAGGCGTAGTAGCCGTCGACCCGTCGCACGACCGTGTTGTGTTGGTAGACGGTGTCCCGAAGCTCGAGGAGGATCTCGTCGAGCCGATCGAGCGCCCGCGCCCCGGCCCGGGTGGCCGCGGCATCGTCGAGACCGCTTGCCTCCCCGCCCGTCGCCGAGAGCGCGACGGCGATCGTCCAGCCGAGCAGTGGGCCTGCCATCTCGTCCATGACAACCGATCGCGGGCTCGGTTCCAACCGTCGCGTCGCGCGCGACGAGGCATGCGCCGGCGCGGCGGGCCCGCGAGGGCTACGCGCACTGCGACATGTTGCAGACGAAGCTGCCGGGGACGCCGGGACACTCGATCGCCTCGGCGCCGTCGAAGCAGGTCACGACACAGCCGGCCCCGGCACACGTGCAGATCGCGAACTCGCCACATGTCAGTGCGCAGGTCTGACCTTCGGCACAAGTCACCTCGCACAGCGCCGAGTCCTCACACGTGACCGCACACTCGGCGGCCGAGCCGCAGTCGGTCGCGCATTGCGAACTGTTGCGACACGTGGACGTGCAGGTCGGCGACGTACCACAGCTCGTCGTGCAGTGTGCACTGTCGGTGCACGTCCCCTCGCATGCGGTCGCGTTGTCGCACGACAAGTCACATGCGCTGTCGCTGCCGCACGTCGGGGTGCACGCGACCGCGTCGTCACAACCGACCGTACACGAGGTCGAGTCCTCGCAGTCGGCCGCGCACGTCGCCGCATCGGTGCAGGAGATGTCGCAGGTCGACGACGACTCGCAGGTGGCGGAACAGTCGTCGTCCTCGCAGGTGGGCGCGCACGCATCCACGCCTCCGCACGTGCACGTGCCGTCGGGGCCGAAGCCCTCCAGGCAGGTGGAGGGCGGTGGTGCCGTGGTGGCGTCGTCGGTCGTAGGACCGGTGTCGTCGCCGACGAGGGGGGCCGCGTTGCCCCCGTCGTCGCCACAGGCGAAGAAGAACGCCGCCACGGCGCTCAGAAAGAGTGAGCAGACCGGGCGGCGGAGGCGTCGATACATGCGGAACTTCCCGCGTCGAGTGTAGCCTCTAGTTGTCCTTGTTCGTACGGTCGCCGCGGTCCCCACGGGGATCGTTGCTTCCGCCGTCGCCGGCCGGAGGCTGGCAGGACTCGCCCACGAGCGCGAGGTGCGAGGTGACCTCGATGTCGGCGGTACCGTTGACGCGCAGCGTCCCCGCGAGCGCGGTGCCGCGGAAGCCTTGGGTGCCCGCGAAGCGCACGGTGGCTTCGGGCGCCACGATGTGCATGGCGGCCTCCGAGGCGCCGTTGAGCTTGATTTCCGAGGTCGAGCCCGAGATCAGCGCCAGCGAGTCCTCGTCCGGATTGGTGGCCGAGCCGCCGTTGAAGGTCGCGGGGCCGTCGAGGTAGATGACCACGTCACCATCGATGTTCAGCTGAGCCTGGCCATTGATGGAGATCGACTCGAAGTAGTAGGTGCCGGCGGGCAGGGTGATCTGTTGGTGTGAGTTCATCGACAGCGCGAATCCGTCCACCACCGACGTGCACTTGTTGCCTTGCGGGATGCAGGGGATCTTGTCGTTGTCGTTTTCGAGCCGCGCGGCTTCGACCGCCTCCGACGTGTCCGGGCGCTCGATGCGGGTCGCGTTCTGGACCACGCGGCCGCCGGGCGCGCCATTGCCGGAGATGGTGACGCTGCCGCCGGAGACGACATCCCCTTCGATGTCGAACGCCCCGGCCAGGGTCACGAGCTCGTTGCTGAAGACCGAGCCGCCGACGCCCGAGATGGTCGGGGTTCCCGCGATGTCCACCAGGTCGAGGCCCACGAGGCCGGAGCCGGTGTCAGCACACCGAAATTCATAACTCTCCCATTCGGGAGAATCCTCCCCAAGCTGACAGGCGCTCGAAAGCGCGACAAGGGCCGAGAGGACGAGGAACCGACGCGTGTGGCTCATGTTCCGTACTTTATACCGTCCGATATTTTCGTCAACCAGATTACATAAAAACTAGTCGGTAAAAAGTTAATGTTCGTTCTCGCTCTTCGCGCGCATTTCCGAGCCGACGGACCGTCGCGCTCGTCGGCACGCGACTATCGTCGTCGCGACACCATGAACGCCGCGACGCGACGCCACGCCAACGTCGTCAACCTCGACGAGGTCGACGCCCGCCAGACTTCCTGCGGCACGAAGTTCGGCGCCCGCTTCAACTCGCGCGCCACGCCTTCGGGTCGCAGGGATGTCGGCTGCCACTGGTTCGAAGTCCCGGCCGGAAAGTCCGCATTTGCCCATCACCATCACTGTCACCCTGCGATCGAAAAGACACTGTTCGTGTTCGAGGGCGAGGGGACACTGCGAATTGGTCCGGACGAGGTCACGTGGAGAGTAGCGGACCACGTGCCGTGCGTGCGCGCGTGCCTCGAAGAGGATGCGACCGTCGGATACTTCGACGGAAAGACGACGGAGTAGCCGTGGCGCGCGGATTGGACATCGGGCAGTTCCAGCAGCTGCCGATCGCACAGATGATCGAGGGCGGCGTGCAGCTGGCGGCGGGTCGACGTCAGCTGTTCCTGCCCACGCACCTGGTACCGACCAACGCCGAGGTGGGGTCCCTGGTCGAGGTCTTCGTGTACGCCGACCACGAAGGGGAGCCCCAGGCGACGACGCACGTGCCCGTCGCGGTGGTCGGCGAGTTCGCGTATTGCCCGTGCGTGGCGGTCACCCGCGCCGGAGCGTTCGTCTCGTGGGGGATCCCCAAAGACCTCTATGTGCCGCCCGACGAGCAGGTCGAGCGGATGGTCGAGGGGCGTTCCTACGTGGTCGCGGTGTGCCTGGACAAGAAGGGGCAGCGGCCGATCGGCTCGACCGACCTCCGACGCCACTTCGACTACCACGTCGAGCACCTCGAGCCGGACGACGAGGTGGAGCTGCTCGTGGTGGGACCCTCCGACGTGGGGGTCCAGGTCGTCGTGGAGCGTCGTCACCGCGGGCTGATTCATCCCAACGAGCTGCACCGGGCGCTGCGGCCCGGTGACGAGCTGCGTGGCTTCATCCGCAACGTGCGCTACGACAACCGCCTCGACATCGCGCTGTCACGGCGTGGGCTCGACGCGATCACCGACGCGCAGACCGTGATCCTCGAGGCGCTGCGGGACGCCGGCGGGTTCCTGCCCCTGCACGACAGGAGCGCGCCCTCGGAGATCGAGCGAACGCTCGGGCTGAGCAAGAAGGCGTTCAAGCGGGGGGCCGGAGGCCTGTACAAGGCTCGCAAGATCAGCATCGACGACGACGGGATCCGTCTGGTCACGGTGGCGTCACGCCGACCATGAGTTCGGACCGTCGGCCTCCGCGTCCTCGCGCGGCGGCTCCGCTTCGCGCTGCAGCGCGTACGAGACTTCTCCGAGAAACGCGGTGAGGTCCAGCAGCATCCAGACCGCGCCGAAGAGGACCACTGGGATCAAGAGGATGAAGCCGGACCCCACGTCGGCGAGCCATTCCTGGCCCTTGGTCCAGATCGCGACGAAGGCCAGGGCCAGCGCGATGAACCGCGCCGCGCGCAACGTCGAGGCGCCGCCCTTGGTCCGCTGCGCGAGGACCACGAGGCCGACGAGCGCGACGATCGTGCCGCCCACGCCGGCCCAGTACGCGTAGCCGTCGTAGTACGCGATCGTCTTCAGGTCGTCGGCAAGTCCCCACGTGCGCGCACCGTCGGCGGCGACGACCTTGTGCAGCAACGAGGTCTGTCCCAGCGAGACGGCCGCGGCCAGGACCATGGCGACGGCACCGGCGCCCACCAGGGCCGCAGCAATCCGACTGCGTCGCTGGACCACCACGGTCGCGAGTCCGACGGCGAGCGCGACGCCCAGGAACGCGGACAGGTAGCCGACCCACGGAACGAGTCGCACCGCGACGCCGGGCTCGGGCGGGGCGTCGAACGGGCTGTGACCGCGCTGGCCGAGGCGGTTGGTCAGCAGCAGCGCCATCGTCAGCAGACCCAGGCCGACGCGGCCGAACACCAGGGCGCGCGCCAGCGAGAGCCCGCGGCTGGCCTGGGTGATCCGTTCGTGGCTGGCCGGATCGTCGTCGGCCGCGGCGAGGTAGATGCCTGCGCCCAGGGAGAGTGCGCCGAGCAGCCGTGCCCACGCCCACGGTGCCAGGCCGGCCCAGCTGTCGTGCCACCACGCCGGCGGCGTGCCGTCGCCGATGACGAAGGTCGTGTACAGCAACGGCACGAGCTCGATGCCACCGCCGATCGCGAGCCCGAGCGCGAGCCTGCCGTGACGTCGGCCGCGGGCGAACGCATGCACCCAGCCGACGGCACCCGCCCAGGCCACGAGGCCGAACGTGGCGGCGAGCTGATACAGCGCGGCGAAGTCGACGGGCTCGTCGGACCCGTCGCGGGCCACGGCGTCGACGAGCCGGGGCAGCGCGGCCACGAGCGTTCCCAACGATGCGCCTCCGGCCACGAACGTCCACAGGCGAAGGCGACGGTCCTGCCCGCCCGCGCGCCACCACGCCACCGCGATCGCGAGGCCGCCGACGATGCCGAGCGCGGAGCTGACGAGTCCGCCGAAGCCGATGTGCTCGAACAGGCGCTCGCGAACCTCGTCGGCTTCGAAGTCCCACGCGGCGGTCGTGTCCATGCCCTGGCGCGCTTGCTCGACCAGCGAGTGCACGTACGTCCACGCGGCGGTGTCGAGGAGGCCGAAGCCGATCAGCAGCACCGCGACGAGAGCGGCGGCCGCCGCCGCACGATCACGCGACGAGGGATCCACCCCTGCAGGGTAGCGGATTGTCGCGCGTGAGTTGTCTCGGCAAGTTCCGGTGCGACCGCGACCAACGCGGTCCGTCCCCGAAATGCGAGGTTCATCCGTGAAACGAACGACCCTGTTGTCCCTCAGCCTCTCGGTCATCGCGCTCTCCACCACCGCGTGTGACGACGCCGAGCCCGCTGCGTCCGCGACCCCCGACAAGCCCGCGGCAGCGGCCAAAGACGCGCCCGCGAAGGCCGAGGTGGCGAAGGCCGATGCGAAGACCGACACGAAGACCGACGCGCCCGACGACGGCAAGGACGCCGCGGCGGCCGAGGACGAAGAGGTCGTCGAGATCGAAGACGAAGACGAAGACGAAGACGCGGAGGCTGGGGAAGCAGAGGTGGCCAAGGCCGAAGCCGCGCCCGACGCCGCGGACCCCGCGAAGGCGGACGCGACCAATGCCGCGTTCTTCGACGTGCGCGACCGGGGAATCGTGGCGTTGACCGACGAAGGCTTCGTCACGGTTCCGGCTTCGAACGTCTACGTCGCCCGGTTCGTCCATGGCGGCGACGGCAAGCTGTACGCGCAGACCAGCGGCAAGGTCGTGCACGTGCAGACGAGTGGCCTGTCGACCGTGGCCGAGCTCGACTACGGCACCGTCGGCAGCGTCAAGGCGATCGACGTGGGCTCCGGCGGCGAGATCTGGGCGGTCGGGACCAACGGGATCAGCGAGTACAAGGATGGGTCGTGGACGACCACGTCGAAGGCGGACGCGGGGCTCGCCGATGACTTCGAGGTCGGGTTGGCGCTCGACGCCGACGGCGAGCCATGGGCCGCGACGAGCTCGAGCATCGTGCACCGCGTCGACGGCAAGTGGGTCGCGGCGAGCCTGCCCAAGGGAAAGACGAAGTACCTCGACCGCATGGGACGCGGGCCCGACGGCAACGTCTACCTGTCGACGTACAGCGACCTGTTTCGCATGACGGGTACGCCCGGCAAGGTCGCGCTCAAGAAGGGGCGCTTCGACTCGCCCGGCAAGTTCGCGTTCTCGCAGGCGACGTTGGGCGTGGCGCGTTCCGGGCTGCAGGACGTCTCCGTCTTCCATCCGGCCGACAAGGCGGCTCGATTCACCGGCAAGGCCGATCTGAAGGTGGGCAACATCTCCGCGGTCGCGGCCGACGATGCGGGGCGCGTGTGGGCGGCCGGCGACGGCGGAGTCGCGGTGGTCGGTCCCGGGAGCGAGCGTGTCACGTGGCGCTCGGGCACCTTCGAGGAGATCGCCGGTCAGATCTCGGAGATGGCCGTGCGCGGCGCGGGGCCCAAGTTGCCGGAAGCCGGAGAGGTCAAGAAGGGCGGCATGAAGGGCAACGTGATCCAAGGCGGCAAGCCACTGGCCAACGCCGCGATCGAGCTGTGCGAAAGTCCCTCGTTCATCTACCGACGCACGCCGTGCGAGGGCTCGCCGACGCACCTGTCCGGGGTGACCGACGCCGAGGGCAAGTACCAGTTCGAGAACGTGCCGCTGGGGGCCTACGGCATCGCCGTCAAGGTCGGCCGCAAGTGGCAGATCACCATGGGGGCCGCGCTCGGCACGAAGATGATCGCGGGCGAGACGTACGACCTGGGGTCGTTCACGGTGAAGTAGTCGCTCATCCCCAGGAGGCCGTGTACACGGCCTCCTCCGGATCCGAGACCGGCATGTCCACGCGGACGCTCTTGCCGCCGGCGACTTCGATCAACACCGCGAACATCTCGATGTTGGAGACGTGGTTGAGCCCGCCATGCAGGTGTGGCGGGTGCGACAGTGTCAGCGTCAGCGCCTTCGTTCCGCTGGACTCCGCCTTCAGATCGGTGCCCTTTTGAAACAACCCGTGGGTCTTGCTCGCCATCTTCAGCAGCGCCCAGGGACCGGCGACGCGCGTCAACGCGCGGTAGACCGGCGAGCGCACTCCCGAAAGCGTTCGCTGTCGGCTCCAGTCGTGCACCGCCTCGGCGCTGGGGTAGTAGCGATCGGCGATCGCGTAGAAGACGGCGTCGCAGTGCACGGCCGGCAGCCACAGTCCCTGGGCGGGCGGCTGGTCGATGAGCGCACGGATGGGCTCGGGCAGACCCGCCGGGAGCTCGCGCCCCTCGATGCTCTCGACGGCGGTCCGCACCAGCACCGCCTTCGACTTGCAGTCCGGATACGAATCCAGCCCGTCGGGAAGCCGTTGGAGGTACGCCGCGAGCAGCGGGTACGTCGCAGCATCGAGCGCGTCGACCATGCGCGATGACGAGTCTACCGTCCCCGCGTGCTCGGGGCCGGTCCGGGCCGGGTTCGCCGTTACCAGCGCCCTACGGTGACCTGACCGCTGATCGTCTGCGCCAGCCGGGCGTCGGCCATGATCGACAGGTCGTAGCCCATGCCGATCCCCAGGAACAGATCCTTGGGCAGCTTGATGAGCCCCATCAGCTTGAGCGGCAAGGCCAGACCCGCTTCCTTGATGATCCGATTGCCGGGGCCCTTGCGCGTGGACATGGCCAGGCCGATGCCGGGCAGGAACGCGAAGTGCTCGCGACGGACGAGGAACTGCAGCGCGAAATGTCCGTAGTGCCCGCGCGCGGCCCCGTCGAGCAGACGTGCCCCGATCGCACCGCCGATGAGGCCGTATACGCCGAACTTGTGGCTGAAGTTGTAGCCGACACCCACGTCGAGTGCGTACGTGGCTCCGCCGGAGCGGTAGCTCGAGCCGCGCCAGTGCGAGTAGCCGATGCCGTGCGAGGTGTACACGCCCAGCTTCTTGTAGGGCCACTCGCTCTTCGACTCCGGGATCGGCTTGCGATCGGTGCCCTCTTCCGGGGGCGGGTCGATCGGCTTGGTCTCGGGGATTGCGTCCGGGGCGGGCGTGTCGGCGTCGGCCGGCGCCGCGGCTTCTTGGGCGCGCACGGTGATCGCCTCGGTCTTGGCGACCGAGTTGACGACGTTGTCTTCGCCCATGAGCACGACATGCGTGCCCTCGGTCGCGATCAGCTTGCCCGACAGCGTGGTGCCGTCGCGAAGCTCCACGGTGATCGGGCGATCGGCCATCGCGGTCCACACGGCGTCGTCGACGGGCTTGGGCGGCGCGATCGCAGACGTGGTGGCCGGGGCAGCGGCGGGATCGGTGGGTTGCGCAACCGTGGTGGTGGCCGGGGCCGGGGCTGGCGCCGGCGCGGGCGCAGGTGTCGGCTGCGCGGGCGCGGCCGCGGGAGGTTGGGGAGCAGGCGCGGGCGCGGGTGCGGGTGCGGGTGCGGGTGCGGGCGCCGGTGCGGGTTGCTCAGGTGCGGCGACGGGCGGTTGTGGCGCAGGCGCAGGCGCGGGCGCGGGCGCCGGTGCTGTCGGCGGCGGAGCGGGCGCGACCGCGACGGGAGGCGCGGGCGGTTGTGGCGCGGGCGCGGGCGCGGGCGCGGTGGGTTGAGGCGCGGGTGCAGGTGCAACCGCGACCGGAGGCGACGGGGGCGCCGGTTCCTGCGCGTACGCGCTCGTGCTCGCCGCGGACGAGACCCACAGCGCGGCTGCAATCCATCGCATCACCACCTTAACTGTGTCGGTCGGCAGCACAACGATCAACCTCGCAGGGACCAATCTGGCCGTGACCGTGGTCTGTCCCACGTTCTGGGTCAGCGTTTGCACCTGCGCGGGCACGCAGTCCCGTCGCGTCACTCGCCGGGCTCGCCGAGCGTCACAACGACCTCCAGCTCGACCGGGGCGCACGCGTCGTGCGTGAACCGGTAGCCGACGTACATCCGCGCCGACCCGTCGTCGAAGTGATCCATCGACGATTCGCTGCGTGTCCACGACTCGGTCGTCGCCACGTCGCGACACGCCGTCACCCCAGCACGCCCCGCTTCGTCGACGAACGTCGCGAGTCGTCCCGGCGCCGGTTCGCGCTGCAGCTCGGCGATCGCCGCATGGATGCAATCGGCGAGTGGCTGCAGCTGCCCGCACGCCGAGACCTCTGCCGCGCCGTGCTGCGGGACGGACGATCCACCCGGGGCGGGCCCCGCGGTCGCCGTGGTCGGGGTCACCGCAGGTCGCGCCGCCGAACCTGGCGCGCACCCCGAGATGACCGCGGCGATCGCGGCGAGTCGGCAGAACACGGATTGAGACTACGACGGACCCGACCCCGCGATCGGCGGATCCTGGCGCAAAAAGCGCAACGACGAGATCGCGGGGCTGGCGTGCGTGTGTGCCCGATCCTTGCGCCCCGCCGGGCCCTGTGGGACACAGCCAAAGTTCACTGACACGCGTGTCAGTGACAACGGTGTCACCGCAACTTCGGGTCCGGACACCGACCCCCGCGAGGACGAGCAGCCATGAGCGACCAAAAGTACCGGATCGGATTCGACCTGGGCTCCACGACCGTCAAGGCGGTCGTCATCGACGTCGAGCGCGACGAGATCGTCTGGAAGGACTATCGCCGCCACGACTCCAAGCAGCCCGAAAAATCCCTCGAGATGCTCAAGGACATCGAGCGCGACGTCGGCGTCACGCCCGGCAACGCGCGGATGTTCATCACCGGCTCGGGTGGCTCCAACATCGCCCGCTTCACCGGGGCCAAGTTCGTCCAGGAGGTCAACGCCGTCTCGATGGCGGTCGAAAAGCTCCACCCCGAGGTCAACTCGGTCGTCGAGCTCGGAGGCCAGGACGCCAAGATCATCATCTTCAAGCCCGACGCCGAGTCCGGTCGCAAGAAGAAAATCCCGTCGATGAACGACAAGTGCGCCGGAGGAACCGGGGCGGTCATCGACAAGATCAACGCCAAGCTCAAGCTCCCGCCCGCCGAGCTGTGCAACGCCGGTCATGCGGGCAAGAAGCTGCACCCCGTCGCGGGCAAGTGCGGCGTGTTCGCCGAGACCGACATCAACTCGCTACAGAAGATGGGCGTGCCCGCCGACGAGCTCATGGCCTCGTTGTTCGAGTCGATCGTGCAGCAGAACCTCGCGGTGCTCACCCGGGGCAACACGCTCATGCCGCACGTGATGCTGCTCGGCGGCCCCAACACGTACATCAAGGGCATGGTCGAGGCCTGGAAGGCCAACATCCCGCCGATCTGGGAAGAGCGTGGCGTCGAGCTGCCCGAGGGCATCCCGCCCGAAGACCTCATCATCGTTCCCGACAACGCGCAGTACTACGCGGCGCTCGGTGCCGCCGAGTTCGGCAAGGACGAAGAGGACACCGTCGGCGTCTACAAGGGCCTCGAAGGGCTGCAGTGGTACATCACGGTCGGCCGCAAGGAAGAAAAGCGCAAGGCGGGCGGCACGGGGCTGACCAAGTCCGAAGCGGACCTTCAGGCGTTCCTCGACGAGTACAAGCCGGAGAAGTTCGTGCCCGCCGAGTTCAAGCCCGGCCAGGTCGTGCGCGCCTACATGGGCATCGACGGTGGCTCGACCTCGTCCAAGGCCGTGCTCATCGACGAGGACGCCAACATCATCGCGAAGGTCTACCAGCTCTCGAAGGGCAACCCGATCGAGGACACCAAGGACCTGTTCGCCGACCTGCAGGGCCAGGTCGAGTCGGCCGGCGCCACGCTGGAGATCCTCGGCATCGGCACCACCGGCTACGCCAAGGACATCCTCAAGGACGTGTTGCGGGCCGATGCGGCGATCGTGGAGACCGTGGCGCACTGCGAGAGCGCGCTGCACTTCTACGACGACGTCGACGTGGTGTGCGACGTCGGCGGCCAGGACATCAAGATCATCATCCTCAAGAACGGCAAGGTCAAAGACTTCAAGCTCAACACGCAGTGCTCGGCCGGCAACGGCTACTTCCTGCAGGGCACCGCGCAGGGCTTCGGGTACGACGTGCGCGAGTACGCCGACATCGCGTTCCAGGCCGAGTCGATGCCGATGTTCGGCTACGGCTGCGCCGTGTTCATGCAGTCGGACATCGTCGACTTCCAGCGCCAGGGCTGGTCACCCGAGGAGATCATGGCGGGCCTCGCCAACGTGCTGCCGAAGAACATCTGGCTGTACGTCTCGCAGATCCCCAACCTCGCCAAGCTCGGCACGCGCTTCGTCCTGCAGGGCGGTACCCAGCACAACATGGCGGCCGTCAAGTCGCAGGTCGACTTCATCCAGGAGCGCTTCACGTCCAAGGGCCTGCGGGCCGACGTGATCGTGCACAAGCACTGCGGTGAGTCGGGAGCGATCGGGGCCGGCCTCGAAGCCCGACGCCTGCACATGAACGGGCACCAGACCGAGTGGATCGGTCTCGACA
>CALBMM010000203.1 GCA_937896535.1 uncultured Pseudomonadota bacterium
CGCGTCTGGATGTTGCGCCGAAGGTCCTTGTCGGAGAACGCCTTGTTACCCGTGAAGGAGATGCCGCGGACGATGACCTCCTTGGCTTCGGAGATGACCAGCGCCAGGTCGACCTTGCCCGGCTCGTCGGGGACCTGCCGCAGCTCGTAGCTGACCTGCGCGAGGAAGAGCCCGGACTCGGTGTACAGCGCCTTGACCTTCTCGACGTTGTCCTTGACCTTGCCGAGATCGAGCACCTCGTTCTTCTCGAGGTCGAGCTGCTCGTTGATGTCGTCGAGCTTGATCTTGTCGTTGCCCTCGACGGTGATCTTGCGGATGGTCGGGCGCTCGGTCACGACGTAGGTGAGCACGACGCCGCGCGAGGTCAGCTCGCCCTCGACCTGCACGTCCTCGAAGTAGCCCAGGCCCCACAGCCGGCGCAGGTCGTTGCCGAGCGTTCGGGCCTGCACCAGCTCGCCGACCTGCGAGTCGAGCTCGAGCAGCATGGCCTCGGACTCGACGCGGCGGTTGCCCTCGAAGCGGATTTCGACGATGGGCTGGCCGAACACGTCCTCGCCCACGCCCTGCAGCGCGAACATCGTGAACGGGTCGATGGCGCGGACCGGCGTGGTGATCGCCATCGAGGCGACCGCCTGGCCACTGGGCCACAGGGCGAGCACGAGCCAGCACAGCCCCAGCGTCAGCGCGCGGGACAGCGAGCCGCCGCCTCGAGCCGGGCGACGACCTCCTTCAGGGGGCGTCGTCGTCGGTGGGCGACTCGGCATCGTCGTCCTCTCGTTGGTGGTCCCCGATGAGACGCCCGTCGGCCATTCGGATCACGCGAGGTGAGCGATGGGCGAGCTCCATGTTGTGGGTGACCACCAGCATGGTGATTTGGTGCTCGACGTTGAGCCGGTTGAGCAGTTCGTGGACTTCCTCGGACGTGCGCGTGTCGAGGTTGCCGGTGGGCTCGTCGGCGAGCAGGAGCTTGGGTCGCATCACCAGCGCGCGCGCGATCGCGACGCGCTGCTGCTCGCCACCGGACAGCTCGCCGGGACGGTGCGAGAGTCGGTGCGACATTCCGACCTCGTCGAGGATCTGTTCGGCGAGCTCGCGGGCGACCCGGGTCGGCTTGCGGCCGACCATCGCCGGCATCATCACGTTCTCGACGGCGGTGAACTCGGGCAGCAGGTGATGGAACTGGAAGACGAAGCCGATCGTGCGATTGCGGAACCGCGCGAGCTCGGGCGGTGACAGCTGAACGATGTCCTGGTCGCCGAACAGGATCTGGCCCGACGTCGGCAGGTCCAGCGTGCCCAGACAGTGCAGCAGCGTCGACTTGCCGGTGCCGGACTTGCCGACGATCGACACGACCTCGCCGACCGCGAGCGTCAGGTCGATACCGTCGAGCACCCGCAGCTCTCGCGAGCCATGGATGAAGGTCTTCGTCATTTCGACGACGCGCACGAGCACGGGTTCGTCGGCGGTGGCGTCGGTGCGCGACATGTCAGCGGCGTTGGCGCGGTACCCTAAAATGGCGGTCTAGGGGCGTCAAGGTAACCAGGGACGACTCGCGACCCTCGCCAAGGCCCCACGTGGGGGGCACCACAGGCGTCGCTACTGGTCCGCTTGACGCAGGCCGTCGACCGGGCGAAGGCGCGAGGCGACGAGCGCCGGGTACAGGCTCGAAAAGCAGACGATGACCAGGGCCGCGCCCCCGACCAGCGCAACCTCCAAGGGGTTGACCACCACGGGCAGCTTTTCGATGTAGTAGACGTTTTCGTTGAGCGGCAGGCCGAAGCGATCGAGCGCCCAGCACAGCGCCAGGCCCATGCCGATCCCACCGAAGCTGCCGAGGATTCCCACACACAGGCCCTCGGCCACGAACACGCGCAAGATCCCGCCGTCGGAGGTCCCCATCGCCTTGAGGATGGCGATCTCCTTGGACTTCTCCATCACGCTCATCAGGTTCGACGCCAAGATCCCGAACGAGGCGACGAGCACGACGAACAAGAGCGCGATGAACATCGCGACCTTCTCGAGGAACATCGCGGAGAAGAGGTTGCGGTTGAGGTCGCGCCAGTCCTCGACGATGAGATCGTCGCGCCCCTGGGCGGCGACCACGGCCTCGACCGCGGCCTTGCCCTCGTCGATGCGCTCGACGTCGACGAGCTTGACCTCGACCCCGGTGACCTGATCGCCCGTCCGCAGAAACCGCTGCACGATCGGCAGCGGCGCGTAGACGTTCTTGCGGTCGTATTCGTACATCCCCGAGAAGAACACTCCCGCGACCTGGGCCCCGAGCACGCCGGGGATCCGGCCCGCCGGGGTCATGCGTCCGACCGGGGTGATGAGCTGCACCTGCGCGCCCACACGCACGCCGAGCTCCATCGACAGTTCCTTGCCGATGAGGATCGGGTCGAGCACGGCGTCGTCGTTGAACTCGACGCGCTCGTCGTACGGGTCGACCGCCGACTCGTCCTCCGGGTCGGCCTCGTCGGTCGGATCGATCGGGGCGGGCACGTCGACGCCTTCGGGCAGCGAGCCCTCGTCCTGCATGCGATCGAGCTCGGACGCGGGGTCTTCCCAGCCTTCCTCCTGGTCTTCCTCGGACACGACCGATCCGGCCGGCGGGGGCGGCAGCCTCGACAGCAGGCCGTTGCCGCCGTCGCTGTCGCCGTCCTCGTCGACGTCGCCGTCCTCGTCGACGGGCGTGGCCGGCACCTCGGGCGCGGCGGTGTCCTCGGCCGCGTCGTCGCCGCGGGCCGCCGGCGGCAG
>CALBMM010000204.1 GCA_937896535.1 uncultured Pseudomonadota bacterium
GACGACTCGACCTTGGCGAGCTCGGCCTCGGCCTTGCGCAGCTCGGCCCGGGCGGCGTCGCTCTTCTTGCTCAGCGCGCCGTACTCGGCCGACAGTGCGCCGTTCTTGGCCGACAGTGCGCCGTTCTTGGCCGACAGCGCGCCGTTCTTGGCCGACAGCGCACCGTTTTGCTCGTTCAGCTCACCGTTGCGCTCGCTGAGCGCGCCGTTTTTGGCGGACAGCTCGCCGTTCTTGGCGGCCAGCAGCGCCGCCTGCTTCTCGAGCTCGCGCTGACGCTTCTCGGCCTTGGCCACCGCGGCCTGCTTGCGCTGCAGCGATGCTTCGAGCTCGTCGAGCTCGACGGTGTGCGACTGCAGGTTCGCGCGAGCCTTGCTCGCGGCGGCCTGGGCCACGGTCGCCTCGTCCTTGGCCTTGGACACCTCGCGGCGACGGGCGCCCTGCTCCTGCAGCTCGGCGACGCGGCGCTCGGCCGCGGCGGCACGCGCGTTGGCGGCCTTGGTGTTCGCCTTCAGCGACGAGACCTCGGCCGACAGCTTCGACAGCTTGCCCTCGGTGACCGCGGCTTGCTTGCGCGCCGCGATGAGCTCGGGGCTGGGGGTCGCCCGAGCCGGGGCCGCAGCGGGAGCGGCCGCCGCCTCGCCGTCGGCGAGCTTGGCCTTGGCCTTGGCGACCTTGGACTTGAGCGCGGCGAGCTCGGACTTCTCGCGTGCGATCTTGTCCTCGAGCTGCTTGGACATCTTCTCCTGCTTGCGCAGGGTGGTCTCCAGCGACGTCCGATCCTTCTGGAGCTTGGCGAGCACCTGCTCGGCGTCGGTGGCCCGCGCCTGGGCGGCCGTGCGACGTGTCTGGGCACGGTCGAGCTTGCGCTGCAGTCGGCGCTTGATCTTGCCCGCGACCTTGGCCGAATCCAGCTCTTTTTTGGCCTGCGCGAGCGCGGTGTCGGCTTCGGACTTGGCCTTCGCGGCCGCGTCGCGCTCCTGCTGCGCCTCCTTGACCGCCGTATTGGCGCGCGAGAGAGCCTTTTTCGCCTCGGCCTCCAGGGCCGCGGCCGAGCTTCGGGTCGCCGACGCATCCTTGCGTGCGGCCGCCAGCATCTTGTCGGCTTCGACCTTGGCCTTCGCCTTCGCGTCGGCGAGCGTGCGCTTGGCCTGCTCGTTGGCCTTGTTGGCGTCCGCGAGCGCCTTGGCGGCCGCGGTCTCCTTGGCCTTGGCCACGGTCCGGGCGCGCGCGAGCTCGGCCTGCGCTTCCTCGGCGGCCTTCTCCAGGCGACGCTTGGCCCCGACCTTGGCCTCCGCGAGCGCCTTGGCGGCGGCGACGGCCTTGGTCTCGGCCTGGCGCAGCTGCGCGGCGGCGTCGGACTCGGCCTTCTTGGCCGCGACCTTGGCGTCGGCGAGCTGGGTCTTGGCCGACGCGAGCTTGGTCTCGGCCTCGGCGAGCTTGAGCTCGGCCGCCGCTTCGGTCTTCTTGGCGCGTTTGGTGGTCTCGGCCGCATCGGCCTTCGCCGCCGCGAGCAAGCGCTCGGCCTCGGCGAGCTGGGCCTTGCGCTCGGCGAGCGCCGCGTCGGCTTGCTTGGCCTTCTTGTCGGCCTCGGCGCGGGCGGCCACCGCTTCGATGCGGGCCTGCTCGGCCTTCTCGCGCTCGGCCGTGGCCTTCGCGAGCGTGCGGCGAGCCTTGAACTTGTTGGACTTGGCGTCGGCGAGCGCCGCTTCGGCCTCGGCCTCTGCGCTCTTGGCTCGCTTCTCGGCCGCCCGGGCGGCGCTTTCGACCGCGCGCGCGTCCTCGGCCTTCTTGTCGGCGGCCGCGGCCCGCTCGCTGGCGGCGAGCTCCTTTTCCTTGGCCGACGCCGACAGTGCCTTCGCCTCGGCCCGCAGCGCCTGCGCGTCGCGGCGGGCGGCCACGGCGTCGCGCTTGGCCTGGTCGGCCGTGCGGGCCGACGCTTCGATCTCGTGCCGTCGCTTGTCGGCGCTCTTGCGCGCGAAGTAGGCCTCCGGCGCCACCTCGCGCGGCGTGATCGTCACGACGAGATCGTCGCCCTTGGGCACGACGATGTAGCTCGACTCGCGCTTGAGCTCGATGACCATGCGCACGAGCTTGGTGTCGCGCTCCTCCACGGGGTCCAGGCTCACGCGGCCACAGGCCCACGTGTCCAGCGGCACGTGCGGCACCACCTGCCCACGCTCGGAGCCCGACAGATCGATGACGAGCCGATCGGGGTCCTCGAGGCGGTAGACGTTGAACGTGGGCTTCTTGGAACCCTGAAGCGTCAGCACGGTGCTGCCGTCGTCGAGCTCGGTGACCGCGAGGCCGTCGATGCGGTTGTGCTCGATCGCCCACATCGACAGCGGCAGCCCCGAGATCGGGGTCCACGTCGCCAAGGTGGGGTCTACGGGCGCAGACCAGTGCGCCGATGCGGTCGGGGACAGACCCGCCGCCATGACGAGAGTCAACGGAGCCGCCAAGCGCCGAAGGGGCGTAGTGTAGTTGCGCAGTCGCTTGATCATGCTTGGTGCTCCCTACTCGTTGCGCAGATAGATCGCGCGACGCTCCCCTCGCTGCATGTTCAGGCTGCTTGCGAGTTCTTCGTCCACGATCTCAATCTCCACATAATCTCGATTGACGGCCGCGAGCAAAACTTCGGCGCTGGAGAAGAACTCTCCCTGGCGCACGGCCTTGCTGCGGCCGTCGCTGCCGACGAAAAGCGCTCGCGGCACGATGCGTCGACCCGAGTTCACGATCGCGACCAGCTTGAGGTCTTCGAACGAGTACTCGGCCATGATGACCTTCCGTTCAGCGCGCGGCTTGTCCGGCTCGAGCTCGACCTTCTCGCCGACCACGAAGCTGCGGAAGGGGTCGCGTCGTCGCTGAAACGACTTGCTGTCGAGGGCCACGGGAGGACGAGGCGGTCCCTCCTCGGCCCCCTCCTCGCCGTCTTGTCCACCGCCACCGCCGCCGTCGCCACCGCGCGAGGCGGCACCGCCTCCGCCGGCCTTGGCCCCGGAGCCGCCGCCGCCCTTCCTGCCCGTGCCGCGCTGGCCGGTGACGGGAGTCTCGTCTTCGCCGCAGCCGACGAGCGCGAGGGCGAGCCCCGCCGCAAACACGATCGATTGGATCTTGGCCATGGCTTACTTCCGCCTCGCTGCGCCCCCGCGTCGGCCGCCACCGCTCTCGGAGGCGCGCTCTTCGGGGCTGAGGAAGCGGTAGGTCGCCGCTTCGAACTCGATCTTCAGACTCGGGCTCTCGCCCTCCTCGTCGACCTTTTGTGCCGTCATCGACAGGTTTTCGATGCTGACGATCTGCTCGAGCTCGGTGACCCGGCGAAAGAACTCACCGGCCTGCGTCCATGTGCCGCTGGCCTGCACCTTGATGGGCAGCCGGGCGTAGAAGTCCTGGCGTTCCTCGGGCTCGTTGGTCCAGCTGTCGACGCTCATGCCGACCATGCGCGCCCGCTGCTGGAACGTCTGCATGAGGTTGTCGACGGTCGACGTCGACATCGGCAGCACCTTCATCTTCTCGTTGAACTCGCGCTCGCGCTCCTCGTGCTTGCGCTGCTCTTCGAGGAAGTTTTCCTTGCGCTTTTTGACGCGCTCGAGCTCGGCGTCGGCCTTGGCCACCGCCTGCTCGGCCTGCGCCTTGGCGATCTGCACGTCGTCGTAGAAGAAGAACCACCACCCGCCCACCACGAGGGCGGCGCCCACGAGCATGATGAGCAGCTTCTGCCAGATCGGCATCCGGTCGACGGCTTCGGTGAACTCGGACATGACGTGCCTCCTTCAGTCCCACCGCCGAACGGCGACATCGAGCTTCCACTCGAGCGAGGCCTGCTTGCCGGCCTTTTCGTCCACTCGGTTGAAGTCGGGGTGTTTGATCGAGCCGAAGCGCGCGGATGCACGCAGACGGCGGGTGAACTCGGCGAGGTCGGTCGCGTCGCGGGCCGAGCCTTCGAGCGCCAGCGTGCCGGCCTTCTCGGTCACGGACTTCAGCCACAGCCCGGTGGGATCCCAGCGCTCGTTGAGCTTGTTGTTGGGGTCCTGCTTGAGGATCTGGCGGTACTTTTCCTTGTCGATGTCCGGACCGCCGCCTTCCTTGGCGTCGGTGAGGATCATTCCCAGCTCGTACATGACGAACACCGGAGAACGGCGCTTGTCCTCGAGCTTGTCGATGGCCGCCTCGACCTGGTCGAGCTCCGCCTTGCGGGCCTCGAGACCTTCTTCGTCGATTTCCTTGGAGATGACCTCGGCCTGCTTGGTCTGCGCCGCCGCCTGCTGGCGCAGCGACTGCACCTGCTCGTCTTCGAGCATCAGCAGCCAGTAGCCGACGCCCGCGACCGCGACCCACAGCACGACCATCGCGAGGATCCACCACTGGCCGGGTCCGCCACCGGTCGGCGCTCCGCGAGCGGCGGGACCCCGCGCGGCCTTGCCCGGCGCTGCCTTGCGCTTTTTCGGCAGTAGGTTGATGCGAATCATGCGGAGTCTCCCTGGCGGCGGAGCGCGAGACCGAAGGCGATCGCGGCGACCGGCGCATTGGCGCGCAAGTAGTCGACGTGGAAGCGACGGGCGTCGACCGCGACCGAGTTGAACGGGTCGAGAATCTCCACCGGGATGCGGCTCCTGTCCTGAATCGCCTTGGGCAGCTGCGGCACCAGGCACGAGCCGCCGCACAGGTAGACCCGCGACAGGTTCGCGTCGACCGCGTCGTTGACGTAGAAGTCCAGCGAGCGCTGGAACTCCTCGGCGACCTGCTCGGAGACCTCGGCGAGGATGCGGTGGACCTCCTGTGGCACCACGTCCGTCGCGGCGCCGGCCGCCGCGACCGCGGCCCCGACCTTGTAGGCCTCCGCGCCCTCGGTGCTGACCGCGAGCCGGGTGCGGATCTCCTCGGTGTAGGTGTTTCCACCAACGCCGAGGTCGCGATGGAAGGCCGGGTTGCCGTTGCTGACGATCGTCAGGGTCGAGTAGGTCGCCCCGACGTTGAAGACCGCGATGCTCTCGCCCGGCGCGAATCCCACGCCGCCCTCGACCGCGTTTTGGAGGGCAAAGGCCGCGGTGTCGACGACGATCGGCTGAAAGCCCGCGTCGCGCACGACCTGCGAGTATTGCGAGACGACGTCGCGCTTGGCGGCGACGAGCAGGACTTCCATCTGGCCCTGCGGCGTGCGCTCGACCAGCACCTCGTGGTCGACGACGACGTCATCGCGGGAAAACGGGATGTTTTGGCGGACTTCCCACTCCATCTGCTCCGCGAGGGCATCGCCCTCCATCGCAGGGATGGTCAGCCGCTTGATGATGACGTTGTTGCCCGAGACGGCGATCGCCATCCCCTTGCCGCGCAGGTGAATGCGCGCACAAAGGCTGCGAATCGCGTCGACGATCGCGCCATGGTTCATGATCACGCCGTCGACGATCGACTGCGGCGGAACCGGTTCGATTCCGAAGTTTTGCAAGGTCATGCCCTTGCGGGAGACCTTGAGCTGCACGAGCTTGACGGCGCTCGTGCCGATGTCGAGACCGACGCACTGCTTGGCCACCGGTTACGCCCTCCCCCCGACGACGGCGGGCGAAACCAGAGCGCAGACGCGCGCGCGTTCGGTCGCTACCCGAGATCGATTTCCGGAAAAACCTCTTTGGCGGCGGCGGGTTGTAGCCCGAGCGCCTCGAGGATCTTGCGCTTGGTGTCCATGCGACACGGACAACCGGCCTCGACGCGATCGATCGTCAGCGGACTGACGCCGGCACGTCGGGCAAGCTCGGCTTTGCTCATCATTGCGCTCTGCCGAAGCTTTTTGACGTTGTTGGGGTGCACGCCCGCCTTGGGCCGAGTCTTCGAACGTTTTGCTCGCGGCTTGCTCGGCGGCGTGTCGCTCGAACCGTCCGCAACCACGTCGGCGTTCGCGGCCACGTCGCTGCCACTGCCGGGCGCGTTGGCCCCCTGGGCCTGGTTGCCTTCTGGATCCATGCGGTTCGTACGCGGACATTGTCGGCCCCGAAGAGTGGTCAGTCAACGTGAGGATTGCCCCTCAGTGATATGTAAGTGATAGACAGTGATAGGGAATTGATAGGTCATTGTAGTGATCTCGCTCGCTGGTGTCGGGGTGCGCATCGTGCGGGTTTTCGTGCCAAGTCGTTGAGTTTCTTTAGTAAAGATGCTCGGCGCGACACTCGCGACCGACGATGGAGCGGTCACGCGGACAAGCATTTCATGGCGGGCATCCGCCAGCCAAAAATCGAAGCAATTCCTAAGCGCTGATCTCGCGATCGGCGGGCCCCGGAGGGGCTGCGAAACGCGCAGTCCGGGGCGCTCGACGCCCGCGGTGCGGCGCTAAGGGCGCCACGACCCGTCGTTGGACCGGCCGCGACGACGTCGTCTCAGGATAGGCCGAAATCTTTGATCTTGTAGAGGAGTGCGCGGTGGCTGAGCTCGAGCAACTTGGCCGCGTGCGTCCGGTTGCCGCCCGTGCGCTCCAGCGCCCGTAAGATCAACTCGCGCTCGAGCACGCGCGACGCCCGTTTGACGGACAGATCGTCGGCCGGCACGTCGAGCGTCAGTCCTCCGCGCACGGCGCCGCGTCGGCGCGTCCGTTCGGGCAGCGCATCGACGTCGATCCATGGTCCTTCCGCCATGACCGCCGCGTGCTCGAGCGTGTTCTCGAGCTCGCGCACGTTGCCCGGCCACTCGTACTGCACCAGGACGTCGAGCGCGGCCGCGGTCACCCCCTGCAGCTTCGTGCCGAGCCGCTCGTTGGTGGCGCCCACGAAGTGGTCGACGAGCGGTCCGATGTCGTCCCGACGCTCGCGCAGCGGTGGCACGTGGATCGGCATGACCTCCAGCCGGTAGTACAGGTCGCTGCGGAAGGTCCCCTCCGAGACCATCTGCGACAGGTCGCGCGAGGTGGCGGCGATGACCCGCGCGTCGATCCGAATCGGGCGCGTGTCTCCCACCCGGCGGATCTCCTCTTCTTGGAGCGCGCGCAGCAGCTTGACCTGGAGCTGCGGCGGAAGCTCACCGATCTCGTCGAGGAAGAGGGTTCCGCCCTGTGCTTCCTCGAACAGGCCGCGCTTGTCGACCATCGCGTCGGTGAATGCACCTCGGACGTGGCCGAACAGCTCCGACTCCAGCAGCGCTTCCGGGATGGCGCCGCAGTTGACGGCCACGAATGGTCCGTTGGCGCGAGGGCTGCCCGCGTGCAGGGCCCGGCTGATGAGCTCCTTGCCCACGCCCGACTCCCCGAGCACGAGCACGGTGGTCTTGAACCCCGCGACCTTGCGCACCATGCGAGCGACGTCACGCATCCCGTCGGAGTGGATGAGCATCTCGTCGAGGCGGTCGGCCTCCTCGGCGTCCTGCCGCAGTCGCGCCCGCAGCGCAGCGTTCTCTCGCTTGAGCCGCAGCCGCTCCTCGGCCTTGCGCAGCGTCAGCACGACCTCGTCCTGCTTGAACGGCTTGGAGATGTAGTCGTAGGCACCGCGGTGCATCGCGTCGAGGGCCAGCTCGACCGACCCGAACGCGCTCATCACGAGGGTGGTGACCTCGGGCCGGTTGGCGGTGATCCAGTCCACGAGGGCCAGCCCGCCCATCCCGGGCATGCGGACGTCCGACAGCACCGCGTCGAAGGACACCGATTCGAGGCGCTCGACCGCGTCTTCGCCGCTGTGCGCGGTGGTCACGTCGTAGCCTTCGCGCGACAGCAGCAGCGAAAGGACGTCCCGCAGCGCCTCCTCGTCGTCGACCACGAGCACGCGGCGAAACCCGACGACGTCGGCCTCGGGCTGGACGGCGTCTCGGGTCACGTCCGCGATGCTATCAGCTCCGCCCCCGGTTCCGCGGCGCCGGTCGCTGTTACCCTCCGCCCCCGCCCATGCCCGTCACCGGCGACGATCCGATGGTCGACCGCAGCCCGATCGTCCGCGGGGACGGCGAGCGCGGGGTCATGCTGCTGCACGGGTTGACCGGTGGGCCCCACGAGGTGCGACCGGTGGCCGAGGGGCTCGCCGAAGCCGGGTACGCCGTGCGCGCGCCGATGCTGCCGGGGCACGCGGACGCCGCGTCGCTGGAGACGACGACGTGGCGGGATTGGTACGCCGGGATCGAGGAAACGTTCGAGGCACTGCACGACGGAGGGCGCCGTCGCGTCGTGGTCGCGGGATTTTCCATGGGCTCGTTGCTCGCGCTTCGCCTCGCCGCGCTGCGACCGCGCGAGCTCGAAGGCCTGGTGGTCGCCAGCGTCCCCTTGCGATTGCCCCGGTGGCAGGCCCGTGCGGTCGAGGCGATGTCGAAGTTGCGACGGCGGCCGCTGCTGGGCCGGCTCGTCGGGATGCTGCCCAAGGACGGCCCCGACATTCGCGACGCGCACGCCCGCCGGACCTCGCCGAGCCTGCGGCGCTTCCCCTACCCCGCGCTCGCGCAGCTCGTGCAGCTGCAGGACGAGGTCGACGGCCTGCTCGAGCTCGTGCGCGCGCCGCTGTTGCTGCTGCACGGCCGGCACGACCACACCGCGCCCGTGGAGCTTTCGGCCGTGGTGGCGCAGCGGGTGTCGTCGCCTTCGGTGCGGCGGGTCGTGCTGGAGGAGTCGTTTCACGTGGTCGCGCTCGACGTGGAGCGAGCGCGCGTGTGCGCCGAGATCCTCGCGTTCGTCCGCGCTACCCTCGGGCCGGCCTCGACGCCGCACTGAGCCCATGAGCCAAGCCGACCTCATCCTCGCCATCGATCAGGGAACGACGGGCACGACGTGTCTGCTCGTCGACGCGCAGCTGTCCGTGCTCGCGCGCCACAACCAAGAGTTCGCCCAGCACTTTCCGCAGCCGGGCTGGGTCGAGCACGATCCCGACGAGCTGTGGGCTTCGGTGGAAGCGGCGATCGCCAGCGTGCTGTCGCGGGCGCAGGTCGACGCCGGACGCATCGCCGCGATCGGGATCACCAACCAACGCGAGACGAGCCTGGTGTGGGATCGACAGACGAGCCAGCCGCTGCACCGCGCGCTCGTGTGGCAGGACCGACGCACGGCCGATCGCTGCGCCCAGCTTCGCGAGGCGGGACATGGTGATCGCGTGCGCGCGCTGACCGGGCTCGTCCTCGACCCGTACTTTTCGGGCACGAAGCTGTCGTGGACGCTCGATCGCGTCGACGGCGCTCGGGCCCGCGCCGAGCGAGCGGAGCTGGCGGCGGGCACGATCGACACGTACTTGCTGTGGCGGCTGACCGACGGGCAGGCCCACGCCACCGAGCCGAGCAACGCCTCCCGCACGATGCTGTGGCCGCTGCGCGGTGGCGGATGGTCCGACGAGATGTGCGACCTGCTCGGCGTGCCCAAGGCGATCCTGCCGCAGGTGCGCCCGTGCACCGGTCGCTTCGGCGTGACCAAGAACGTGCAGGGGCTGCCCGACGGCATTCCGATCGCGGGCATCGCCGGCGACCAACAGTCGGCGCTGTTCGGGCAGGCGTGCTTTTCGGTCGGGCAGGCCAAGTGCACCTACGGTACGGGGGCGTTCGTCATGCTCAACACCGGCGAGCAGATCGTGCCGTCCGAGCACGGGCTGTTGACGACCGTGGGCTGGCAGATCGGCGACAAGACGACCTACTGCCTCGAAGGCTCGTCGTTCATGGCCGGGGCGGTGATCCAGTGGCTGCGCGACGAGCTGCGGATCATCGATGCGGCGCCCGAGATCGAAGCGCTCGCGCGCAGCGTGCCCGACTCCGGCGAGGTCGTGCTCGTGCCCGGCCACGCGGGCCTGGGCGCGCCGCACTGGCGACCGCACGCGCGCGGGCTGATCCGCGGCCTGACACGCGGCACGAGCCGCGGCCACATCGCCCGCGCCGCCCTCGAGGGCATCGCGCTGCAGACCGCCGACCTGCTCGACGCGATGGCCGCCGATCTCGGCGCGCCGCTGACCTCGCTGCGCGTGGACGGAGGCGCGGCGGCCAACGACTTGCTCATGCAGATCCAGGCCGACGTGCTCGGCGTGCCGATCGAGCGGCCCACGATGCTCGAGGCGACGTCGCTGGGCGCGATCACGCTGGCGGGGCTCGGCGCGGGGCTCTGGCCGGACGCCGACGGACTGGCCGCGGCGTGGCGACTCGACCAGCGGTTTTCGCCGGCCGGCGATCCCGAGGCGATCGCGGCGCTGCGACAGCGCTGGAACGAGGCGGTCGAGCGCGCCTGAGCGCGACGTCCTCTCGCCGGTCAGCGACGTAGTCGCCCGGTCGTGACGACGGCGTCCACCGGATCGACGGCGACCCACTGGTCGACGTCGTGCAGACCTCGCACGAGCCAGCCCGACAGTCGCGCGGCCGTCAGCGCGTGCACGCGACGGGCCCGCGACGGCGCGCTGACCCACTCGACCACTTTGCGTCGCGGCGGCAGGCAGATGTCGGCGATCGGTGCCCCGGGCGGGAGCACCTGCAGCACCGAAGCCGGTACCGCGTCGACCGGCTCGTCGAGACGCGCGACCACGACGAGGCCGGCGGTCGCGTCCGGCTCGCGCGTCACCGCGGCGACGAGGCGACGCACCGCCCGCGGAAGACGCGACAGCGTGGTCCACTGCGCGGCGCCGTCGGCAAAGCGCGACGGCAGCCAGCGATCGACGGCCGGACACAGGTGGTAGTCGTCGAACGCGCTCACGCGGGCGGCGAACGTACCAACGTACCCGGGCGGTCGTCGTCGTCGTCGTGCTACGTTGCGTGCGGATTTTCGTGGCCGCCCATGCGCTCACGGCCGACGCGTCCCCGTCGCACTCGCGGTTGCGGGCGAAGGCCGCCGGACTCGCCCGCCTGCACGCCGCCGGCGTGCCCGTGCCCGAGGCGTACGCGTTCGACATCGGACCCGCCGGCGAGATCGCCGACCTCGGCCCGGCGCAGGCCCTCGTCGCGACCGGTCCCGTGATCGTGCGCTCGGCCCTCGCCGGCGAGGACGAATCGGACGTCAGCGCCGCGGGGCTCGGACGCTCGGTGCCCGACGTGCGCGGGCTCGCCGCCCTGCACGAGGCCCTCGCGTCCGTGGTGGCGCACGGGCTGCACGGCCGCGCCGCCGTCGGCCAGGTGATCGTGCAGCGCTTCGTCGCGGGCCGACGTCGGCTGGTCGCGATCGCGTGCGGCGGGCACGTCGACGTGCAGGTGCACGATGGGGATCCCGAAGCGGTGGGCGCCGGCGTCTCGGCGCTGTACGTGGGATCGCTCGCGGGCTGGGACGATCCGGCACGCGAGGCGGTCGGTCTCGTCGTCGCCCGTGCGGTGACCGGGTTGCCGCCCTCGCGCTTCGGGCACGACCTCGAGCTCGTGGTCACCGCGCGCGACGAGGTGTTCGCGGTGCAGGCCCGGCCCTTGGTCGCGCCGCTGTGGCCCGACGCGCCCGCCCTGCTGTCGTTGGCCCGCGAGATCGATCCGTCGCTGTCGCTGGCGGGACGCTGGACCCTCGACGCCGAGCACAACCCTGCACCGCTTTCGCCCGCGCACGGCTGGCTGCTGCGCCATCTCGCCGCCCGCCGGGCCGATGCGGGCAACCCCACCTCGGTCGCGGGGTGGCTGTACGTGCAGACACTGCCGCGATCACTGGCCGGCGCCTCGCATGCGACGGTGCTCGACCCGGTCGCCGCGCTGCGGGCCCTGGCGACCGAGCACCTGCCGGCGGGTCGGGCTCGCTTGCGTCGCGTCGTCGACGACGCGAGCGCCGGCCGCCACGACGCGGCGTTCGACGGCGCGCTCGCAGCCTTCGACGCGATGATCGATGCCTACCTCGACGTGCTCGTCCCGTCACGGGTCGCGGCGCGTCGCGCCGGCTTGCGTCCGATTCCCGATGCCACCGATCCGCTGTCGCTGCGAGGCCGCGCCGCGTTCGCGGACGTGCTCCCGGCGACGTGGGACGTCGCGTCCCCGACGCTCGCCGACCTCGGCTGGGAGGACGGCGCCGACGAGCGAGTCGCGACGACGCTGCCCGACGACCCCGCGGTGGCAGCCACGCTGCTCGCCGAATGGGACGACCACCTGTTCGCCCTCGGGCTCGCGCCACTGCGCCGGGCGCTGCTGGCCGAGGGCGCGCGCCGGGGCTTGGCCGACGACGACGCATTCTTCGTGACGCCGCCGCGACTGCGCGGCGACGCGCCGACGGCCGCGCTCGCCGAGGAGATCGCCCGCGCCCGGGCGTGGCAGGCCCGCGCCGCCGCATTGCGGCCTCCCTTCGCCCTCGAGGACGGCCGCGCCGTCGCCGCTACGCCCTCGCAGGCGCTGCGCGGCCACCCGATCGGCCCCACGGCGCGCGGCCGACTCGCGATCCGCCGTGATCTCGCACATTTGCTCGCCGCCCCGCTCCGCGACGACGAAGTGTTGGCGATCCCCGCCCTGACCGCGCCGGCCGCCGTGGCGCTGCACGCCTCGGGCGCCCGCGCCCTGGTCTGCGAGCACGGCGGCCCACTCAGTCACGCCGCGTTGATGGCCCGCGAGCTCGGCCTGACCGCCCTGATCGGCTGCCGCGGCTGCACCGAGCTCCCCGACGGCACCGACGTCACCGTCGACACCCGCACCGGCCGCCTCCGCCCGGCCAACAAAGCCTGAAACGCCCCTTCCGAAAGGCGGCGGGGGCAACCCGCAGCTTGCTGCCGACCTCCAAGCACCACGCCGGGTGCGGGGGGGGCACCACGAAACATGCCCCCTTTGGGGGGGCAACCCGCAGCTTGCTGCCGACCTCCAAGCACCACGCCGGGTGCCCGCGCGGTCACCACGAACAAGTGCCCCCCTTTGGGGGGCAACCCGCAGCTTGCTGCCGACCTCCAAGCACCACGCCGGGTGCGGGGGGCCAAAACTAGATCACGTCTTCGGTGACGCCGCCGTCGGAGCGGGTCGCGGGCTTGGGGGCGGTGCCACCGCCCGCGGCGCGGGGCTTGGTGGACTCGCGCCGCGGCCCGTCGTCGTCATCGTCGTCGTCGTCGTCGTCGTCGTCGCCTTCGCCGCGTTCGCCGTTGACGCGCTGGCGCAAGTCCTTGCCAACCTTGAAGAACGGCAGACGCTTGGGCGCCACGTGCACCGGCTCGCCGGTTCGCGGGTTGCGACCCTCGTACGACTTGTACTGCCGCACCGTGAAGCTGCCGAAGCCGCGAATCTCGATGCCCTCGCCGCGCTGCAGCGCTTCGACCATCGACTCGAAGATCGTGTTGATCACGAGCTCGGCGCGACCCTTGGTCAGATTCGCCTCTTGAGCAACGACCTCGATGAGCTCGGATTTGGTCACAGCGTCTGCGTCCACTCAGCTTCGAGACGGCTCATCGTAGAGCGGAAAACCTAGGGATATCAAGCGCCGAGCAACAAGATCGGCCGCGCAATCACCGCAAACACGCATCCTGGCCCACTATTGCAGGTACGGCGGCACCACCGGCAAACGCGTCAGAGGTGCATCGGAACGCTCGTATTCGACGAAGAACGCGTACCGGTGGCAGTTGTGGCGGCTGTAGAAGTCGATGACGTCGGCCCAGCTCGTCTTGCCGTCCTCCATCCAGCCGGCGATCCCGCCGACGTCGACGCGGCAGCGCTCGAGGTGCTTGGCGGGACGGTGGGCGCGGTCGGTGATGCCGTCGTAGCCCACGAGCGCCGGCGGCAGCTGGCTGACGTAGAAGTAGCCGAGCTCGGAGATCGGCATCACGTCCAGACGGTTGATCTTGGTCCGCGACGTGCCGGCACAAACGACGATCTCGGCGGACTCTCCCGGCATGAGCGCCATCGCGTTGTGCATGCGGGCGCCGCGGACCTCGCACTTTTCCGCCCCGGCCGACTCGGCGAGCACGCGGTAGGCGACCGGCGTCTTGCGGTCGTTGGTCACCGTGATGACCGAGTGCTTGGCCGACACCGTCGCGCCGTGCTCCTGGTACTTGACCTTCTCGATCGTGGCCTCGATCGTCAGACCGGCGCCCGTCCAAGGTTTGCCCTTGCCACCCACGATGATCGGTTCGGCGATCGCGACCTCGGGCAGCTGCACCTCGGCCAGCGAGGTCACCGACGCGTCGGCCATGCCGAACGCGGTCGCGTCTTCCTTGATCTGCTCGGCGAAGCGGGTCGGATCGTAGCGGGCCTGCTCGGCGAGCTTGCCGACCTCGGGGGCTTCTTCGACGGTGCCCGCCGCGCGCACGTCCTCGACGCGCGCCCGCGAGTCGCGTTCGGTCTTCCCCGAGAGGTAGACGCCGGCGCCGAGGACGGCGACGACGGCCACCGCTCCGGCACCCACGAGTGCGCCGTTGTCCACGCTCACGACCTTGCCGGGGCCGGCGAGGGGGCGCAAGTCGCGAGCGCGGCCCCCCGAAGGTCCGCCAGGGGTGTGGGAATCGCGCGGGAACCGACGCGCTACGATCGGCGTCCTTTCCTTAGTAGTCTCGATCCTGTCGAGGAATGGGCCCCGGAAAACCGGGCAAAAGGGGTGTCCTACAAGTTGCAGAACCAGCCACACGATCTGGAAGCCGTGCAACGCGTCGAAAACATTGCGATCGCTCACGGGCAGCCGCTTTCGAGCGAGTCTGTCGGGACGGACGCAGTGACGTACCTGTCGCCCGAGGAGCGGCTGCTCATCGACCGCGCGAAGGCGGGCGAGCACCGGGCCCTACGCCAGCTCTACGGGCAGTACCACGCGCAGGTCCGGGCGCACCTGTTCCGGCTGCTCGGCAAGGACTGCGAGGTCGACGACCTCACTCAGATCGTTTTCGCGCGGGCGTTCAACGCCCTCGACAAGTTCCAGGGCAACTCGACCCTGTCGACGTGGCTGTACCGGATTACCGCCAACACCACCCACAACTTGATGCGGCAGCGCTTCCGTCGGGAGCGCGTCAAGTCTGCCTTCGGGTGGTTTTCCCAGAGCGCGGGTACGGACGTGCAACCGAGCCGGGTCGAGGCGCGCGACGAAGCGCATCGCATCCTGCAGAAAGTTCGCCCGGACCTTCGCGAGGTTTTTGTTCTCTACCACTACGAGGGGCTAACGCTTCAAGAGATCAGCGACATTCTCGACAAACCCGTTTCTACCGTGGGCGACCGCCTCACTCGCGCCCGCAAGAAACTTCGAGAGCTGGTCTCGGCCTGAGGGCCGAACGGACACACCGCCATGTCACCTTCCAACGACAAACTCAGGCACTACGGTTGCCACGAGTGCAGGGAAGACGCAGAGCTCGTCATGAGCGACCGGGCCACGCCCGCTGCGAGCGACCTGTACCACGGGCATATCCGCGAATGTCGGGACTGCCGGCGCATGCACCGGCTCCTGTACGCCCTCTACGAAGGACCGATCGTCCCCGCGGCCCCCACGGGCCTCGACGAAGAGAAGCAGTTCCACGCGGCGCTGAGGCGCAGCCGCGAGGAACGTCCGGCTCCCTGGTACCACAAGCTGTCGATGCGGGCGGGCATTGCGGCTTTGGCCGGAAGCGCAGCCGTGCTCGGCATGGCGCTGTTCGACATCGGGCCGGGCAAGGACCTGGCCGCACTGACGAGCTCCGATCCCACCGTGGCGAGCGCATCGCCCGACCCGCGCGTCGGGGCCAAGTCGCACCACGGCGGTCCCGACGACGCCGGCGGCATCGAGCACCCGGCGCAGAGCTACGGCCGCATCATCGGCGGCCACGCCAAGGTCTCCACCAAGGACGGTGAGGCGATCACCGACGCGTTCGGCGTCGGCACGCGCTTCGAGGTCGCCAAGGACCAGCCGATGCAGGTCGGTCTGGCGGGCAAGCTCGTCGCCAACTTCACCCCCGGCACGGACGTGACCTGGACCGCGGCTTCGCCGATTCTGCTCGAGCTCGAGCTCGAGCATGGCATCGCGGCCATTCGGTACGACCGCAAGCCTTCGGACCCGATCCTCCAAGTGCGGACGCCCGACGCCGTCGTGCGCGTGGTGGGCACCGTGTTCACCGTGCAGGTCGAGGACGAAGGCGACACGCGCGTGTCGGTGCTGCGCGGGCAGGTCGAGGTGCTCAGCCCGTCCAACAACCGCCAGCTCGCCGAGCTCGAGTCCGGCTTCCGCTACGACGTCGAGACCGGCACGTTCGCCGACGTCGGCCTCGTGGAGGTCGCGGCCGCGATGCCGCTGTCCAACGACCGGGCCGATGCCGCGGCGGGCCCCGAAGACATCTTGGCGCTCGCCGACGGTCGCATTCCCGACGACTGGCACGTGCCCGGATTGCCCAGCGGAGAGTTCCGCACGCTCGACTACGTTCCGGCAGCCGCCGACGAAGTGCCCGACATCGAGCTGTCGGTCGGTGCCGACAAGGGCGACAACGGCTCGCCGATGACGATCGCCCCGATCGTGCCCACCGAGTCCCCCGCCCGTCGCGCCCGTCGCGACGACGGTCAGGACATCATCGAGGCGCTGGTGCGCGACACCGAAGCATCCAAGCGCCAGGAGATGCTCGACAAGCTCGAGGCCTGCCGCTCGCTGTACTACTCGCCGCAGCGTCGCTACCGCGCGGCGGCCTGCCTTTCGAGCTTCATCTCCAAGTACGGCAACGACCCGGCCGCGGCCGAAGGCTACCTGCTGACCGGCATGCTGCGCATGGACTACGCCCTCGACTACAAGGCGGCCGAGAAGGCGTTCGAGACCTTCCTGAAGCGGGCGCCCAAGCACAGCAACGCCGAAGTCGCGCACTACCGCATGTGGCTGGCCGCCGTCGAAGACGGTCGCATCTCGGTCGCACTGCAGCGCGCGCGCAAGTACCTGTCCAAGTACCCCGACGGACGCTACATCGGGCGGATCCTTCAGCGCTTCCCCGAGCTCAAGTCCGAGCTCCACTGAAGCGACATCGGCTCCTCCAGTCGGAGCCAGCGGGTTTGGTCAGGGCTCGCCGAGCAATCGGCGGGCCCTCGCCATTTCCTCGGCATGGGCCGCTTCGCGCCGGCGGTAGACCACCGCGGCCCGGCGGGCCAGCGAGCGTGCACGGACGCGATCGACTCCGGGCGTGGCCCGCTGCGTGAGCGCCTCGGCGAGCGCGAGACGGGCCGCGGCGAGGTCGACCGGGTCGGCGTCGTCGGCCGCTTCGAGCAGGTACAGCGCGTGTTCGAGCTCGAAGCAGGCCGCGTCGAGATGTTCGGTGGCCAGCAACGCGCGGCCGAGGGTCGTCAAGGCGATCGCGACCTTGGTGTGCGCGGGATCGTAGGCGGTGTGCCAGATCGCGAACGCCTCGGCCGACAGCGGCAGCGCCTCGGCGGCTCTGTTCTCCGACAACGACAGCCGCGCGAGGTTGTCCAGCGACGTGGCCAGCAGCGGATGGGCGTCCCCGAGCGCGGCGCGACGCTGGGCCACCGCCGTCTCGTAGTGAGTGCGAGCCTCGTCGAGCCGACCGAGGTCCCACAGCACGCCGGCGAGGTTGTTGTGCGCCATCGCGACGCTCGGGTGGCCCGCGGGCAGCGTCTGCTGCACGCCCTCGAGCACGTCCTCGGCGATGCCGAGAGCCCGCGCCGCCTCGCCCTTGCCGCGCACGACCAGGCCGAGGTTGCCCTTGGTCGTCAGCGTCGACAGGTGATCGTCGCCGAGACGCTTGGCGAGCAGCTCGACCGTCTGGGCGTACAGCGGCTCGGCCTCCTCGAGCTCGCCGCGGCCGTAGGCGACGTTGGCGAGGTTGTTGAGGAAGACCGCCACCCGCGGGTGCTCGCGCCCCAGTGCGTCGTAGGTGATGTCGAGCGCGCGCGAGAACAACTGCTTGGCCTCGTCGCTGTCGCCGGCGTCGAGGAGCACGAGGCCGAGGTTGTTGAGGGCGATCGCGACGTCGGGATGGTGTGCGCCCAGCCCTTCCTCGCGCAGGCGCAGCGCCTCGCGTAGCTGCGCGCTCGCCTCGGCGACGCGGCCCTGGTCGCGCAAGATGTTGCCCAAGGCGTTGGCCACCGCGGCGCGTCGTTCGGGCGCGGCGGTTTGCGTCTCGGTCCACGCCAGGCGAGCGTGACGTTCGGCCTCGGGCAGATCGCCGGCCGCTTGGAGCGTCAGCCCCAGGTTCATGTGAAGCGACGCGCGGATCCGCGGTGGGGACGACGTCGACGCCAAGAGCTGCTCCACGCGACGGCCCCACGCGAGCGCGGCGTCGGTGGCGTTGCGCTGCACGCCTTCGGCGAACAGCAGGCCGAGCATCCCCGCGAGTGCGATCTCGTCGGCGCCGACCGAGGTCGCCTCCCACACGACCGCTTCGTAGACCTCGACCGCCTCGTCGAGGCGGGCGAGCTCCGAGGCCGCGTTGCCCACCGCGAGGCGAGCCTGCAGGCGAGTCGGCAGCGACGCGCCTTCTTCGTCGCGGGCTCTCACCGCGAGATCGTAGGCGTCTTGGAACTGCCCCGCGGCCGCATGGGCGCGCCCACGCGCCAGCAGGGCGTTCGCTCGATCCTCGGCGGCGGAATCGACCGGCGCCGCGTCCTCGACCCGGGCCTCGCCGCAGCTCTCCGGCGGCTCCAGATCCGCGGCCGCCCGTGGTGCCAGGGCCCAGACCTCGTCTTCGGCCCCGGCCAGCACGTCGACGAGCGCGGCGATCTCGGTGCGACGCGCTTGCAGACATCTACGCTGCTGCAGCGCGCGGGCGTGACCGGGCCGGTCCGGCTGGTCGGCGGCGCAGGTCGTGGCGTACTGCTCGCGCCAGCGCAGCGCGTACGCGTCCAGACGTCGCCCGAGCCGATCGAGCACGTCGCGGCGCCACTGCGGGGCGTCGGCGGCGACCTCGGCCGAAAGCGCCGCACGCCGGTCGTCGTCCCACGCGCCCGCGAGCGCCTCGTCCGGCGCCGCGCACTCGGCCGGCGCGCGCTCGGCCATCGCCCACGCCCCCACGCCCGCGCCGACGACGAGGACCGCGAGGGCGATCGCGGGACCGGGCCGATGCTGCGCCCGCTCGAGCCGGTCGAGCAGGGCCGTGACCGACGACCATCGGCGCTGGGGATCGGCCGACAGCCCACGCGTGAGCACGGCGGCGACCCGTGCGGGTACCGGCGAACGTGACGGCCGCGGGAACGGGCGCATGCCCTTGCGAATCCTCGCCACCGCCTTGCCGTGCGGCTCGTCCCGGCCCTTCGCGAAGGGATGACAGTCGAACAGCGCGGCCCACATCGTCACGCAAAGCGCGAACTGGTCGGACCCGATGTCGACCTTGCCGCGGTGCTGCTCGGGGGCCATGAACGGCGGGGTGCCCAGCACCTGCGAGTGCGTGTCCAGGTCGTCGTCGGCCCATGCCCCGGAGAGCGTGCCGCTCGACAGTGCGTCCGAGCTCGGGCGCGCGAGGCCGAAGTCGGCGACGAGGATCCGACCGTCGTCGGCCACGAGCACGTTGGAAGGCTTGACGTCGCCGTGCACGATGCCCACGGCGTGCGCCGCCGCGATCCCGCGACCGGCCGCCACGAGCACGCGCAGGGTCTCCTGCCACGGCCGCGACGTTCGCAGCCACTGCGTCAGCGTCAGCCCCTCGATGAACTCCATCGCCACGAACACGTCCAGCTCGTCGGAGCGTCGCCCCGCCGTGCTGATCGCCACCGCCGCCCCGCGGTGCAGCGGGATCGTCTTGGGCTCGTCGTCGCGTCCGGCGACCGTGTCGCCCGTCTCGGCCTTCGACCGTTCCTCCGGCACCGGCACCGGCATCTCGAACGTCCCGACGTCGAAGACCGGCACCACGTTGGGATGGGCGAGCGACGCGAGCGCCTGGGCCTCGCGCAGGAGCCGACGCCGGGCCGTCTCCGCGTCCATCCACCCGATCGCGCGCGGCCGGACCACCTTGAGCGCGACGCGACGATCGAGCGCGGGGTCGTAGGCGGCGTAGACCCGGCCCATCCCCCCCGACCCGACGACCGACAGCACGTGGTAGCGGCCGATCGTGTCGGGCTCACCCGCGCCCTCGCTTTCGCTCACGGCCGCACCCCCGTCGATCATGCCGGCTCGCGTCGATCGCCGCAGCAGTGACGGAGGCCGCCGGCGCGCGGAAACGAAAAACGGGGCCCCTCTCGGAGCCCCGTCTTCGTCGTTGGCAGTGCCGTGACGCTACTGCATGCCCATCGGGGGGCCGCCGGGATAGCCACCCGGTGCTTGGCCGGGGTAGCCGCCGGGCGCCTGCCCGGGGTAGCCGCCGGGCGCCTGCCCGGGGTAGCCGCCCTGCGGTTGGAACGCCGCCTGCGGTCCAGGACCCTGACCCGGCATCGCCGGCATCCCGCCGCCACCGATCTCGGAGTACTCGAGGTTGTTGTACTCGAACTTCCACTGATTGACGCGCCACCAGGCGAAGTAGATGTACGCCGTGATCACGGTCAGCAGGAAGCCGACGAGGTTGAGCACGAACCACTCGCCGCCGGTACCGTGGAAGTCGCCGGCGAAGACGCGTCCCTGGTAGTGCACGCGGGTGTTGGTGGCGAAGAACTTCTTGATCTTCACCTGCAGCCACGCCAGGTAGATGTACAGGGTCACCGTACACAGCAGGCCGCCGACCAGCATGGTGACGAACAGCTCACCGCCCGAGCCCTCGAAGTCGAAGTTGCCGACCGGCTGCTCGTTTTCGAGGATCGTGGTGCGCTGGTACAGCACCTTGTAGAGCTTGCACATGAACCAGGGCAGGTAGATGTACAGCGTGATCATCGTCAGCAAGGCGCCGACCAAGAAGGTCACGAACAGCTCGCCGCCGGTGCCCTCGAACTGAAGGCGATATCTCGTCCCGTCCGGAGCGACGGCCGCCGAGTTCTCCGTGCCGAACTTGATCAGCTTGACCATGAACCACGGCATGTAGATGTACAGCGTGATCATCGTCAGGAAGCCGTGCAGGAGCAGGATGACGAACAGCTCGCCGCCCTGGCCGTTGAACTCGACGCGCAACTCACCGCGACGGGTGGGGCCGAGCGTGGTGTTCGCGGCGAAGAACCGCCCCAGCTTGCACATGAACCAGGGCATGTAGATGTACAGCGTGATCGCCGACAGCAGCATGCCCACGAGCGCGGTCACGAACAGCTCGCCACCGGTGCCCGAGAAGTTCGGACGAACGCCACCCGAGGCGATGCCCATCGGCGCCGGCGCGCCCCCGGGTCCACCCATCGGCGCCATCGGTCCCGGACCCCCGGGTCCACCCATCGGCGCCATCGGTCCCGGGCCACCCATCGGTGCCCCCGGTCCGCCCATCGGCGGTCCGCCCATCGGTCCACCCGGCGGAGGGCCACCCATCGGGCCACCCATCGGCGGGCCACCCATCGGCGGGCCCATCGGAGGCCCACCCATCGGGGGCCCACCCATCGGAGGCCCACCCATCGGTGCCGCGCCCATCGGAGGACCACCCATCGGCGGGCCCATCGGGGGTCCACCCATCGGCGGGCCACCCATCGGCGGCCCGGGCGGAGGTCCACCCATCGGCGGTCCGCCCATCGGCGGTCCGCCCATCGGGCCCGCCCCCATCGGCGGCGCACCCGGCGGCGGTCCAGCCGGCGCGGGCGGATAGCCCGGCGCGGGCGGGGTTCCCGGCGACGGCGGCGCACCGAGTCCCGCCGGCGGCGGCGGTGCGCCCATTGCCATGACGGTCTTGGCGGGAGCTTGCTGCGCTCCCTGGACCGACATCAGCTGCAGGGTCGTTTGCCCGCACTGAAACCACTGCCCCGCGTCGAGGACGAACTCGGTCAGTCGCTGCCCGTTGAACCAGGTGCCGTTCGTGCTGCCGACGTCGCGCACGCGGACCTGGCCATTTTGAAACAAGATCTCCGAATGGCGGCCGGAGGTCTGGGGATCGTTGAGAACGATGTCGCCGGATTCGCGGCCGATGGTGGTCACCGGCGCGCTGATGTTCCGTGTTTCGGGCGGCCGATTGACGTATTGGATCTTGAGAACGTAGTAGCTACTCACTCGTTCCTCCGGGGGTGGAGCGCGAGTCTCGCAACCGCCGCACCGGGGCGCAAGGGCGATCGGCGAGCGTGCGAGACCCGTCGTCGCCCCTAACGCGCCACGGGGGCCCAATCCCTCTACCCAGGCCCCGCGCCTGGGGCGCGAGGCCGAGAAAACGGGTATCGCCGTGGAGGGGCGCCTGCGCGCCCGCCCCGCACCGTGGCGCCGCGGCGACGCACCGCCGCCGCGATCACGCCGCCTTGGGCACGCTGGACGCGGCAGCCGGCGAGCCCGACGTCGCCGTCGCGTGAGCGCTCGCGGCCGCCAACAGGTCGCACTCCTTCGGATGCGCGCGCAGCCACTCGAGCGCGGCCGCCCGACCCTGGCCGATCCGCGTCTCGCCCTTGGAGAACCAAGCGCCGGCCTTGGTGATCGTGCCGTTGTCCAACGCGGCGTCGAGAATCTCGGCTTCCCGCACGATCCCCTGACCCCACGCGATCTCGAACTCGGCGAGGGCGAACGGAGGCGCGCACTTGTTCTTGGCGACCTTGACCCGCGTGCGACTGCCGACCGGACGATCGCCTTCCTTGATCGTGGCGATCTTGCGGATGTCCAGGCGCACGCTCGCGAAGTACTTGAGCGCGTTGCCGCCCGTCGTCGTTTCCGGCGAGCCGAACTGCACGCCGATCTTGTGACGCAGCTGGTTGATGAAGACCACGGTCGTGTTCGTCTGGTGCGCGAGTCCGGCGATCTTGCGCATGGCCTGGCTCATCAGCCGTGCCTGGAGCCCGAGGTGCGTGTCGCCCATGTCGCCTTCGAGCTCGGCCCGAGGGATGAGCGCTGCGACCGAGTCGATGATGACGAGACCGACCGAGCCGGTGCGCGCCAGCGTGTCGGTGATCTCGAGGGCCTGCTCGCCGAAGTCGGGCTGCGACACGAGCAGCTCGTCGAGCTTGACGCCGAGCGCCTCGGCGTAGCCCACGTCGAGTGCATGCTCGGCGTCGATGAAGGCGCACACCATGCCCTGGCGCTGGGCCTCGGCGATGAGATGCAGCGTCAGCGTGGTCTTGCCCGACGATTCGGGTCCGTAGATCTCGATGATGCGGCCCTTGGGCAGGCCGCCGATGCCCAGGGCGCGGTCGAGGTTGATCGAGCCGGTGGGAATCGCCTCGTAGTGCGGGCGCTCGCCCTCGCCGCCGAGCGCCATGATGGCGCCCTTGCCGAACTTGGTGACGATCGTGTCGACGGCCTTGGCGATCACTTCACGCACGGCGCTGGGCTTGGTCTTCGTTTGCTTGGGGATGGATTGCTTGGTGGTCATCGGATTCCTGATCGCGGGCGTGGGCCCGCGCGTGCCCATGCGGTTTGCCGATCCCGTGCCAGCTGCGATCCCGCACAGTTGGACGCGATTCGAGGCGACCGCGGCCCGTCCACGGGCCAGCGTGGCCGACCGACGGGACACGACACCGCGCCCGTCACGGGATCGTCAGCAAGGTCAGCCCGCGTGGGACGAAGCGGTGGATCGTCTCGGGGTCGAGGTCCTGCAGCTCCGGCTCGAGATGCGCGTCGACGTGACCCGGCTGCACGGCGATCCCCAGGAATCCGGCACCGCCGTGGCCGGCCGCCCCGACGCCGACGGTCGCCATGCATCCTTGTCCTCCGACCCGCGCGGCTGCCCCGGCCAGGCGCAGCCACAGCCCGGCCACGAACGCCCACGCGTCCGCGTCACCGCCGACGACGACCTCGAGCCGCATGTGTCCCGCGGCGCGGTCGTCCTGCACCACCTGCACGTCGTCGTCGTCGAGCAATGCCTCGAGCGCCCGCCCGACCGTGTCGGCGCCGGCGGGCCACGAAGGTGGCGGCTCGATCTCCACCTCGGCCAGACACCGACGCGCCGCGTCGTCGAGCGCGAGGGCGTCGAGATCGACGAGCGAGTGCAGCAACCACGCGGGTTGGGCGGCGCCGAGCTGGAGATCGACCCCCGCGAGGGCACCATCGGGCAAAGACTGTTTCATGCGTTCGGTTCCTTGCGCCCGACAGTCGCGCGACGGCGGGAATGTGACCGCGAGCGAGACCGCCGTGCCCCGGCGGACGAGATCGACGCGAGCGCCCTACGGACGAAGCGCCAGCGCGTGCAGGACGCGGGTGGGATCCCCGTCACCGAGCTCGGCCCGGACCGCGCAGCCCGAGTGGTAGTCGTAGACGGCCCAGCCGAAGCCGTGGCGTTCGAAGGCGGCGCGCGTGACCGAAAGGTACCGGCGCGTCGAGTCGTCGTCGGCCGCCTCGAACACGCCGAACCCGGCGACGTAGATCGTCGAGGCCGGCAGGCTGCTCGCACGCCGCGCGAGCTCGTCGATCCGCCGCTCCACCGTCTCGTCCGTGAGCGGCTTGCCGGCCCAGCGTCGTCCCCACCCGAACGTGTCGCCGTGCGCGTCCGTGTCCGGGCCGGCGCCGGGGAACTCGACGCGAGGCGTGCGTGGGTCGAACTGCAGCGTGAACACCTCGGGCTCGAAGAACGTCACGGCCACCGCCGTGCGGGGGTCGGCGAGGTCGACCTCACCCACGCTGTCGATGCCGTGGTCGTGCGGCGCGAGGTAGACCACGCGCGCGCGGTCGACCCGCCGCACCGCCGCCAGCGCTTCCCGATTGAACGCCTGCATCTGGGCGGCATCGTCGGCCGTCGGGCTGTTGAGGAGCTCGAAGCGCAAGCCGTCGCCGACCTCGGCGTAGCGTCGAGCGACGAGCCACCAAAGGTACGCCGCGTCGGCCCGCGTCGCTTCGTCGGTGAACGGCGACGCGGCATCCGCCGGCTCGGGCTCGCCTCGCACGCCCGCGCGATACCCCGGTAGGCCGTGCATCGACAGCACGACCCCGAGCCCGTGGGCGTCGGCCCACGCCAGTGCGCGATCGAACGGCGCGAGGGCGGTCTCGTCGAGCTCGCCCGTCGGCGCGATCCAGCGGTCTCCGGCGACCCAGATCCGCACGTGGTCGAAGCCCTGCGCGGCGATCCACGCGACGTCATCCTCGTCGAACCAGGTGCCCGCGTAGCCGCCGCGGGGAAACACCTCGGCGGGCAGGTTGTCGCCGAGCCAGTGATTGACGTTGAGGCCGCGCGCGTAGGTGAACGCATGCGGCGGCGTCGACGGTTTCGCGACCGGTGGCGCCGGATCGACGGCGAAGCAATAGACGGATCCGGCACCGCCCGCCGAGGCGAGCGCGTCGGCCGTGCATCCGGGTGTGTCGTGCTCGGAGTTCCACGATCCGTACCAGCGCTTGAATCGCGGGTTGTAGAAGGACTCCGAATCCATGCGATCGGTGTGGCCGATCCGCGCGACGCCCTGCGTCGTCGTCCAGTTGCCGCACGTGGCCGGCGTGCCATCGACCCACGCGAGCCGACCATCCTCGGTCGATCCGGTCAGCACGTCGTGGAACCCGTCGGGAATCTCCCCACGTTCGGTGAGCGCGGTGCGGATGGTCAGACCATTGCGATCGCCGTGCAGCTCCTCGAGGTCGCGCGCGATGAGGTCACCGTGGGCGTTGTGCCAAGGTCCTTGGCCGATCCGATCGCGGGCATCGACGCCCGCGGTGTCGCCTTGCGGCGCCGTGCTCAAGTAGGCGCGCCACGTTCGGTCGCCGGCGCCCACCGCCTGCGCGAGGGACTGACAGTGTCGATCGGCACCGGCGAGCCCACCCAGTGCGGCGCTGCCGTCGATGCCGCGGCTGGCGACGAAGAAGCGCATGCTGCGCTCGGCCGCCTCGGGCGGCGTCGCATCGAGGGTCGGGGGATCGGCCTGCCGCGGGGTCGAAGGCGAGGCGGAGCAACCGACGACGACGAGTCCGAGGCAGACGAGGAATCGACGAGAGAATTGGACGGACATCGCGCGGCAACCTGGCGCACGCGGCCGGGCCCGACCAGGGACGGCGGGACGGCCGGAGGGACCGGTGGGACGAACGGCCCCATCGGCGGGACGAATGCTCGCCATCGCGGGGGATCGCGAGTGGACAGGCGAAACCCGAGCCGTCAGTCTTCGAAGCCGACACCGGCCTGCGCCATGACGTGGCGGTGGACGTGATCGCGTGCAACGGATGAAGTGGTCCGGCTTCCCTCGATGGCTCTACGGCGTGCTGGCGCTGGTGTGGGCCGGCAGCGTCCTCATGGATGCGGCGGCGCTCGCCCTCGATCCGCAGTTCGCCGAGGTGCAGGTGTCGTGGGTGGAGTTCTTCGTCAAACGCAGCGTCCTGGCGGCGTACTGGATGGCGGTGAGCGTCGCGGCCCTCGCGTGGTTTCACGAGCGTCCGGTGCACGGTGGCAACGTGTGGTCCACGCTGGGGAAGACGGCGGCGCTCGGAGGCCTGGTGGTCGTAGGCCACGCCTTCGTGCTCTCGGCCCTGCTGCTCGTGATGTCCAAGGGCGCGATCGATTGGTCACGGGTCGTGGCGCTCGCGTGGTCGCAGAGCCTGCTGTACGAGTATCTGACGGCCTGGAAGGTCGCGATCTTCGTGCACGCGTACCTGTACTACCAGCGCTCGGTCACGCGACAACGTGAAGGCGACGCGCTGCGCTCCAAGCTCGCGCAGACCGAGCTGGCCCTGTTTCGGGCGCAGTTCGAGCCCCACTTTCTGTTCAACGCCCTCAACTCGATCGCCTCGCTCGTCCGTCTGGGTCGCAACGGAGACGCCACCGACGCGCTGAGCAAGCTCGGCGCGCTGCTGCGTGGGGTCCTGCACGCGCGTCCGAGTCGGTGGGTGACCTGGGAGTGGGAGCGCCGCTTCACGCAGGCCTACCTCGAGCTGCAGCAGCTTCGCTTCGGCGAGCGACTGCACGTCGAGATCGACGCCGACGACGTGCCGACCGGCACGGCCGTTCCCGCGCTGCTGCTGCAGCCTCTGATCGAGAACGCGGTACGGCACGGCCCGCTGCAGGACGCGCGCCCGTGCTCGATCCATGTCGAGGTGCGGTGCGAGCGACAAGATGTCGTGATCGTCGTGCGCAACCCGCTGGCGGCCAAGCGCGCCGCCCCGGGCCACGGGTTGGGCCTGGCCAACGTCCGCGCGCGACTGCACGCGCTGTACGCCGGCGCGGCGACGATGACCGCCGAGCCGGTCGACGACGACTTCGTCGTTCGCATCGTGGTCCCGCAGCGTCCCGAAGCCGACGCCGACGCGCCGGCACCCGCGGAGTCGACGGCATGGACGTGACGGCCTACGTCGTCGAGGACGAGGCGCTCGCCCGTCAAGCCCTCGTCCAGATGGTGCGCGCCGTCCCGGGGTGGCAGCTGCTCGGCGCCGCCGACAACGGCCGCACTGCGCTCGAAGACTGCTTGCAGCGAGCCCCCGACGTCTTGCTGACCGACATCCGCATGCCGTTGCTCGATGGTCTCGAGCTGTGCGCGGCCCTGCGGTCGCCGTGTCCCCGCACGCAGTTCGTGTTCGTGACCGCCCACTCCGAGCACGGGGTGGACGCGTTCGCGGTCGCGGCGGTCGACTATCTGCTCAAGCCGGTCAGCGAGGCCGACTTCCGCCGCTGCATCGAGCGTGTGGAAGCGACACGCCGCCAGCAGCTCGCGGTGGACCGACTCGAGACGGCCGGTGCCCCGCTGGACACGCTGCTGTCTCGCAGTCGCGGCGAGCTGCGGCGGCTCGTCGTGCGGTCCGTGGGCCGGACCGACATCGTCGCGCTCGACGAGGTCACCGCCTTCGTCGCACAGCGCAACTACGTGGACGTGGTGACGAAGACGTGCACGTGGATGCACCGCGCCACGCTCAAGTCGCTGACCGATCAGCTCGACCCGGGTCGCTTCGTGCAGATCCACCGCTCCGCGATCGTGGCGATCGCGTCGATCCGTCGCATCGAGCGCCGGGAGGGACGGGTTCACGTCGTCGTCGAGGGCGGGAGCTCGTATCCGGTCGGTGCCCGGTACCTCGCCGCGCTGCACGAATGCCTCGGCTCGTGAGCAGCCGTGCGACTATGCTGCCGCCCGTGCGTTCCCGGTCGCTGTCGTTGCTCGTGCTCGCGGCGACGAGCTGCACGCCCACCCCCCGCGCGGTGCCGGAGCCGGTCGCGCCGAGCGAGCCTCCGGTCCCCGCGTCCACGCCCACGCGCGAGGCCTTCGGCGCCAGCGCCTTCGTGCGCGTGCAGACGTTGATGGAGCTGCCGCGGGGACTCGGCGCACCGGGGCGCGCGGCGTCCATCGACCGACTCGAGCAGATGCTGAAGGACGTCGGTGCGGCCCAGGTCGTGCGACTGCCGACGTCCGCGGACGATCCGGCGACCGGCGCGTCGTTCGACCTCGTCTCGCTCGTGGGGCACGTGCGGCCGCAGGCGCCGCGTCGGTTCGTGCTCGCGACGCACTTCGACACGCGACCGTGGGCGGACGAGTCGCCCGACGCGGCCGACCACGACCGTCCGGTCCCGGGGGCCAACGACGGCACGAGTGGGGTGGCGGTGGTGCTCGAGCTGTCGGCCCGACTCGGCGACGTGCTGCCGCCGGACGTGGGCTGGACGGTGATCCTCTTCGACGGCGAGGAGCTCGGTCGCCCGACGCTGGGCGGCTACTGCATGGGCTCCAAGGACCTCGCCCGCCGCCAGCTCGCGCAGCCCGACCCGATCCTGGCGCGGGCCGAGCTCGGCATCGTGTTCGACATGGTCGGCGACGTCGACCTGCAGCTGCCCGTCGAGCCGGGCTCGGCGGCGATCCACCCGCAGCTGGTCGCCCACGTCTGGGACACCGCGGCCGCGATGGGGGCCCGCGCGTTCGATCCGACGCCGCGAACGATCGGCGTGATCGACGATCATCGCTTCCTGACCGAGGCCGGGATCCCGTCGATCCTGCTCATCGATCGCGAGTACGCGCCGTGGCACACGCTCGACGACACGATCGCCCACGTGTCCGCCGACAGTCTCGGCACCGTGGGCGAAGTGACGCAGCGCGCGCTCGCGAGCTGGTTCGCCCGGTAGCGGGGCGGCTCAGACGGCAGACTCCGGGAGCCGACGCAGCTGCACGGCGGCGGCGATGTCCTCGGGGCCCAACGGTGCGCCGACGGGCGCTTCGTCGCGCAGATCCTGGAACGTGCGCGCCACCCGACGCAGGCGATGGGCGGCGCGTGGGCTCAGCGTGTGCCGCTGCACGCAGCGGTCCAGCAGCGTGCTCGCCTCCGGGGTCAGCGGACACATCTGCGCGAGCACGCCCCCGTCGGCGGGGATCTCGGCGTTGGTCCGCCACGGCGTGCCACGCAGACGCTCGGCTTGTCGCGCCCGCGCCCGCGTGACGCGAGCGCGCACCTGCGCGGTGGTCTCGGGAGGTCCCGTCGTCGGCGCCTGCGCCCCCTCCGGTGACAGCGGCACCACCAGATCGAACCGATCGAGCAACGGACCGGACACGCGCGAGACGTAGCGCTGCACCGCCGTCACCGGATCCGTGCACGCGCGCGTCGGGTGGCCCAGAAATCCGCACGGACACGGATTCATCGCCGCCAGCAGCTGCACCCGCGCGGGCAGGTCCACCGTGCCCGCCGCTCGCGCGATGCGAATGCGTCCGTCCTCGAGGGGCTCGCGCAGCCCCTCGATGCACACGCGTGGATACTCGGGCAGCTCGTCGAGAAACAACAGGCCGCGGTGCGCGAGGCTGACCTCCCCGGGGCGGATCGGGGTGCCGCCGCCGAGCAGGCCCGCCGCCGAGACGGTGTGGTGCGGCATGCGGACCGGCGGCCGTCGTCGCAGACCGTCGGGAACCTCGTGGAAGGCGACCGAGTGCACCTTGGTCACTTCCATCGCGGCCTCGTCGTCGAGATCGGGCAGCAGCGCCCCGGCCCGTCGCGCCAGCATCGTCTTGCCCACGCCGGGCGGACCGTGCAGCAGCAGGTTGTGCCCGCCGGCGGCCATCACCTCGATCGCCAGCCGCCCGGATGCCACGCCGCGCACGTCGGCCATGTCCGCGGCGCCGGCCGCATCGGCGTGGTCGTGGACCGGCGGCACGAACGGGGCGATCGGGGCGTCGCCGCGCAGATGCGCGATGAGCTGGGCGAGCGTGTCGACCGCGTAGACGTCCAGGCCACGCACCAGCGCGGCCTCGGCCGCACACGCCCGCGGCACGACCACGCCGGCAAAGCCCTCGCGCCGCGCACAGTCGGCAACGACCAGCGTGCCCGCGGCCGGTCGCACGGTCCCATCCAGCGACAGCTCCCCCCACAGCATCAGGGGCGCCAGCGAAGCGGCATCGACCACCTCGTGGCCGGCGAGCAACGCGACCGCCATCGCCAGATCCATCCCCGGGCTGTCCTTGCGTCGCCCGGCCGGCGCGAGGTTGACGACCTGCTTGCGCGGCCGCACGTCCGCGCCGCAGTTGGCCAACGCCGAGCGCACCCGCTGCCGCGCCTCGGTCAACGCGCCCGTCGCCCGCCCCACCACGGTCAGTCCCGGCAGCCCGGCGCGCACGTCCGCCTCCACCGTGACCACGTAGCCCTCGACCCCATCGAGACCGGCGCAGTAGCTGCGACACAACATCGCGCCCGTGCACTGCATGCCCCGTGCGCGCAGGTCCGCGCAGCGTTGTCGCCTACTTGCGGCGGTTCGCGCCGCGCCACTGGCCCGCCCACCGGCCACCCGGCCCGCCCACCGGCCACGGCCCTGCTACCGTGCGCGCGTGCGGATCGGAGTGTTCGGAGCCGGAGCGATCGGCGGTTTCATCGGCGGCATGCTCGCCAACGCGGGCCACGAGGTCACGCTGATCGGTCGCCCGCGCCTGCGCGACGCGATCGCCGAGGGCGGCCTCTCGGTCCGCCCACTCTCGGGCACGACGTATCGCCTCGAGCGCTCGCGGATCTCGGTGACCGAGGACGCCGAGGCGCTCGCCGATCACGACGCGGTGCTCGTGACCGTCAAGTCGCGCGACACCCGAACCGCCGGGCAGACGCTCGCGCCGGTGATCGCGACATCGACCAAGGTCGTCAGCTTCCAGAACGGTGTCGGCAACGCCGCCACGCTGCGCGCCGCGATGCCCGATCATCGCGTGCTGGCCGGGATGGTCTCGTTCAACGTGCGCTGGGAGGACGGCGCCGCCTTTCACCAGGCCACCTCCGGACCGCTGGCCCTCGATCCCGGCGCGCCCCGCGTCGCCGCGGCCCTGCGCGAGACCGGCCTGAAGGTCATCGAGCACGACGACATGCCCGGCGTGCAGTGGGGCAAGCTGCTGCTCAACCTCAACAACGCCATCAACGCCCTGTGCGGGCTGCCGTTGGCCCAGCAGCTGCGCGACCGTCGATTTCGTCGCGTGATGGCGGCGACGATCGACGAGGGCATCGCGGCGTGTCGCGCCGGCGAAATCGCACCGCGGGGCCTCGGCCTTCTGCAGCCGACCCTGGCCCCCACCGTGCTGCGCCTGCCGACCCCGCTGTTCTCGCTCGCGGCGCGCCCGATGCTGCGCGTGGCCCCCGACGCCCGCTCGTCGATGTGGGAAGACCTGGAGCGCGGACGTCCCACCGAGATCGCCGAGCTCAACGGCGAAGTCGTGCGTCTGGGCGCGCGCACGTCGACGCCGACGCCGGTCAATGCCCATCTCGTCGCGCGGATCGAAGCGGCCACGAAGGCCGGTCGCGGATCGCCGGGACTGTCGGCCGACGCGCTGTGGCCCGCGTCGTCGCGCGACGCCTGATACACTTTGCGACGTTGCCGAAGTCCCCCCGTGCCCGACGACATCGCTGGGCGAACCTGCCGACGAAAGAGCTGCTCGAGGTCCGCCTCGCGGATCTCGACGTGCAGATCGAAGGAACCTGGCTGCAGCCCCTGCTCGAGCGGGTCTACGAGGAGATCATCGAGCGCGGGATCCGACTGCGCCCGGCCGCGTGGGTCTCCGACGAGTGGGCATCGCCCGACGGCATCGCCGGGATCCAGATCCCGTTCTACGTGCTGCACCCGCGACTGCGCGCGCTCGAGCAGCGGATGATGCACTACGTCGAAGGCGGCGGAAAACGCGAAGCGCTGCGGCTGATCCGGCACGAGATGGGCCACGCGGTGCAGCACGCCTGGGCGCTGCAGCGCCGCGCGGACTGGCGTCGCGTGTTCGGCCACGCCCGCCCCTACCCCGACGAGTACCGCCCCAATCCCTCCAGCCGAAACTACGTGCAGCACCTGCCGGGTTGGTACGCCCAGAGTCATCCGGCCGAAGACTTCGCCGAGACCTTCGCGGTCTGGCTCAATCCCACCTCCGGCTGGCGACGCCAGTACGCCGGCTGGAGGGCGCTGCGCAAGCTCGAGTACGTCGACGAGCTCGCCGGCAAGCTCAACGACCTGAGGCGAGCCCCTCGCACGCGCGCGAGACCCCACGCCCTCAAGTCGCTGCGCGCGACGCTGGGCGAGTACTACGAGACCAAGAAGAAGCACTACGGGATCGGCTTTTCGGACACGTACGATCGCGATCTGGAGCGGCTGTTCTCCGACGACCCCGCGTACGCCGAGGCCGAGTCCGCCGTGTCGTTCCTGCGCCGCAACCGCCGGCTGCTGCGCGAGACGGTCAGCCGCGGCACCGGCCAGCACACACTGGTCGTCGACCAGGTCCTCGACGAGATCATCGGGCGCTGCGGCGAGCTGCGGCTGCGCGCGCCCGGCGATCCCGACCGACTCAAGCTCGAGTTCGCCACCCTCTTGACCGCCCACACCGTGCACGAGATTCGCAGCCGGCAGTGGCGCCCCGTGTGATCCAATGGCGCGCATCAACAAGCCCAAGCGCAAGCTCCGGATCGTGATGTGCGTGCACGAGGACCTCGTGCCGCCCGAGTCGCTCGAAGGCATCGATCCCAAGGAGGTGCACCGGTATCAGACCGAGTACGACGTGCGCGAGGGTCTGCGTCAGCTCGGCCACGAGGTCACCGTCCTCGGCGTCTACGACGAGCTGTCGCCGATCCGCAAGATGGTGCGCGAGGTCAAGCCGCACCTGGTGTTCAACCTGCTCGAGGCGTGGCGCGGCGAGTCGGTCTACGACCAGCACTTCGTCGCGTACCTCGAGCTCTTGCGTCAGCCGTACAGCGGCTGCAACCCTCGCGGGTTGACGCTGGGGCGCGACAAGGCGCTGTCGAAGAAGATCCTGCACTACCACCGCATTCGCGTGCCGCAGTTCGCCGTCTTCCCGCGGCGGCGCAAGTTTCGGATGCGCGCGCGGTTGAAGTACCCGCTCATCGTCAAGTCGCTGGTCGAGGAGGGCTCGTACGGGATCTCGGAGGCCTCGGTCGTGCACAACGAGCACAAGCTCCGAGAGCGCATCGAGTTCGTGCACGACAAGATCGAGACCGACGCGATCGTCGAGCAGTTCGTGGAGGGGCGTGAGCTGTACTCGAGCGTCATCGGCAACGAGCAGCTCATCGTCTTTCCGACCTGGGAGCTGAGCATCGACAACCTGCGCGCGGACGCGCCGCTGGTCGCGACCCGCAAGGTCAAGTGGGACCTCGACTACCAGGACCGACGCGGGGTCTTCGTGGGGCCGGCCGAGGACCTTTCGGACGAGCTCGTCGACGAGATCCGGCGTACGTCCAAGCGCATCTACAAAGCGCTGAGCCTCAGCGGCTACGCACGGATCGACTTTCGGCTCGATGCCAGGGGGCGGCTGTACTTTCTGGAGGCCAACCCCAATCCGGACATCAAAAAGGACGAGGAATTCGGCTCCTCCGCCCTGCAGTTCGGCATCGACTACCCGTCCCTGCTGCAAAAGATCGTCTCGCTGGGGATCCGCGCCGGGCGCTAGATCCGGCGAACGCCGATCGGATCCATCCGAATCGCATGTGCGCCAGTGACGCCCCTCACGGGTGGTCTGTTGCCCATCGGCACGATCGTTTTGGCGACTGTGGCAACTAGCAACCACGTGGTCCGTCCTCTCCGTTGCAAGTCCCCGAGATCGGGTCTGGCACGGCACTCGCACCGCGAACTGACTCACACGCCGGCCCCGTGACGCCGACCTTTCCTGCGACGTAGATCCTTCCGAGCGAGCCCTGGCGATGCTGTCCCCGATGTTGATGAACCTGATGGTCGCCGCCATGACGGCGGGTGGCGCCGGGTCGATCCCCTACGCCACCACCGCCGTCACCGAGCTGTCCACCCGCGCCCTGCAGCACGACGAGGTACTGCGCATCCGGCGGGATTTCGGCAAGCCGTCGTTCGAGATCGTCGTCGACAGCTGGCACCGCGCCGCCCGGCCGTCCGAGATCGCCGACGTGCGCCTGTGGTGGGTCCAGCCCGACAAGGGCGACGAGCGCAGCCCGTTCGGCACGAAGATCCACAAGTACGTCGACCTGCAGTACGTCCCCGCCGGCGGTGACCGCTGGACCGTCGTGCTGACCGCCGACCGCAAGCAATTTTCGTTCGACGTGGAGGTCGACGACAGCGGCGATGCGCACGCGTACACCACGGTCGAGACCAAGGCCGGCACGGTCGAGCACTGCGAGGCCACGGCCGGCCGGCTCGTCGCCCGCCGCATGCTCGGCATCCCGCTCGGGATCAAGGACCTCGAGGTCGAGTGCGTCGACGACGAAGGTCGCACGCACGAGGGCGCGCTGCCCTACCGCAAGGTCAAGCGCGGCCCCGTCTACAAGGGCTGAGGGCCCGAGAAACGCCATCCCGCGCGCCTACCCGGGCGCGCGCGCCCACCGTTGTTCGGGGTGCGCTAACCTCCCGGCCGCCGCCGGCGTGGCGGCAGGGACGAAGCGATGACGGACAAGAAGACGGTGATGGATGTCATGGAGGCGACCGCCAAGAAAAAGGCGGACGCCCCGGCCCTCAAGGTCAAAAAGGGTGGCAGCTGGGTCACGACGACCTGGGGCGAGTACCGCGACCAGGTGCGCGCGGCCGCCAAGAGCATGATCAAGCTCGGGGTCGAGCCGAACAAGGGCGTGTCGCTCATCGGCTACAACTGTCCGCAGTGGATGATCGGCGACGTCGCCGCCATCTACGCCGGAGCCTGTCCCGCCGGCATCTACACGACCAACTCCGCCGAGCAGTGCAAGTACATCGCCTCGCACTCGGACTCGCAGCTGGTCATCGTCGAGGACGACGAGCAGCTCGCGAAGTTCCTCGAGATCCGCGACGAGCTCCCCGACCTCAAGGCCATCGTCATGATGTGGGGCGACCACGACGACGAGAAGGTCTTTTCGTGGAAGGACTTCCTCGCGTACGGCAAGGACGTCCCCGAAGCGGATCTGAAGGCGCGCATCGACGGCCAGGATCCCGACGACACCTGCACGTACATCTACACGTCGGGCACCACGGGCGACCCGAAGGCCGTGATGATCAGCCACGACAACATCACGTGGACGGCCAAGGTCGCCTTCGACCAGCTCGGCAGCGACGGCCACGACCGGATCGTCAGCTACCTGCCGCTGTCGCACATCGCCGAGCAGGTCGTGTCGCTGCACGGGCCGATGGTCGACGGCGCCTGCAGCTACTTCGCCGAGAGCCTCGAAAAGCTCGGTGACAACCTGCGCGAGATCCGACCGACGGTATTCTTGGGAGTGCCGCGCGTCTGGGAGAAGATCCAGGCCAAGATGCAGCAGGCGGCCGCCAACAACAGCGGCCTCAAGAAGAAGATCGCCGCGTGGGCCCGTGGTGTCGGGCTCGAGGGCGGCTACGCTGATCAGAAGGGCCAGCCTCGGCCGTTTCTGTGGGGCCTGGCCAACAAGCTGGTGTTCTCGAAGGTGCGCGACGCCCTCGGCCTGGACCAGTGTCGGATCTGCGTGACGTCGGCCGCCCCGATCTCCAAGGACACGCTCGAGTTCTTCCTCAGCCTCGGCATTCCGATCATGGAGGTCTACGGCATGAGCGAGTGCACCGGCCCGGCCACGTTCTCATTGCCGCACAAGTACCAGACCGGCTCGGTCGGCTGGGTGCTGCCCGGCGGCGAGCTCAAGATCGCCGACGACGGCGAGATCTGCATGCGGGGCCGCCACGTGTTCAAGGGGTACTTCAAGAACCCCGAGGCCACGGCCGAGGCGATCGACGACGAGGGCTGGCTGCACTCGGGTGACATCGGCGAAAAGGACAAGGACGGCTTCGTGCGGATCACCGACCGCAAGAAGGATCTCATCATCACCGCCGGCGGCGAGAACATCGCCCCGCAGGTGATCGAGGGCAAGCTCAAGGGCATCGAGTGGGTCAGCCAGGCCGTCGTGGTCGGCGACCGGCGCAAGCACCTTTCGGCCCTGCTGACCATCGACGAGACCAAGCTCGATGCACTCATCGCCGCGGCCGGCGCGAAGGCCAAGTCGATGAAAGAGGCGGCCGAGAGCGACGAGGTCCATCGCTTCCTGATGAAGGAAGTCGACCGGATCAACGGCGAGCTGGCGCGGGTGCAGACGATCAAGAAGATCGCCGTGCTGCCCGCCGACCTGTCGATCGAAGGCGGCGAGCTGACGCCGACGATGAAGGTCAAGCGCAAGGTCGTCAACAACAAGTACGCCGACGCGATCGAAGCGTTCTACGCGTAGGCTGCGATCGCGCCCGCCCTCGTGTCCGACGCCCGCACGCTGTTTTGGATCTTCGCGGCCGGTGGTCTCGGGGCAGTGCTGCGCGTCGTGCTGACGGGGATCCTCGACGCGTACTGGGCCGAGCGCGTGCCCTTCGTCGGCACGTTCGTCGTCAACATGGTCGGCTGCTTCGCGATCGGCCTGGCGGCGGCGACGATGTCCGAGGGTCTGCCTCGGAGCGCGCTGATCGGCGGGATGCTCGGCGGGTTCACCACCTACAGCTCGTTCGCGCTGCTTTCGGTGGAGCTGACTCGAACCGACCGCACGGGATGGTTGCTCGCGCAGGTGGGGGGGCACGTCGTGCTCGGGATGCTGTGTGCGGCCGCGGGGCTGTGGGTGGGTCGGGCGATCGTGGGCACGACGTGAGCTGGACCGATCCGCTGACGCGGGTACCCGGTGGGGATGCGATCGCGACCGCGCTGGGGGCCGCACTGCAGGCCGTCGATCCTCGCGAGGCCGTGCGTCGGGCCCTCACCGCGGACGGGGGCCCGTCTCCGATCCGCCCGGGTGGTCGGCTGCAGGTGATCGCGATCGGCAAGGCCGCGGTCGCGATGACCCGCGGGGCGTTCGACGTGCTCGGCGACCGGATCTCCGACGCGCTCGTCGTCACCAAGCAAGCGCCTCACGAGGACATCGACGCGCGCGTCCTGCTCGGCGCGCACCCGATTCCCGGTCCAGACTCGCTGGCCGCGGCGCAGGCGGTGGTCGCCTGCGCCCAGTCGCTGGGCGCCCGCGATGCGGCCCTGGTGCTGCTGTCGGGCGGTGCGTCGTCGCTGGTCGCCGTGCCCGACGCCGCGATCACGCTGCGGGAGCTCGGGGCGGTGACCGAGGGCCTGCTGCGCGCGGGAGCGTGCATCGACGAGCTCAACGTGGTGCGCCGACGGCTCGACGTGCTCAAGGGCGGTGGGCTCGCCGCGGCACTGGCCTCGGTGCGGACGCGGGCGCTCGTGCTCTCGGACGTCATCGACGACGACCTCGCGACGATCGGTTCGGGACCACTGGTCGCCAGTCCCGACGGGCGACACGACGCAATGCGCGTGCTGCAGCGGCACAAGGTCGAGATTCCGCAACATGTGTGGGCGCATCTGGCCGCCCCGATGGCGCCACGCATCGTCCCTTCGGTGCCCCACACGATCGTGGCCAACAATGCGGACGCGGTGCGGGCCTGCGCCCGGAGCCTGCGCGACGCCGGCTACGCACCGCATCTCGCCGAGCCGTTCGTCGGCGACGCCGACGAGGTCGGTCGGGTGTGGGTGCAACGCCTGCGCGGCTACAGCCGCGACTCCACCGCGGAGGTCGCCGGCGGCGAGACCACCGTGGACGTGACGGGCACCGGCCACGGCGGCCGCAACCTGCATCTGGCCCTGTCGGCCGCGATTGCCCTCGACGCCGGTCCCGCCTGGACCCTCGCGACCTTCGCCACCGATGGCGAGGACGGTCCCACCGACGCCGCCGGTGCCGTCGTCACCGCGTCGACCGTCGCGCGGGCCGCTGCGGCGGGCATCGATGCCCGCCGCGCCCTGCGCGAGTGCAACGCCTACGCACTGTTCGAAGCGATCGGCGACCTGCTGCGACCAGGACCGACGGGCACGAACGTGTGCGACCTGGCGATCGCGGTGCATCCCGGCGCGGTCGCGGTATACCCGAGCGCGTGAATCGCCCGGTCGTGCTCGTGCCACGTGCGCTGCCCTCGGGGTGGCTGGACTCGCTCGAAGGCTGCGAGCTCGTGGTCGGCGATGCGGACACGCCCGGGTTCGACGACCACGTCGCGGCGCGACTGCCCGACGCCGAGGGGATCCTGTGTCTTCTGACCGAGACGATCGACGCGGCGTTGCTCGAGCGTGCGCCGAAGCTGCGCGTCGTCAGCAACATGGCCGTGGGCGTCGACAACGTGGACGTGGCCGCGTGTACCGCCCGGGGGATCGCGGTGGGAAACACGCCGGGCGTGCTCACGGACGCGACGGCCGACCTGACGATGGCGTTGCTGCTGTCGGCAGCGCGCCGATTGCCCGAGGCGGCCGCGGACGTGCGGGCGGGTCGATGGTCGACGTGGTCGCCGACCGGCTGGCTGGGCGCGGACCTGTCGGACGCGCAGCTGGGCCTGGTCGGTCTGGGCAAGATCGGAACCGCCGTCGCGCGGCGGGCCGCGGGCTTCGGAATGCGCATCGTCTATCACTCCCGTACGCCGCGACCGGACCTCGAGTCCGAGCTGGGTCTGCGCCGGCAGCCCCTGCCCCGCCTGCTGTCGACCAGCGACTTCGTGTCCGTCCACGTACCGCTGACCGAGGCGACGACCCACCTCGTCGACGCCGACGCGCTCGCGGCCATGAAGCCGACGGCGATCCTCATCAACACCGCCCGCGGTCCGATCGTCGATCCCGTCGCGCTGCGCGAGGCTCTGCAGGCCGGCACGATCGGCGGCGCCGCCCTCGACGTCACCTCCCCGGAGCCCCTGCCCGCCGACGACCCGCTGCTGACGGCCCCGAACCTGCTCGTGCTCCCCCACATCGGCTCGGCCACCCGGGGCACCCGCCGCAAGATGGCTCAGCTCGCCTGCGACAACCTGCTCGCCGGCCTACGCGGCGAAGCCCTGCCGCATTCGGTCGGCTAGCTCGACGCGCACGATCGAGACCACCCCGCGACGACGGCTCAGCCCTCGGGCGGGATGAAGCCGTCGCAGGAGCCCTCGATGACCGCGAGGGCATCTTGGAGCGGCGCCGTGTAGTCGTTGCCGGAGATGTCGGTCCAAAACGAGTTGGGAGCGACCAGGTCCAAGAACGCGTGGACGCGTGGGGCCTGGGTGTCGCCGCCACCGACCGCCGGCCCCGTGATCGCGACCGCGGCGATGTTCTGCGGGTGTCCGCCCTTGAGCATCACGAGCATGTCGTAGAAGTCGGAGACCGGAGACGGCGATCCCGGCGAGCCGATGAGCGGCCAGTTCGTCGCGGACATGAAGACGGATTGGTCGTCTTCGTCGCTGACCAGGACCAGGACGAGCAGCGCGTCGTCGCGCAGGAACCCGAGGTTGTACTGCTCGGCGTCGCTGACCCGATCGACGAGGGCCATGCGTGTGGCCTCGAGTGGTGCTTCGGAACCGTTGAAGTCCTGGGCCTGGCGCAGCGACGCGATGCACGTGAACTGCAGGCCCACCGCGGCCGCGCCTTCGCTGCCCTCGATCCAACGTCCCATCGGCACGTCGTTGCACGACACGCGCGCCTCGGTGTGCTGCAGGCGCCCGAGATACCCCGGCCCACACAGCGTGCCGAACAGGCACATCGTCTCGTCCGTGATGTTCGAGGACACGACGCCGATGCGGTAGTCGATGCCCTGCTGCGCCACGAGCGTGGCGTCGATCGTCTGCGCCATCGAGGGGAACGCGGCGGTCAGCTTGTCCTGGTTGTCGGACATCGACCCCGAGTCGTCGATGACGAACAGGATGTCGACCTTGTCGCAGCCCTTGGCCCCCGGGCCCGGGTCGGGGAGATCGGGGTTGCCCAGGTCGAACTTGATGCCCCCCGAGTCCGAGTCCGGGTCGCTCCCGCTGCTGGTGGAGTCCGCACCAACGGCGGTGGTCGACGTGACCTCGGCGGTGGTCGCCGAGGTGCTCGCGGTGCTCGTCGTGTCGTCGAACGGCGAGCCCGAGTCGTCACCCGCACACGCACCGCCCAGCAGCGCGACGGCGGTCAGAGATCCACGAAGCCAGTGCATGGGCTCCACGATAACCGGTCGCTGCGTCGTCACGAATGACCGAAGGTCATTTATCGAAACCTGCGCCAATTGCCGACGCCCGGCCATCGCGACCGGGCGTCGTCGTGCGCTCCCGCGCGCGGCTTACTTGCCGGCTGCGGCCGCGGGGGCCGGCGGCGGGCCCGGAGGCGTCTGATCCGAGGCCGGCGTTCCATCACCGCCACCCGCCGGCGCGGCGCCACCGGCTTCGGCCGCCGCCATCTCGGTCTTCATGCGCTCCTTCATCTGCTCGAGCGTCACGTCCTCGACGTGCGTCGCCATCCCCCAGGCGTAGCCATCGGGCGCCACCACGCCGCCGTAGCGGTCGCCCCAGAACATCACGCCGACCGGCATGAATTCCTGCGCGCCGGCGCCGACGGCCTTGCCGAACGTCGCGTCCACGTCGGTGACGTAGTGATGGACCATCACCGGCGCCGCGCCGAGCGTCTTGGGCGACTTGGCGCCCCACGTCGGATCCTCGTCGTTGAGCATGAGGATCGAGTCGCCGATCTTGACCTCGGCGTGCTCGATCTTGCCGTCGGCGCGCGGCATCCGGGCCATCTCGGTGCCACCGAGCGCCCCCGTGTAGAACGCGAGCGCCGAGGCGGCGTCGTTGACCGTCAGCGCGAGCGTGACGGTGTGGTAGCCCTCGGGCACCGGTGCCGCGGCCGGCGTGCCGGCGATCGCCTTCCACTCCGCTTCGATCTTCGCGAGCTTCTTGCCGGCGAGCGGCTTCTTGCCCTTGGGACGGGCCTTGGCGGCGATCGGGGCACGCTGGGCCATCTGCTCGGGCGTGAGGTCTTCGGTGTGCGTCGCGAGCGACCACTGGTGGCCGGCCGGATCGATCACCACGCCGTAGCGGTCACCCCAGAACATGTCGGCCACCGGCATCTTCACCGTCGCGCCGGCATCGACCGCACTCTGGAACGCGGTGTCGACGTCGGGCGTGTAGATCATCAACCCCGCCGTGGTTCCACCGAGCGTCTTGGGCGACTTCATGTCGGGGCTCTCGGCCTCGAGCATGATGAGGCTGTCGCCGATCTTGACCTCCGCGTGCATCGTCTTGCCGTCGGGTCCGGGCATCGACATCACCGGCTGCGCGCCGAAGGCCGTGCCGTAAAACGCGATCGCGGCGTCGATGTCGGGCACGACGAGCTGCGGCGTGATCGCAAACCATCCTTCGGGGATCGGCGCGACGGGCTCGGGGGCCGGCTCGGCCGGCGGCGCTTCGGTGATGGGGGGCTGGGGCGGCGGCGCGTTCTTGGGGCCGCAGGCGGCGAGAAGCGAAGCAGAGGCGATGGAAAGGACGAGGGCGGTACGCATGAGCGACCGCGTACGCTGGCAGTGGCCGCCGACCTTGTAAAGGCCGCGGCCGACCGGGGCCAAAACGACGATCAGGAGGCGGACGCGAACGGGTCGACCCCGATCGACGGCGGGCCGACTTCGACCGCGTCGATCGCCGCGCGGATCGCCCGAGCGCGGCTTTCGATCGCGGCGACGTTGCGGCTTTGCAGGTCGCCCGGCGAAAACAGACTGGCGACGAAGCCGAGGCCCCACGCGCCGGCGCGCAGCCAGGCGCCCGCGTTGTCGAGGTCGACGCCGTTGGTCGGCACCACGCGCAAGAACGGCAGCGGGCCTCGCACCGAACGCAGCCACGCCGGTCCGCCCGCGGGCGCGGGAAACAGTTTGAGCAGCGGGGCGCCGGCGCGGTGGGCCATCACCATTTCGGTCGGCGTGTGCACGCCCGGGATCGCGGCGACGCCCATCTCGCGCGCGGCCGCGATGATCATCGGGTCGGCGATCGGCGAGACGACAAACGTCGCCCCGGCGTCGACGGCCCGGCGAGCCTGCTCGACCGTGAGCACCGTGCCGGCCCCGACGTGCAGCCGGTCGAGCCCGCCGCTGACCGAAAGGCCCGTGCGGCCGGCGAACTCGGCGATGAGCTCGAACGCGCCCGGGGTCGTCAGGGTGAACTCGATGCTGCGAAAGCCCCCGGCCACCGCCGCGTTCATGGCGGCGCGCGCGAGCTCGGCGTCGTCGCAGCGCAAGATCGCGGTGGCACGGTGGACTCCCAGCTCCCGAACGAACGACATCGGCGCCGAGTATAGGCCTGCCCTGTAATCTCCGAGCTCGCCGTGCGTTGAAGGACGGGACGAGCGGAATTGGCGCCGCTTGTCGCGCTGGGCCGGTGCGGAGAAGATGGGATCGATGATCGGGGCTGCGCTCGTCGCCGGGCTGATGTCGCTCGCGCCCGCTGCCGCGCCGGCTGCGGTGGCGGACGCTGCGCCCGCACCGGAGCAGGCCCTCGCCCCGGAAACCGCGACCGAGGAAGCCGACGCGTCTGCGACGGCCGAGGCCCCCGCCAGCGCCGACTCTCCCGCGGACACACCGACCCCGCCCGCGTCCGACGACCCGGCGGATGCTGGAGGCATCGCGGCCCCCGACGCCGAACCGCCACCGCCGCGAGACGAGTTCGCGTCGGTCGAGCCCATCGTCGCCACCCCGGAGACGGTCACGCCCGCCACGGCGACGCCCGCGGCGACCCCGGCCGACGACCGCCCCCAGCGCCCCCCGTTCCCGCGCGTCGTCGTCGCCGTCGGTCCTGCGATCGGCCCGCACGCGATCGGCAACCAGGAATGCCGCGACGCCGACAAGACCTGCGTGACCGCCGGCGGGTTCTTCGGCATGGGCCTCAACGCCGAGGTCCGCGCATCGGCCTACAAGGCGCTGTACTTTCACGCGCGTGGGTTGCTCGTCGCCAACGTCAGCCCCAAGAACCGCGACCCGCTGTACCGCGGGCTATGGGGCCTGGGCGTGGGCGCCGGCGCGTACGGCCGCCGGATCTTCGCCCGCGCCGAGTATCTGTTCGTCGACGCGTTCGGCGACGCCGAGTTCACGCCGCCGTTTCACACCGAAGAGACCGGCTCGGACGTGTGGGGCCACCACGCCGGCCTGCTGTCGGTCGGCTTCCGCCTGCCGTTCGGCGAGCGCATGGCCGTGGAGCTGTGGGGCGGCCCGATGATCGGGCCGAGCTCACGCCGCGAGGTCCCGCCCGCCCCGGCCGAAAAGCGTGTGCTGCCCACCTTCGTCCTCGGGTTCAACCTGACCTTCGACGCGCTGCGCTGAGACGGCCGAGACGGTAGTAGGCTGGGCCGCGGTGCAGCGCGACATCCAGATCATCGGCGTCCCTCTCGACCACGGCGCGGGGCGGCGGGGCGTGAACATGGGCCCGAGCGCGATCCGACTCGCCGGCCTCCACGATCGCCTCGAGCGCCTCGGCCATCACATCCGCGATCGCGGCGACCTGCACATCGAGGCCCCGGAGACCCAGGCGCAGAGCCGCACGGACGCCAAGTACCTGCCGCTCATCGCCGACGTCTGCCAGCGACTGTGCTTCGCGGTCGAGGAGGTGCTGGCCCAGGGGTGCTTCCCGCTCGTCCTCGGCGGCGACCACTCGATCGCGATCGGCACGATCTCGGGCATCGCGGCCACGCTGCACCTGCACGCGGGCAACCTCGAGCCCACCAAGCCCCCGCGACTGGGCGTGATCTGGTTCGACGCCCACGGCGACATCAACCGCCCCGACACCTCCCCCAGCGGCAACATCCACGGCATGCCCGTGTCGTGCCTGCTCGGACAGGGACCCGACGAGCTGCGCCACATCGGCTACGCCGGGGCCAAGGTGTCGCCCACCACGTTCTGCCAGATCGGGCTACGAGACATCGACGCGACGGAGAAGCAGCTGCTGCGCGAGTCGGGGATCCACACCTACACGATGGCGGAGATCGATCGCCGAGGCATGGCGGCCGTCGTGGAGGAGGCGCTGCAGATCGCGACCGACGGAACCGATCACCTGCACTGCAGCTTCGACATCGACTCGGTCGATCCGCGCTTCGCCCCCGGCACCGGCACGCCGAAGATCGGCGGACTCACCTACCGTGAGGCCCACCTGTCGCTGGAGATCATCGCCGAGTCCGGCGCGCTCTCGAGCCTGGAGATGGTCGAAGTCAACCCCGCGCTCGACATCGAAAACCGCACCGGCCGTCTGGCCGTGGAGCTGATCGGGTCCGCCCTGGGTGCGCAGATCCTCTAGCGGCGAGATCTCGGGTCGGGCCTCCATCTCGACGCGAGATCGGACGCCAACGGCCGCGGGACGCGTTGATCGTCGGAGGCGCAACGCCTACAACCGCCGCCCGGCATGGATCTGAGCCACCTCAATCCCAGCCAGACCGAAGCGGTGCTGCACACCGACGGCCCGTTGCTCGTGCTCGCGGGTGCAGGCTCGGGCAAGACCCGCGTCATCACGCACCGCATCGCTCGCCTGCTCGACCTCGGCGTCCCGCCGCCGCACATCGTCGCGCTGTCGTTCACCAACAAGGCCGCCGGCGAGATGCGCGAGCGGCTCGGCCCGATGGTCGGTCGCAGCATCGCGGCCAACCTCGTGCTCGGCACGTTCCACAGCCTCGGCGCGGCGATGATGCGCCTGGAGCCCGAGGCGTTCGGACTGCCGGGGCGCGGGTTTTCGATCCTCGACCAGGGCGACGTGTACGGGGTGGTCCGCACCCTGCTGCGCGAGCACGGCCACCACGGTGCGGGCGCGGAGCGGCGCTTCGATCTGGGCGCGGTGGTCCAGCGCATCAGCCTGTGGAAGAACGAGTTTGTCACCGAGCAGAGCGTGGAGCGTCATGTCGTCGACGAGTACGACGTGGCCGCGGCGTCGATCTACGGCGCGTACGAGGAGCGACTGCGCACCCTCGGCGGGGTCGACTTCGACGATCTCGTGTGCCTGCCCGCGATCGTGCTCGGTCGCGACGAGGAGGCCCGTGCCCGCTGGCAGGCGCGCTTCGACTACGTGATGGTCGACGAGTACCAGGACACCAACGGCGCGCAGGTCCAGATGCTGCGCCAGCTGCTGCGGCCGCCGCACAACCTGTGTGTGGTCGGCGACGACGACCAGGCGATCTACGGCTGGCGTGGGGCGAAGGTGGAGAACATCCTGGAATTCGCGCAGCAGTTCCCGGGCGCGACGACCGTCAAGCTCCAGGAAAACTACCGATCGCGCGCGCCGATCCTCGAGTGTGCGGGGTCGGTCGTGTCCAACAACAAGGGCCGACACGACAAGGGCATCGTGATCACACGCCACGGCGGTGAGCCGGTGATGCTCGTGGTCGCGGCCGACGGCGCCGCCGAGGCGCGGTGGGTCGGCAAGAAGATCTTCGCGCTGATCCACGACCACGGCGTGCCGGCCACCGAGATCGCCGTGCTGTACCGCTCGGCGCTGCAAGCCAAGCCGATCGAAGAAGAGCTCCAGGCGGCGGGACTGCCCTATCGCGTGCTCGGCGGCCAGTCGATGTACGACAAGAAAGAGGTCAAAGACGCCCAGGCCTACCTCAAGGCGCTGGTCATGCCGCGCGACGAGCTCGCGGTGCGTCGTGCCCTCGAAACGCCACCGCGTGGGATCGGACGCGTGACGATGGACCGGCTGGCCGCGTTCGGCCAGGCGCGCGGCAAGGGGCTGATGCACGCGGTCCACCACGCCGAGGAGATCGAAGGCATCCCCCCGAGCGCCCGCACCGCTCTGGCCCGGTTCTCGGGACTGGTGCGGCACGGTCAGGCGCGCATGCGACAAGCGGGCGTGTCCGCGGCGCTCGGCGAGATCCTCGAGGCGATCGAGCTCAAGGACCACATCCGCAAGGAGATCGGGTCCGACGAAGCGGCGCAGCCTCGGATCAAGAGCATCGACTGGCTGCTGGGCAGCATCGATCGCTACGAGAATCGGATGGCGGCCAAGAACAAGGCACCACGCTGGTCGGAGTACCTCGGCAACGCGGCCCTCGATCCCAAGAGCAACAACGAGGAAGAAGACGTCGTCTCCGGCAAGATCACGCTGGCCACGATGCACTCGGCCAAGGGGCTGGAGTGGGACCACGTGTTCGTCATCGGCGTGGAGGAAGGCACCGTGCCCCATCGGCGCGTCGATGCCCCCAAGCGAAGCGACGCGATCGCCGGCGACCTCGAGGAGGAGCGGCGGTTGTTCTACGTGGCGATGACGCGCGCCCGCGAGCAGCTGTGGCTGTCGCGTGGTCAGGGGCGCATCGATCGCGGCCGCGAGATCGAGCGGATCCCCAGCCGCTTCCTCGAGGAGCTCCCCGAGGGCAGCTACCGCCACTACGAGATCGAAAAAGAGGAAGAAATATCCAGCGACGCCATGGGCGACATGGCCGAGGCCTTCCTCGCCTCCCTGCGCCCGCCGGGCTGACGGACGACCAAACGAAAACCGCCGCCCGTCTTGCGACGGAGCGGCGGTTCGGTACGCCTGGGCGGCGAGATCAGGCGGGCCCGCAAGTGCCCGGGAGCAGGCCTTCGGAGAGGCTCACTTCCGCCGGGGTGCACACGTCCTGGCCCATGCACATGACTTCGTTGCCCATGCCGTCGGTACCGCAGTCCGAGCAGATGCCGAGCTCGACGAAGCCCGCGGCGTCGGCCGGGGTGCACAAGCCCGACTCACAGGCGTCGTTGCCCGAGCCCATGAAGTCGCAGCCGAGGCCGTTGGCCACGGTGCCGGGCATCACGCAGCTCTTGTAGCCGGAGATGTCGGCCACGTTGTAGGTCGGCGAGCACAGGCTGCCCGGCGTGACCGCATCGCAGTCCGCGTCCGTCTCGCACTCCGAGCAGGTCGAGGCCGTCAGCATGATCGCGTCGACCGAGAGGATCAGCGCGCAGACCAGGCCCTCTTCGCAGACGTCGGTGGTCTCGCAACCGCCGCCGAGCTCACCCATGTTGCACACCGAGGGCGCCATCGTGAGCGGGTTGGGGATCGAGCAGCCACCGCCGGCGCAGTCGGCATCTTCGTCACACTCGCCGCACAGGCTGATGATCGGCGTCTCGAAGCAGTTGCCCGACTCGCAGGCTTCGTCGCTCATGCACGCGCCACCGTTGGGCACGTCCGTCGGCGGCGCGCCGGTCGAACCGGAGTCGCTGGGATCGGTCATCGTCGTCGGACCACCCGAGCTCTCGGCGGTGTCGGTCATGTTCCCCGACGTCATGCCGTTGGTCGCGGTCATGGTCGCGTCCATGCCGCCGGTCACCGGCGTGTCGGTCGTGCTGCCGTTGCCGCCGTCGTCGCCAGCGTCGTCGCCGGCCGGACAGCCCGCCATCGTGATCATGGCCGCAACGACGGCCGATGAAAGGAATCGAGTCTTGTAGGTCATCTGAGGTCTCCCGTGTGTCCCCGTCCCATTGACCGTTCGGTCAGTCGGGTTTCGCCGCATCCTGCCCGGACCGCGCGCGAGGGACAAGCAGCGCCCTCACGTCCCGTCCACTTTCATCCAGCGCTGCGCGCCGAATGCGCATAATCGAGCCTAGCCGGGGATCGCGACGACCGCGTCGCGTCCGTCGCGCCGCACCGCGAGTGCGCGCAGGCGCTCGCCCACACAGGGGCCCGCGTCGCACTCACCCGTGAGCGGCTCGAACCTCGCCCCGTGAGTCATGCAGTAGATCCGGCCCGTCTTCGGCGACCAGAAGCGACCGGTACCCATGTCGAGATCGAGACCGACGTGAGCACAACGGTTCTCGTACGCCACGAGCACGTCGCCCTCCCCCGGCACACGCAAGACGAAAGCCTCGACCCGCTCGCCATCGCGATCGAAACTGAACGTCTTGGCCTCACCGGGCGCGAGCGCGTCGACCTCGGCCACCCGCACGTGGCCGGGGCTCAGCTCGCCCACTGTCGCGCCAGGTCTTTGCTCAGGTTCTTCTGGTGCGCCTCGAGGGTGCCACCGCCGATCTCGAGCAGCTTGGCGTCGCGCCACAGTCGCTCGACCGGATACTCGCGGCAGTAGCCCGCACCGCCCATGACCTGCATCGCCCAGTCGGCCACCTGCTTGCCGACCGGCGCGGCGAAGAGCTTGGCCGCATCCGAGCCCACCCGATTGCGAATCTCGGGCCCGATGTCGGCGGCCACGTTGTAGACCAGGCACTTGGCCGCCTCGGTCTGCGCGTAGCCCTCGGCGATGTAGCGCTGGATCTGGCCGAAGTTGGCGATCGGCTCGCCGAACGCCTTCCGCTCCTGACCGTAGCGCACCATGATCTCCACGCAGCGGTCGGCGATGCCGACGCTCATCGCGGCGAGGGTCAGCCGCTCGATCTCGAGGTTGCGCATCATGTGGGTGATGCCGTCGCCCTCGACGCCCAGCAGGTTCGTCGCCGGGATCCGGCAGTCCTCGAAGATGAGCTCGGACATCGTCGAGCCCCGCATGCCGAGCTTGTCGATGTGGTTGCTCGTGGAAAAGCCAGGGCAGTCGCGGTCGACCACGAACGAGGTCACGCGACCGTTGACCTTGGCGTAGAACAGAAAGCAGTGCCCCTCGCAGCCGTTGGTGATGTACGTCTTCGTGCCGTTGACGACGTACTGGTCACCGTCGCGCACGGCGGTCGTCGACATCGCGAGCACGTCGGTGCCGGCGCCGGGCTCGGTCATCCCCATGCCGGCGACCCACTCGCCGCTGAGCACCTTGTCGAGGTAGCGCCCGCGCTGCTCCTCGTTGGAGCAGTGGTAGAAATTGTTGACGAACAACATCGAGTGAGCCAGGTACGCCAGCGTGAAGCCCGGGTCGTACTTGGCCAGCTCGTGATGGACGATGACGGCGGCGACGGCGTCCATGCCGGCCCCGCCCGCCTCCTCGGGAATCGTGACGCCGAGGACGCCGAGCTCCCCGAGCTTGCGGAACAGCGGGACGTTGAGCACTCCCTTTTCGTCGTGGGCCGCCGCCTGCGGCTCGACCTCGCGTCGGGCAAACTCGGCCACGGTTTGGCGCAACAACGCGTGCTCTTCGGTCGGGTTGAACAGCCGCTGGTACCTCGACTCCGCCATCGGCCGGGAGCCTAGCAGGCCGAGCCAACGCTCGCCCGGGTCGAGCGCGCCGTCGCGGGCTGACTCACGTCGAGGCCACGGGGGCGTAGCGCGCGAAGTACTGCCGCATCAGCCAGCGGCGAAACCAGGGAGTGATGACGGGCACGTGCACCCGCAGCCCGCGGTAGACCACGTAGGACTTGGCGCCCACGCTCACGCCGTAAAAGAACGTCTCGCGCAGCACGTGGGGCGACAGCGGCGGGGGTCCCTCCGGGTAGTCCGCCGCGGCACCGGCCAGCTGCAGGATGTTCTTGGCCACCGTCTTCGCCTGCCAGATGCACTCGATCGCGCGCTGCATGGTCGGCCACGTCCCCTCGCCACCGACGATCCGCACGGCGTCGCCGCACGCAAAGATGTCGGGTCGGGTCGGCAGCGCGGTCGCATAGCACTGCAGCGTGGGGCCCACCGACAGCCACCCCTGCTCGGTCCGGGGCAGATCGAATCGCTCGAGCACGGGCGCCGGCCGCAGACCCGCGGCCCAGATCGCGACGTCGGCCGGCACCTCGCCGCGCTCGCCACCGTCGTCGACCACCACGGCGTCGGCGCGCGCCGCCACCACGCGGGCGCGCGTTCGCACGGTCACGCCCTGGTCGCGCAGCGCCTTCTCGACGACCCGGCTGGTGCCGGCGCTCAGCTCCGGCACGAGGCGCGTCGCCGAGGTCACCAACGTGACGTTCGGCGCGCCCCAGCCGGCCGGCCGGCGTGCGGCGAGATGGCCGAGATCGCCGGCGAGCTCCACCCCGCTGATCCCTCCACCGACCACGACCACGTTCGGGGTGGCCCCGTCGGCGAGCCCCTCGACGAGGGCCTCGCGCGTGCGCTGAAACTGCGGACCGAGCTTGTAGGTGTGCAGGTGCTCGGCGCCGGGCAGCTCCGGCGGGGGCGTGACGACCGAGCCGAGCGCTACCACGAGAAAACGGCCTTCGATGCGCCGGCCGTCGGCGAGCGTGACCGCCTTCGCGCTGGGATCGAGCTCGGCCACTTCCCCTTCGACGAACTCGGTCTCGGGCAGCGAGTCGATGAACTTCGCCGAAGCCAAGCGCGCGCCTTCCTCCGGCGTGCGGCCGGCGAGGCGCTCGTGCACCAGCGGCAGGTATCCGTGTTCGCGCTGCCGATCGACCACGACGACCCGCAGCGCCTTCGTCGCACGCCGGCGCAGCTGCAGCAGGACCTCGATGCCGGCGAAGCTCGCCCCGAGGATCACCACGTCGGCCTTCTTGCGCTCACCCGAAGACATGGACCCGCTCTCGCACGGACTCGGGGAACCGCTCGGCGACGACCTGCAGCGCCTGCGCCCGCGAGTGACGGGCACTGCGGTGAACGAGCACGAGCGCCTCGCCCTCGAAGCGCTCGCACTGCGCGATCATCTCGTCGACGTGGGTGTGGCCCCACTTGCGCACCGCGGCCACGTCGCGGCGGTCGTCCCAGCCGGTGACCTCGTGGACGAGCACCCGGGCCTGTCGCACGCGGGGCTCCTCGGCGAACAGCTCGATCTGCGTGTCGCCGGTGACACACAGCACCGGCTCACGGTGCTCCTCGGTGATCGGCGCGCCCTCGTCCCGCAGCCGCTTGAGCTCCTCGCCGGGTCGCTCGGCGAACTCGGGCCGCAGCCGTCGCGTGACTCGCTCGACCAGCCACGCCAGCGAAGGCACGCGGTGCACGGAGCGGATCGCGTGGGCGACATACTGCTTGCCGATCTTCACGCTGGAGCCGGGGGCGTGCCCGTGCAGGTCCACCTCGAGCTCGAAGTCCTCGATCTGCGACCACGCCGCGAAGATCGACCGAAGTGGCGCCTCGATCTCCTCGGGCGCGTGCACGGTCAGCGGCGTGTCCTTGTGCATCTTTCGCTGCGAGACCAGGTACGGCAGCCCACCGAGGTGGTCCTGGTGTCCGTGCGAGACGAGCACCGTGTCGTACTTCATCTGTCCGTGCAGCGGTGGGCCCGCGTCGAACATGACGCCCAGCTGCGGGCACATCAGGCACGTCATGATCCCGCCGACCGTCACCCCGCGAAGGGTGAGGCCGGCGACGGTCAGCTCCGATGGCGATGGACCCACGGGCTCACGCCACGAAGTGGCGATTGGGCGTCCACAACACCGACGGGGCCGCGGCCGACGGGGCCGCGACGGACGCGGCCGACCCCGGAACGACCGCGAGGGTCTGGTTGGCCGCCGCCACGATCTTGTCGGCGTTCATCGCCAGCTGGTCTTCGAGGTGGACGTTTTGCGGAATGCCGGGAACGGGATCTTGGCCGACGACGCGCGTGACCACGTGGCGCTGCCCGAACCGCTCCACGATCGCGCCTTGCAGCTCGCGGCCGATGCTGGAGAACACGCGGTCTTCGTGGGCGACGAGCAGACGCCCGGTGCGGCCGACGCTCTCGGAGATCGCGACGAGATCCGGCGGCACGATCGTGCGCAGGTCGAGCAGATCGACGTCGATGCCTTGCGAGGCCAGCGTCTCGGCGGCCTGGCGGGCGAACAGCGTGCACCGCCCCCAGGTGACCAGGGTCAGATCGTTGCCCTCACGCAGGCGCTTGGCCTTCGAAAACGGCACGCGGAAGTCGTCCGGAAGGTCCGGGATGTGGCCGCCGAAGCCGATCGCCCGCTTGAGCGCCGCGACCTCCTGCGGGTCGGTCGGCTCGCCGGGGAACGCATCGCCGAGGGCCATGCGGTACAGGCCCTTGGACTCGAACACCAACACCGGCCCCGAGTACTCGGCGGCGGTGCGAAGCAGACCGTACATGTCGCGCGAGGTCGTGGGCGCGACGATCACCAGGCCGGGAATCGCCCCGTAAAATCCCTCCATGCACATGGAGTGGTAGACGGCGCCACCGTGCAGCGGCTCGACGGGCAGTCGCGTGATCACGTTGGCGCGCGCGGTGCCGCCGGACGTCCACAGCAGGTTGCCCAGGTACACCAGCCAGTGCAGCGTGTTGAGGCTGTAGTCGGAGAACTGGATCTCCGGCAGCGCCGTGGCGCCTTCGTGCAGGGCAAAGCCCACCGCACTGCCGAGGATGAACGGCTCGTTGATCGGTGCGTCGCGGACCTGGCCCGGGTGCTGCTCGATGAGCCCGCGCGTCGCCTGCATCACGCCGCCCTTTTTGCCGACGTCCTGCCCGTAGATCCACGTCATCGGGTTGTCACGCAGGATCGCCCGCATCGCGGCCCGCACCGCGCCGTTGATCGAGATGACCGTGTTGCGGCCGACCGGCGGGGGCTCGGAGACGTTGGGGAACGGGTCGAAGATGTGCTCGAACGCCGACTCGTACGTGGGCTCGGGCTCGGACTCCGCCTGCTGCATCGTCCCCACGATGTACGCGTCGAGGGGCTCGCCTACGTTGCCCAGCGTGTGACGGGCGAAGTAGTCCTTCGACTCGCCGTCGATGCGACGGACGATGTCGTCGGCCGACAGGATCCCCTCGGCCACGAGCGCCTCCCCGAAGTCCAGCAGCGGGTCGTGCTGGTGGAACTTGAAGGTCACGTCGGCGGCGGAGCTGTGGTCGTTGAGGCGCGACAGGTCGCGCACCCACACCAGCGCGGGTTTTTGCTGGTCACGGCAGTAGGTGGCGGCGCGCTTGGTGACCTCGTAGCAGTCCAGGAAGTCGTTGCCGTTGCACGTGTAGTACGCGAAGCCGAAGGCCTCGGCGTATGCCTCGAAGCTCTTGATCCCGCGGCCGTCTTCGGGCTCGACGCTGATCGCGACGTTGTTGTCGGTGACGACGAGCAGCCAGGGCAGCTGCAGGATCGACGCCCCGGTCATGCCCTCGTGCACGTCCCCTTCCGCGCAGGTGCCGTCGCCGACCACGCAGTAGACCAGCGAGTCGGTGTGCCCCTTGCGGCGCAGGCCCTCGGCGTAGCCCACCGACTTGGACACCTGCATGCCGAGCGCCGACTGCACCGGCAGCGTGTTGTGTCGCATGTCGTTGAAGTGCGCGGTCATCTGCCGACCGTGGCTCCACGGATCGGTCACGCGCGACAGCTGCTGGCGCATGTGGTCGAGGTGGAAGTCCTCGTAGCCGCGCAGCCGACTCCACATCGCGAGCAGCGACGCCGATCGGTAGTGACCCGCGATCGCGAACGACTCGGGATTGGCCACTTCGTGCAGGGCCAGCGCGCTCGCGGTCCCGTGAATCTCCTCGCCCGGTCCCCAGATCGCGCACTTGACGA
>CALBMM010000205.1 GCA_937896535.1 uncultured Pseudomonadota bacterium
CACGAGCCCGGGCAGGCCGTCGCCCGCGGCGTTGACCCATCGGTACCCCGTGGTGTCCTTGGGGCACCAGCGCGCGCGCGTGCGGGCGGCCGCGGCGATGCGGCGCTCGAGCCAGTCGGCGGGCAGCGGTGCGTCGCCCCAGCGCAGCACCCGGACGCGGATCTTCGAGTGCTCCGACAGCAAGCCCCACGCCACGACCGCATCGTCGCGATCGACGACCGCGATCGGCTCTTGTGGCAGCGGCGCCCCGCGCAGCTTGCCGAGCTGGTGCTCGCGCAGCCAGGGTCCTTGGGTGGCGTCGACGCGTCCGGCGTCGCGACGCAGCTCGATCCGGGCCGGCACGCCGCGACCATACCAGTGCCGGCCGCCCGTCCATCCCCCTGTGCTTGTGTCGGGTCGCACCCCCGGCTACCGTGAAGATGGTCGGTTCGAATGCGTCGGTGGTGTTTGTTCAGCTGCGGGTTGATGGCCTGCGGTCCGCACGCGGTGTACGAGATCAGTGGCTCGGGGACCGAGACCAACGACTCGGCCTCGAGCGGGACGGTCGGCGCCGACGGGACGGGCCCCAACGGCCCGACCACCGGCGTGGACTCGACCGATTCCTCCGGCTCGACCGGCGCGCCCAACTGCATGGAGTCGCCACAGCTGTGCAGCGTGGAGCTGAGTCTGCGCCGCGCGGTGGACATCCTGTTCGTGGTCGACAACTCGGGCTCGATGGGCGGCGAGCAGGGCACGCTCGCCGAGAGCTTCGGCTCGTTCATCCAGGTGCTCGAGGACCAGGAAGTCGGCGCCAACTACCGCATCGCCGTCACCACGAGCGAAGGCGCCGGGACCATCCGCGCCACGAGCTGTCGGTCACGACTGTTCGAGTTCATCTTCGAGTGGGAGCTCGGCACCATCGACGAGCGCCAGCGCGGGTGCCTGGACAACTGCGAGTTCGAGACGCTCGACATCTTCGAGCCCTGGCTCGAGAAGAGTGACGGCCGCACCAACCTGCCCCCGGGCGTGTCCTTCGCCCAGGCCCTGCAGTGCATCGGTCCCCAGGGGATCAACGGGCCCGGCTACGAGCGGATGCTCGAGGCGATGCGCAACGCGCTCGTCAACGACACGCAGGGCTTCTTGCGCGACGACGCCCTGCTCGCCGTGATCTTCGTGACCGACGAAGCGGACTGCTCGGCCACCGACCAGAACGTGATCTGGCTGCAGACCGAAGGCGACGTGTTCTGGTCCGCCCCCGACGGCGCGACCTCGGGCGCGTGCTGGAACGCCGGGGTGGAGTGCGTGGGCGGCCCGGGGGTCTACGACACCTGCTTTGCGCAGGACTACGACTTCGACGGCTTCCCCACCGCCAATGGCGACCAGGCCGTGCTGTTCCCCGTCGATCGCTACATCGACACGCTGACGGCGATCGCCGAGCAAAAGCAGATCGAGGGCGGGCAGGGCGAGGTCCTCGTGGCGTTGCTCGCCGGCGTTCCGCTCGACTACCCCGACACCGGAGTCCTGCCGTACGCCGACTCGGTGTTCCCCGAGTTCAACCAGGAGTTCGGGATCGGTCCGTCCTGCAACCAGGGCGCCGAGACCATCGCCGACCCGCCCGGGATTCCGCCGGTGCGCCTGCGCGAGTTCGCGGAGGCATTCACCACGGGCGAGCGCAACATCTTCTCCGTGTGCTCGGGCGACTACTCGGTCGCGCTGACGCAGATCGCCGCCGCGATCGGCGACATCAACGAGCGCGCGTGCGTCAACGGTTGCGTGGTCGACACCGACCTCGGCGCGCCCGGCCTGCAGCCGGACTGCGTGCTCGTGGAGACCTATGCCGACGACACGCCGGATGCGCCCGTGCAGCCGTGCGTCGTCGACGACGCGGGCTGGGACTTCCCCGCGCCGGACGTGCACGTGTGCCACCGGGCGCTGACGGATCCGGATCTGTCGACGCCCACGGTCGTCGACGACATGTCCCCGCAGTGCGTGACCGTGGGGTCCAACCTCGAGCAGCTCATCGAGCGCCGCGAGGGTGTACCCGTCGCGGCCGGGACGTCGGTCAACGTCCGCTGTGCGCTCGTCGCTCCGGTCGGCGTGACCTGCGACGAAGCGGGTGGCTGAGGCCGACCGACCCCGATCACCCGACTTCGGCGGCGCGGTCCTTGGGGTCGACGAACGGCAGGACGGGCGCGCGGGCCGGCCGGACCAACGGCGACTCTACGCCGCGGGGGATCGTGCGCAGCTCGTACCGCGTGGCCTCGAGTCGCTCGACCAGCAGATGACACGCCGCCTCCGGCAGCGTGTGCTCGCCACACGTGAAGATGTCGGCGGCGGCGTACCCGAGCTCGGGCCACGTGTGCACGCTGATGTGAGACTCGGCCAGCAGGCCCAGCGCGGTCACGCCCTGGGGCTCGAAGCGGTGAGAGGTCTCGTGCAGCAGGGTGGCCTTGGCGGCTTTCGCGGCGGCGCGCAGGGCCTCGCGGACGCGATCGGGGCAGTCGAGGACCGCGGGCGGGCAGTCGAACATCTCCAGCATGCAGTGTGAGCCGATGGTGGGCACAGTACTGGTTTCCTGCGGCTGCGCGCGGGCAATCGAACATAGGAGAGAAAACTGGGGGGTGCAAGCGAGACACGGCGCGTGACCGCGCGGCGCCGGCTTGCCGCCATCGTCTCGGTGCATCGGCGATGCGTCGGCTATGATCGGCGCGATGGTCGTCGCGGGGGCACACAAGCGCAGCGTAGTCGTGTTCGGAGCGTGTCTGGTCACGCTCGCGTGCGGCGGCGAAGACTCGGGGCGCGACGACCCGACGGTGGCGACGACGACCGCGAGCACCGGCAGTGCGACGACGAGCGTCGGCACGACGGCCGACACCGACGACGGGCCGATGGCCACGAGCGCGGACACGGGCCCGAGCGCCACGTCCGACGTCACGACGACCGGCGTCGACTCGTCGGGGACCGAGGGGGTCGACACCGGCATTCCGCCCAACTGCGGTGACGGCAATCCCGACCCGGACGAGGCGTGCGACGACGCCAACCAGATCGACGCCGACGGATGCAACGTCGACTGCACGGTGTCGGGCTCGGTGCTGTGGTCGCACTCGCAGGCGGGAGGCCTCGGCGCGGACGAAGACGGCTACGCAGTCGCGGTGGCCGACGATGGCGCGGCGTTCGTCGCGGGCACGTTGACGGTCGCGTCCGCCGATTTCTTCGTGCGCGGCTACGACCCCGAAGGAGGACTCGACTGGTCGGTCGCGGTCGACGGCGCGTCCGCGAGCACGGACATCGCCAACGCCCTCGTGCGCGCCGGCGATCAGCTGTACGCGGCGGGACAGCTCACCCAGGGCGCCGGCGGCAACGACGTCTTCGTCGCCAACTACGCTCTGTCGGGCGCGGCGGGGTGGACCGCGGCATTCAACGACCCGATCAACGGGGCCGATCGTGCCTTTGCGGTCACCGCCGACGCCACGGGCAACGTCGGGGTCGCGGGTGACCAGACCGTCGACTTGCAGGGGACCGATGTCTTCGTGCGCGTCTACAACTCGGCGGGCTCGGCGCTGTGGAGTGCGAGCTACACCTCGGCCGGGGCCGCGGCCGAGCGCGCCCACGCGATCGCGGCGGACGCCTCGGGCAACTTCGTGGTCGCCGGCTACGAGACCGTCGGCGGTCAGCGCGACATGTGGATCCGCAAGTACGACCCCGCCGGAAGCCCGCTGTGGACGCAGGGCTACGCCGGCGTCGACGGCCTCGACGATCAGGCGATGGCACTGACCACCGATGCGGCGGGCGACATCTTCGTCGCGGGCTTCGAGTCGACGGCGGTCGGACCCACCAACGCGTGGCTGCGCCGCCTCGACCTCAACGGCAACGAGCAATGGACGCAGACGTACGCGGGATCGGCGGCCGAGGGCGCGCAGGCGCTCGGGGTGGCCCTCGACGCAGCGGGTGACGTGACGATCGTCGGCTTCGAGAGGGTCGGGGGCCTGGACCGGATCCTGCTGCGCAAGTACGACGGGGCCGGCGTGATGAAGTGGACCGAGACCATCGAGGGTGCGATGGGTACGTCGAGCTACGGCCGCGCGATCACGGTCGGCCCCGACGAGCACCTGTGGATCGCCGGCGGGATCGACCTCGGCGTCGACGGCCGCGACGTCTACATCGCCAAGATCGCCCGCTAGCTCTTGACCGAGAAGCGCAGCTTCGTGCCCACGGCGTTGCTGGGGTACTCGCGTAGCGCTTGCTTGGCGGGCCCCTTGACGACCTGACCATGGTCGTCGAACCGCGAGCCGTGGCACGGGCAGCGCAGTCGCTGTTCTTCGTTGTCCCACCGCACCGTGCAGCCCAGGTGCGGACACTTCATCGACAGCACGCGAAACTCGTCGTTTTCGAGCCGCATCACGAGCACCGTTTCGCGCGCGCCGTCGGGACGGATCGCGATCATGTTCCCCGGCGTGACCAGCTCGGGGAAGTCCGGGATGTTCAGCTCGACGATCCCGTCACTGGCCGGGACGTCGGTGGCCTCCCACTTGGGGGTCGTCTTGCCGCACCCGACGACGACCAGACCCACGGCCGCGCCCAGCAGCTCGCGACGGGTCGGTTCGGGCTCCGTGCGGTCGTCGTCACACATGCCCGAAGGGTCGCCAACGCCGCATCCTTCGGCAAGTCGGCTCGTGCCGCCGCCGGGGGGGGCGTCCGTCCCCGGTCGCTTGTCGGCGTCGAGAGGGTTGGTATGGTCGTCGAATGCTCGCCGCCGCCGCCCTGGGCCTCGTGCTCGCGTGGGCCCCGCCCTCGGGCGGGGACCCGGCGGCGCCGCGCGGCAACTCGATCCTCACGCGCACCCGCGGCATGACCTACTCGGTCGCGGCCGCGCCGCGCTTCGGCATCCTGCTCGGCGACGGTCGCCGCGTGATGCAACCGTTCGGCTTCGGGGCGGGCCTGATGCTGCGCCTGCACGGCGTGCTCATACCCAAGCTCCGCCTCGGCGGCGAGCTGCAGCTGGGCCACACCCGCTACCTGCAGCGCAAGACGGTCGCGCTCGACGACGGCTCACCCGCCACGCGGTACGCCGCCCTCGGTCACACCGACTTCGCGCTCGGCCCGTCGGCGCAGATCGTGCTCGGTCCGGTGCTGTTCGAGGGTGGGTTCGGCGTGGGCCTGGGGATCTCCCACTTCGCCCGGCCGCTGCCGGCGGCCGCGGTCGGCACCAACGAGACCGGCGACACGCTGCTCAACACCGAAGAGGACTTCACCGACGTGACCGCCATGATCCGTGGCGGCGGCCACGTGGGCATCCCGGTGCGCCGCAACCAAGGGGTGATCGTGGGCGCCGCCGTGCACAAGTACTTCTCGGGTGAGCTCGTCGTCGCCGAGGCGGATCTGACCAACCCGAGCGCCGAGCCGAACGCGAACCCTTTCGATCTGATGATGGAAGTGTTTGTCGGCTACCAGATGTGGTTCTGAGCTCGTTCAGCGTTCCATCAGTTTGAAGTTGTTCTCGCGCGCCGCCGATCCGTTCGCGGCGCGACACTTCTTGCTCGACGGCGTGGAAAAGCCCAGCTTGCCGTACGTCTGCAGGCACAAGTACACGTAGGATCCGGAGTACGGCGAGATCTGCAGCCCGTTGCCGTAGTCGGCACTGGCCCCTGCCTGCGCCGAGCCCCATCCCGGGAACGCCGGGCGACTCGGGTCCGAGGCCAGGTAGATCTCGAAGTTCTTGGTCTTGCCGGCCTTGAGCACGCCGGCGCCGTCGAGATACGAGTAGTTGCAGTACACCGAGCTGCCTTCGGGGCCGTTCGTCTTCGACATCGTCCCGGGCCACTTGGCGCCGAAGACCTCGTGGGAGCGGCACATGGGGAACGTGCCGGTCTTGGACACGTAGGTCGGCAGCTCGGGCAGCTCGTCGCCGTTGCCGGGACTCCACCACGTGTTGGGGTACGAGGGGATCGTGACGACGTGCTTGACCACCGTCCACGACGAGACCGGGGTCAGCGAGCCCATGATCCACACCTTGCAATCGGGCAGCTCGGCCGTGGAGGTCACCGACGGGATGTCCATGATGCCGGGCACCTCCTGGTCGCCGACCTTGCCCAGGCACAGCGCCTTGAGGCCACCGCCGACGGTGATCTTCACCGTCGCTTGGGGCAAGCGACCGCGGGCACGCGTGATCGTGTCGCTCTCGTAGGTGTACCGGCTCTTGAGCGACAGCGCGCGCGCGCCCTGACTGTAGGTCTGCCCCAGACATTTCATGTGCCACGTCGATCCCGACTTGTAGGGCACGGCACTCGCGATCCGTCCGTCGCTCGTTCGGCATACCGGCGCGAGGCGCGAGCCATAGTTCGTGGGGATCTTGCCGCCCACGAAGTCGATCGAGGTCTTGAACATCCCGTTGTGCACCTGGCTGTCGTCGACCGCGATGTCGGACCAGACCTGCCGCTTGATCTTCCAGTTGTCCGCGGCCTCGGCGGACGCGCTGGCGGTGGACACGACGGCGATGGCGAGGGCCGGGAGCAGCGTTTTCGAGAGCACGTCCAGCCAACGGTGGCCGACGCCGTGATTCCTCAGGGGCCGCCCCACTTTTCGTCCTCGCGCGATCACGAGCCTTCGCCGTGTCGAGCGGCCGGTGGTCACCGCCGACCCGATGTGCTCTAGATCCCCGTGATGACCTCGTTGTCGGCCCACCCCGATCGCAAGGCGCCGCAGGGCCCCGTCGTGTGTCTCGTGCTCGATGGCGTGGGGATCGGCAACCACGATGCGGGCGACGCGGTTCACCTCGCCCATACGCCGACGCTGGACTGGCTGGCGACGCTGCCCTCGGCCACGCAGATCGCCGCCCACGGGCGGGCGGTAGGGATGCCCAGCGATGCGGACATGGGCAACTCCGAGGTCGGCCACAACGCGCTCGGGGCCGGCAGGGTCTTCGACCAGGGGGCCAAGCTCGTGGCCGGGGCGATCGCGTCGGGCTCGATGTTCGAGGGCGCGGTGTGGAAGGAGGCGCTCGCGCACGTGCGTGCGTCCGGGCAGCCGCTGCACTTGCTCGGTTTGCTCTCGGACGGCAACGTCCACTCGCACATCGACCACCTGCTCGCGATGCTGACCAAGGCCGCGGAGCAAGGCGCGCCGGCGCTGCGGGTGCACGTGCTCACCGACGGCCGCGACGTCGACGCTCGGTCGGCGCTGACCTACGTCGATCGTCTCGAGTGGGTCCTGGCGCGGCTACGCGACGCCGGGCACGACGCGAAGATCGCGTCCGGCGGCGGCCGGATGCTGATCACGATGGATCGCTACGAGGCGGACTGGTCGATGGTCGCGCGGGGCTGGGCGACCCACGTCCGCGGCGAGGGCCGTCGCTTCGGCAGCGCCCGCGAGGCGATCCAGACGCTGTACGCCGAAGACCCCGAGGTCGACGATCAGTACCTGCCGGCGTTCGTCATCGCCGACGACGAGGGGCCGGTCGGGCCGATCCGCGACGGGGCGGCGGTGATCTTGTTCAACTTCCGTGGCGACCGAGCGCTCGAGATCACGCGGGCGTTCGAGCAAGCGCACCTCGACGCGTTCGACCGCGGGCCGCGACCGGACGTGTTGTACGCCGGGATGATGCAGTACGACGGCGATCTGCAGCTGCCGTCGCGGTTTCTCGTGGACCCGCCGCAGATCGACGACACGATGGGCGAGCTGCTGGCCGCCGCCGGTCGCCGTCAGCTCGCGCTGGCCGAGACGCAGAAGTTCGGGCACGTGACCTACTTCTGGAACGGCAATCGGACCGACGCGTTCGATCCGAAGCTGGAGCGCTACATCGAGGTGCTGTCGGACGTGGTGCCGTTCGACCAGCGGCCCTGGATGAAGGCGGCCGAAGTCACCGACGCGCTCGTGACCGCGCTGCGCGAAGGCGGCACCGACTTTGCGCGGATCAACTACGCCAACGGCGACATGGTCGGCCACACCGGGGACATCGACGCCACGCGGATCGCCGTGGAGGTGGTCGACCTCGCCGTGCGTCGCCTCGTGCCGGTCATTCGCAAGCTCGGCGGCATCCTGGTGGTCACGGCCGACCATGGCAACGCCGACCAGATGCTCGACGTGGCCAAGGACGGTTCGAGCAAGATCCGCACGAGCCACAGCCTCAACCCCGTGGGGTTCTCGGTGTTCGACCCCCGCGAGGATGGCGACGGCCCGCGGCTGCGCACGCCCGAGCCCGGGGAGACGTTCGGCCTCGCGAACGTGGCCGCGACGTGCCTGGAGCTGATGGGCTTGCGGGCCCCGGCGTCCTACCGCCGCAGCATGCTCGCGTAGGCTCGTCGCCGGTCCTCCGACCGGGATAGGTCCAAGCGGTTCAGGGGCAGTTCTCCATCGCGCCGAACGTGACGAGCTCGTCGCGGCCGGCGCGGTACTCCGCCGACACCCACGCGGGCGTGCGCGGCAGGTCGGTCACGCGAAGCTCGTCGAGCATGCCCTCGAGCGCGGCCGTGCCGCTGTCGTTGCCGAACAGGCGCACTTGCGTCGCGTCGGCGGCATCGATCGGCGCGCCGAAGAACGTGTCCATCGTCGTCGCTCCGGCCGAGACGCCGTCGACGTAGACGGTGGCGGCAAACGGATCGCCACCCACCACGACGGCGAGGTGGTGCCAGGTCTGCGCCGAAACGGCCCCCGAGGGCGTCTCCCACACGGCGGGCCCGGAAGTGAAGTCGCGGGAGAACTCGATCGCGCCGTCGTCGGCGACCCGCGAGAGCTCGATCGCGAACCCACCGTCGCCCGGCGGTCCGTCGCCGCGGGCCGCGATCACGGCGTTGCCTCCATCGGCGACGTCGTCGAAGCTCACCCACGCCGACCACGTCCCGACGCCCAGCGAGTCTTCGAGGCCGCTGTCGATGCTCGCCCGCGAGGTGGTGGTCATCGCGATCCCGTCGCCGACCGGGCTGCCGGTGAACGCGACCGACACCGCCGAGACGCCCACGCCGGCGCCACCGGCCGCGTCGAACGTCTGCTCGAAGTGGTAGGCGCCGCGATGCTCGGCCCACACGAGCTCGCCGTCGGTGAAGGCGTGCACGGAGGGGCCGTCCCAGTACATCCAGATCCGGTCACCGTCTTGAGTGACGGCCGCCAGGAGCACCCACAGAAGCGAGGTGCCCCCCGGTTCCCACCGCGCGATCTCGTGCGGGAGCTCGTTGCCGGCCTCGTCGAGGAATCGGAGGTCGCTGCCGTCGGGCGCGGTCGCGTCGTAGTCGATGCGTTCGGGCGTGAGCACCACGAGCAACGGAAAGTTCGCGACGGGGCCGAAACCCACGTAGTCCAAAGGACGTCGTGCCGCGACGTCGGCCGGCCACCCGCTGCAAGCGGCGTCGGTGGTCGCGGTCGTCGAGGACCCGGAGGTCATCGCGTCGGAGTCGATCGTGGTGGCGGACGCGGACGTGGTCGCGTCGCTCCCGGTCGCCGCCTCGGCGTCGACGCACGCGTCCGCGAGTCCGTCACCGGCGTGTGGGCCCCAGCGGCGGCCCGATCCGCAGTCGTCGTCGGGATAGCTGCAGTAGCCGACCGTCTCGCACGTCCCGGCGAACTGGCCGCGTTGACACTGGACATCGTCGTCACACGCGTAGGGCGCGGCGTCGAAGCACGCGCCGAGCCACAGCATCGAGATCGCCGGGACTAGAACGCGCACGTGACCCCCGCGAGAGAAGGTCGGCAGCCGGTGCGGGCGGCGGTCGTCGACGAGGCGGGTTTTCGGGCGGTCACGATCCAGACGACGCCGCCGGCGATCGCGGTCGCCAGACCGACCGACGCGACGGCGATCCCGGCCACGTGGTAACCACGCAGCTGCCGGATCCGTGCGTCGTAGTCCCCTTCGGTCGATGCGTCGCCGGCGTTGCGGCGGCCCAGCGTCGCGCCCAGCCACAGGCCTCCGCCGACGAGCGTGACCGTGGCCCCGGTGCCGACGAGCGCGGGTCCCCACGGGGAGACGCGCCGTGGCCTCGCCGTCGTCGGGGTCTGTCCCGATGGCGCGGTGGGAGCTGGGCTCGGCGCGGGCGTCGGCGCGGGCGCGGGCTCGGGTCCCGCGGCGTCGAGCAGCTCGCGGCAGGCGTCGACCTCCGTGCGCGCTCGGTTCGCGTCCTCGGTGGCCGGCTCGGTCGCGAGGAAGCGCTCGAAGTAGTCGATCGCGAGGCGACAGTTGTCCTGGTCGCGCTCGAACGTGCCGCGCACGAACAGCAGGGCCGGGGCGTGGGTCTCGTCGTAGGCCTCGGCCAACCGGACGCGGGCCTCGCCCACGCGACCGTCCGCCGCGAGCTCGAATGCTTCGCGCGCGACCTCGGCGACGTCCGGTGGCGCCGCGAGCCGCAGCGCCACGCCCAGCACGTACGCCCACATCGCAGCGACAGCCTACTTCATGCTCGGGGGCAGCAGGTCTCGCCAGCGATCGTCTTTGGTGTCGGGGCCCGGCGCAGCGGCGCCCGGTCGGTTTTTCGACTTTCGTGAGGGGCGACGGCTCGCGGTCGGAGCGGGCGTCTCGGCGATGGCGGGCGCGGGCGCTGGGGCGTCGTCGGAGGCGGGGGGAGGCTCGGGCTCGGGCGCCGAGGATCCGTTCCCGACGCGTGGCGCGGGGGTGGGCGCGGGAGTGGTCGCGGGGGTGGTCGCGGGGGTGGTCAAGACCGCCGTCGCGGTCGAGTCGCGTGTCGGCGCGGCGGTCGAGACCGGCGCAGACACCTTCAGGTCGAAGGAATGCGTGAACGCGGCCCGGGTCCGCTCCCAGGCCAAGCCGCCCGTCGCGAACGCGATCGCGATCGCGGCGACGGCGATCGCCCAGCCGGTGCGTCGTGGACGCTCCGGTGCGGGCGCGAGCACGGGCTCGAGCACCGGGTTGGACGCGTTCTCGGGGGCGACCGTGGTCGCGGCGGGCTCGGGCGGGATCTCGAAGTGCGGCGGTTCGGGCACCTGGTAGAGGGTGTGCATCCACGCCCCGATGTCCGTCTCGTCCGCCTGCGGCCGCAAGTGCGGCGGCAGCAGGCGCAGGTCCTCGGCCAGCGACGCCGCCGTCGGATGACGCGCCCCCGGCTCGACCGCGAGCGCCTTGAGCACGATCCGCTCGAGCGCGCGCGGGTACCCGGGCACGACCTGCCGCGGTGGGATGAACGTGCCGTGGATGATCTGGTTGAGCACGGTGAACTCGCTGTCGGCCACGAACAGCCGATGGCGGGTGGTCAGCTCGTACAGCAGGATCCCGAGGTTGAAGACGTCACTGCGGCGATCGATCGGCCGGCCCAGGCACTGCTCGGGCGACATGTACCCACGCTTGCCCTTGATCGTCCCCGTGCGCGTGGCTTGCGTTCCCCCGGCGGCCTTGGCGATCCCGAAGTCCGCGAGCTTGACCAGGCCGTCGTAGCGCACGAGCACGTTGGCGGGGGACACGTCGCGGTGCACCAGTCCGAGGGGCTTGCCGTCGGGGCCGGTCGCCTCGTGGGCGTGGTGCAGCGCGGCGGCGAGGTTGGTCACGATGCCCAGCGCGATCGGGATCGGCATCGACGCCGCGTCGTCGTCGGCGGTGTCGGCCATGATCGCGCGCAGGTCACGGCCGTGCACGTGCTCCATCGCGATGAAGTACTCGCCCTGGGCAAACCCCAGGTCGAACACCGACACGATGTTGGGATGGTCGAGCGCCGCGGCGGTCTTGGCCTCGCGCATGAACATCTCGGTGAACGCGGGGTCGTCCTTGAGATGCGGCAGCACGAGCTTGAGCGCGACCAACTTGTCGAACACGCCCAGGCCGGTGGCCCGGGCGGCGTACAGCTCGGCCATGCCGCCGCGCCCCAACCTCGGCCCGATCACGTACCGACCCAGACGCGTGCCCACCGGCAGCGTCCGGATGTCCGCCAGGGGCGCGGCCGGGGCGTTCACCGCCGCCGCCTGCCCGCCGAGGGGAGCCACGGCATCGTCTCGCCTACAGTAGCGTCTCGCCCGGCAGGCCCTCAATCGCGACGCGGGCCGGTGGGCACCAGCCGCTCGAACGCGATGCCGAGGTCGCCACGCTGGGGTAGCGACCGCGTCCACTCGTCGAGCTGGGCGAGCACGGCGTCGCCGAACGCCGGCGACGGCGCGACCTGTCGGATCCGGCTCGACAGCTCCGCGCGCGCCCGCGACAGGCGGTTGCGTACCGTGCTGGCGGCGACGCCGAGCACCTGCGCGATGTCGTCGCCCTTCATCCCCTCCCAGTAAAACAGCTGCAGCGCGATCTGCATGTCGGGGTCGAGGCCGTTGAGCGCGAGCAGCAACAGCCGCTGTTCCTGCTTGTCGGCGATGAGACCGCTGGGGGTGGCGACGGTGTCGGGGCCCTGGGCCTGCACGAGTCGCTTGGCCCGGTCGGTTCGCCGGTCGCGGCGCAGGTAGTGCAGCAGGTTGTTGCGGGCGATGCCGAACAGGAACGTCCGAAAGCTCGACGCGCGGGCGAAGCGATCACGGGCCTCGATGCACGCCAAGAACGTGTGCTGGGTCAGGTCGTCGGCAGCGTCGCCCGCCTTGATCTCGAAGAACCGACGCACGCTGACGTAGTGGCGCGCGAGCAGCTCGTTGCCCTGCGCCCGGTCGCCATGGGCCCAGCCGGTCAGCAGGTCGAAATCGGTCGCCGCGTCGTTCACGCGCCCCAACGATACCAAGGCGGCCGTCCGCGATTTTTTTCGGCGACAAATTTCCGCGAAGGGTCACCACCATCTCGGACCCCGCGCGCGGGGCAGGGGAGCATGGTGCGACGTCGTACAGAAGACCTCGAGCTCGGACGGGCCACGGCGGCCGTGGTGGCCCTCGGTGCGCTCGTGGCGAGCGTGGCGGGCTGCGCCGACACCCGTGGGGACAACCCGTTCGCCACCGGGCCGGCCTCCGCGGGCGCGCTCGACACCGACGGGCCGGCCGACGGCGGCGGCGCGCCCACCGGGCCGGGTGCGTCCGGGGCCGACGCCGGCGACGACGATGCGCTCGACGACAGCGGCGGCGATTCGATCAAGTTCGACACGCCCAGCCCCGCCGGCGACGGCGGTCTGCCGACCGACGGCTGCACCAAAGTCGACTTCCTGTTCGTCATCGACAACTCGCTGTCGATGGGCGACGAGCAGCAAAACCTCGCCGCGAGCTTTCCGCAGTTCATCGAGACGATCCGCACCGAGGTCGCCGAGGACTGGCACGTCATGGTCGTCGACACCGACGGCGAGGACAAATGGGACGAAGATCTGGCCGAGTGCCACTTCGACGACTGCCCCGGTGAGCCCGCCGACGAAGCGTGTGGCGTGATCTCCCCGCAGGACGACTGGACGTGCGGCAACCTGCCGTCGATCGACGCGTGCGACGGCACGCTCGGCGCGGGGACCGACCACGACGACTCCGAGGCCCGTGGCACCTGCGGTCTCGTCGCCGGGAGGCGATGGTTCGACGACACCCAGCCGAACCCGGACGCGAGCTTTCAGTGCGTCGCCCACCTGTACGACGGCAACAGTCCGGAGCTGACGATGGGCGCGATGCTCTCGGCGATCCATCCCTCGATGGTCGATCCCGGCGGCTGCAACGAAGGGTTCTTGCGTGACGACGCGGTGCTCGTCGTCACGTTCATCAGCGACGAGGAGGACGACGGCGACTCCATGGGCCTGCCGCAGTCGTGGCGCGACGATCTCATCGCGCTCAAGAACGGCAACGAGACCGCGGTCGTCGTGCTCGGGCTCCTCGGCGACACCGGGCTGCCGGGGGCCGTGTGTCCGCCGGACTCGGTCGCGGGGTCCAACGGCGGCGAGTACTCGCCGCGCCTCATCGAGTTCGTGGAGACGTTCGGCACGCGCGGTTTGTGGGGCAGCGTGTGCGCGCCGGACTACGGGACCTTCTTCGACGAGGCCGTGTCGCTCATCGACACGGCGTGTGACGAGTACGAGCCGGTCGGCTGACCGGGTGGGGGAACAGACATGCGACGAGTGGCGATCACGACGATGGCGATGACGACGGCCCTGGCGTGCGGGCAGACGCGCTCGGGCGACGACCCGTTCGCGTCCGGTGGCTCGGCCGGTCTCGACTCGGTCGGTGGCACGTCGGCCGGCGACGGGGCGACCTCGGCCGACGACGGCGGTGACGGCGGCGATGCGGCCGACGACTCCGACGGCGGTGGCGGCGGTCCCAAGCTCGACGTGGGCGGGGCGGGCGACGGTGGCACGCCCGGCTGCGTCGGCGAGGATTGCATGGGCTGCACGTCCGTCGACCTGCTGTTCGTGATCGACAACTCGGGATCGATGGGCGACTACCAGGCGGCCCTGGCCCTGGCGTTCGTCGACTTCGCCGACACCCTCGACGCCGTGCTCGAGACCGGAACCAACGTGCACGTCGGCGTCACGAGCACCGAGATGGGCTACTCGTCGATGGGCAATACGATGTCGACCAACGGCGCGTGTACGTTCCTCGGCGACGGCAACCAACCCAACGACGCGTTCTACGTGACGCCGGCCGACGCCGACTCCGGTCGCAACGGCGCGCAGGGCCGCCTGTACGTGCCCCCGGGCCAGGACACCTTCGCCTCCTACGACGTGGGCACCGGCGGCGCGGCCCTGCAGGGCCTCAAGGACTGGTTTGCCGCCGCCGCGACGATCGGGGAGGGTGGCTCGAACATCGAGATGGCGACGGCCCCGGTGGCGTGGATTGCCGACCCTTCGACCGCGGCCACCAACGCCGGCTTCCTGCGCGACGAGGGCTCGGTGCTCGTCGTCTTCTTCATGCAGGACGAGCCGGACCAGACACCGATGACGATCGACGGTCAGTCGGCCGGGCAGTTCACGCTGTCGCGGATCGCCGACGCCAAGGCCGGCTGCGGCGGGCTCGACTGCGTCATCGCGGGAGGCTTCTTGGCCACCAACGCCTGCGCTGCCGACGGCGACCTGCCGCTGGACACGTTCACCGCCGGCGTGGGCCAGCCCGCCGTGGTCTCGGACCTGCCCCCCGAAAACCTCGCCGAGGACAACCCGCAGTCGGCGGCCGACCAGATGAACGCGTTGCTGTCGCAGACGCTGGCGGACGTCATCGTCGAGACCTGCGACGCGATCGCGCCGGTCGGGTAGGCCTCACGCCGCCTTCGCGGCCGCGTGGGCGCGCAGCGTGGTCGCGATCGCTTCGTCCAGCGGCGTGGGCCCGACGCCGAACGTGCGACGGAAGTCGCCGTCGTCGAGCACGTACGGGATCTCCCACTGGTAGGTCATCTCGGCGATCGCGGAGACGAGCCCGGACACCACGCCGACCGTGCGCAGCGCCCACTGCGGGATCCGACGAACCTTCACCTCGGTCCCGGCCTTCGCGGCGAAGCGGGCGACGAGCTCGCGCGTGGTCAGCTGGGACGCGACCGGCAGGTGCCACACCCGGCCCAGCGCCGCCTCGTGCTGGCCGAGCACGGCCAGTCCCGCCGCGACGTCCGGGGTGTACGAGTAGCTGTGCGGCATGTCCGGGTTGCAGAACACGTACACCGACTTGCCGGCGACGATGCGGTCGTACACGTCGGGCCGCAGCACGGCCGCGCTCGGCGTGTCGGGGCCGAAGTAGTCGGACGCACGCCCGCAGCTGACCTGCACGTCGCCGCGCGCGTGCGCGTCGAAGAGCTCCTCGGCGAGCTGCTTGCGGAGCTCGCCCTTGTCCGAGCACGGTCGCATCGGCGTGCGCTCGTCGAACGGAGTCGTTTCCGGTCGGCCGTACATGTACAGGTTGTCGAGCTGGACCAAGCGCGCCCCGGCCCGCGTCGCGGCGGCCACGACCGCGCGGTACAGCGGCTCGAGCACACCGTGCCAGCCGGCGTAGTCGGGCGGGTTGGTGCAGTTGTAGACCGTGGCGGCGCCCCGGCAGGCTTCGTCCGCGAACGTGGCGTCGGTCACGTCGCCCTGCATCCACGTCACCCCCGGCAGGGCAGCCCCGGGGGTGCTGCGGCGCACGAGCCGAACCTGGTGGCCCTGCGAGACGAGGGTGCGAGCGAGCTGGATGCCGACCTGGCCGGCGCCGAAGACCGTGTGGATGCTGGACATGCTCGGAGCATGGGGTTTGCGAACGTGCTTGTGAATGGTGGAAACGGCAACTAATGTTTGCATGAATGCAAACCTCCGCCGACCTGCGCTGGGACGACCTGCGGGTGTTTTTGGCCCTGTACCGCCACGGCTCGCTCAAGCGCGGCGCCCAGGTGCTGGAGGTCAACATCTCCACCGCGTCGCGTCGGCTCGATGCGCTCGAGGCGGCCACCGGCGTGCACCTGTTCGACCGCAGCTCCGAGGGCGTGCATCCCACCGCCGCGGCCGAGCAGCTGCTGCCCTTCGCGGAGTCGATGGAGCAGGCGGCGCACGGGTTCACCCGAGGGGTCGAGGGCTTCGAGGTCGAACCCGAGGGCGAGGTCCGCATCACGGCGCCGCCCGGCCTCGTCGACCACTTCATCGCCGCCGCCTTGCCCCGGCTGTGCGACGCGTACCCACGGCTGCAGATCCGGGTGCTGTCGTCGATCGGCTACAGCGACCTTACCCGTCGCGAGGCCGACATCGCGCTGCGGATCGTTCGCCCCGCGTCCGGCGACCTCGTGGCCAAGCGTCTCGTGGAGGCGGGGTGGTCGGTCGTGGCGGCGCCGAGTCTCGCGTCTCGTCTCGGACGCTTGCGCGATCCGAACGCCGCGCGCTGGACCACGTGGGATCTGGACCTGGCGCATCTACCCGACCGCACGTGGGTCTCCGCCAACGTCGACCCGGCTCGCGTCGCGCTCGTGACCAACTCGATGACCGCCCAGATCGAAGCCGTGCGCGCCGGCTTCGGGCTGATGCTCGCGCCCGATGCCTATGCGAGGTTGCCGGGGCTGACCGAGGTCGCGTGCGCGCCCAAGCTTCGTCGTTCGGTCGCCGAGATCCCGCGGGGCTCGCTGTGGCTCGTCGGTCACCGAGCGCTGCGCGACGTCCCGCGCATCGCGGCGGTGTGGTCGTGGCTCGACGCGCAGTTCACCGGGCTGTGAGGCTCACGGCGCGACGCTGAGCGAGGCCAGGTCGAAGACGGCGGTGCACGCCTGGTCGAAGCCACCGAGCTCGGTCGGACCGAGCACCCACTGCGCATCGATGACCGGCGGATCGGAGGTGAACCCCGCGAGATTCAGGGTGACCTCTTCGCGGTCGACGCGCAGGCGAGCGACGGCGGGATCATCGGAGGTGTCGATCTCGATCTCGATGAAGTACCAAGGCCCCGCTCCGCGCGGGATCTCCCGATCGGCCGTGGCCATGGTCCCACCGTACTGGGCGTACAGGGTGAACGCATCGCCCTGCGGGGTCAGCCGCAGCTCGAGCTGCGCCCGCGATTGCCGGTTGGCGGCATCCAGACGCAGTTGGGCGAGCCGGATCGGCATATCGTCGACCCCGGGACAACCACCGATGTCGATGAACGTGCGTCCGGTCGCGCTCACCAGCTGTGGGGTGGTCCCGACATTGCGTGCGGCGACCGTGAACATGTCTCCTGCCGGCACGCTGATGCCCATGGCCGAGTCTCCGCATTGGCCGGGCATGACCTGGGTCAATGACGTCGCGCCTTGGTCGCCCCAGCCCTTGAACTCCATCGTCCGCTCGTCGAACTCGTCGAAGTCGTCGCAGAAGTCCGCGTCCATCGGACAGATGCACAACGGCGGAGGCGGCTCTCCGGTCGACGACCCCCCTTCGGTGGGGTCGGTGGCGCCGGTGTCGGTGGGCTCGGGCGTGCCCGTCGTGCCGTCGTCGACCACGGCCGTGCCACCGCCGGTCGCAGGAGAGCTCGTCCCCACGCCGGTCGCGCTGTCTCCCGTCGAGGAGGCCGTCGCTTCCGCCCCGTCGCCGCTGTCGGCTCCAGGGTCGTCGAAGCAGCCGACCACGAGCGCGAGCAAAGCGAGCGGGAACGAGCGTCCGATCACGCTCGAACGGTAGCACGCGCCCGACGCCGCGCGAGCCCCCGCCCGCGCCGAGGACTCGGTCGACAGCGCGACAGTGCTAGCCCGCCGGCGGCGGAATCGTGCCGGCGTTCTTGAGCGCGAAACCGGTCATGTCCGAGTAGGTGTACGGACCGGTCAAACCCGTGAACGTGTCGTAGGTCCCCGTCGCGGGGTTGGCCTTGTACGCCTGTGGGGTCTGCAGAGCGACGCCCCACACGTTGCCGTCGAAGTCGATCGACACGCCGTGGACGTACTCGGGCAGCGCGATCGTCTGCACGACCTGCAGGCTCGTCGTGTCGACGCCGACCATCGGGTTGGCCGCCATCCACAGCGTGCCGGTGAGGTCGGCCATGCAACCGCCGGAGCCGCCCACGCCCATCTGGGTTTGCCACAGCTCGGTGGCCGGGTCGAAGCGCGAGACGTCGTAGGCACACGCCCAGACGTAGCCGTCCGAGTCCACGGTCATGCCGTAGCTCGAGATCGGGACGGGCCACGTCTTGTAGGTGAACGTTTCCTTGTCGACGAAGATGAGGATCTGCCCGCCGAGCTGCGTGCCCCAGAAGTTGCCTTCGCCGTCGACCGCGCCCCCGTAGACGCCGTAGTTGTCCCAGTTGACCTCGGGGATGAACACCGAGTTGGCGATCGCCCCCGTGTCACCGTCGAGCAGGATCACGTCGGCGCCACCGGCCTGACCCATGCCGGGGGAGCCGGTCGTCCACAGCATCTGGAAGTCGTACTCGCACGTCTGCGGATTCCACTCGCCGGGGGCCCACGCGACCGGGCGTTGCGACGCGTACGCCATCGGGGTGTGCCAGGCGACGCACTCGTCGGTGCCCCACGCCAGGATGTCGGCGCCGGACGACGACGTCTGGATCACGCCGTCGCCGTTGAGGTCGGGGCACTCTTCGGCCACCGCGAGCACCTTGGTCACGCCGCCGGAGCGGTTGGCGACACCCACATCGCCCGACAGGTTGACCGACGTGCGCGAGGGGCTGCCCGCGGCGTCGGGGCGCACGTAGTAGCGACCTTCTTCCACCAGCGTGCGCGTGTCGATCTTCGAGATTGTCCCCTGCGTGCTGTTGGCGATCCAGATGTACGAGAACTCGAACTCGTCCTCGCCCATCATGCCGCCGCCGCCACCCCCACCGCCGTCGCCACCGCAACCCATCGGGCTGCCCGTGTCGCCTTCGCCGAGGTCGAGCTTCTCGCCACCGCTGCCGTCGACGGCGTCGTCGTTGCCGACCGTGCCGTCGCCGTCGCCTCCGGAGGGCAGAGGAATCCCGGACCCGGAGGTCCCGTTTTGTCCGCCACGTCCGTCGTCACCGCCGCAACCGACGACCAGCAACAACCCAAGTGCCCAGTTCCATCTGCTCCGCGCGCCCATGCCACCATGGTCTCGCATCGGCTTGCCACGCGCACCCGTACAATGCTGCATTTTTCGCGGCGCAGCGGGGTTTGGCGGACGAAATCTGGATGGTCCAGCGCACAAGCTTTCGAGCGGTCGTCGTTTCGTGCACACGTGCGGCGAGGCGATGCCTGCTCCGGTGTGTCCCGTTTTCGTCCGTGCGGGGGTCTGCTAACGTCCGTCCCCGGCATGTTCGAGTTCAAGACGGGATCGTGGGCTGGTGCGGCGCTTGCCGCGATGTTGGTCGTCGCCGGCGGATGCAAGGGCGAAAGCCGCAACAAGTCCGAGGCGGCGCAGTGGGTCGACAGTCCCGCGCAGGGCAGCAAGGCGGAAAACAAGCTCAAGTTTCCCGCGCTCGGCGTGCTCTTCGAGCGTCCCGTCACGCTCTACGTGTTCAAGGCCTGCGGGGAAGCCGCGCACAGCCCCGACCCGAACGAGTGGGTCCCGATCCTGCGCTGCGCGTCGTCGGGTGCGGATGCCTTCGGCGGCAACTCCGGTGAGGAGAAGGCCGACGAAGGTGGTGACGACGAGGGTGGCGGCGACGACTTCTTCGAAGGCGGCGGCGACGACGAGTACGACGACAACGCGGCGGAGGAGATCGACCTGACCTTCTACGTCACGCACAAGACGCGTCCGATGGACGAGCGCACCGTGACCTGGTTCGAAAACCAGTACAAACAGCAGGGCCTCGACGTCGAAGAGATCAGCTACCAGCACGACTACAACAAAAAAGAGGGGATCTACTTCAAGCTCCACGTCATGGACCGGGAGACGAACACGCCCACGCGCGAGATCATCCAGTTCATGTTCCCCAAGGGCGACGTCATCTTCATCGCCCGCATGGAGTACCCCTTCGGCGAGTCTCGGTCGGTCGACTCCGACTGGAACAAGCTGCTGTGGGGCTTCGACCTGACGTAGGTCGAGCCGCCCGCACACCTCAGCCGGGGCAGCGTCCGAGGTGGACGCGCTCGTGCTTGGCGAGGCGGGCCGCGTGGGACGTCAGCTGCAGCGGCTCGCACGCGGTCAGCTCCACGCAGTACTCGGTCTGCTTGCCGGCGTGACGAAGCGTCAGCGTGCGCGCGCCGGCGGCGGTGCTCGCCTGGAGGCGACCCTGCTCGTCGAGCGTCAGCGCGACGCCGTCGATCATCGCGTGGGTCGGTGGAAGCCCCGGCACCGCGCGGATGTCCGGGGTGATCGACAGCGGGGCCGGCAGCTCGAGCGCGGCCAGGGCGTCCAGCTCCTCGGGGCGCAACGGCGCGTCGTCGGGGGTCGTGTCGTCGGCGGCATGGAGGCTGCGCACCTGCGAGGTCGAGGCCGGCGGCGTGGCGAGCAGGTTTCGCGTGGCGCGGATGCACGCCGCTTCGTCGGGCTCGCGGGCGAGCCGATCGGCGAGCGCACCGAGCGTGTCGTCGCAACCTCGTCCGCGCTCGGCCACGGACAAGAGCGCGCGACAGGCCGGACCGGGGCGTGGCGGCGGTGGGGCGGAGCCGGGGCAGCCCGCGAGCCCGCCGAGCGCGAGCACGACGGCCAGTGTCGCGACGGGCTTCAACGCGACGAGCGTACGATCTCGACGGGTGTCTGCACGACCTTCGTCGCATCGGCGTCGCGTGCGGCACACGGCGCGTCGCCGAAGTCGCCCGCGGACACGATCGCCAGCAGCGTCCAGCGCCCGACCTCGACGTCGGAAGGCACGGATGCGGCGACCTCGAGCGTCTCGCCCGGTCCGCCCGGGGTCTGGGTCGCGTCGAGTCGCCGCGTTCGGCCGGTAGCGTCGCGCAAGCACAGCACGGTGCGGGCCGGTTGCTCGTGCCGCGACGCAGGGCGCAGCAGCACGGAGAACGGAGCGCCGACGGCCAGCCGGACCTCGCCATCGTCGGTGCCCGCGCGCGCGTGGGCCTGGCCGGGCTGCACCACGGCCTCGTACGACGGAAGCGGCGTGGCGGCGGCGATCTGCGGCGCGGGGTCGGGGTCGGGCGGCGGACGCAGAGACCACACCAGCACGCCGGCGGCCGCGACGGCGAGCACCCCGTAAGCGACACGGCGTTGCCACACCCCCGGATCGGGGCGCACCACCGTCGCCGGCACCGGGCGATCGACCTCGTCCTCCACCGGCATCGGGGTCGACTCGGTCGCGATCGCGGCGAGCCGCTCGGCCAGCGCATCTTCCTGTGCCTCGTCCATCGGCGCGAACATCTCTCGCGCGCGCGCGATGTCGTCCTCGTCGTCGCCGGCGGCGCGGCGAGCCGCCACGGCGTCCTCGACCGACATTCGGCCGTGGGCGACTTTGTCCCACTCGGGGGGGCGCAGTCGCTCCTCGCGCTGCAGCGCATCGGCCAGTGCCGCCAGGGCGTCTTCCTCGTTCATGGGCTCGCCTCCTTCCCTACGGCGGCCGCGGCCGATTCCTGACGTCGGGTCACGCGGGGGCCTCCTCGAGCTCCTGCGCGAGCTCCGGCAGGACGTTGCGGCAGAAGCGGCTACGCCACTGATAGATCGCGTCGGGGCTCATGCCGGTCTCGGCCGCGACCTGCTTGACCGGCGTCTGCTCCACGACGACCGCAAGGAACAGCAGCCAGTCGCGGTCGGTGAGCTTGGCCTGGAGGCGGGCCTGCAGGCGGGCGAGCGCGTCCCGGGCGATCACCGTGGCCCCGGTCGACTCGGTGCTGGGTTGGCGATCGAGCTCGGCGTCCTCGGTGGGCTCGTCGGCCCACGGGGTCCGGCGGCGGCTGCGAAGCAGGTCGAGCGCGCGCGACCGGGCGACCAGTCGCACCCAGCTGTCCAGGGACCGCCCGCGCTCGGGGGCCCATTGGCGCAGGAGCCTCCCGTCGTCGTCCCACAAGCGGGTGAACACCTCTTGTACGAGGTCCTCCACCTCTTGCCGCGCGCTGCGTCCCTGCGCGGGCGCACAGCGCATCAACAAGTGCGCGACCTCGGTCTGCACGACCGGCCGTACACGCCGAACGAGCATGCGCGTGGCCGCGGCCTGCCCCTCCAAGGCATCGCGGATCAGGTCCCGGTCCGCCTGTGGCATCGACGCGGGCGGATATATCACGGGACCCGCGACGGGGGCGCTGCCGTACACTGCCCGGGTCGTCGGCATGCGGATCGGCCAACAGCTCATCCTCGGCCTCGCGCTGCATGGGTTGGCGTGCACCGAGTCCAAGCCCGAGCGGCAGCCCGAGCAAGCGCCTGCGACGGCGCCGACCACCAAGCGCGCCGAACTACGTCCGCCCGAGGTTCGCTTCACGGGCTGTACGGAGGCCTCGGTGCGCACGCGCGTGTGCGAGCTGCCGACGGCGGGCGCTGAGCTGCGCGTTTGGGTTCGCGGGACGACCGCGCCCCTCGTCACGCTGACCTCCGGCGCCAAAGCGGTGCCGATGCGTCCCCACGCGGGCGGCTTCTTGGGGGTCGTCGAGGCTCGTCCCGTCGACGGTGGGCTGACGATCGCGCTGGACGGCGCCGCGCCGTGGGCCATCACGTTCGACGATCTCGGCGAGGCCGTTCGCGTGTCGGCGCTCGCCGAACCTCTCGGTGGCGACCATGACGATCCGCTGGCCGTCTACGCCGAGGTTCGGCGAGACGTCGACGCGGCGCTCGGAGAGCTCGAGGGGTACGAGCGTCGCACCGCGCAGCGGCTGCTGCTCAAGCTGCAGCTCGCACTCGGGGACAAGGACGCGCTGCTCACGACCGGTACCGCGGTGTTCGAAGAGGCGATCCGCCTCGACCACGTCGGGGCGGCGGTGCAGGTGGTCGACATGGTCGGCGACGTCTACCTCGAGCGCAGCGACGAGGCGACGCTACAGTGGCTGGTCGACGTCGCGTCGCTGCACGTCGCCGACGCGCTCGACGACGAGCGCCGCGCGGAGCTGCACTACTACCGAGGGTTGCTCGCGCACGGCCGGGGCGACTTTCGAGCGGCCTTGGCGGAGTTCGAGCTCGCGCATCTCGACAGCGTGCGGCTCGAGCTGCCGAACCTCGAGGCCCTGTCCGCGTCGTTCCGTCTGGCGATCCTGGGGATCCTCGGGCGCCGCTCCGAGCAGTCCGCGCTCGTCCAGACGCTCGTCGAAGCGAGCGCGGGTTCGGTCCCCGGAGCCGCTTGCATGCGCGCGCGCGCGCAGTCCAACGCCGCCTGGGGCGTGCTGATGGCGACGGCGCCCGGGACCGCCAGCCCGCAAGCGGCACGGTTGCTCGAGGCCGCGATGGCGGGCTTCGGCGAGGGCGGAGGCTGCGACGTCCGCGAGCATCCGGGCGAGCAGGGCGCGCGCGACGACGCCGCGATCACGCACGCGGTCGAAGCGTTGTGGCGCGACGATCCCGACGAGGCCGCTCGGCGGATCGCGACGATCGATCCCGAGGCGGTCGCGCCGGCGCAGCGCCCTTGGGTCCGGTACCTTTCGGCCGCCGTCGCGGCGGCGCGCGACGATCCGAAGACGGCGCGGGCGCAGCTGGAGCTCGCCACGGCGGCGGCGGACGAGGGCAACGGCCTCGATCCACTGCTGGCATGGCGCATGGCGGTGCTGCGCGGCGATGTCGAGCGCAAGGCCGGCAACCTCGAGGCCGCGGCGCTCGCCCTCACCGAGGCCGAGTCGGAGGTCGACGCCGCGCTGCGCCAGGTCGGTCTGTCGCAGGGGCGCGAGGGACTCGCGGCCGGCCTCGGGCGCAGTGCAGCGTTGGCGGTGGAGACCCGGCTCGCGCTCGACGATACGGCTGGCGCGGTGACCGTCGCACGAAGGGCCCGCAGCCGGGACTTCCGGCCGATCGGCCGCACCGGCCGCGTCGCCGCGCTGGCGCCCGACGACCGGCAAAGGTGGCAGACGCTGCTGGGCACCTACCGCAAGCTGTCGGAGTCGATGGGACAGGAGCTCGCCACGGCCTGGAAGCTGCCGGCCGACGAGCGTGCACGCGTGGCCGAGCGCCACGAGCAACAGCGTGCCCAGATGCGGGCGACCCTCGACGAGGCGTACGCGTTGGTGCGCTCGGCCGAAGAGACACCGGACTTCCGGTCCCCGGATCCCGGAGAGGTCTGGCTGCTGTACACCCCGGTGACGACGGGCTGGGTCGGGTTCGCGATCACCGACGTCACGACGGCCGTCGCGTCGTTCACCGCGGCGCAGGTCGAGGCGGCGACGCACGGCGACGGGCAGCTGCTCGAACCGTTCGCCGACAGCCTTCGGGCGTCCGAGCGGGTGGTGGCCCTGCCGACTCACGCGCTGATGTCGGTGGCGTTCGGTGACCTCGCGTTCGGCGAGGGCAAGCTGCGTGACGAGGTGGTGGTGGTCTACGGCGTCGATCTGCCGGAGCGCACGGATTCGGCCACGGCGCGTCGACGTGCGCTCGTCGTCGGCGATCCCGCGACGCGTGGCGGGCTCGGTCGATTGCCCGGCGCCGCCGCGGAAGCGAGATCGGTCGCGGATCGTCTGCGACGGCACGGCTGGCAGGTCACGCTACGCACCGGCGAGGACGCGGCGCACGAGGCAGTGTCGGCCGACCTGGCCAAGGTGGATCTGTTTCACTACGCCGGCCACGGCGTCGCCGGAGAGGGCGCGTGGGATTTCACGCTGCCGCTGGTCGGCGAGGCGACGTTCGGCGTGGGCGATGTCCTGGCATTGCGGCGGGCGCCACGGTTCGTGGTGCTGACGGGCTGCGAGACGGGACGGGTCGACGCGACGCTCGGCGGCGGAGGGATCCACGTGGCCGCCGCGTTTCTTCTCGCCGGGTCGCAGTTCGTGGTGGCCGCGAGCGAGCCCGTCGACGACGAGATCGCCGCGACGTTCGGTGCGGCGCTGTACGAACGATCCGGGGCCGCGATCACCGTCGACGACCTCGTGCGCGCCGAGCAGGCGGTGCGCGCGAAGGGAGGAAAGGGGACGCTGTTCCGGGCTTGGGTCCCGTGAATTTCGTCACCGCAGTCCGGCTCAGTACACTCGGCACGTCAACCACGGCCACCCGTGCGCCGTAGGAACGAAAAGACGATGCCCCTGCTCTCGCCAATCCCCCTCCGCCTCGTGGTCCCCGCGCTCGGTTTCGGCCTCGCCGTCCTCACCGGGATGGGTTGCCCCACCGCCGGATGCAACAAGTGTCATCTCAAAGCGGGCGAGTTCAACGTCTCCGACTGTCCGCGGGATGCGACGATCGTCGCGGTCGACCTCAAGGCCACGGGCACCTTCACCGGACACTGCCCCGTCGACGAGCGCAAAGAGTGCGAGGAGACGGAGATATTCTCGTCCTCGCCCACCGAGGGCGCGCACCACGTCGATCTCGATGGTTGGGAGTTCGACAGCAACGACGGGTTTTTGGGCGAGGTCATCGTGACGTTGAACCCGCCGGGGGGCACCTGCACCATCTCGCCGGTCACGCTCGTCGATTCCTGATCGAATCGACGCGCGAGCCGTCAGAACTTCCGCCGGGGTTGCGTAGGAACCTTGCGTCACCGGCGCGAACATCCCGCCGCGGTGCCCTCGGCTGTGCGTGAGCGCAGCTCGAACGGCGGGAGCTCGGTGACGTGTGGGGGCACCGGCGGCGCGCGCCCCCAAGCGCCCATCGGTGCCCCCCATCTTTCGTTGCGCCCTGCTACGTTGCCGCGGCGATGACGTCCGACGACGCGCCGATCTACCTCGACCACAACGCCACCACGTACGTGCACGAGCGGGTGCGCGACGCCATGCTGCCCTGGCTCGGCGCGCAGTGGGGCAACCCCTCGAGCGGTCACGCGTATGGGCACGCGGCGGCGCGGGCCGTCGCACAGGCACGGGCACAGGTCGCGACGCTCGTCGGGACCGACCCCGACACGATCGTGTTCACCGGCGGTGGCACCGAGGCCGACAACCTCGCGATCCTCGGCCCGGATCTGGCGACGCCTCGGCTCGTCGTGTCCGCGGTCGAGCACCCCGCGGTCGAGGAGCCGTCGCGGCTGCGCGCGCGTGACGGCGTGACGCGTGACGTGCTGGCGGTCGACGCACGCGGCCGCGTCGACCTCGACGCCGCCGCCGAGGTTCTGTCGCGGCCGTGCGGCTTGCTGTCGGTGATCCTCGCGCAGAACGAGACCGGCGTGATCCAGCCGGTGCGGGCGCTGTCGGACATGGCTCGCGCCGCGTCGCCGGACGTGCTCGTGCACACCGACGCGGCCCAAGCCGTCGGCAAGATCGCCGTCGACGTGGGGGCCCTCGGCGTCGACATGCTCACGGTCGTGTCCCACAAGCTCTACGGTCCGGCCGGGATCGGGGCGCTGTTCGTGCGCGAGGGCCTGACCCTGTCGCCGCGCTGTCACGGCGGCGGTCAGGAGCGCGGCGTCCGGCCGGGCACCGAGCCGGTCGCGCTCATCGTGGGTCTCGGGGCCGCGTGCGCCCTCGCGGCCAGTGACCTCGCCGCCGAATCTGCGCGTCAAGCCGAGCTTCGCGACCGGCTGTGGGCGCAGCTGTCGAAGCACCCCTCGGCGGTGCGCACCGGCGACGGTGCCGATGTGCTGCCCAACACGCTGCACGTGCGCTTCGAAGGCCACGAAGGTGCCGTGATCCTCGGACGCGCGCCGGCGGTCGCGGCGTCCACCGGCTCGGCGTGTCACACCGACGACGATGCGCCCAGCGGAGTCCTCGGTGCGATGGGCATCGACGCCCGCTCGGCGCGGGGGGCGGTACGCCTGAGCCTCGGTCGCCGTACACGCGTAGCCGACGTCGAGTGCGCGGCAGCGGCGTTGCTGGCCGCGCTGGCCTGATGCTGTCCTCGGCCGCGTCGGTGTGCCACGATCGGACGCGATGGCCGAGGCTGGCGTCACCGTCGAGCGCCGCATCGCGGCCCCGCGGTCGTTGGTGTGGGCGATGCTGTCGGACAGCAACCGGTCCGACCGCGCGCTCGGGCTCGGCGAGTCCAGCTACACCTGGCGCGAGATCGAAGGACGCCGACAGATGGTCGGGCGCGCCAAGCAGAGTGGTCTGCAGTTGGAGTGGGTCGAGCGTCCGTACCAGTGGGTCGAAGGCCGCTACATGGAGGGCCGCCGCGATTTTCTCAACGGGCCGGCCAGCGACGGTGGCCTGCGCGTGGTGGTCGAAGACGCGGCCGACGGCTGCATGGCGACCGTCACCGCGTACGGCGAGCTCAAGAACCTGGTCCTTCGCGCGATAGGGCCGATCATTCGGTCCAGCTTGCGTCGGCGACTGAGAGCCTATGTCGACGCGATCGCCGAGATCGTCGAGAAGGAGCACGCCGAGGCGACGCAGCACCATCCCCCGGCCGAGATCGCACGACAGCTGCTGTCGGTCTCGGACGCGCGGATCGTGGTGGGAGCCAGCTCCAACGTCGACCTCGCGCAGCTGCGACGGCGCCGCGAGGGCCTGCTGCAGATGCCGGTCGATCCGAAGGTCGTCGACGACCTGACCACGCACCTGACCTCGCGACCGGACGAAGACGTCTCGCAGATGCGCCCGTTCGAGCTCGCGCGCGCCTGGAGTCGCGACAAGCGGGCCGTGCTCAAGACGTTCCTGCACGCCACCAAGGCCGGCCTCGTCGACCTCAACTGGCAGATCAACTGTCCCGTGTGCAAGGTGTCGGCCGGCGTGGCGCGTTCGCTCGCGGAGGTCGAGTCGGCCGTGCACTGCGAGGCGTGCAACATCAGTTACGACATCGACTTCGGTGCGAACGTGGAGGCGGTGTTCCGCAGCAACGCATCCGTGCGCGACGTCGCGACCTCGGTGTACTGCGCCGCGAGCCCGATCTTTCGGCCGCATGTGCTGGCGCAGCTTCAGCTGCCGGCGGGGCAAGTCCGCGAAGAGCTGCTCGATCTCACCGACGGCCACCTGCAGGTCCGCACGCTCGTGGGCCAGCGTGTCGGCACGCTGGCTCGCGATGCCGCCCCGGCCGTCATCGAGGTCGAGGTCGACGCCGAGGGCGTGCGCCTTTCGGCCACCGGGCAGGCCGACGGTCCGACGACGCTGCGCATGCGATCGACGGCGGAGGAGGAGGTCTATCTCGCGGTCGAGCGCACCGGCTGGTCGGCGGACGCGGTACTGGGCTCGGTGGTGGCGAGCCTGCCCGAGTTCGTGGATCTGTTCGCGACGGAGGCTCCGGCCGCCGGCCTCGAGCTGTCGATCGGTCAGCTGACGCTGCTGTTTTCGGATCTGACCGGCTCGACCGCGCTGTACGAGCGGGTCGGCGACGCGAAGGCCTTTGCGATCGTGCAGGAGCACTTCCGCGTGATGGAGGCGGCCATCGACGCGCACGAGGGCGCGCTGGTCAAGACGATGGGAGACGCGGTCATGGCCACGTTCTCGACCCCGCAGTCGGCGATCGACGCCGCGCTGCAGATGGTCGCGGAGACGGAGAAGGTCCACGGCGACCTCGGTATCGGCGTCAAGCTCGGTATCCACGAGGGCGCGTGCCTGGCCGTGCGCGCCAACGATCGTCTCGATTTCTTCGGCACGACCGTCAACGTCGCCGCGCGACTGCAAGGGCAAGCGGGCGAGGGCAAGCTCGTGCTGCTGCGTTCGATGGCGGAGCAGCCCGAGATCGCGCGACGGCTGGAGGGCCGACCGCAGCGCGTGTTTTCGGCGAGCCTCAAGGGGCTCGCGGCCGATCGCGAGTTGGTCGAAATCGAGCTGCGGGGTGGGGAGGGCTCGTGAGGTCGCTCAACCCTTCGGCCCGTCGCGGCGCACCCGCGAAGAGGTGAGCCCAGGTAGTCTGCCGGACCACCTCTCGGCCTCTGAACCACGGCGATGGCCCACATCAACGACTACCAGCTGCAGCGCGTGCTCACGCGGTTTCCCTGGCGCCGTCGCAAGCCGCGGTCGGGCGCCCGCGGACGGCCGCCGATCGGATTTCGCACCCGCGAGGGACAGCAGCTGTGGGCCGATCCGGCGGATCTGGCGAAGTTCGACGACCCCGGACCCGCGCTGGTGTGCGTGGCGATGCACGGGGACTCGACGGGACACGCGCTCGTGAGATCGCTGGTTCGCCATCACGCGACCGACATCGGCGTCGAGCTTCCGCCGGCGATCCCCGATGTCACGCGCATGGGCCTGGAGGTGATCGATCGCCTGATCGATCGCGCAGGCCTGGACCCCGATGCACCGGTGGGACCGCACCCGATCCGCGACGTCTTGGCCGCGACGTGGGCGATCGCGGCGGCCACGGACGATTCGGGCAGTGCCGTATGACGAAATCGTGACAGTCCAATGGGTCGACCATGACAGCCATCGCGCGTGGCTAGTTCATCTTGGTGCCCATGACTCCGACCAAGTCCCTCCGTAGCGCCCTGTTCACTCTTCTCGTGGGCGCCGTTGCAATCTCGGGTTGCGACGACAAGAAAGAAGACGGCAAGAAGTCGGCCGCGCCCGAGAAGAAGGCTGACGAAGGCGAGAAGAAGGCCGACGCCGAAAAGCCCGACGAGAAGGCCGACGGTGCCGAGCCGGCTGCGGCCGATGGCGCCGAGAAGGCCGACGGCGGTGGCGAAGAGCCGGCTGCGGCCGACGGTGCCGAGAAGGCCGACGGCGGTGGCGAAGAGCCGGCTGCGGCCGACGGTGCCGAGAAGGCCGACGGCGGTGGCGAAGAGCCGGCTGCGGCCGACGGCGAAGGCGAGCCCGAAGAAGAGAAGAAGGAAGAGTAAGGCCCCTCCGAGCCCAAGCCAGACGTGGCGTCGTGGCCAACTCGTCTACGGACGGGAGGGCACGGCGCCACTCTGCATTTGGGGCCTGGCGTGTCCGACGACGATCGGTCGTCGTCGGCCGCGGCCCCCTCGTTCACTGCACGCCGGGGTCGGCGAAGTGATCGGACAGGTGAAGCGCGTGGATCCGACCGAAGTCGGTCTTGTCGAGCGCGCCGAAGACGAAGTGCGGCGCGAGCGGGCCGGCGTGGTCGGTGAAGCGATCGATGGCGGCCAGCAGGCGTGTCTTGGCCGCGACGGCGTCGAGCTCGGGGTCGAGCGTCGGCGCACCGGGGATCGCGGCCGACGGATCGTGACCGAGATGGCCGCGACGCAGGAAGCGTCGCGCGACCCACTTGCCGACCGTGGCGCGCACGAACGCGGGCTCGAGCTGCGGAAAACCGTCGAGCGACATCTCGACGCTCTGCGCGCAGTGCTGCAGGACCTGTGTCGTCGTCCACTCTCCGGGGAGGGCAGTCGAGGGGTCGAACGCGGCGACGTGTTCGCGCGCCGCCTCGAGATCGGTGAACCGGGCACGAGACATCCACGCATAGGGTACTGTGCGCCGCGGTGCGTTGGCGATCGTATCTGTCGACCGTGCTCGTGCTCGCCGCATGCCAGGCTCCGCCGCCGGGCGCGTCGTCCTCGGCGAAGAACGAGGAGGGCACGGTCGAGCCCACGAAGGCGCGCTTGGCCACCGACGACGCCGTGCGTGATGCGTACCTCGAGGCGACGGGGGCGACCCTCGACGACAACGCGTGCATCGCTCGACCCACGACGTTCGACGAGGTCGTCGTCGTGGGCCGATCGATCGTCGAAGGGCAGTGCGTGCTGACCGGGGCCTTCGTTCGCGAGCAGTGGAGCACCGGAGACGTCGCAGTGGTGCGGGGCCTCGCGACCCGCGGTTGGTCCGATGCCGCCGCGCCCCTGCGTCGACAGCTCGCGCTCGCTTGGACGCGCGACGTGATGTACGCGTTCGGACCCCCGGTGCTCGAGACCGCGCCGCCGCCGTTCGCCGCACCGAAGGCGCCCAAGTTCACTCCGCCGTTCGTCGAGTCCGGAGACGCGGGCGAGACGATGGTCACCGTGTGGTTGCAGGAGACGCCCACCGCGGACGGCTCGGCTCGGTACGGCCGTCAGCGCCTGACCTACTCCGTCGACGGCACGCTGACGACCCAACGCATCCAGCGCTTCGTCGCCCCCCCGCGCGAATCAGGGGGCGATGAGGTCGGCGCCGGGACACCGCGGTAGGAACTGCGCGCGCCCGCTGACCACGGAAAAACCCCATGGTGCGTCGAAGCGCGTGGGGTCCTCGGGCCCGACGAGGTGGTACGCCCACGCGGTGGCCTCGCCACCGGGGATCGTCGCGGGCGGTACCGCGATCGCGATCGCGTCGCGGTCGCGGTAGACGATCGCGTCGAGCACCCCCTCGTGGGCGATCGCGCCGAGCAGCTGTGGGATCGCCGTGTGGTCCTCGGTGGGCTCGATCGCGTCGAGCCAGCGTCCTTGGTCGAAGGCGTTGGTCTGCACCCAGGCGTCGCGGTCCCGACACGGGTCGGGCTCGTCGCCGGCGATCGCCACCAGGGCTTCGTAGACCTGCACCACCGGCGGGGCGACGTCGGCGACCTCCCAGACGGACACGACGTGCGCGGTGGGCAGGCCACCACCACCCCAGTCGGGTGCCTGCACCATGGTCGCGCGCCGGTCGGTCCACGCGGCGCCGACCGGCAGGGTGAGCTCGACGGTGCGCTCGGCGGCAACCCAGCGCAGCGACTCGGCGAGGCGCTCGGTCAGCACGAGGACCGGCGTCGCCTCCGTCGTCTCGCATCCCTGCAGCGCCCAACGGATCTCCAGCGCGGCGGCGTCGGGGTCGGCGTGGATCGTCGGCGTGGTGATCGCCGCGCGGCAGACCCCCTGGCTCGACACGAGCAGTCCGGAGTCCGACGGTGGGCGGACGCCGGCGGCCTCGAGGGCGTCGACGCTCACTTCCGTGACGCTGGGCCGCGTCCGGTCGATCCGAGAGACGAGCTCGGCGACCGCCTCGTAGTTGTCGGCGCTCGGCTCGATGTACGCGCCGATGAGGGCACCGTCGTCGGTCAGCACGCCGTACGACGCGGCCGCCAGCTGCAGGCGTGGGCCCGAGTGCTCCTTGACGGGATCACCGACGGGGAAGGGCAACGCGATCCGCTCCGTGTTCGTGCGGGTCGTGACGCGCTTGGGCGCCGCGCCGGCGCACCCCGTCACGATCGCGAGAGCGACCAGGCTCGACCCGCGTGTCACGGTGCCAGCTCCGGGGCGGGGCCGGGGGTCGGCGAGGGGCGCTGGGGTTCGGGCGCCGGCGTGTCGGTACCCATGGCGCGCAACGAATGCGAGTCGATCCAGTGCTCGATCGCGGCGAGCTCCGCCGCGGGGACGGCGTCGCGGGCCGCGAGCTCCCGTTGGGCCGTGGCGGCGAGCGCCAGGGCGTCGGACCGTGTCGACTCGTCGAACCACATCGCGCGCGCGAGATCGAAGCGCGCGTGGGCTTGCACGTCGCCGATGCGAGCGTTCGTCGCGGCGGCGACCGCAAGCTGCAGCGGCTCGATCGCCTTCGCGGGCTTGCCCCGTCGCAGCCACGCGCGGCCATTGCTGTGCAGCACGCGCGCCAGCAGCTCGGCCGCATCCGGCCGATCGGTCAGCAGTGCCGCCGCGGTGGCGAACTGCTCCGTCGCCGCGGCCGCGTCGCCCGTGTCGAGCTCGAGCTGCCCGAGGGCGTAGCGCGTCTCGGCGTCCGCGACCGGGTCGGGCGTCGTCGCCACCAGGGACACGGCGCGCTCGAGCGACGCACGTGCCGCGGCCGTATCACCCGCCGCCGCCTGAGCGCGGGCGAGGTCGCGCAGCCACGACCGCAGGACCGGGTGCACGGCACCCACGGCATCGGTCATGGCCGACAATCCGTCCTCGAAGTGCCCCACCGCCGCGGTGGGGTCGCCCTGCGCCATCAGCACGTTGCCCAGCTTGCGCCAAACTTGGACGACGCGCAGCGCGTGGCCGTCCTCGCTTTGTTTTTCCAGGGCGATGGCCTGGTAGTAGTGCCCGATCGCATCGGCCGGGGCGTGGTCCGCAGCCGCCGCGTCGCCCCGAACTTCGGACAGTCGCGGGCGCAGGCGCGCGTACTGCCGGCGCTCGATGACCGCCTCGGCGTAGTCGGCCCAGCGACGCGCATCGGCGCCGTCGCCATCGGCGGCCGTGACCGCGGCCAGCTCCAGCCACGCGATCGCCAGCGGCCGTGACAAATCGTCGCGCGTGGCCAGTGCCGCCGCGGCGTGAAAGGCGTCGGCCGCGGCGTGCCATCGCCGACGGTCGCGTTCGGCTCGACCCAGGGCGAGCCACGCGTCGACGCGAAGGGGCGAGAAGTCGGTGCTCTCGGTCGCCGCGACGATGCCCTCGATACGGCGCACGGCCGCGGGCATGTCGCCGGCCGCGCGCAGTGCCTCGGCAGTCGCGAGGTCGGCCGACAGCGACGCCACGAGCTCGCGATCGTCCTGTCCGGGCACGGGGCGCGACTCGAGATCCTCGGAGAAGGTGCACACGCGCGCGCTCGTCAGGGCCGGCGCGAGCAGATAGGCACCATCGAGGACGGCGGCGCTGCCGGTGTCGATCGCCCGCCCGAGCCCCTCGATCTGCCGCAGCTGATCGGCGAGGCACGTCTTGCGAAGCGCCCACAGCTCCTCGGTCGCCTCGCCGCGCACGCGCGTGGCCACGCACGCGGCCTCGGTGAGCATGGTCCACTCCGCCGCCCAGCGATCGGCCGCGTCCGCGGTGGTCGACCAGACGTCTTGCGCCCACGGGCGGGCGGTCTCGGTCACTTTTTGGGCGAGGGCAGCGCGACGCGGCGCGTCCCAGACTGCGGCGAGCGCCGCTTCGTCCGGAGCGCACCACTCTTCTTCGGCCTGCACCTGGCGGGCGATCCCCCACGCGCCCACGCCGAGCACGGCGACGGCGGCGGCACCGAGCGCCCAGCGACGGCGCCGCGCCGCAGGATCCCGCGCCAGCTCTCGCAGCAGCGCCTCCATCGAAGACCACCGCTCCTCGGGGCGCGGATGCAGCCCTCGCACCACGATGTCGCGCAACCACGGGGGCACGTCCGAGCTCGGGGGGGCGTGCCGGACGTTGTGCTTGACCGCCTCCATCGCGATGGCGATCGGACGGTTGCCGGGGAACGGCCGCTCGCCGTACAGCGCCTCGTACAGCGCGACGCAGAAGCTGAACTGATCGGACTTGGCGTCGGAGCGGTGGCTGATGTGCACCTCCGGCGCCATGTAGTGCGGGGTTCCCAGCGTCAGACCACGACGGGTGATCGAGGCGGGTCGATGCCGGTTCTCGCGGGGCTCTCCCGGAAACGAGCTCTCGAGCTCGGCGACGTCGAGATCGAGCTCGTCGGGCGGGGTGGCCTCGCGGCCGAGCCCGAAGTCGAGCACGCAGATCCGCCCGCCCTTGCACAGCAGCACCGACGACGGCGAAAAGTCGCGATGCACGATGCGGTGGCGGTGGGCGGCGGCCAGACCGCGTCCCGCTTCGCGGAACACCCGGAGCACCTCGGGCCAGGGAAAGGGCTCGTCGCGTGCCTCCATCCAGGCGCGCAGGTCGATCCCGTCGAGGAACTCCATCGCGAGAAAGATGTGGTCGTCGAGGGTACCGACCTCGAACACCTGCGCCACGCACGGGTGCCGCAGGCGGGCGACCGCCTCGGCTTCTTCGAGCATCCGCTCTCGTGCGGCGTCTCGGTCGGCGTCGTCGTCCGTCTCCGTGATGCGCACCAGCTTGATGGCGACCTTGCGCTCTTCGGTCGGGTCGTACGCCCCGTAGACCACGTCGGCCTGCGAGCGCGCCACCGAGCCGAGGATCGTGTAGCGACCGACGACCGATCCCCGGGGTAGCTCCGGATGCTCGGGCTCGAGGTCCGCGTCGTCGCGGGGCTCCTCGGTGGTGTCGTCGTCACTCATCTCGGGGCGGCGGGGCGGGCAGGGGCGCGGGCTCGACCTGCACCCGGGCGTCGTTGAAGGTCGCGCCGCCCCCGATGTCCGACAGTGTGTCGGGGCACAGTGCGTTGGCCGTGTTTCCGTTGTCGGTCCGGTCGCACCAAAGACCCTTGGCGAGCGACACCACGCCCGGTCGGACGTCGGGATCGACGCGTACGCGACATCGCACCTCCCCGAGCTCGTTGTATACGCGCACGCGGTCGCCCGTGCTCAGGCCCCGGGCGACCGCGTCGTCGGGATGCAGCGCGATCGCGGCGGGCTCGCGGTGAAGCTGGCCGAACGTGGAGCTGACGGTGTGCCGACTGGACGGCGAGATGAGAGCGAGCGGGTAGGTCGTGGTGCCGGGGTCGGGCGCGTAGTGGTACAGGCCGTGTGGCGCCTCGGCGTCGAGCTCGGGCGGACAAAGGTGGATCTTGCCGTCGTCGGTCCACGTGCGGCCGTCGGCCATCGGGATCGGCGCGAGCTCTCCCGCCGGAAACGCCACGTCCTCGGCCGCGATCGAGTCCGCGGCCGCTTCTCCGCCGGGCGTCGCCGCGAGGATGCGGGCCACCATCTCGTCGGGCGTGCGCGCGTCGTCGGGCCGCGACAGCCCCATGCGCTCGGCCACCGCGTCGAACACGGCGTAGTTGGGACGCGCTTCACCACAAGGCGCCACCGCCGGTCGGATCCGATTGAGCACGATCGCCCCGTAGCCCACCGCGAGCTCGTCGTGCTCGAGGAAGGTCGTCGCCGGCAGCAGCACGTCGGCGTAGCGGGCCGTGTCGTTGAGCACCTGCTCGTGCACGACGCAGAACAGGTCGTCGCGCGACAGGCCGCGGCGCACGAGGTTCTGATGCGGCATCGTGGCCAGCGGGTTGCAGTTGTAGCTCCACAGCGCGTGCACGGGTGGATCGGAGAGCTCGGTCAGCGCGTGGCCGAGCCGGTTCATGTTCACCACGCGCACGTCCGGCGCGGCCTCGCCGATCATCGCCTCGGTCGAAAGTCGCATCGCCCGGGAGTTGCTCATCGTGTAGCCGCCGCCGCGCACGCCGAACTTTCCGGTCACGGCCGGCAACGCGACGATGGCCGCCGTCGCCGAGCCGCCGTTGCGGTTGCGCTCGGGGCCCCAGCCACAGCGGACCACGGCCGGTGAGCTCTCGGCCCACCACGTCGCCAGGGTCTCGATGTCCCGTGCCGAAACGCCGGCGACCTCGGCCGCCCGCGCCGAGGTCCACGGCTCGGCTCGCGCGCGCAGCGTCTCGACGCCGGTCGCGTGCGCCCGCAGGAATGCCTCGTCCGCCGCGCCCGTCGCCCACAGCTGCCGCAGGACCGCGAGGGCGAGCGGCAGATCCGTGCCCGGACGCGGGGCCAGGTGAAGGTCCGCCTTCGCTGCGACGGGGGTGCGTCGCGGATCGACGACGACCAGTCGCGCCCCCGCCTCGCGCGCGCGCTTGAGCACGGGCAGCAAGTGGATGCCGGACGCCGACGGGTTGAATCCCCACAGCACGATCAGCCGGGCGTGGACGTAGTCGTGCAGCGCGACGCCGGGCATCTTGCCGTACAGACCCGACGCGGCGCGGCCCGACGGCGCGGCGCAGACCGTCTTGTCGAGGGTGCTCGCCCCGAGGCGACGGAAGAAGCGGGCGTCCGACCCGTCTTGGGTCAGCACGCCGTTGCTGCCGCCGTAGCAGATCGGCAGCACCGTCTGGCCGCCGTGCGTTCGCACCAGCTCGGTCAGGCGCGCCGCGACGAGGTCGAGCGCCTCGTCCCACGACGCGCGTCGGAACTGACCGGTGCCCTTGGGCCCGGTGCGGATCGCGGGGTGCAGAACCCGGTGCTCGCCGTACATGTGCCGGGCAAACCCCCGCACCTTCGCGCAGATGAAGCCGTCGGTGAGCGGATTGCGGCCGTCACCATCGAGCGTCGTGACGCGTCCGTCCTCGACCGCGACCCGCAAGGTGCATGCGTCGGGGCAGTCGAGCGGGCACGCGGAGCGATGGTGCGCCTGCGCCACGGGCCCTCACAAAGAGAACGCGCCGTCGCGCATCGTGAGTACTTCGTAGCCGGTGTCGGTCACGAGGATCGTGTGCTCGGCCTGGGCCGAGAGCCGTCCATCGCGGGTCACCGCCGTCCAGCCGTCCTCGAGCACGTCGCAGTGCGGGGTGCCCTCGTTGAGCATCGGCTCGATCGTGAAGGTCATGCCGGCCTTCATGCGCAGCCCGGTGCCGCGACGACCCACGTGCGAGACCTGCGGTGGCATGTGGAAGGTCCGACCGATCCCATGACCACAAAACGCCTCCACCACGCCGTAGCCGTGCTCTTTGTGGGCGTACTCGTAGATCGCCGCCCCGATGTCGCCGATGCGCTTGCCCGGGGCGACCTCTTTGATGCCCAGCCACATCGCGTGGCGCGTGACGTCGATGAGCTTGCGGGCCTCGGGGGAGACGGTGCCCACGCAAAACATCTCCGACGTGTCGCCGTGAAAGCCGTCGACGATCGTGGTGATGTCGATGTTGATGATGTCGCCGTCGCGCAGCAGGCGATCACCGGGGATCCCGTGACAGACGACCTCGTTGATCGAGGTGCAGATCGACTTCGGGAAACCCTTGTAGTTGAGCGGGGCCGGAATCGCGCCGCGCGAGACCATGAACTCGTGGCACAGCCGATCGAGCTCGCCGGTCGTGACCCCGGGCTGGACGTGGGGCTTGACGAAGTCGAGGACCTCGGCGGCGAGCTTGGACGTGACCCGCATCTTCTCGATGTCGGACCGACTCTTGATCTCGATGGCCATCGGGGCGTAGGGCCGCGCTGCGGTGAGCGCGCGGAAGCGAGAATATACGCGACTTCCCCACCGGACGCATGTGGCGAGCCTGGCGCGGCTGTGCCAGGCTCCGCTCCGAGATGACGTCTGCCGCGATCGCGCCGACGCCCATCGAGCGGTCGCTGGACCGGCTCGCCGGTCGTGAGCTCGTCGTCGTCAGCGGCAAGGGTGGGGTCGGGCGGACGACGATCGCCGCGCTCTTGGGCCGCGCGATCGCGCGGCGAGGCCGCCGCGTGCTGGTCGCGACCACCGGCCACGACGATCGGCTCGCGTGGATGCTCGGTCACGAGCGGCTCACCTCGAGCCCGACCCGGGTCGCCGAGAGGCTCGACATCGTGCGGCTCGTGCCCAACGTCTGCATTCGGGAGTACGGCGCCCTCATCGTTCGCAGCGAGCGGATCTCGGGCGCGGTCTTCGACAACCGTGTCGTGCGGCGCTTGCTCGCTGCCATCCCGGGGCTCGACGACTTCGCGGTGCTCGGCAAGGCGTGGCACGAGGCGGCGCGGGGCTCGACCTGGGACACCGTGGTGTTCGATGGACCCGCGACCGGCCACCTTCTGTACGCGCTCGGCGTCCCGCGGGCGATCCTCGCCGCGATGCCGCCGGGCCCGCTGACCCGCGAGGCCAAGGCGATGGACGACTGCCTGACCGATCCCAAGCGGGCCGAGGCGGTGCTCGTGGGCCTGCCGGAGACCTGGCCGCTGACGGAGCTGGCGCAGCTGGGCGTGGCGCTGCACGACGACGTGGGCATCGCCGTGGAGACGATCCTCGTCAATGGCGTGTGGCCGCGCGTGTCGGACGCGGCCTTCGCCGCGGTCACCGGCGCCGCCAACGATCCACACGCGCGTTGGCTGGCCGAGATCGCCGAGGGCGGCCGCCGTCACGCCGACGCGATCACCACGTTCGCCGCGTCCGCGCAGGCCGCCGCGTGTCGGGCCCGCGAGCTCGTCGTCACCCCGTGGCGTTTCGACGGCGTCGGCAGCCCGGAGCGCCTCGACGAGCTCGCGCTGCGAGCCGATCAGTCGGTGGCGTCCGTCGGCGTCAGCTCACACATCAGCTGACCGGCCTCGACCGTGTCTCCGGCCGCGACGAGAATACGCCCGACGGTCGCCGGTGCGACCGCGCGCACCTCGTTCTCCATCTTCATGGCCTCGACGATCACGAGGGTCGCCTGGGCGGCGACGCTCTGCCCTTCCTCGACGAGGACCCGGACCACGCGACCGGGCATCGGTGAGACCACACGTGAGCCTTCGCCGGCTCCGAGGCCGCGCTGGGCCGCGGCGGTCTCGAGCGCGGCCTCGCGCCGAGTGCGGGTGCGCACCGCGTACACCCGGCCGCCCGCGTGCGCGGCGTCGGGGCGCGGACCGGGCGGCAGGTGGACCGTGGTGGAGGCGGCCGACTCGGTGCTCGCGACGACGACGGCGCCGGCCGGGCCACAGACCACTTCCAGGGCCTTTCCGTCCACGATCGTCCGGGTAACCCCGCGTGCGTCGGTGTCGACGATCACGTCGTGGTCGGTGCCGTCGACGGTGACGACGAAGCGCTGGGGTCCAGTCACGGGCCGCGACTGTAAGTCATGGTAAAACGCCCGTCCATGACGTCTCAGCGCCCCACTGCGCTGCGGATCCCGGACTCGCGCAAGGTCGTTTTGTGCATGGGTCCGGGGGGAGTCGGCAAGACCACGGTCTCGGCCGCCCTCGCGCTGGCGGCTGCGGCCGCGGGGCGTCGCGTCATCGTGGTGACGATCGATCCGTCGCGGCGGCTCGCGCAGGCCCTGGGTCTGGACGAGGACGTGCCGCCCGGCGAGGTCGTCGAAGTCGCCACGCCCGACGGCACGATGCTGTCGTGTCTGCTGCTGGACCCGCAGTCGGTGTTCGACTCGATCGTCGGCGGCTACGCCAAGAACGCCGACGAGGCGACGACGATCCGCGCCAACCCGATCTACCGCGCCACGGCGCAGCATCTCTCGGGTGCGGTGGAGTACGCCGCGATCGTGCGCGTGCAGATGCTCGCCGAGTCCGACGACCACGACCTGGTGATCCTCGACACCCCGCCGACCGCGAACGCCGTGCAGTTCCTCGACGCCCCCGCGCGCATCCGCGAGCTCGTCGGCAATCCGGCCGCGCGCCTGCTCGCGGGCACCGGGCGGATCGGGATGAAGATCCTCGGGCTCGGCGGCGGCGTCCTGCTCAAGACGCTCGAGTCGATGGGCGGTGGTGGGTTTCTGGGTGAGCTCGGCGAGTTCTTGCGGCAGTTCGGGGCGGTGCTCAAGGAGTTCCAGCGCCGCGCCGGCGACGTCGACGCGCTGCTGCAATCGAAGCGCGCTGGGGTCGTGCTCACGACCGCGGCCACGGAGTACTCGATGCGCGAGGCCGAGGGGTTCTTGGCCGAGCTCTCCGAGCGCGGGCTTCACGTCGATGGGATCGTGGTCAACCGCTTGCTTCCCGAGGCCCCGCCGCGGCCGGACGATGCGGCGCCGCTGTCGGACGATCCCGCCGTCGCGGCCGAGCTCGACGAGCTCGCGGCGGTCGCGAACCTTCAGGGCGAGCGGGGCACACGGATCCTGGCGAAGCTGCGAGACGAGCACGCGCCCACACCCGTGTGCTCGCTGCCTCGCAAGGACCCGCCGCCCACGTCGTTGGACGATCTGGCCGCGATGGGACGAGAGCTGCTCGCGTCGGGCGCGGACTGACGCCGAACGCCCGCTGCCGGGCAAAGACGCGCGCGCTCGCGGGCGTTGGGCTTTTTGCCGCGTGCCCCGATATGCTCGCGGTCCTTGCCGACGACGCTGCAGCTGACGCCGCTGGTCTTTGCGCGGCAGCACGGTTCCTCGGGTGCGTACGCCTTCCCGATCGCCAAGCCCGAGCTCGTGGCCCGCGGTCGGGACATGGCCGACGCGACCGAACGGCTCGCCCGATTCCTCGACGGGCACTTGACCAAGATCCCGGCGGACCAGCTCGCGGCCTTCATCTACCCGCCGAGCGTCGAGCTGCTCGACGTGTCCGTGGTCCTGCCGCGTGCCGATCTGCCGCGCCGGATCTCGATCGAGTCGCCCGTGGTGGTGCCGTGCGTGGTCATTGCCGACAAGCACGCGCGGTGGGTCCACGTGATCCCGCTGGGCGAAACCGTCTTCGTGCCGCCCGGCGTCGACGACCTTTCGCGGCACCTCGTCGCCGAGATCGGTCGTCTCGTCGCCGCGCGCGAGCTCGATGCGGCCGACTACCTCAAGGTGCTGCCCACGGCGCGCCACCTCCTGACGGCGGTCGACGTGGAGATCACGCGAGACACGATCGCCGACCTCGGCAAGCGCGCCAGCGACCGACGCAAGGTCGAGGGCGACAGGAAGAAGGAGGAGGCCCGCAAGGAGCTCGAGGCCGTCGGCCGTGATCTGCTCGCGTCCGCGGCGACCGACCCCGCCCCCGTGCTGCACCGGACCCGCGAGATCGGCATCCTCGCGGGCATGCTCGGCGGCGACGAGCGACTGTGCGTCGTGCTCGTGGGGGAGCAACGCGCGGGCAAGTCCGCCGTCCTCGAGGGGCTGCTGTCGCAGCAGCACGTGCCGTTTCGTGCGCGTCCGGTGTTCGCGACGTCCGGTGCCCAGCTCGTCGCGGGTCAGTCGGGGTTCGGGCAGCTCGCCGAGCGCATCCACACCGTCATGTCCGCGGCCGAGACCCTCGACGCCGTCGTGTACTTCGACGACCTCGGAGACCTGCTGTCGGGCGAGGGCGGCAGCATCGAGGACATGGCGACGTCGATCCGACCCTACGTCGTGCAGGGCCGGGTGCGCCTCGTCGGCGAGCTGACCCCCGAGCAGCTCGAGCACTTCGAGGCGCGCCAGGTCGGTCTGTTCGCGGCGATGCACCGGGTGGTGGTCGAGCCGCTCGACGCCAAGCAGACCCGCGACATCGTCGCCGCCCGGGCCCAGCATCTGCGCCGGACCGAGCCGCATCGGCCGGCGCTGGCGGACACGGCGGTCGGGCCGTTGTGCGACCTGGCCCAGCGCTACCTCAGCTACGAGGCGTTTCCGGGCAAGGCGGTGCGATTGGCCGAAGAGCTGCGGGCGATCCACGAGAGCGACGTGGACGAGACCGGATCGCCGCTGAAGATCGGGGCGACCGAGGTCTACGCCGCCTTCGCGGCGCGCTCGGGGATCCCGACGTTTCTGCTGCGAGACGATCGCGCGATGCGACGTGACGACGTCGTCGAGTTCTTCCGGGCGCGCGTGATCGGGCAGACGGAGGCGGTCGACCGCATCGCCGACACGCTGTGCACGGTCAAGGCGGGCCTTCAGCCGCCGACCAAGCCGCTGGCCAACTTTCTGTTCATCGGCCCCACGGGCGTGGGGAAGACCGAGGTCGCCAAGACGCTCGCACAGTTCCTGTTCGGGAGCGCGTCACGCCTCGTCCGCTTCGACATGAGCGAGTACATGGATCCGCTCGCGTCCGAGCGTCTGATCCGCGGGACGGAGCGCGACGAAGGCGAGCTGACGCGTCGGGTGCGGCAGCAGCCGTTTTGCGTGGTGCTGCTCGACGAGATCGAAAAGGCCCACCGGGCCGTGTTCGACCTGTTGCTGCAGGTGTGTGGCGAGGGCCGCCTGTCGGACGCCAAGGGCCGCACGACATGGTTTCACAACGCCATCATCATCATGACCAGCAACCTCGGCGCCGCGCTGCGGCGTCCGTCGGCCGGGTTCGGCGAGGAGGGGAGTGGGCAGTCCGATGCCGCCTACTTCCTCGAGCAGGTGCAGCGGAACTTTCGGCCCGAGTTCGTCAACCGCCTCGACCGCGTGATCCCGTTCGGTCGCCTCGACCGCGCGCAGATCCGTCAGGTGGCGCGTGTGATCAGCCGACGGCTGGGTCAGCGCGAGGGCATCGACCTGTCCGAGATCGATCTGCGGATCACCGACGCTGCGCTCGACGTGCTGGCCGAGGCGGGCTTCTCCGATGCCTACGGTGCGCGGGCCCTGCGGCGGCACTTCGAGGACGCGCTCGTCGGTCCCCTCGCGGCGCGTCTGTCGGCGCTCGGGTCGAGCGCGAAGCGGGCGCGGCTGGACGTGCTCGGTCCCGGGGATCCGGAGCCGGCGCCGCAGGCGGACCTCGTGGACCTCGATCGCGGCGGTCACGGATCGCTGCGCTTCGTGTTCCGACGGCCCACGGCGGCGTCCACCCGCGACCACGGCTACTCGCTGCGCTACGTGGCGCACCTGCGTCGCTGCGCGCGCCGCAACGCCGCGCTGCCCGTGATCGCGTCGATGCGAGAGCGACGCGAGTACCTCGTGGCCGAGCTCGCGAGCCCCAGTGGCGACTACTCCGCGCAGAACCGTGGCGCGGTCTTCGATCGCATGGACCGCCTGCTGCGCGGCGTCGACGAGGCGGTGGAGTCGATCGAGACGGCCGAAGACCTGTGCGTGGCCGCCGAGGTCGAGGGGGAGGACCCGTTGCCGTACTTGGAGGAGGCCAAGTCCTCCTATGCCCGCTTCGAGCGAGCGTGGGTCGAGGCGGTCATCGGCGGACGGTCGGCGGACCGGATCACCCTGATGGCGCGGCCGATCGGGCCCATGTCGTCCAAGCATCGGTTCCGCGAGTTCCTGCTCGGCTGGATGAAGTACGCGGTCGCACGGGGTTGGACGTTGACGCTGCACCGGTACGAGGACCCGGAGACCGACTCGACCTGGGTCGTGGGCGGCAAGTGGGGACCACCCCGTACCCCGAGCTGGGTCATCGACGCACTGCGTGAGGACTCGGACGCCGACCTCGGCAAGAAGTGGCGCGCCGTCGTGATGCGCATCCAGGGCCCGGCAGCGTTCAACATCGCGTCGATGGAGGCGGGCTTGCATCGTTTCACGCTCGAGGGCGCGGTCGATCACATCCGCGTCGCGGTTCTCGCCGCCAGCTACGAGGTCGACGCCAAGGCGTGGGAGAGCGAGGACTTCGCCGTGCCGCCCAACAATGCCGCGCTCGATGCCAAGTCCAGCGCGAGCCGGGTGCATGCCTCCGACGGCACCGTGGTGGTCGACGAGATCGATCAGATCTTCGACATCGCCTGGGACGACTACTTCGACCAGATGTACCGCATCCACTTCTCGTGGCTGAGCGCCCGGATCGCGAAGGAAGGCGAGGACGAGTGGAGCTGACCGTCTCGATCTTCCAGCGCAAGCGCTCGCACCACGTCGAGTGGTTCACGCTCGGTCTCGGAGAGCTCGATCGTGCCTTCGCGGCGGGGACCGTGATGAAGGTGCGGCGGCGACTGACCGACACGCTGCGCAAGGCGACCGCCAAGCTGCTGCCGCTGGACATCGAGCCCCTGGAGTTCGTCAGCGGGCGTGAGCTGCAAGTCGTCACGCTCGAGCTCAAGCGCGTCGGCGTCGACAAGGCCCGGGTGCGGGCCAAGTTCCCGCTGGTCGTCGAGCCGCGCTCGCGCGGCCCCGGACGAGGCGCGCCACCGCTGTGGCGGGTCTACCACCCGCTGCGACCCAAGGAGTGGTTCGTCCACGAGCCCCACCGCTCCCTCGAGGACGAAGCGGTCGCCTACTTCCGCGACCGCTGGGCCACGCTGACCGACGAGGATCTCGAGGATCTCGAGGCGCACCCGAAGGACGCGCTCAAGATCGTACGGCTGACGATCGCGTACAAGCCGCTGGCCTCGCTGCTCAAGGAGAAGAAGGAAGAGGGACCGAGTCTGCTCGGGGCCTCGCAGCGCACGACGGGCGAGGAGTTGTTGGCGCAGCTGGGGACCAACGAGACCTCGATGGCCGTGGACGGCCGCCTCGACCCCGGGATGCCGCGGATCGGCCACCGCGAGCAGCTGCAGCAGCTGCTCGGAGGTCGGCGCCGGCAATCGGCCGTGCTGATCGGCCCCTCCGGCGCCGGCAAGAGCACGATCCTCCGGACGTTCGTGCACGACCTGCTCGAGCTCGACGAGTTCCCGATCCACCGCAACCTCGATCGCGTCCACGCCGTGTGGCGGATCAGTGGCCGTCGGCTCATCGCCGGCATGTCGTATCTCGGCCAGTGGGAACAGCGCTGTGTCGACCTGGTGGAAGCCTGTCGCAAGCATCGTGCGATCCTGTGGGTCGAGGACATTTTCGCGTGGGGACGCATCGGCGAGACGCGCCAGAGCGAGCGCAACCTCGCCACCTTCTTCCGCGGTCCGGTGGCGCGGGGCGATCTGGTGCTGCTCGCCGAGTGCACCGCCGAGCAGTGGCAGCAGCTGCTCATCGACGCCCCCGGTCTGGCCCGGGGACTGACGACCGTGTTCGTCGAGCCGACCGACGAGGTGGCGACGCTGCGCATGCTCGTGCACGAGGCGCGTCGACTGGAGCTGCGGACCCCAGTGGCCTTCGATGCGTCGTGTCTGCGAACCGTCTACGAGATGTCCTCGGCGCTCGGCTCGGGAACCGCCCAGCCGGGGGCGGCGCTCGAGCTCGTGCGCACGTTGGCGGCCGACGACGTTCCCCAGGACCTCAGCCGCGCCGAGGCCGAGGTTCGCAAGGGCCGCAAGATCGCGGCGATCAAGGAGTACCGAGCGGTCACCCGCGAGGGGCTGCGCGACTCCAAGGACGCGGTCGAGGCGTTCATGGCCCACGGGCGTTGGCCCAAGCGGCGAGGCCCCGATGCGGTCGACCTGCCGCCGGTACGGTCGGCGGCGGCACACGAGTTCTCGCAAGAGGGACCGCTGCGTCGGATCGGCTCGACCGAAGTCGTCCGTGCGCTCGCCCAGCGCACCGGGATGCCGGAGGTTCTGCTGTCACGAGACCAGCGGCTGACGGCGCAGGAGGTCGACCTCGCGCTCGGCAGTCAGGTCGTCGGGCAACCGGTGGCGATCGAGGCGGCGCGGGAGCTGGTGCTGCGGCTGGCCAGCGGGATGACCGACCGGGGCCGTCCCTACGGGGTGTTCCTGTTCACCGGACCCACCGGCACCGGCAAGACGGAGCTGGCCAAGTGCCTCGCCGAGTACCTGTACGGCAGTACCGACCGCCTCGTGCGCTTCGACATGAGCGAGTACTCGGGGCCGGGGGCGGCGGGGCGGCTCATCGGCGATCGGTTCGCGCCGCGTGGCCAGCTGACCTCGCGCGTCGCGGCGCAGCCGTTTTGTGTCGTGCTGATGGACGAGGTGGAGAAGGCCGACCCGTCGGTGCTCAACCTGATGCTGCAGCTGTTCGACGACGGCCGACTCACCGACGCGGCGGGCACGACGGTCGACTTCACGCACACGGTCATCATCATGACCTCGAACCTGGGCGCGAAGGCGGCGCCGTCGATCGGCTTCGGGGAGACGGTCGCCCCCACCGTCGGCGAGCTCGACCGCGCGGTACGAGACTTCTTTCCTCCCGAGCTGTTCAATCGCATCGACCACGTGGTGCCGTTCTCCGCGCTGTCCGACGATGCCGCGCACGCGATCGCCCGACGCGAGCTCTCGCGCTTGCTGTCGCGTCGCGGACTCACCGAGCGCGACGTCTTCGTGCGGTTCACGGACGCGGTGGTCGACCACGTGGTGGCCCAGGGCTTCGCGGCCCGAGACGGGGCCCGCTCGCTCAAGCGGTGGCTCGAGGACAACGTGGGCGCGTGGCTGGCCGACGAGATCGCTCGACAGGGCAGCGCGGCGATGCGGGTGTTCTGGCTGTATCTGCGCGAGGGCGAGCTCGCGCTTCGCGGCGAGCAACTGATGGAGGCCCCGGCGCCCGATGACGGCAGTCCGCTCGAGCCCGTGCTCGACTGGAACGCCCGACAGCTGCGTGCTCGTCTGCCGGAGGCCAAGGCGGAGGTCGAGGCCCTGCTGCGCTCGGACGCGCTCGACGGGATCGGAGGGTCGCTGCGCTCGTTGCTGTCGTCGGCGGCCGAGGGCGACGAGACGGCGGGCACCGCGGCCCACCACCTCGAGGCCCTACGCTCGAGGCTGCGTTCGCTCGCGGAGACCATCGACACGCAGCTGCAGTACGACCCGCTGCTCGCCGACGCGGCCGACGAGGAGCTGCGGGCGACCGCCGAGGGCGAAGAGCGCGAGGTCGAGTCGTTCGCGTTCGTGCCCCGCGTCGAGAAGCGCCAGGGCGAGGTCCAGGTCCGCACGCTCGACCGCCGGTTCATGCGGCCGAGCCTTCCCCTGGCGAGTCGACCCGACTTCATCGACGCGCTCGCGGAGCTGTACTTCTTGCGGCTCGCGGTCCGAAGCGCCCACGAGCCGGGCGAGCACGCGGTGCTCATCGAGCTGACCCGCCTGACCCGTCCGGAGCGTCCGGCCCGGTTCGACGTGGCGACGGCCGGGCTGCTGGAGTGGCTGGCGTGGGCGTACGCGCAAAGCCGCGGGGAGCTCGATGCCGCGGTCACGGTCGACGACGGAGGGCACGCCACCGTCGTACCGCCCGACCAGCTCGGGGCCGTGCTCGTGCGTCCCCATCGCACGGTCGTGCTGCGGCTGGCCGGGCCGGCGATCCGCGTGTTCTTCGCGTCGGAGGTCGGCTGCCACGTCCGTCACGCGCTGTCGAGCGGACGCGAGATCGTGCGGGTGCGGCTGTACGACGGCACCACCCAGACACCGATGCAGTTCGTCGTGGCCCAGAGCCGGGCGCGGGCGGCGTTCATCGAGGCACTCGAGCTCGGTCGCGCGCTGCCACCCGATCCCGACGGTGTCGAGCCGATCATCCGTCGCTACGACTTCGAACCCGGGGCGGGGGGCAAGCTCGGACCGCTGACGGTGGAGGACTATCCGCTGGCGTTTGCGATCTCGACCAAGGCGCGCTCGATCGCCGAGGTCTTGCCGATGCTGTGGCTGCTCGCGATCGGGCGTGCCGTCGCCGAGGGCAACGTGCCGGAGGGCGGGGGCTGATGGCGCGCGCGAGCTACCGCGTCTACTTGATGACGCACGAAGACGGCCGGATGACCGGGTTGCTCGTGCCCGCCCTCGGCGTACGCGGAGGATTGCCCGCGGGGTACGGCGACGACGAAGCCGGCGTGCTCGCGCAGCTACAGCTGACGCTGCAGGAGAACCGCGAGCGTGCGGCGCAGTTTCTGTGGGAGCAGTCGCTGTCGATGCGGCGCGTCAAGGTCAAGGTCCACCCGCAGTCGGTGGTCAAGAAGCGCCACGTCATCGGCAAGCAGGACATCGAGGTCTCGATCGGCTACGCGACGGCGCCCGTCACCGCGGGGGGACATCTCGTGGTCGTCCCGCGCTTTTCCTGGTGGTTCGTGCTCGAAGACCTCGCCATGGCGCCCTCGGTCATTCGCCAGTCGGTGAGCATGGCGATGCTCGGCGAGCACGGTGGGTCGATCTACGCGTTCCGGGAGATCACCGAGGAGAAGATCATCGAGTGGTCCCCCCCGCTGTCGCCGCCCGCGGCCGCGTCGCGCCGGGCCCAGCAAGCGATGGGCGAGGGAGTGCTGCCGGCGGTCGCCGAGGACCTCGTCGACCGGGTACGTCGTCGCAAGGGGCGCGCGATCATCGGGGAGGTCGATGTCGGCGACGCGCTCGCCGTGCTGCGCCGCGATCCCCCCGCTTCGCTGCTGCTGGTCGGGCCTCCCGGCAGCGGCAAGTCGACCTTCGTGCAGGCGATCGCCAAGGTGCTCGGGCGCAAGGAGCATGCGGTCGGGGGGCGGGCGCCTCGGATCTGGGCCACGTCGGCGGACCGGATCGTCGCCGGCATGGCCTACCTCGGGCAGTGGGAGCAACGTTGTCTGGACATCGTCGCCGAGCTCTCGGGCGAGGGTGATCATCTATATGTGGACCAGCTCGCGCCCCTGCTGACCCCGCGCACGGGCCATACCTCGATCGCGGACATGTTCCTGCCCGCGATGGTCGCCGGCGAGCTGTCCGTCATCGCCGAGTGCCTGCCCGCGCAGCTGCGTCAGCTGTCGGCGCAGCATCCGACGCTGTTGTCGCGCTTCGTGGTGCATCGCATCGAGCCGCCCTCGGCCGGGGCGATGCCCGCGTTGCTCGCCGCCTACCAGCGCCGCATCGACTCGGCGCGGGCGATCTCGGCGGACGGATTGCGCCGCCTCGTGCAGCACCTCGAGCTGTTTTCCCGAGACATGGGGTTTCCGGGCAAGGGCATTCGGTTCCTCGATGGCCTGGCCAAGGAGCGTCCCCCCGAGCGCTTCACCGCGGACTCGCCCCAGCCGTTCGAGCCGCCGGACGTCTCCGACGCCTTCGCGCGCGCGACGGGGCTGCCGTTGGAGCTCATCTCCGAGGCCCATCCCGCCGGTCCGGACCACGTGGCGGCCCGCCTGCGCGCGGGCGTGATCGGCCAGGACGACGCGTGCGCGACGGCGGCGCGCGTGCTGACGCGGCTCAAGGCCGGTCTCAACGACCCGGAACGGCCGGTGGGGAGCTTGCTGTTCGTCGGTCCCACGGGCGTCGGCAAGACCGAGCTGGCCAAGCGGATCACGACCTACATGTTCGGGGCTTCCGACCGAATGATCCGCTTGGACATGAGCGAGTACATGCTGCCGGGCTCCGGCGAACGGCTGCTCGCAGTCGGCCGCGGTGTGCGAAGTCTGGTCGAGCAGGTACGGCAACGTCCGCTTTCGCTGGTGCTTCTGGACGAGATCGAAAAGGCCCATCCGGAGGTCTTCGACCTGTTGCTGGCCATGCTCGGCGAAGGCCGCATGACCGACACGGAGGGGCGCCTGGTCGACTTTCGGATGACGGTGGTCGTGATGACGAGCAACCTGGGGGTGCGCACGTCGGCGGCACCCGGCTTCGCCGACGAGACCGACGGCGAGACGGCCCTCGTCGGGGCGGTGCGCGCGCATTTTCGGCCCGAGTTCTTCAACCGCATCGACCACGTCGTGCCTTTCAATCTGCTGACGCCCGACGACATCCTGCGGATCGTGGACCTGGAGATCGCCAAGGTCGCCGAGCGTCCCGGACTGGTGCGCCGCGGGTTGCGACTGTCGGTGAGCCCCGCCGCGCGGCAGCGCCTCGCCGAGGCGGGTTGGCATCCCAAGCACGGGGCCCGACCGCTGCGCCGCGTCGTCGAGTCGACGGTCGTCGGTCCGATCGCGGTCGAGCTCGCCGCCAAGCCGCAGCTGACCCACGCCGAGATCCGGGTGGTCGCCGAAGGCGAGCCCGTCACCGGCGACGGCTTCGTCATCTACGTCTGAGATTGGCCACCGCGGGCGTCGCGTCAGTCGTCGCGCAGCACGTCCGCCAGTCGATCGGCTCGCAACGAGCGCCGCATCCACCGCGCGAGCACGGGCGCGCGCGCACTCTCGATCGCCCGCCGGCTCGCGTCGTCGAGTGGTCCGAACTTGTCGACGGCGAGCTCCAGCAAGCTCCGACGCAGCGCGTCCTCGCGGCCTTCCTCGCGACCCAGGTCCTTGAATCGCTGCGCCAGACCCTCGAACATGAAGCCTCGAAACTCGTACTTGTGGTCGGGATGCATGATCGTCTCCCAGTATTCGCGCGCGTCCTCGGCCGACGCCACGATGATGTCAGTGTACAGCGCCGCGAGCGGGCGGTCGGCCGCACGCTCCAGCGCGGCGAACACGGCGCCCAAAACCTCGGCTCTAGGGTGGGCCAGCGCCGAGATCGTGGCGAGCTCGAGGTTGGATTCGGCGTGTTGCAGGTCCGTGATCTCGGGAACCTCGGCCGGTCCGACGACGATCGGGGCGAACGTCTGGCCAACGCACCACGCGATCGGCTCGGCGCACCATGCGGCGACTCGCACATTGGGGGCCACGCAAGGCGTGGCACCATGCCCGCGGTCGCTACGTCGTGTGGCGTGCGACCGTGCCGGCGGGGCCGTTGTGCAGGCGCGCGAGGTCGGGGAGCTCGGCGACGACGTCGGCTTCGTGCGCGGCGACGATCGCGAGGCGCTCGCGAATTTCGGCCTCGGACGCGACCTCGATCGCGCGGGCGAGGTCGACGTACGTCGCGTGGTGGCGCGCCTCGCAGGCGAGCAGTGACCGGTACAGCTCGGTGAGCTCCACGTCGGCATCGGCCGCACCAGCCTCGTCGCGCGCCTTCATGGCGCCGTGCAGCAGCTGCATCCGCTCGCAGCTACGAGCCTCGATCATCGCGCAGCACAGCAGCGTGTCGAGCAGGCGATCGGGCTCGTCGGTCCGGCACACGGTCATCAGCTTGCCGGCGTAGGTGCTCGGCTGCAGCCGCTGGTACTCCGCGCCGCGTCGTCGCACCTGGCCGACCACCTGCTCGAAGTGCTCGAGCTCTTCGCGCGCGAGGGCCGACAGCGGCAGCATCAGCGCCGGGTGGTGGGCGTACTTGAAGATCAGATTGATCGCCGTCGATGCGGCCTTCTTCTCGCAATGGGCGTGGTCGAGCAGGATCTCGTCGAGGTGCGCGAGGGCCCAGGACGCCCAGGCCGGACTCGTGCTGGCGGCGAGGTGAAGCACCGGGGCGCAGGGTACCGCAGCGGCCGGACCGGGGCGGCCGCCCCGTCGCGCCTGGGCTATGCTGCGTGCCTCGTGCGACGACGCTCCCTTTCACCCGCGTGGCCGCTGCTGGCGGTGGGCGCGGCGCTGGTGGGCTGCTACCACGGTCGGCCGCCGCCGCAGCGCGTGCGCGTCGACCTGTCGCCCACGCCGAGCACGTCGCGGACCGCCCCGGTGGAGGAGCCGCAGATCGTGTCGGCGCACCTGGCAATGTCCGATGCCGCGCCGCTCGACGGGCTCGACGGACTGCCGGTCGTCTTCAACGTCGAGGTGGATGCGGCCAGCCTGCGGCCGGAGGTGTTTTGGGTCTCGCTGGAGAACGGCGACCGCGTCCGCGCGAGCGAGGCCGTGCTGTCGCCGGCGAACGAGGACGACGAGAACCGCACGGTGCTGGTGATCGGCGACTTCGGCTCGCCCGAGGCCAACCCGCCGGTGGCGATCGCGATCTACGGCAACCTCTATACGGAGGACGGCCGGCACCTCGATGGGCTCGCGGCGGACGTGCTGCCGTTCGATACGCCGGGGACCGTGGTCGCGGCCGAGCGGATCGCGCCGGCGCCCGGCCGCTGCGAAGGTGCCGGGGCGGCGGTGCGCACGTACTGGATCGACGGGTTGCGCGACGTCGACAATCAGGACGAGGCACGCGTACGCCTGACGCTCGACGATGGTCAGACCGTGGCCCCCGAGGCCTTCGACGATCACGACATGACGCAGCAGTCGGGCCAGGACAACGTGCTCGACCTGTGCCTGCCCACGGCGGCGCGGGCCGTGCAGCTGCGCGTGGAGGCCGGCGCGTTCACCGACCCGGCCGGTCACCGCAATGCCGTGGTCGACATCGAGATCGGCGACGCCGTGACGCACGACGGCGCAGTGTGACGAGTCTGGCGGCCGGTTTGAGCGAGACGGCGCGCTCGCATACGATGGCGTCCGCGTGATGTCCGACTCGCCCCGCCCGATTCGCAAACTGCTGTGCGCCAACCGGGGGGAGATTGCGATTCGCGTGTTTCGGGCCGCAACCGAGCTCGGCATTCGCACGGTCGCGATCTTCAGCTACGAAGACCGGCTGCACCTGCACCGCTACAAGGCCGACGAGGCCTACATGGTCGGCCGCGGCACGACCCCCGTCGGCGCCTACCTGGCCATCGACGAGATCGTGGCGGTCGCCGTGGCCAACGACGTGGACGCGATCCACCCCGGGTACGGGTTCCTGTCCGAGCGCGCCGACTTCGCTCGCGCGTGTGAAGCGGCCGGCATCGCGTTCGTGGGTCCGCCACCGGACGTCCTCGACGCGCTTGGTGACAAGACGGCGGGACGACGTCTCGCCATCGAGGCCAACGTCCCCGTGATTCCCGGTACGCCCGACGCGGTCGAGACCGTCGAAGAGGCGCGCGCGTTCGCCGACGAAGCGGGCTTCCCCCTGATGATCAAGGCGGCCAAGGGCGGCGGTGGTCGGGGCATGCGGGTGGTTCGCGAGGCCAGCGAGCTCGAGGACGGGCTGCGGCGCGCCACGTCGGAGGCCAAGGCCGCCTTCGGCGACGGCACCGTCTTCATCGAGCGCTACGTCGAGCACCCCCGACACATCGAGGTCCAGATCCTCGCCGACGCCACGGGCGACACCATTCACCTGTTCGAGCGCGACTGCTCGGTGCAGCGTCGTCACCAGAAGGTCGTCGAGATCGCGCCCGCGGTGAACCTGGACCCGAAGACCCGCGATGCGCTGTGCGCCGACGCCGTGCGCTTGGCCAGAAGAGTCGGCTACCGCAACGCCGGCACCTTCGAGTTCCTGCTCGATCCCGAAGGCCGTCACTACTTCATCGAGGCCAACCCGCGCATCCAGGTCGAGCACACGGTCACCGAGGAGGTCACCGGCATCGAC
>CALBMM010000206.1 GCA_937896535.1 uncultured Pseudomonadota bacterium
AGCAAGGCGGTGGCGCTCGGCGGGTGAATCCCTGCCGTGTCGGCGACCGCGTCGATCTCGTTCTTCACACGTCGGCCGAAGTCGGCGGCGATGGAGACGACCTCCTCGCGCAAGACTCCGAATAGGCCGTGGAGCCAGTCGCCTTCGAACTCTTCAGGCGTCTGCGCCATTGCGTCCTCCCCCCAACGTTTCGTAGACCCGCTCGAACTCCGTGCGGGCCCGTGCCAAGCGCATCTTCGCGGCCGACTCGCCGATCTCGAGCACGGCTGCGATATCCCGCAGCGGCAGCTCCTCGACGAAGCGAAGCACCATGATCTCCCGATACGCGTAGGAGATCCGGCTCAAGGCCAGGTCCAGGATCTGCCGTCCCTCCACGGCCCCGCTCGGGGAGGCGGCCGTCTGCTCGGACAGCTCGCCCGCCTTGTCCTGGTACATCGTGCGGGTTCGGGCGTCGCGGCGGTGGTTGAAGGCGAGTCGTCGCGCGATGACGCGCAGCCACGCTCGAAACCCGTCCGGACGGGTGCAGTCGTCGATGGCGAGAAACGCACGGACGAAGGCCTCTTGTGCCACGTCCTCGGCGTCGCTCTGGCTGCCCAACAGATGCATCAGCAGACGCACCAGCCACTGCTGGTGCCGGTCCACGAGGGTTTCGAAGGCGAGCTGACCCGCCAAGCCGCGCTTTTGCGCTGCCCGAACGAGTTGCCCGTCGTCGGCCTCGGGGCCCGTGGAATCGCGTTGGACCACTTCGGCGCTGGGCCCCCTGCATGAACACGGGCCACACCCGGTCGGTCACGTCGCGGAGGAGAAAAATGCCCGTCGCCGCCGAATCTGCCCCAGGGCCGGCTCGACCGAAAAAAAACGGCGTCCCCGGTGTGACCGGCCACCGAGCCGGCGTGTTCGGTCGTTCGCACGGCGCTCGGACCGACACCGTGCCACTTCACCCGAGGACCACTCATGTACAAGTCGATAGGACAAGCGCTCGCGGCCGTGGCCGTGGCCGTGACCCCCTCGCTCGCCCGGGCCCAAGAACCCCCGCCCGCCGAGCCCGAGGGGACCCTCAACCAGGAAGCCGCCAGCTCCGGCGCCACCGAGATCGAAGGCCAGGGCCAGTTCGGCGCCGCGGCCGATGCCGAAGCGTTCGACGCCGACGATGCGACCGAGTTCGACGTCTCCGCCGGGGGCCTGGTGTCGACCGGCAACGCTCGCGCGATCTCGGTGACGAGCGCCAGCAACCTCCGGCTGCGTCGCAAGAAGCACCAGCTCGGGGCCAACTTCGCCGGCAACTACGGCCGCGCGGCCGTCGATGCGACCTCCGACCCGCAGACGACCGTGGGCAACGTGCAGGGGCGCGTTCGCTACGACTACTTCGTCCACCCGCGGGTGTCGCTGTTTACGATGGCCACCGCGCGCCACGACACGTTCCAGGGCCTACAGCTGCGCTTGAACATCGACCCGGGCGCGGCGTTCTACATCCTCAAGGATCCCAAGCACCGGCTGTGGACGGAAGTCGGCTACGACTTTCAGTACGACGTGCGGACCGACGAGGCGATCCGCGAGGTTGATGCCGACGGCAACGTCGTGCTCGGACCCGACGGCGAGCCCAACATCATCGCGGACAAGAGGCGGCCCAACCACGCCGTCCGCCTGTTCGGCGGCTACGCCAACAACCTCAACGACAACGTCAGCTTCAACACGGGACTCGAGTACCTGCAGAGCGTGCTCGCGGCCAAGCGTTGGCGCATCAACTACGACGTCGGCCTCACGGCCAACCTCATCAACCGGCTCGCCGTCGCCACCACCTTCACCGTGCGGATCGACAACGACCCCGCGCCGGGGATTCGCAAGGTCGACACGATCACGGCGTTTTCCCTGGTCTACCGCTTCTTCTAGGAGGACACGACGATGCACGTTTCAAACAAGCTGACCACGGGACTGTTCGTGCTCGGAGCGTGGGCCGCCACCACGGCCACGGCCGTCGCGGCGCCCAAGGGCGAAGCGAGCGCGAGCGCCGGCACCGACGGCGTCATCCTCGATGCCGATGGCCGGGGCGACGACGCCAAGAAAGGCCGGTGGATCCTGCGGCACAAGCCGCGCGAGCACGATCTGTTCCTCGGTGCGTTCGGTGGGGTGTTTCTGCCCGCGTCCGAGATCGAGCTCGGCGACGTCGACAAGGTCACGGCCGACTACGACCGCGTCGCGGGGCAGGTGGGTATTCGCCTCGGCTACTACCCGCTGCGCCACTTCGGTATGGAAGGCGAGCTCGCCGCGATCCCGGCGCGCTACCAGGGCAGCCGCGCGTTCGCCTACGCGGCGCGCATGCAGGGCGTGCTGCAGCCGGGCTTTTGGCGCATCACCCCGTTCGCCGTGCTCGGCGGCGGCGTGCTCGGCGTCACGAGCGACCCGGACGTGGTCGGCAAGGAGGCCGACCAGGCGCTGCACGTGGGCGGTGGCGTCAAGATGCTGCTGACCCAACGGATGCAGCTGCGCGTCGACGTGCGCGACGTGATCAGTCCGCGGCAGACCGACTCGCAGCGACCGGTGCATTCCCCGGAAGCGTTGCTGTCGCTGTCGGTGCGGTTCGGGGTCGGGCCCAAGCCCAAGCCACCGGAGCCGGCGCCCGACGATCGCGACGGCGACGGAGTGCCGGACGCCGACGACCACTGTCCCTGGGACGCCGGCGACGATGGACAGGGCTGTCCGCACCCCGACTCGGACTGCGACGACGTCACCGACAACGTCGATGCGTGCCCGGCCGAGGCCGGAGTGGCGCCCGAGGGTTGCCCGCCGCCCGATGGCGACGGCGACGGGATCCTCGATGCCGACGACGCGTGTCCGAGCGAAGCCGGGGTGGCGCCCGACGGTTGCCCTGTTCGCGACGCGGACGGCGACGGGATCCTCGACGACGCCGACGCCTGTCCGAACGAGGTGGAGACGGTCAACGGCTTCGAGGACGGCGACGGCTGTCCAGACGAGCTGCCCAAGGAGGTCCAGAAATTTTCCGGCGTCATCCAGGGCATCTTCTTCGACACGGGCAAGGACACGATCAAGCCCACCTCCGAGGCGGTCCTCGACAACGCGGCGGGCGTGCTCGTCAAGTACGCGGACGTGAAGGTGGAGATCGTCGGGCACACCGACGACCAGGGCGGCCGCGACACCAACGTCGAGCTCTCCGAGCGGCGGGCCGAGTCGGTCAAGGCCTACCTCGCCGGCAAGGGCGTCGACGCCTCGCGGATCTCCACCCGTGGCGCCGGACCGGACGAGCCCATGGCCGACAACGCCACCAAGGCGGGACGCGCCAAGAACCGGCGGATCGAGTTCAAGCTCGTCCACTGAGCCCTTCCCGACCCCACGCACCGCCCCGTCGTTGCCCAGGCCGGGACGGGCGGTGCGTGGGTCGTCGGGGACCGCACGAAGATTTCACCATGCTCGGCGGCGATCGAGACTTCCGCTGCGGCCACGACGCGGGCACCGTTGCGCGGCCTCGAGGCAATCCCGGAGACCGACAGTGATTCAAGGCTTCAAAGAATTCCTGATGCGCGGCAACGTCATCGACTTGGCCGTCGCCGTGATCATCGGCGCCGCGTTCAAGACGATCGTCGACAAGTTCGTGGAAGGTCTGGTCAACCCGCTGCTGGGCATGATCGTCGGCAAGCCCAACTTCGACGACGCGCTCATCATCGGCCAGCTCAAGTTCGGCCTCGTGCTCACCGCGACGGTCAACTTCTTCCTGATCGCGCTGGTGATCTACTTCTTCCTCATCGTCCCGATGAACAAGATCGCCGCCAAGATGAAGAAGGAAGAGGCTCCGGCCCCGCCGGCCGAAGACCCCGAGGACGTCAAGCTGCTTCGCGAGATCCGCGACCTGCTGCAGTCGAAGTAGCGCGCTACCAGCAGTCGCCGGAGTCGGGCTCGGCCGAGTAGCTGTCGTAGTACCAAGACCGGCGGCCACCGGCCGACAGCACGCCGAGGTGGATCGTCACGCCGCCCAGGCCCACGGACATGTTCAACCGTGGGTCGAGGTTGGCGCCCGGAGCGATGTCCTCGGGAGCCACGATGTCCTCGTTCCAGTACGTCGCGCACAGGAACTGCTGGGCGACGGCGCGGGAGGTGGGTGACGCGAAGTCGAGGTCGACCGCGTCGGCGTCCGGATGATCGCCGCCGGGCGCCCCGCCCACGCCTTCGTTGTAGCAAGGCGGGCGCCACCAGTTGCGCATGAAGATCGGCTCGCCGACGAGCTCGGTGAGCACGTCCGTGAACAGACCCAGGGCGGCGGCCTTCTCCCACTGGTCGCGCGAGGGCAGCAACAACGTGTAGCCGCACATCGCCGCGACCGCGACGTTGTAGGGCTCGGCGATCTCGGCCGCGGACGTGTACTGCACCCCCACGTCGTCGAGGTAGGCCTGCAAGCCGGCGAGGTCGTCGGCGTACGCGAACGCGTCGACCACCGTCCCGCCGAAATGGGTGATGAGGAACGCATGGTCGATGGTGTCGACCAGTCCCGGCTCGCCCATCGGCCCTTCCATGGGATCGGGCACGCAGACCTCGGCCACGCTCGATCTGTCGTTGCGCGGCAGGAAGTCGCAGGCGTAGCCGTCACGGCAGCCGCCGCCGGGCAGGATCGCCGCGTCGCACTGCGACAGGCAGTAGCCCGAGGCATCCAGACCCACGTCGCTGCCGTCGACGCAGAACGTCTCGGGGGTGCCGGGCAGGTCGGGGCACAGCATCGTGCACGGCTGCGAGCAGGTGCCGCAGGGGAAGCCCTCGTCCTCGCGCAGACACGTGCCGCCCTCGTAGGTGCAGTCGGCATCGGACACGCACGGCGATCCGATCCACGTCGAGGCCCACGCCGGCGAGCAGTCGTACATCGGTGGCCGCGGCCCGGAGCCGCCATCGGTATCGGGGTCGGTCCCGCCGTCGGGGTCGGGTGGGTCCGCGCCGTCGAGGCCACCGTCGTCGGTGCCTCCGTCGGGGTCGATGCCGTCGCCGTCGTCGAAGCCGGTCTCGTCGCCGCCGGTATCCTCGAGGGCCCAGGCCGAGCTGCGCGCTTGGTCCTCGCCGCACGCGACCCCGGTCAGGGGGACCAGCCCCAGGACGATGATCTTCGCCGCGTCGCGCTTCACGTTTGCCGCTCCCTCCGCGCTCGATGCGCGGGCGGCCCGGTGCAGCCGCCTTGCCGACCATGTGGCGGTCCGAGTCTGGAGGTTCCCGCCAAACCTCGAAATACGGCGTGCTACGTAGGCGATCGCCCCGGATTTCGGGCCCGCCCAACAAAATCCGCCGGTCGGTGTGACCCACCCGCGCCGGCCCGTGTTGAAGGAGTGAAACCAACGGTCAATCCCGACCCGGCGCGGGACCGAGATCGCATTCGTGCTTGGGGGCATGATCTCGGTTCCGCGCCGTCCTCTATAGAGAGCCCCGGTATGGTTGTCCGGGGCGATGGCGGGGCCGACGGATGCACAGCTGGTCACGCGATGGCGCGCCGGGGACGACGCCGCGCGCGAGACGTTGTTTGCCCGTCACTACCCGTCGATCGAGCGCTTCTTCGCGGTGAAGGTGCCCGCGGCCGCGGCCGACCTCACGCAGCAGACCTTCCTGTCCTGCGTCGAGTTGCTGGCCAAGCTGCACGACCCCGAGCGCTTTCGTGCGTTCGCGTTCGGCGTCGCGCGCAACCACCTTTTGCGGCACGTCCGCGCCGCGGCCAAAGACGACGCGCGCACCCAGACGTACGAGACGGGTCCGGGGCAGGGGCCGACGCCCAGCGGCGTGGTGGCGCACCACGAGCTGCAGTGGCTGGTGCTGCGCGCGCTCGAGGGGCTGCCGATGGACCTTCGGATCGCGCTCGAGCTGCACTACTGGGAGGCGATGACGTCCACCGAGATCGGCGACGTGCTCCGGGTGCCGCGCAGCACCGTGACCACGCGCCTGTCGCGGGCGCGACAACGCCTGCTGGCCCGCATCGTCGAGCTCGGCGGCGGGCGACAGCTGACCCCCGACGAGGTCGAGCGGTGGGCCCGCTCGCTCGTGGCGACGTCATGACGGGGGCCGATCGCGCCGCGGGGTTTTCGCTGGCCACCGGGGCCACGATCGGCCGCTATCAGATCGTGCGAGGCCTCGCCCGCGGTGGGATGGGGGAGGTCTACCTGTGTCGCGTCGAGGTGGCGGGGGGGCACAAGCCGTTCGCGCTCAAGCGGATCCGGCCCGAGCACGTGGCCGACGCGCAGATCCGGGCGATGTTCCTGCGCGAGGCACGACTGTCGCTCGAGCTCGATCACCCCGGCATCGCCACGGTGCTCGACGTGCTCGACACCGACGGCGAGCACGGCATCGTGATGGAGTACGTGCACGGGCGCAGCGTTCGCGACCTGCTGCGCGCATTGCCGGCCGGGACGCCGGCGTCCACGGACGCCGCGCTCGCGATCACGATCGCCGCCGCGCGGGCGCTGCACTACGTGCACGAGCGCACCGACGACGCGGGGCGCAATCTCGGCCTCGTCCACCGCGACGTGTCGCCCGAGAACGTGATGGTCCGCTACGACGGCGGGATCAAGGTCATCGACTTCGGCATCGCGCGCGTCTCGGCGCAGACGGTGGTGACGCAGGTCGGCGTGCTCAAGGGCAAGCTCGGCTACATGTCGCCCGAGCAGCTGCGGCAGGACCCGATCGACCGACGCTCCGACGTGTTCGGGCTCGGTCTGCTCGGCTGGGAGCTCACGACGGGACGGCGCGCCTACACGGGCGAGACGTTCGCGGCGGTGATGAATGGGGTGCTGTCGGGCGAAGTGCCCCGCGCCGACGATCACGGGGTCCCCGAGCGGCTCGCCGAGATCTGGGCCCGTGCAATGGCGTACGAGCCCGAGGATCGCTACGCGACCGCCGAGCAACTCGCGGCGGCGCTGCGGGACTACGCCCGCGCCGAAGGCCTCGAGGTCGGCCACGCCGCCGTGGTCCGTCAGATCGAAGAGGTGTTCGGACCGGCGCCGTCGTCGTCGACCGCCCAGCTGCAGCTGCCCACGCGCGCTCGCGCGAGGTCGGCCCCACTGGGTCGAGCGTGGGCAGTGCCCTCGGTCGTCGCGCTGACCGGCCTCGCGGCGATCGGCCTCGCCGTCGCGGGGCAGCGAGCCGACAACGTTGCCGCCGCGGCCCCGACCGAGCACGCCGTGGTCGAGGCGCACGAGCGCGCGTCGGCGTTGCGTCTTTCGGCGGCCGGGCTGGGCGCGTTTGCCCTCGGTCTCGGCGCATGGGTGCTCGTGCGACGTCGTCATGGCCCCGGTGTGGCGGCGACGACCCTGGGCGTCGCCGTGCTCGTTGTCGGCTGTGGCCCGCCCCCGTTTCGATGCGAAGACGCCCGCGGCTGCGATCTGCAGCCGGGAGGCTGGTGCGACGGCGCCACGCATCGTTGCGCCTACCCCGACGACGGGTGCGAAGGTCCGGGGCGCTTCGGTCCGCTGGCCGCCGACGCGGCGGGCAGCTGCGCCCCGCCGATTGCCCAAGGGGTGGCGTACGCCCAGCGCATCGGCACGACGCCGGTCGTCGACGGCGATCCGAGCGAGCTGCAGCTGGGCCCGCCGATCGTGCTCGCGTCCGACACCGGCCTGGGCGCCCGTGTCTGGCTGCGGTGGAGCGACGCGGGCCTGTACGTCGGCGCGGTCGTCGACGATCCGCAGATCATCGCGACCGAGCAGGAGGAGGAGGCTCTGTGGCACGAGGACGGCATCGAGATCCTCTTCGACACCGCGTACGACCGCGCCGCGACGGCGATGCCGAACCCCGACGACGTCAAGTTCGTGCTCACGGCGATCAACGCCCGCGGCGCGTCGTGGGGCGGCATCGATCCGCGCACGGCGTGGGACACGGAGATGACCACGGCCGTGGTCGTCGACGGCACGCTCAACCAGCGCGTCGACGCCGACGTGGGCTACGCCGCCGAAATGTTCGTGCCGTGGCCGGAGCCCGTGACGCCGCCGCACGTCGGCACGACCTGGGGCGTCAACCTCAAGATCAACGATCGCTTCGACGAGACGTTCCGGGCGCTGCCCTGGTACGGCGACGAGGGGTTCAACGTGCCCGCGAACGCGGGCGTGCTCGTGTTCGCCGATGGCGAGCGACCGACGCCGGCCGTGGCGCCCGCCCCGAGCCCGTCGCGTGCCGTGCCGTTGCGCAAGCTCGACCTCGCCGGCGCGGTCGAGGCGAGCTCGGACGACTTCGATCCGACGCAGCCGGTCGACCGGCTCTTCGACGACTGCCTGCAGACGCGCCCGGAGTGTGCGGCCGGCGTCGATGCGGGCGGTCGCATGTGGGTCCGCTTCGACCTCGGGGCGGTGCTAGAGCTGGGGCTGGCGCGCCTGCACGGCGACGCGCGGCACGACTGGGTCTCGCGGGCATGGACGCTGCGCCATCGTCGGCAGGCCGACGAGCCGTGGACGGTCGCGTTCGCGCAGGTGCCCGCGGACCGCAACGCGTGGGTGCATCACCCGCTGGACGCGATCGCGGCACGCTGGGTCGAGGTCGAGGTCGTCGGCGGGCCGCGGGGTATCGAGGCCCGCGAGCTCGAGCTGTACGGCCGCCGGCCCATCGAGTGAGAATGGTCACGGCATGGGTTGGGACCAGCGCTTCGACCGTCGCGACAACCCCCCGATGACCAAAGCGATTGCGTTCGCAAGACTGGCGGGACTGGCGGGACTGGCGGGACTGGCCGGGGGCTGCGGCGACGAGGGCCGCGGCGGCGAAGCGAGCACGTCGGCCGCGGACGGAAGCGGTACGGGGGGCGTCACCGACGACGCGAGCGGACCCACCGGCGGACCGACCGCGACGGGCGGCCCCGACGGCACGGGCACGACCGGCGGCGACGACTTGCCCGGTCTCGACACGGGCAACGACACCGGTGACACGGGTGGCCCGGGCCCGAACCCCGCCGGCTGGTACCCCGGCGTCCCGTACCCGACCGACGACTTGCCCGCCGGCATCATGCCGACCTTGCCGACCCCGGGGGCCCAGCCGGGTTGGCCCTACGACCCGATCGAGCTCGAGCTGCCGATGCCGACCGGGGCCGCCGACGAGTACGTGGTGGCGACCGACGGCAACGACGGCGCGGCGGGCAACGGGGGCAACGGCACCCTCGACGCACCCCGGCGCACGATCCCGCTGGGTAGTTTCGCCGCCGGCACGAAGATCTTCGTGTACGGCGAAAGCTCGGCGTACGGCACGGTCGACTTCGACGTCGGGGAGGACTCGTCGTTTTCGTGCGCGGGCACGCCCGCCGATCCGTGCTTCTTCGTCGGCATCGACACTCCGCGGATCGGCCGACGGATCACGATCGACGGCTCGACCCACGTGGTGATCGACGGGCTGAGCTTCGTGGACGCCCCGGGGGGCAGCCGCGCGTGGGGCTCGATGCCGGTGCAGGACTCCAGCTACGTCACCGTGCGCAACGTCGAGCTGCGCGGCGACGGCTCCAACACCAACGGCGGCGCCGCGATGTCGATCTCCAACACGGAGTTTCTCTTCTCCTACCGCATGCAGATCCACGAGATCGGATCGTGGGAGACCAACGCCAGCGGTCTGGACGTGCACGGCTGGCGGCCCGCCTACGGCAACCGCTACCTGTGGCTCATCGAGTCGCAGCTGTACCACCTGCAGGCCGACGGCATTCAGACCGGCAACTCCAGCAACGACGGCCCGCAGGAAAACACGAGCCACTACATCTGGGTCGCCGGCAACGAGTTCTACGAAAACTACGAGAACGCCCTCGACAACAAAAACAGCTACCACGTCGTCTTCTCGTCCAACGACGTGCACGATTTTTACGCGACCGAGGGCATGGGCGCCAACGGCACGGCGGTGATCCTGTCCAACAACGGCGAGGGACCATGGACCGGCTACCACTGGGCGATCGACAACCGCCTGTGGGACAACGACCTCGCGATCCGCGACTCGGGCAGCGAGGACGGCGAGCGCAACTTCATGATCGGCAACGTGGCGTGGAACAACGGCACCGCCTTCGTGCAGGCCAACAACGCCACCGACCGCGAGTGTTGGATCATCCACAACTCCGTCCACGGCTCGAACACCGTGTTCGACGCCAACCAGCCCGGCAATGGCGCGTCGCTGTTCGTGCGGCGCAACGTGTTCTCCGGCGGATCGATCGACACCCTCACCGACATCGACAGTGACCTTTCTGACAACGTGCTGTTCTCGGTGGCGGTGGGCGGCAACTGGGACATCGACTCCGGCAACCTCACCGACGACCCCCAACTGGTCGATCCCGCGCAGGGCAACCTGGAGCCGGGTGCGGGCAGCCCCGCCATCGATGCCGTCACCGACGACGACCCGGTCTTCGCCTTGTTTGAGCGCCTGTACGGCCTGGACATTCGCGAAGACGTGCGCGGAACCACGCGTCCGGCCGGGGGCGGCTGGGACCTCGGCGCCGTCGAAGTCCCGTGACCTTCCACCGCGGAGGCGGGGACCGACCGCCGCCCGGGCGTCCGTTGCGCGGCAGCGCGCGTGAGAGTTTCTTCTCGACGGGGTAGGGTGTTTTCCGTGAGACCTACTGACGTACCGTCCGTCTTCGAGACCAGGGACCGACCGGTGCGCGACGAACTCCGACAGAAGTTGCATCAGTCCGCATGCGACATGCGGATCGACCGAATCGCGTTCGAGTCGGGACAATCGATGATCGCCCGCTACGGGCTGACCGATCGGATCCGCGACCTCGGCTTCGACGGCGAGGCGCAGGAGGTCTTCGACCTGCTTCCGCTGGTGCACGTGGCGTGGGCCGACGGTGCGGTGCAAAAGCGGGAACGTGCCGCGATCCTCGACATGGTCGCGCATCGCGTCGGCCGCGAGGGCAAGGCCTGGCGGCTGATGGTCACGCTTCTCGAAGAGCGTCCTTCCGACGAGTACCTCGAGGAGTCGCTGTGCGTGCTGCGGCAGATGCTGGGTGCCGAACCCGATCGCGCCAAGGGCATCGTCGACGCGTGCATGGACGTGGCCAAGGCGGCCGGCGGCTTCATGCGGGTCTTCCATCGCGTCAGCAAGCCCGAGCACGAGATGCTGCGTCGCATCGCCGAGTCGCTCGGACCGGCCGGCCGCGCGCAGCTCAAGCTGCACCTGGTCTGAGTCGCGTCGCCGCTACTCGTGCCCACCCTCGCCGCGGGTCGGGTTCTTCTTGCACTCCTTCTCCCACGGGGCGCACTTGAAGCGCACGTGGATGTGATGGAAGTGCAGCGGCGAGTGCGTGAGGATGTTGTAGGGCTTGGGTGACTTGCGCGGCCACTGGATCATCTGCTCGAGCTCTTCGTCCGTGGCGCCCATGAGCTTGGCGGCGTTGTAGACCCGGTCCTGCACGCGGATGTCGAGGAACACCGACTGCACCGCATCGGTGGCCGCGAGCGACTTGATGAGCCCCCAGGTCGCGAACCAATCGGCCTCCGAGGGCTCGGGGCGCCGGCCCCAGTCCTCGTCGCCGGAATCGTCGAGGTACTTGGCCTTGAACACGCCGCGCAGGGTCGGCAGCCAGATGTCGATGTCGCGACCCTGCTGGTGCGACTTGTGCGGATTGAACAGACCGCCGCTGGGTTTGCTGATGTCGGCGAGCACGAGCTCGCCGTCGAAATCGAAGTCCTGCCGGAACATCGCGATCGCCGTCTGCAGGTTGGCGATCATGTAGCCGGACCCGAACTGACGCCGAGGCTGCCGTCGCAGGTACAGCGGACTGTTGGGCAGCTGCACGCCGTTTTCGAGCCGTCCCTGGTTGGGGTGACCCACCGCGACGGCCGCTTGGTTCGGCTCGAAGTTGGGGACCGGCTTCTTGGGCAGACGCGGCTTGTACGGCCGCGGATCGATCCACACCGAGATCTTGTCGCCCACGGCCGGCGGCTTGGTGTAGTCGGGGTTGTAGGCCCGCAATCGCTGTACGGACAGGTCGAACCGGTCCGAGAGCTTGCTCCACGACGTCTCGCCCTTTTCGACCTCGTAGTCGATGCGCTGCTGCGGCAAGGGGCGTTTCTTGGGCTTTTTGATCTGCAGGGTCTCCCCGACCTCGGGCGGCTCGTCGGGGTTGATCGTGTTCCAGTTGGCGAGGTCGGCCTTCGTCACGCCGTAGCGGCCGGCGATGTCGTCGTACGTCTCGATCGGGATCACGATGTGCTCCATCTCCTCCTTGATCGCGATCTTGTCTTCGTCGTCGCGCTTGGGCCGAGGGATGTCGTCGTCGACCACGCGGTCGCGTCGCTTCTTCTTCGTGTCGTCCTCGGGCGGCTGGGTCGTCTCGACCGCGGTCTCGTCTTCGCCCTCGGGCCACAGCAGGATCGCCGCCGTCACGAGCCCCCCCAGCAGCACCATTGCACCGACGACCGTCAGCGCGAGTCGGATCTTGCGCCGCCCGACCGCCCCCTGGCTGGCCGCGATGAGATCGCGCTGCAGCTGCTCGACGGGCGGGTTGGCATCGGCCGAGGCCTGCTTGAGCCAGCGCAGCGCCTGCTTGAGCTCGGTCGCCGACAGCGCGAGCCGGTCCGGTCGCCCCTGTTCCTCCCACTCCTCGGCGTAGCGCGACAGCCGACCGTGCAGGTCCCTCCACGCCCGATCACTGGAGGGCGCGCGCAGGATCGACGAGCCGCCGCCGACCGGCAGCGAGGGGATCGCCGAAGCCGGCGCCGCGGTCGAGGGCGGCCGTGGCGGATACCCCCCGGGGGCGCCGATCGAGCGAGCCGCCACGGCGACCTGGATCTCGAGCAGGTAGCTGCCCACGTAGATCCGGTCGCCCTCCTTGACCGGCGTCGGCGCCATCAGGCGTTGATTGTTGAGGAACGTGCCGTTGGTCGAGCCGCGCTCGCTGAGCACGAGCTGCATGCCGTGGCTCTCGAACGCGCAGTGGTAGCTCGACACGCCCGCGCCCTCGAGCACGATCGCGTTGTCGGGCTGCCGACCCACCGCGGCGACCGACTGCGTGACCGGGATGGTCCGAGTCGACCCGTGGGGGTCGGTGACGAGGATGCTCCACATGTCGATGAGGGCGGCGGGAAGGGGGAACGCCGCCACCGCTAGGCCCGCGGGCCTACATCTTGACGCTGTGCTTCTTCGTCTCCAAGAGCTGCGTCGACTTCGGGAACTTCGCCCGGTCCTTGATCGCCTGCGCGACGCACTTGCCGAGCGGCGTGTTCGTGTTCGGCTTGACCGCGGTCGCCGAGGCCACCGAGCCACTCTTTCCGATGCCGGCCTCGACGGTGATGATCTGTCCAGGAAGCGCGCCGTGCCGCGAACCGCAGTCCTTGGCGGCCTTGTTGGCCTTGGCGAAGCCACGACGGATGTCGGCGTCCGAGCGCTGCGATACCGGGCCCTTGGGTACGCCGGGCTTGGGCTCGGGCTTGTCGGTCACCGGCTTGGGCTCGGGCTTGGGCTCGGGCTTGGGCTCCGGTTTCGGCTCGACGATCGGCTCGGGCTCCGGTTCGGGGATCTTCGGTTCGACCGGCTCGAGCTCGGGCTCGGGCTCGGGCTCGGCCGCCGGCGGATCCGGCACGTTGGGGTGGTCGCGCTCGACCTTGGCGACCTCGGTGGCCGGCGTCTTGGACTCGCCGCTGTCGCCGAGCAGAAGCCATGCCACCAGACCGCCGCCGCCGATCGCCACGACCGCGCCGCCGATGATGAGCGCGAACAAGCCGGCCTTGGACTTGCGCTCGGAGAACTCGGTGTAGTCGCCCGGGCCGACCGTATTGTCCGGCGATCGCGTGGGCGGACGGGTCTCGGGCGAGGGCGGGGTGGTGCCCGGCATCGAGCCCGGCGGCGGCTGGCTGATCGGCCGATTGCCGAACTGCATCTGGCCGGGAGGATGGCCGGTGATCGGGTCGCCACCGCCCGGCATGCCGTCGAGCATCGCGGTGCCGCTCGAGCCCAGCGAGGGGGCGAACTCGGTGCGCCCGACGGGAATCTGCCCCGACGGTGCGGCCGAGGAGTCCAACAAGATCGTGCCGCCGCGACCTTCGGGGGGCTGGCTCAGCGGACCCTGCGAGCCGGCCGGGCCACCCATCCACAGCGTGTGGCCGGGCCCGTCGAGCAACTGCTGCCCGTGCATGTAAGGGGCGGCCGCCGGACCCTGGTGCATCAAGTCGGCGCGGAGGTTGCCGTCGGGCCCGATCGACTCGAGCGCCTGGGCGAACTCCTCCATCGACTGGTAGCGATCCTCGCGCTTCTTCGACAGCGCCTTGACCACGATCGACTCCACGGTCGGCGGGATCTGGGCGTCGGGCGCCATCGTCGACGGCAGCGTCAGCGGCTCGGTCAGGTGCCGCGACAGCACGCGCATGAAGTTGTCGCCGTCGAACGGCACGTGGCCGGTCAGCAGCTCGTACATCACGACCGCCGCCGCGTAGATGTCGGTGCGGTTGTCGGCGACCTCGCCACAGGCCTGCTCGGGCGCCATGTACTTGGCGGTACCGAACACGGCGCCCGTGCGGGTCAGGCCCTTGTCGGAGTTTTCGTCCGTGACCTTCGCGATGCCGAAGTCCAGCAGCTTGATGTGCTCGCGCCCCCGCTTGTTGATCACGAAGCAGTTGGCGGGCTTGAGGTCGCGGTGGATGATCTTCTTGCGGTGCGCAGCCGTGAGCGCACCGAGGATCTGCAGCATCAGCTTCTGCACGCGGGGCCACGGCAGCCGCCCCTCGGTCTTGACGACCCCCGCGAGGTCGGTGCCCTCGAGGTACTCCATCGCAAAGAAGACCGAGCCGCCGGGGACCGGGCCGAAGTCGACGATGTCGACGATGTTGTCGTGCTCGATCATCGACGCGGCGCGCGCTTCCTGCAGGAAGCGGTCCACGTGGGTCTGGTCGCGGCAAAGCTCGGGGTGCAGCACCTTGAGCGCGACGCGCTTGCGCAGCGTGATGTGCTGCGCCTCGTAGACGCTGCCCATGCCGCCGTCGCCAATGACGCGCTGGACCTGGTAACGGTCCGCCAGGGTCGTGCCGACGAGGTCCTGCGGGGACCACATTCCGTGGCCCTGAATGCCGTCCCCGGTGAAATTCGGGTCGCTCATGCCTTGGGGGCCCAGCATACCCCAGTTGCCCACGGAGGGCTCGGCTTTGCGGCCGACCCGTGGGGCCGGTCCTGGCCGGTCACCCGACCGCGCAGGCAACGCTGGTGGGAGGGGGGATCACACGTCCGAGGAGAACTTGAACGAGGCGCCGGCCAAGTTGGCGCCGATCGATCCGTCCACTTTGACGTCCTCGCCATCCGTACGGACCGTCAGCGCCACGGCGCTGGTATCGGCCTTGGGCAGCAGCCGCCCCTTGGCCTCGTCGAGTGCGGCGGCCAGCTCGGCGGAGTTGGCGGTGGGGTGCTCCTGTCGCACCTGGTGCGCGAGTCGGGTCGCACGGCCGGCCACGATCCTTCCCGGCAGCGCCGCGTTCGATCCCCCACCCACGGTGGGACATGCGCTGAGCCGAACGGCCGGCCGGCCGGCTTCCGAGCCCAGCAAGATCACGCCGCGCGCCGCGGCCCGTTGCTGCGCGGCCACGTCGCGAAAGGACGCCGTCGGGATCGTCAGCACCCGTCCGTGGATCTGCACGTCGTGTGCGGCGGGGCTCGTCCACTCGCCCCGGCCGCCGAGCACGTCGGCCGGGATCGCGGTGCGGCCGACGGACGCGGCGGTCATCGCTGCGATCGCCGGCGCCGCGGCACCGAAGCGCACGCGAGCGTAGGGCGCGGGCTCTTCGTAGAGCGCGGGCGGATTGGCGACCGCCGCGAGGTAGGCCGTTCGCCCGTCGGCGCGCAGCTCGGTCCACGCCTCGGGCTCGTCGTCGTTGCCGTCGCCGAGACCCGCGAGGCCGTCGGGAATCTCGACGACGACCGGCACATGATGCCGCGCGCCCACGTCGGCGAGCGCCCGTAGCTGCGCCGTGTCGTCGACCGGCGAGGACACGAAGACCGCGTCGGCGCGATCCATGCCCGGTCGCGACAGCGCGTGGTCGATCGCCACCGCGTCGCCCGGGACCGCGTCGAGCAGATCGATCGCCATGTCGTCGGTGCCCGGGGCGGCGGCGACCACCGCCGACAGGCCTCGCCACGCGACCTCGAGCTCGCGCACGCGTGGGTGCTCGAGCACCTCGGCGACCGTCTCGCGGACGGCTTGCCGGATGAGCGAGGCGGCGTCGGTCGCCTTGTCGCGCTCGGTCGCGCTGGTGCGCTGGGCCGAGCCCGTCGCACGCATCGCCCCGATGAACGAGCTGACCGCGGACTTGGCCTCGGAGCTCGTCGACACGGGGGCCGCGGCAACCTTGGAGAAGATCGCGTCGATGCCGTCGCCCGACGTCTCGGCGGGGGTCTGGGCCGTGGCCGTCGGCGCGTCGTCGCCGGCCGGGGTCGAGGTCGGCGCGAGCGCGGGCGTCGCGGGGGCCGTCTCGCCACGGAGGGTCTTGCTCAGCACGCCCGGGCCGGCGATGCGCTCGACCGCCGCGGCCGGATCTCCCGTGGCCTTGCCCTTGTCGAGCCGGCTCGCGAGCTCGTCGAGCTGGCGCAGGGTGTCGTCGGCGGCGATCACGTCCGCGGCCCGAAAGTCCCGCAGCCGCGAAAACGACAGCTCGACGTGGCGCAACGTGTCGGCGCCGATCCGATCGGCCACGTCGATGCCGAGCTTGGGCCCGACCTTCTTCATCACGTTCGAGAACCGCTCCCCCGAGACGGGGGTGATGCGTCCGGTCGGAGCGGCCGAGAACGAACCGACGATGAGCCAGCGGAGAGGTGCAGCGGTGCCTGACATCGCTCGCCCACGCTACCCCCGGCCCGGCCGCCGGTCTACCCGCGACGACGCGTGCGCGTCAGCCGGACGTCGCCGCGACGCTACCGCGCTGCGGCTTGCCGTCGGCGTCGGTGCAGTCGACGTCGAGCGCGTCGATACCCACGGGCAGGCCGAGAACTTTGCGCGCATGCAGAACGCCGGTCGTGGCGCGGCAGTGCTCGATCGTCCCCTGTGTCGTCTTGATCGTCGCGTACGCGGCGGGAGCCCCGTCGCGGTCGACCTCGATGTGGAACGTGAACCTCTTGTCGTCGGACACGAGGTGTACGTCCCACCGATCTTCGGCGGGCTGGTCGTAGGCGATCTCGAAGTGGCGCTTGGTCCCGGTGCCGAAGGGGCTGCGCTCGTCGGCCTTGTCGGTGCGCGACCACCAGAGCCGCGCGTCCGCCAAGCGCGACGGCTCGGTGGTGGTCACCCACGCGTCGAGCGCGATGACGAAGTGCGGCTTGCCGAAGTCGCGCTCGATCCGCAACAGCTCGTGGTGTCGCAGCTGCTGGGTCGTCAGATCCGTGACCGGCGTCGCCGCCATCGGGATGCGCACCACGTCGAGCTCCGGCGGCGGCGGCGGAGAGGAATCGGTCGGGTCGGGCGCGGTCGAACCCGGACAGCCGCAGGCACTGACGGTGGCGACGAGCCCGGCGAATGCGGTGCGCAGGATCGGCGCGCGAGGGGAAGGACGCGGGGGCACGCGTCGGTAACGTACGGCCTGTGCGGTGTCGGAGCAAACACCACGGTGCGGAGACGTGCGCCGCAGCACGTCGTGGCGCGGGTTTGCCGGTGGCCGCCGACAGGTGCCACCATCGCTGCCGGTGACGATCGCATCCGAACCCGAGGGACTCGCCGCGCTCGAGCGTGCCGTCGCGCGCGATCTGGACATGCTGCAGTACCCGTCGCGGCAGTGGGTGCTGCCGCGGCAGACCGCGTCCGGCGAGCCGATCCTCGACGTCCTCGTGGTCGGCGGTGGGCAGGGCGGTCTGGCGGTCGCCGCGGGGCTGCAGCGCGAGCGTGTCACCAACGTGTTGGTGGTCGACGAGCACGTCTCCGATCGGGCCGGGCCCTGGCTCAACTTCGCCCGGATGGTCACGCTGCGCACGCCCAAGCACGTGACCGGCCCCGACCTCGGGCTGCCGCACCTGACGATCCAGGCCTGGTACGAGGCGCAGCACGGACTCGGCTCGTGGCAGGAGCTGGGCCTGATCCCCAAGGAGACCTGGGCGGCGTACTTGAGCTGGTATCGCCGCACGTTGAAGCTGCCGGTGCAGTGCGACACGAAGGCCACGTCGCTGTCGTGGCGCGAGGGCGACGGGTGCTTTGCGGCGACGCTGGTGCGCGACGGCGCCCCGCAGACCGTGTTCGCGCGCCGGGTCGTGCTCGCGACCGGCATCGAGGGCTCGGGCGACTGGTGGGTGCCCGCGATGATCACCGACGCGCTGCCGCCCGAGCGCTGGGCCCACACCCGTCACGACATCGACTTCCCCGCGCTCGAGGGCAAGCGCGTCGCGGTGCTCGGCGCCGGCGCGTCGGCGTTCGACAACGCATCGGTGGCGCTCGAGCACGGGGCGTCGGCGGTCGATCTGTTCTTTCGCCGCGACCGGCTCGTCGACGTCAACGCGTACCGCTGGGCCGAGTTCGTGGGCTTCTTGCGCCACCACGCCGATCTGCCCGACGCGCAGCGATGGTCGTTCGTGCGTCAGATCCTGCGCATGGGGCAGCTGCCGCCGACCGACACGTTCGGTCGCGCCTCCGCCCACGAGGCCTTCACGCTGCATCCGGGCTCGCCGTGGACGTCGGTGGAGATGGCCGGCGATGTGGTTCGCATCACGACGCCCAAGGGCACCCACGATGCCGACTTCGTGATCGTCGGCACCGGCTTTCGCACGGACCTGTCCAAGCGCCCCGAGCTCGCCGAGATCCACGCCCACGTCGCGACCTGGGGCGACCGCTTCACGCCCCCGCCGTCGGAGGCGCACGACGATCTGCTGCGCCATCCCTACCTCGGGCCTTCGTTCCAGTTCGTCGAGCGAGAGCCCGGCACCGCCCCCTGGGTGCAGCACGTGTACAACTACACCTTCGGGTGTCTGCTCAGTCTCGGCTTCGGCGGGGCGAGCATCTCGGGGATGAAGTACTCGATCCCACGACTGGTCGGCGGCATCACCCGCTCGTTGTTCTGCGAGGACGCCGAGGCGTACCTGCAGTCGCTGCGAGCGTTCGACCTCAAGGAGTTTTGATCAGTGGCAGGACAGGACCATGGCTCGGCACTCTTCACCGGGCTCGTCGATCTGGCGGCCGAAGGGCTGGGCGGCCGCGTGCTCGCGGCCAGTGACGACTTCTTCGCGAGCAAGGACAACCTCGTCGCCGACGCGGCGCCGGTGTTTCTGCCCGACGAGTACACCGAGCGCGGCAAGTGGATGGACGGCTGGGAGAGCCGCCGCAAGCGCACGCCCGGGCACGACTGGGCGATCGTGACGCTCGGTGTACCGGGACGGATCCGCGGACTGGACATCGACACCGCCCACTTCCTGGGCAATCACCCGCCCTACGCGTCCGTGGAGGCGATGGCCGTCGCGGCGGGGACCGAGCCCAGTGCCGACGAGCTCGGTGCGTCCGGCGACTGGGTCGAGATCCTGGGCCAGGTGCCGCTGCGCGCCGGCTCGCACAACTTTTTTTGCGTGGGCGCGGCGGGGGACGACCCGAGCCGCGCGTGGACGCACCTGCGCCTCAACATCTTTCCCGACGGCGGTGTCGCTCGGCTGCGCGTGTACGGCGAGGTCGTGCCGCGCTGGGATCGCTTCGACCCCGACGCCGAGACCGCGCCGCACGTCGCCGACGGCAGCGTCGACCTCGCTTCGATCCTCGGCGGCGCGCAGGCGCTGGCGTGCAGCGACATGTTCTTCGGCCCGATGAACAACCTGTTGCTGCCCGGGCGGTCGGTGAACATGGGCGGCGGCTGGGAGACGCGGCGGCGTCGCGGACCGGGTCACGACTGGATCATCGTCCGGCTCGGCGCGCGCGGAACGGTGGGCACGCTCGAGCTCGACACCAACCACTTCAAGGGCAACTACCCCGATCGCGCGTCGGTCGAGGCGATCGACGCGGCCGGCGCGAGGATCACCGATCTGGTGGCGCCGCAGGCCCCGTGGCGGCCGCTTCTGTCCGAGACCAAGCTCGCCGCGCACACGCGTCACTTCTTTCGCGAGGAGCTGACGCAGACGGGGCCGGCCACGCACCTTCGCCTGTCGATCTTCCCCGACGGTGGCGTGTCGCGGCTGCGCGCCTGGGGGGCCCGAGCGTGAGCGCGGCTCTGCTCGACGCGATGGAGCCCGCCCAGCGGCGCCAGACACTGCACCGGTGCTGCGGCGCCACGGCTTGGGTCGACGGGATGCTCGCACGCCACCCGTTCCGGGACGACGAGACGCTGCACGCGGTGGCCGACGAGGTGTGGTCGACGATGGGGCGCGAGGACATCCTCGAAGCCTTCTCGCATCACCCCCGGATCGGCGCCAACCTCGACGCACTGCGCGAACGCTTCGGCGCGACCGCGGACTGGTCGGCGGGTGAGCAGTCGTCGCTGGCCAAGGTGTCCGACGAGGTGCTCACGACCCTGCGCGACGGCAACGTCGCCTACGAGGATCGCTTCGGCTGGATCTTCATCGTGTGCGCCACCGGCAAGACCGCCGACGAGATGCTGCAGCTGCTGCAGGCCCGCTTGCCCAACGCCCCCGAGGAAGAGCTGAAGATCGCCGCGGCCGAGCAGGCCAAGATCACGCACCTGCGGCTCGACAAGCTCGTCGTCGATCTCTGAGCAGGCTCTGTGAGCCGCAGCCGCGGGCGCCGCTACCGACACATCGCGGGCACGAGGCCCAGCGCGAGATCGATCTCGGCGTCGGCGCACGTCTGCCCGAGGGCGCAGTGGCCGTCGATCGCACACTCGCTGCACACGCCGAGGTCGGCGAGGCCCGCCAGGCTCGCCGTCACGCAATGCCCCGACATGCACGACGCGTCGCCGGTCGGCCCGAGCTCGCAGCCCTCGCCGTTGGGCACGGAACCGGCGGGCTCGCACTGCTTGAAGCCGGAGATGGCGAACACGTCGTAGCTGGGCACGCACAGGTCGGGACCGCAGTCGGCATCGGTCGTGCACGAGCTGCACGTGCTCGCGGTGAGGATCGGCGAGGTGATGATCACCTCGCAGGTCAGCGGCGCGTTGCACCCCGCGTTCGTGTCACAGCCGCCGCCGAGCGTGCCGTCGTTGCAGACGGCCGGGAGGTTTGCGAGCGGATTGGGGACCGAGCAGCCGCCCATCGGGCAGTCGCTCTCGTCGGTGCACTCGCTGCAGACGCCACCGAGCACCGGGACGAGGAAGCACTCGTTCGACACGCAATCGAGTGGGCTGGCGCACGGAGAACCGTTGGGCATTCCGCCGGGGTTGCCCGTGCCGCTGCCGGAGTCGCCGGAGTCGCCGGAGTCGCCCGTCGTGGTGCCGTCGGTCTGCGGGCCCTCGGTCGTGCCGCCGTCCGTCGTGCCCGTCGCATCCGTCGTCGACACGTCGGTGGTCGAGGTCGTCGACGATCCTCCGTCCGAGCTCGCGCTGCCGGTCGTGTCGGCGCCCGAGCCCGCGCTCGGCATCGTCGAGGCGCTCGTCTCCGACGACGACGCCTCGGACGTGGAACCGTTGGTGCCGGCGGGGTCGTCGGACCCACCGCACGCGACGCAGACCACCAACACGCTCGAACACAATCCCAATCTCACCTCGCGCAGGCTAGCAGCTGGCGGCCGGCCGCGCCCGGCGGGCCTTTACATCGGCCGCCATCGCAGCGTAAGCACGACGGCGCGATGAGTCCGATCACCACGCACGTCCTCGACACCGCTCGCGGCGGCCCCGCTTCGGGCATCGCGATCCACTTGCGACGGGTCGCCGACGACGGGACGCTCGTCGACGTCGGGCACGGCACCACCGACACCGACGGACGCGTGCGGGACCTGATGGCCGAGGGCGCCCTGACGCCCGGGCGATACCGGATCACGTTCGAGACCGGGCCGTACCTGCAGCGCACGGCGGGCGGCGGTTTCTACCCCGAGGTCGTGGTCGACTTTCGCATCGAGGCCGCCGACGAGCACTACCACGTGCCGCTGTTGCTGAGCCCGTTCGGCTACTCTACCTATCGAGGCAGCTGAGGGCGAAGCCGCCGAGGGACGACGCATCGATGGTATCGCTGGCCGACTCGGAGCTCCTGGCCCGACTGCGCAACGCCGACGGCAAGATCCGCTCGCACTACCCGGGCGAGCCGTCGCCGGCGCAGCCGGTACACACCGTCTACGTCAACGCCGATGCGTTCTCGCCGTCGACGCCGGCCTCGCTGATGGCCCACGCCCGCAACGCGCTGTCGTGGTACGGCGCCTCGCCGGGCACGTTCGCCCACGCGATCGGGCTCGACGGATATCCGACGTTGCCCGATCCCGCCGCGGAGACGGCGGATGCTCGGGCGCTGCAGCGCGATCCGGCCGCCGTGCAGGCGAGGGCGCCCCACGTCTGGCTCGCTCACCAGGTGCACGCTCGCGTGCGTCGCAAGCTCGCAGGACCGGCGGTCGCCGACATCCGCATCGACTTCGAGGACGGCTACGGCATGCGACCCGATCCCGAAGAGGACGCCGACGCGATCCGCTGCGCGCAGGCGGTCGCGACGCTGGCCGAGCGGGGCGAGCTGCCGGCGCGGATCGGCCTGCGCATCGAACCGCTCGACACGCCCAACGTCGACCGCGCCGTGCGAACGCTCGAGCTGTTCGTCGATACGCTGGTCGAGCAGACCGGCGGGATGCTGGCCTCCGAGCTCGTCGTCACGGTGCCCAAGGTCTGCCACGACGCACAGGCTCGCACCGCCGACGCGCTGCTCGACGAGCTCGAGCGGCGGCACGGTCTGGCCAACGGTCGGATCCGGATCGAGCTGATGGTCGAGATGACCCAGGCCCTCATCGGGCCCGACGGTCGCTGTCCGCTCCCCGCGATCGTGGATGCGGGGGGTCCGCGCGTGCTCGGTGTGCACCTGGGCGTGTACGACTACACCGCGGCGTGTCAGCTGTCGCCGCTCGCCCAGGCGCCCGACCACCCGATGTGCGACCTGGCGCGGGCGACGATGCGCTGGGCCCTCGGGGGGACGGGCGTGTGTCTGTCGGACGGGGCCACGAACGTGCTGCCGGTCGGGCCGCATCCGGGCGAGCCCACCGCGCTGTCGTCGGCGCAGCGCGAGGCGAACGCGGCCGCCGTGCATCGCGGCTGGCGAGCGAGCTTTCGCCACGTCGGGCATGCGCTTTCGCAGGGCTACTACCAGGGCTGGGACATGCACGGTGCCCAGCTGCCGGCGCGGTACGCCGCCGTCTACGCGCACTTCGTCGCCGGCTTCGACACGGCGGCGGCGCGGCTGCGGGCGATCGTGTCGGATCTGACGGCCGCGCAGCAGCACGGCGACGCGCTCGACGACGCCGCGACCGCGTCCGCGCTCTTTGCCTTCGTCGCGCGGGCGTTTCACTGCGGGGCGATCGATGCCGACGAGCTTCGGCTGACGGGCCTGCGGCGCAGCGACCTGGAACGAGGCAGCTTTGCCGCGCTCGCCCGAGCCCGCCGCGGCGAAGCGACCTGAGCGGGTCCACGCCCCACGCGTCGAAGGCCGAGGCCCCTGCGGACCTCGGCCGGTGTCGCCGATCGACGGCGGTCTCAGATCGGTGACAACCCCAGACTGACTCGCCCGGTGAACGAGGTCTGCGGCTTCTCCGACAGCGGGTGGAACGCCGACGGTCGCACGTCGCGAAAGCACCGCTCCAGACCACGGCTGCGGGCGATCGAGGACCCGCCCACCACTTCCATCGCCTTGTCCACGGCCGCGATCGCGGCCTGCGATGCGATGGTCTTGCGGATCAGCGCCGCATTGGCGCACTCGGTCGTCGGCTCGAACGCCAGGTCGTCGGCGTTGGCGACCAGCTCGCGCAGCGCCATCTGGGCCGTGACGAGGCGGTTTTCCATCTCGCCCACGAGCAGGTGCGTGTACTCGCCGGCCCGCTGACGCGCGGCATCGCGGGCGATCGTGCACGCGGCCTCGGCCACGCCGACGTAGGGGGCCGTGTAGATCGGCGCCGCGACCGTGAGCACCACGTTCCATGCCGGGTGCCAGCCCTGCTGGGGGCGATCGAGCGCGATCGCCTGGTCGGGGACGAACACGTCCTCGAAGACGGCCGTCTGCGATCCGGTCCCGCGCATGCCGAGCGTGTCCCAGTCGTCGAGCAGCGACACGCCGGCGGCCCCGCGCGCCACGGGGAAGTGCAGGACCCGGGCGCCACGGTCGGGGTCTTGGTAGACCGACGACGTCACGAAGATCCCACCGGCGGGCGATCCACTACAAAAGGCCTTGCGCGCGGTCAGGCGGTACCCGCCGTCGACGCGGCGCAGCTGTCCGTTGGACTGCAGCCAGTCCCCGGCGCCGGTGCTGACGAGGATCGTGCCCTCGTCGGCCACCTTGCGCAGCAGCTGCTCGCCCGGCTTGCCGTTTCGGTACTTCCACACGGCGGCCGCCACCAGGTGCGAGTGCATCGACAGCGCGAGCGCAGTGGACCCACACCCGTGGGCCAGCCGGCGCAGTACGTCGCAGATCTGCGAGTACCTCGCGCCCCCGCCTCCGAGCTCGGTCGGCACGAGGGCCGCGAAGGCACCGTGCTCGGCGAGCAGACCGTAGTTGTCGGCGACGAACGTTCCTTCGGCATCGTGTCGGGCCGCGTTGGCGCGCAGCGTGGGCAGCAAGTCCGACACGAACCGGTCGGGGTCGAAGGTGGGAGGTTCGAAGCGGCGTACGGTGGAAGATTGCGGGGTCATCGGCTTGGCCTTGGTCGGGCGTGGGTCCACGGTCGAGGTTGGTCGTGTCCAGGAATGGCTATTGCTCCACGCAGTAGAACGGGCTGACGGAGAAGCAGAAGCCGCGGCCGAACTGCAGCGCCGTGCCGACGAAATCGTCGTCGGTCACGCTCGGCACTCCGTCCGACCCCTGGCTCAGGTAGGCGTTCGGGTCGCCGTCGGTCCAGTCCGAGCACGTCATGGCGTGCGTGGTGTAGTCGTTGGCCATGCCCGTCCACGCGGCCGTCACTTCGTCGTCGATGGCGTAGTCGAGACCGACCCAGGCGCCGGATGCATCGACGCCGAGCAGCGCGATGTCGCCGGTCACGAATACCGTGCCGCCGTTGTCGTTGACGTACTCGGTCCACGGGGCGATCACCCAGTCGACCTGACCGTCGCCCTGGTAGGGGGACTCGGACGCGACGCGGTCGCTGCCGTGGGCGAACATCGCCTTGTAGCCGGCGGGGCACTGCGCGTCCGCGTACGTGACCGGCGGCACCGTGCCGTCGCCGAACGCACCGTCGGTCGCCGTCTCGCTCATCGTGACGTGCTTGAGGGCCACGACCGCGCTGCACGTCGGGTTGCAGTCGCCCTCGCGAGCGCCCTCGTTGCTGCCGTCGTCGCAGATCTCGCCGTCGTCGACGTTGCCGTCGCCGCAGAAGGCCTCGACCGGCTCCATGCCGGTGTCGTCGGACGGCTCGCCGGTATCGTCGGACGGCTCGCCCGTGTCGTCGCCGGGGGCGGGGCCGTCGTCGTCGCCGTCACCGGGGGCGGGACCGTCGTCGTCGCCGGGGGCGGGACCATCGTCGTCGCCGGCCGGTGCTTCGGTGTCGCTGCCCATCGCGTCGTCGGCTCCCGCGCCGAGATCGTCGTCGCTGGATCCGCCGCACGCGGCGAGCGTCGACGACAGGGTGAGGGCGAGGGAGAGGGTGCAAAGGTTGTGGTTTTGGATGTTCATCGTCTTGTCTTTCTCGAAAGGGGTGCGTTGTCTTGGGTTGGATTGGGTCGGGTCGGGTTGGTTTGGTTTGGTGGTTTCGGTCGGGGGTGCGTCGGGAACAGGAGCCGACGCGTCAGGGGCTCGGGTACAGCTGCGTCGCAGCCACGCCGGTGTGCGTGTGCGTCGAGCCGAAGGCGGAAGCGCCGAACGTCGCGAACAAGCGAGACTGCAGTCGCAGGGTGTCGGCGAGCCGCAGGTGCAGCCTCGACAGCTCGTCCAGGCTCCAGCGCCACGCGGCGATCCGCTCGGTGACCCGCAAGACCTCGTCGGCCATGGCGTTGCGGGTCACGCCGAAGTCGGTGAGCGCAGCGGCCGTGCCGTCGACGATCGCCTCGGACACGAGCTGGGCGTCACGCAGCGCCGCGGTCAGGCCGTGGCCGGTCACCGGGTCACAGAACGAGCCGGCATCACCCACGAGCGCCCAGCCCGGGCCGTGGGCCCGACGCGAGAACGAGACGTGCTCGGCACCACCGAAGCGC
>CALBMM010000207.1 GCA_937896535.1 uncultured Pseudomonadota bacterium
CTGCGCCCGCCCGAGCCGTACAAGGGCAAGGGCGTCAAGTACGCCGGTGAGAACATTCTCCGCAAGGAAGGCAAGCGCGGTAAGAAGTAGCGCTCGCTGCTCGGCCCCGCGCAAGCAGGACACACGTCATGCCTATCGAACGCAAATCCACCCGGGCCCGCCGCAAGCGGCGGATCCGCAAGAAGGTCAGCGGCACCACGGACCGTCCGCGTCTGTCGGTCTTCCGCTCCAGCAAGCACATCTACGCCCAGATCGTCGACGACCTGTCGAACAAGGCGATCACCGGCTGCTCGACCCTGTCCAAGGAGCTCCTGTCGGAGCTCGAGGGCAAGGACAAGTCGGCCCGGGCTGCGGTCGTTGGCAAGGCCATCGCCGAAGCGTGCAAGAAGCACGGAATCACCAAGGTCGTGTTCGACCGCAATGGCTACGCCTACCACGGCCGCGTCAAGACGCTCGCCGAGAGCGCGCGTGAAGCCGGCCTGGAGTTCTAAACATGCCCATCGATATCGAAAGCCTCGGCGATCTCGTCGACCGCGTCGTCTACATCAACCGCGTGGCCAAGGTGGTCAAGGGCGGTCGGAACTTCTCGTTCACGGCGATCGTCGTCGTGGGCAACGAGCACGGCTGGGTCGGCATGGGCCACGGCAAGGCCCGCGAGGTTCCCGAAGCCATTCGCAAGGCGAACGAGTACGCGCGCCGCAACATCTTCGAGGTGCCGCTGTCGGGCACCACGATCCCGCACGAGCAGCTCGGCATGCACGGCGCGGGCCGGGTGCTCCTGCGCCCCGCCTCGCCTGGTACCGGCGTCATCGCGGGTGGCCCGGTGCGCGCGGTCGTCGAGTGCGCGGGCATTCACGACGTGCTGAGCAAGTGCATCGGCACCAACAACCACCTCAACGTCATCCACGCCACGATGAACGCTCTTCGTTCGCTGCGCAGCCCCGAGCAGGTCGCGCAACGTCGTGGGCTGTCGGTGGCGGAGATGATGGGCTAGGACGGCGAAAGACGATGGCGCTCAAGCTCAAAGTCACCCAGGTGCGGTCGGTCATCCACCGCGCCCAGGACCAAAAGGACACGATCCGCGGGCTCGGCCTGCGCAAGATCGGACACACCAAAGTGCTCGAGGACTCGCATGCCGTGCGCGGCATGATCCGCAAGGTCCAGCACCTCGTGACCGTCGAAGCGGCGGAGTAGGACGAAGGAGACTCTCGACATGGGTACGGAACTCCACACGCTGCAGCCCCCCGAGGGCGCCCGCAAGAAGAAGAAGCGCGTCGGTCGCGGTATCGGCTCCGGCAACGGCAAGACCGCCGGTCGCGGCATGAAGGGCCAGCTGGCCCGCCGCTCCAAGATGAGGCCTGGGTTCGAGGGTGGTCAGCTCCCGATCCACCGTCGGGTGCCCAAGCGCGGCTTCGTGAACATCCATCGGATCGAGGTGTACGCGCTCAACGTCGACATGCTCGAGAAGCACTTCGACGCTGGCGCCGAGGTCACCCCCGAGATCCTGCACGAGCGTGGCCTGGTCCCCAAGAAGGCCAACGTCATCAAGCTGCTCGGGACCGGTGAGCTCTCCAAGAAGCTCTCGATCAAGGTCCACCGCGTGTCCGAGTCCGCCAAGGGCAAGGTCGAAGGCGCGGGCGGCTCGGTCGAGGTTCTCGCGAGCCCGAGCGCCGGCAACGCCTGAGCCCGCCTCGGGGTTCGGGAAAGGACGGCCGCACATGCGGCCGTTTTTCGTTGGTTGCTCCGCAGGCCGGGGGGCCGGCGCAGAGATTGCGGGGCGGAGTCGGGGCCGCGGGCGCACGCTGGCGACGATGGACGTCGACAGCATCATGACCCGGGACGTGATCTCGACCTCGCCGAACGAGTCGATTCGCGATGCGCTCGTCAAGATCGAGGACCAGGAGATCCGGCACCTGCCGGTCGTCGACGATGGGCGCCTGGTCGGGATGATCAGCGATCGCGATCTGCGAGAGCAGCGGCTGCCGCTCATGGAAGAGCTCGACGATCCCGACTACGCCGACAACCTGCTGTCGGCGCCGATCTCGTCGGTGATGAGCGGTGACGTGCTGTCGGTCGACACGGGGGAGAGCCTGCGCGCCGCGATCGATCTGATGATCGAGTACAAGGTCGGCGCCGTCCCCGTGGTCGATCGGGACACCGGTCGGCTCGCGGGCATCGTCAGCTACATCGACGTGCTGCGGGCGCTGCGACCGGTCGATTGACCACGATCGCGACGGCATCGAGCCCGCACCACGGCACGCCGTCCCCCCGAGGGGGACGACGACGGGCCCGCGTCACTGGGCGGGCGGCATCGTGACGATCTGCTACCTTCGGCGCCGATGCGTGGAGCCTACGCCCTGGTCCCGTTGCTGCTCGGTGGGTGTGCGAGCTCGTCGCAGGGTCCCGCGGCGGCGCCCACGGGGGCCGCCGCTTCCGAGCCTGCGCCCGTGGCGACGCACGAGACGGTCGAGCCCAATGCCGGGCACTCCGGCCACGGCCACCACATGCACCACCGCTTCGACGACGCGGAGGCGTGGGCGAAGCAGTTCGACGACCCGAGTCGAGACGCGTGGCAGAAGCCGGACGAGGTCATCGCCTGGATCGACCCGGCCGAGGATGCCGTCGTCGCGGACATCGGCGCCGGGACCGGGTACTTCGCGATGCGTTTCGCCGCGAAGGTTCCGCAGGGGAGGGTCGTGGCCAACGACGTGGAGGCCGACATGGTCCGGTACCTGACCGAGCGGGCCGAGCGCGAAGGTCGGTCGAATCTCGTCGCCGTCTTGGGCACGGCGCAGGACCCCGCGCTGCCGGACGAGCTCGACCTCGTCTTCTTGTGCGACGTCTACCATCACATCGGGGACCGTCCGGCGTTCTTCGGCAAGATCGCATCCAAGCTCGCACCGGGTGGACGCGTGGTGATCGTCGATTTCAAGAAGGATGCACCCGCGGACATTCCGGGCCCGCCGCCGAAGATGCGCGTGGCGATGGAGACGATCGTCGCGGAGCTCGAGCCGGTCGGCTTGTCGCTGTCGCGCGCCGAACGACAGTTGCTGCCGCACCAATACGTGGTCGAGCTCGTGGCGACGCCGTGAGCCGGGCTGCACCGGAGGCGGAGGGCTGATAGGCTTCGCGGCCATGCAGCGCCCCCGTCGTCGCGTTCTCCCTTCAACCGCGGTCGCCGCGCTCGTGACCGCGACCCTCGTCGTGGCCGGATGCGGTGGCAAGTCGTCGGAGGGCAAGCCCGGCCGCGCGGCGCGCGACGCCAATCCCAAGGTCGACGCCACGCTCGAAGACGAGCCGTCGGCGGAGGATGGTGCGCCGACCCGGCCGCAGGCGACCCTCCAGGAGAAGGTCGATCCGGCGGTGGTGGCCGACGCGCTCGGACCGTGTGATCTGCTGACGCCGACGATCGTGGCCGAGGTGCTCGAGGTCTCCACCGATTCCCTGCGGCAAGCGCCCGCGGGCGGGTGTGCCTACACCGTCACGTCTCCCGATCAGGAGATCTCGGCGTCCCTGCGTCAGCTGGCGATCGGCGGGGACGGCAACCCGGCGGGCAGGTTCGCCATGACGACGCGCTCGATCACGAAGAAGGACGCCGAGGAAATCTCCAAGCGGATGGCCGAAAAGGCGGCCGCGCGTGCCGGCAAGGCGGGCGTCGAGCCTCCGACGAGCCTCCCCGAGGTCCCCGAAGTCAAGTTCGAGGACGTCGAAGGCGTCGGCGATGCGGCGCGACTGAACACGACCACCGGCGATCTGCACGTGTTGACCGCGAACATCATCTTCGTCGTCAACGCGTTCAAGGGTGACCGTGCGCCACGGCCGGCGTCGGCGGCCGAAGCCCGGCAGGCGCGGGCCAAGCACATCGCCAAGACGATCGGACAGCGTCGCGACACGGCGATCAAGCTGGCCAAGGCCGTCATCGCGCACATTCCGGAGGTCACGGCGGCCCTGGCCGCCGCGGCGCCGGCCCCGATCCCCGCGGCGTCGAGTGGCCCGGCCGGCGGCGAGGGTGCAGGCTCGACGGGCGCGGCGGTCGACGCCGGATGACGCCGTCTCGCGCACCACGACACGGCGGTCGACGGGGGCGCCGTACGCTTCGGATGGTTGCGGTGACGCTGTGTGTCGCGGCGCCACTCGGCTGTGGCGGTGGCGATCCGACCCCGTCGGCGCCCACGCCGAAACCCGCGGCGGCGGAGCCCGACCTCGCACCCGCGGCCACCGAGCGACCCGACGCGGGGGCACGCGCCGCGGCGGTGGCGGAGGGTGCACCGCCGAAGACACCGTCGTCCGCGGCACCGCTCGATCCCTGCGTGTTGCTGCCGTCCGCGCTCGCGGCACGGGTGCTCGCCGTGCCGGCGTCCGAGCTCGAGGTCGCGACCTCCGCCGGGTGTCGGTACACGTGGACCTCGACCGACGAGGAAGCGGCCGCGATCTTGAGCGGGCTGCACGAGGGGGCGTCGGCCGCCGATGAGCAGACGCGTTTCGAGAAGCTGACGCGCAATCCGCCGTCGCCGCCGTCGCCGCCGTCGGCCGACGGCAAGGCACCGACCGACCCGCCGCGGTTTTCCGAGGTCGAGGGGGTGGGGGACGAGGCGCGGCTGGACCACCACACCGGCAAGCTGTTCGTCAGGGTCGGCGCCCGGATGTTCGCGGTGTCCGGCTACAGGTCCGCGCGACAGGTCACGCCCACGCTGGCCGAGGACCCGACCGCGTTGGCGAAGCAGATGAAGCAGGCTCGCGAGGCGCACGTGACACAGACGCTACCGATGCGTCGGACCATGGCGACCGCGCTCGCGCGCGGGGTCATCGACGCGCTGCCCCGGTGAGGCCGTGCCTCACCCCGCGGGATCGAACCCGGTGTCGCAGCCGTATCGCACGTCGAGGGCCGCCATCGTGTCCGCCTGCACGAGGGCGCACGCGTCCGGGCACAAGAAGACCGTGCCGGTGTCGATGTAGAACGACGTGGGGGTGCAGTCGGCGGGGCCGACCACCTGCGTCAAGGGCATCGGCGGTGGTGCGCCGCCCGGTAGATAGTCGATCTCGATGGTGTCGGGGTCGATGGTCTCGCCCGGTGGGGCGTCCGGGATCGGGAAGTTGCAGGCGACCGGCGTGGTCGCGACCACCCCCTGGGCGATCTGCTGGAAGACGACGTCGAAGTTGGCGGCCTCCGACAGGGGAAATCGCCAGCCGCCGCTGAGCACGGAGACCTGCTGGATCGAGCCGCCTTGACCGGCGATCGGGTCGGTCGGCAGCCACGGATCGGTCGCCGGGTTGTTGACCGGCATGGTGATGATCGAATGGAACACGTACTGCCGATCGCCGGGCGTCCCGAACAGTGGCGGGACCAACGACAGCAGCGACTGGTCGAACGCGTCGCCGAGCGTCGTGTCCCCCGACGCGCTCGTGCCGTCGGTCATCGCCAACAGGATCTTGATCGAGTCGGGCCGCAGCAGATCCTGAAAGCCGTTCGGGGCCAGACCGTGCACGTCGGGCGTGCCGTACCAGGCGAGGATGTTGTCCAGGAACGCGCCCGATCCCGTGGCCATGTCGTAGTGCTGGTACTGCGGCGTCACGGCCGGAATCGGCGGAGGTGGATTGCAGTTCGTTCCCGACAGCGGGGCAGAAATGCAGATCGACAGCTGGCCGCCCGGCGGGTAGTCCCCGAGCACGACGACGCGATAGTCGATGCCGCTGGCGCCGAGGATCGCGGCGAAATCGTTGTTGATGCTCGACTCCACCGATGCGATCGCGGCCGCCATCGAGTTGGAGGTGTCGACGACCAGCACCACGTCGATGGGCACGAGCTCGACCTGCGCCTCGACGACATCGGCCACGCATTCCTCGCCACCCGTCGCCGAGGGAAGGTCCGTCGGTGGACCCATGTCGAGCTTGATCGGGTCCCCGGAGGTCGAATCGGCGCCCCCGGTCGTGCTCGCGGGCCCCGACGCCGAAATCCCGACCCCGGTCGTGGTGCGTCCGTCGGCGCCGCCGTCGTCGGCGCAGCCGGCCAGGAGCACGAGCACGGTGCTTGCCAATCGAGTGGTTCCACCCATTGCGCGGCAGTGTACGTCCGGCGTGCCCGCGACAGTGGCTCTGTCGTACGCTCACGGCACCATGAAATGGGATCGTGGCTACCGCAGCAACGACGTCGAGGACCTCCGCGGTCGCTCGGCGGGCGGACGTGGCCCCGGCGGCGCCGCGCTCGCGGGGATCGGGCAGCTGCTCGTGCGCAAGTTCGGCATCGCCGGCCTCGTGGTCGCGGCGCTGGGTTACCTCGGCCTGCGCTACTGCGGTGGTGGTTCGATGTTCGGGGTCGCGGGCAGTGGCCAGGACCCGGCGGCGACGCAGACGCCCGCGGACGACGAGGCGTTCCAGTTCGTGTCGTTCGTCTTCGACGACGCGCAGGCGATGTGGGTGAAGATCTTCGCCGACGCGGGGATGAAGTACGAAAAGGCCGGCATGCGGGTCTTCACCGATCAAGCCGACTCCGCGTGTGGCCTCAACTCGGCGGCCGTAGGTCCGTTCTACTGCCCCGGCGACCAATACGTGTACATCGACCTGACCTTCTACGACACGCTCAAGCAGCGCCTCGGGGCCGGCGGCGACTTTGCCGAGGCGTACGTCATCGCCCACGAGATGGGGCACCACGTCCAGCATCTGCTCGGCAACCTCGACAAGGGCCGGGACAAGGGAGCCGACGGCGGATCGGTGCGTGTCGAGCTGCAGGCCGACTGTTTCGCCGGCGTGTGGGCGTCTCACACCAAGCGTCGCGACATGCTCGAGGCCGGTGACGTCGAGGAGGCCTTCACCGCGGCGAAGGCGATCGGCGACGACACACTGCAGAAGCGAGCGACCGGCACGGTGCAGCCGCACGCGTGGAGTCACGGATCGTCGGCGCAGCGCAAGCGATGGTTTCAGCGCGGGCTCGAGACCGGTGACATGAACGCGTGCGACACCTTCGCCGCGTCACAGCTGTAGCGGCGGCGATCAACGCATCACGAGGGCCTGCGTCACCGGCGGCCGCTCGCCGATCTGCATCTGCAGGGTCAGCGGAACGTCGCGCTCGCCCGCGTGGGCGCGGGCGGCCTCGCGCAGGTCGACGGACACGCGGCCATGCGTGGTGTCGCCCTCGTCGTGATCGAGGACGCGTCCTCGCGCGTCGAGCAGCGCGAGCTTGACGGTCGTGCCCTCCGGCAGCCCCTTCGGACCGAGCGCGATCTTGCCGCGGCGACCGACTTCGGCGTTCTTGGCCGTGCCCTTGCCGGTGTAGATGGCGCCGGTCCCGAAGTCGACGACGATGGCGATGATCCCGGGGACCAGCCCGGGCAGAAACAACAGGATGTCGACGACGAGCGGGACGAGGTCGACGGCACCGCCTCGGTTGCCCTTGCGCTCCGGATACAAGATCGCGGCACACGAGGCGGTGCTGAGGGCGGTGAGGAGCGCGATGGGGCGCAGCAGTCGAGTCATGGTGAGCTCCCGGTGGGCGGGGGCGCACGGCCTGTGGCGCAGCCGCACGCGCGAAGATGGTCAGATGCGGGCGATCAGCTCGTCGAGCTTGGCTTCGATCTCTTCCTTCGTCTGCCCGTAGCGCTCGCGGATCCTGCCGATGAGCTGGTCGCGCCGTCCCTTGGCTTGCTCGAGATCGCTGTCGGTGAGCTTGCCCCACGATGTTTGGATGCGACCCTTGACCTGATCCCAGCGTCCTTGCACTTGGTCCCAATTCATTTCGATTCGTCCTTTCGGCGACCGGTGACGCCGGCCGGCGGGGGGCGATTGTTCAAGTCCCGTGCCACCGCGAAGGGGGGGCGGGACCGCGTCGAGGCGGGCCGCCGCGGAAAACGGCCGCGGGCCCGGGGGGTGCGTCAGCAGCGCCGGCTGCGCCCGACCTCACGCAGTCGTCAGATGCCCAAAGCAAACGCGTAGGGTATGGTCTCGGACCCCGCGGAAGACCGCGCCATGTGCGCGCATGCGGGCCTTGGTCATGGGCGTCCTCATCAACATCTTCAAGCTTCCCGAGCTGCGCAAGCGCGTCCTGTTCACGCTGATGATGCTCGCGGTCTACCGCTTGGGCGTGTTCATCGCGGTCCCCGGTGTCGACCGCAATGTCATGGCCGACATCGTCCAGCAGGGCCAAGGCGGGTTCCTCGGGTACTTCAACATGTTCTCGGGCGGCGCGCTCGAGCAGCTGTCGGTGTTTGCGCTCGGCATCATGCCGTACATCAGCGCGTCCATCATCATGCAGCTGATGACGGTCGTCATCCCTCGGCTCGAGCAGCTGAGCAAGGAAGGCGAGACCGGCCGCCGCAAGATCAACCAGTACAGCCGCTACGGCACGGTCGGGCTGGCGCTGGTGCAGGGCTACTTCATGGCCAGCTGGCTCGAGTCGCAGAACGCGACCGGTCAGACGCTGGTGCTCGAGCCGGGCTTCGGCTTCCAGATGATGACCGTGCTGACGCTGACGGGCGGCACGGTGTTCCTGATGTGGCTCGGCGAGCAGATCACCGAGCGTGGGATCGGCAACGGCATCTCGCTCATCATCTTCGCGGGCATCATCGCCAACCTGCCGCTGGCGCTGTACCAGCTCGCGCAGAAGTCCCAGGACGATCCCGAGAACTTCGGCCCGATGATGATCGCGGGTCTGCTCGTGATGTCGGTCGCCGTGATCGCGTTCATCGTGATCATGGAGCGTGGCCAGCGAAGGATCACGGTGCAGTACGCCAAGCGGGTGGTGGGCAGACGGATGTTCGGCGGCAACGCCAACTACCTGCCGCTGCGGATCAACTCCGCCGGCGTCATCCCGCCCATCTTCGCCAGCTCGATCCTGATGTTCCCCAATCAGATCGCGGGCATGACCCAAAACGAGTGGCTGCAGGACTTCTCCGGAGCCCTGCGCTACGACGGCTGGCTGTACATCACCGTCTACGTCGCCCTGAACGTGTTCTTCACGTACTTCTACACGGCGATTCAGTTCAACCCGACCGACGTCGCCGACAACCTCAAGAAGCAGAACGCTTCGGTGCCGGGCATCCGGCCCGGCAAGCGCACGGCCGAGTACATCGACTACGTGCTGTCGCGTCTGACGTTCGTGGGCGCCTGGTACATCTCGGCGGTCTGCGTGCTGCCGACGTTCCTGCAGACCAAGTTCGACGTGCCGTTCTATTACGGTGGCACCTCGCTGCTGATCTGCGTGGGTGTGGCGCTCGACACGGCGCAGCAGATCGAGAGCCACCTGGTGACCCGCTCCTACGAAGGGTTCGCGGGGCCGCGCGGTCCGAGAACTCGCGGCCGCCGC
>CALBMM010000208.1 GCA_937896535.1 uncultured Pseudomonadota bacterium
GGCGACGGGGGCGGTGTTTAGCCGCTCAGAATTACCCGGTCGGAGGACTAGTCCGAAGCCGCGAGGGGGTGACCCGAGGGGTCAGGGCAGCGAAACCTCGACGATGAGATCGTACCCGCTCGCGAGCCTCGCCGTCATGCGCCCCTGCAGCCAACCGACGAGCAGGCGGGTCTCCGCGAGCAGCGGGTAGTCGTCCGGGGAGGGGCAGTTGACGGCCGCGAGCGCGCGAGCGCGTCCGGGCCAGACGGCCGAGCCACAACGAACCCGGGCCTCGACCAAGAGACCTTGACCGCGTCCCCGCGCACCGAACTCGATGCGAATCTCGGGCGCCTGCACCTCGTTGGCGAGCGAGGCCGTTGCCACCGCCAGGTCCGAGACGATTCTCTGCAGTAGCGGTCCGTCGTCATGGACGAGGTCGCGGGGCGTGCCGCCGAGCGTCGTGCGAATCTGAATGCGACCGTCGACGCGCGTACTCGCGTCCTGGACGGCGCGGCGGATAGTGTCGGACACGCGGTAGCGCTCGGAAACCGGCGAGTGCATGACCGTGTTCGTTTCCCGCACCAGCGCGCGTGCCAACTCGCCAATGGCGGCGACACGGTGCTCCGTCGTGCCGATCGTCGTCGCGACGCGTTCGAGGATCTGTTGCAGCGTTTCGCGCGGCGGGGGGCCGTCGAGTTCGACGAGCGAAAGGCTCTTGCGGGTCGCATCCGCGGCGGCTTCCAGGCTGACCGCCACGCGTCGTAGCGCAGCGTCGATTGCGGATGCCCGGCTCGCGAGACGCTGGGCCGCGCCGCGCATGCGGATGGTGCGATGCGATGGCGCCTCGAGTTGCTCGAGCGCCGACGCGAGCGCGCGCCGAAGGCGGGGGCCTTCGACAGCCTGCTCGATCGCTCGCATGAGCCTCGCGGCGTCGAGTCGGTCCTTCTCCATCCAGTCGCTGGCCCCTATCGCCATGCCACGGTTTCGCAGGTCGGCGTCGTCGCGCCCGGTCAGGACCACGAGAGAGCCGACTCCCTGGTGGCGAACCAATCGACAGATCGAGTCGAGTCCGGCCGAGTCCGGCAGGCTCAGGTCCAAGAGGACCACCTCGTACCGCTGCTCGTCGAGTCGGGCGCGTGCGCGATCCAGTCTCGTCACATGGTCGATGGAGATCGTTGCGCCGCGGTATTGCTGCAGCAGCTCCCGGACGAGTCTGGCGTCCGCTGGGTTGTCTTCGACCAGCAGCAGTCGGGGTGGATCTGCTTCCGTGGCAGTGCGCGCGGCCGTGGTGATCTGCATCTGTGCACCTCCCGTCGTCGTTCAGTTCGTCGCTCGAAGACACTCGTCGCACAGCTGCGCGATGCGCTTGGCGGCTGCGACGAACTCCGAGAATCCGCCGGGTTTGATCACGTAGCCGCGAACGGCGTATCGCCGACACACCTCGAGGTCGCGGTCGTAGTGCGACGAAGACATCACGATGACGGGGATCTCGGACGTGCGAGGATCACCGCGAAGCTCGGCCAGCAGCTCGCGGCCGTCCATCTTCGGGAGGTTCAGGTCCAACACCACGAGATCGGGCGGGTCGTCCGGCCGATCGTGAAGCCAGCGCAGTGCCTCGATCCCATCGCCGACGAGACTCAAGCGCGTGGTGAACTCGGCTTCCTCGAACGCATGCTCGAGCAGCCGACAATCGGCCGGGTTGTCCTCGACGACGAGCAGATGTGGTGGGGCCCCCATGTCTCCTTCTCAAGGCTGGCACACGTGGATGCCGCGACAAACGAATTGAACGTGCGCGGCGGTACCTTGCCGGCATCTCCACCCGTCGCACCCGGGGGCACACCGTCGGCCGCCGTGTGGTCGTGGTGACGAAGATAGCGTCGGTCGACGAGTTGCCGCGTACGGGGCGCCTCCCATACTGGAATTGTGTCGACGTCCCTCCTTCTCGTCGAAGACGATCCTGGCGACGCGGGCCTCGTGCGCGCGTGGCTGGGCGAGTCCGTCGGCGACGACTACACGATCGACCATGTCCAGCGCCTTTCGGACGTCGTCGAGCGCACCGACTACCAGGTCGCAATCCTCGATCTGGGCCTGCTCGAAAGCCAAGGCCTCGAGACGTTGACGCTGTTTCGACGGCGTCTGCCCTCGTGTCCCGTGGTCGTGTTCACGGGATGCGACGACCCCGCCCTCGCGCGCAGCGTCTCGGCTGCCGGGGCCGTGGAGGTCGTCGTCAAGGACCTCGCCGGACCGACCGTGCTCACGAACGCCATTGCACGCGCGTTGGAGAGCGGCGGGCTGGCCGAAGAGGCCGCCCGGGTTCGCGCGCTCCACGTCGCGGAGCGTTTCGGCGTTCTCAACGCGACGTTGAACAAGCTCGTGGAGGGCATCGCGGTGTTCACGTCGGACGGCCGGGTGCACTTCTCGAACGCGGCGGCGCGGGCGTTGCTGGGGATCGATCGTCGCTCGCCCCTGCCGAGCCCGCTGCTGAACGTGACCGGCGCTCGAGCGACCGCCACGGTCACGTCACCGCGAGGGCGGGTGCAGGTGGAGATCCACCGCGATCGGCTGCCGATCCGGCTGTGCGGCCTCGAGGCGTTCGTGTTGAGGCTCCAACGGGAGGGCGTCGAGCGTGAATCCGGATCCGGCTTGTCGGCGTCGGACGAGCTCGCGCTCCACGGATTCGTGCAGGCGATCATCGAGCGTGGTCGCGACCTGCTCGCGCGACTCTTGTGCGCTCCCGACGAACCGACGATCGCGATCACGCAGCGCGCGCTCGCGGCCGACATCCTCCGGCTGTCGCTGCAGCTGCAAGTCAGACTCGTGGAAGCCTCCAGTCGGATGCGCGAGGGAGCAGACGCATGACCCGAGCGGGACAGGCCGCGACGCTGTTGCTCGTGGAGGACAATCCGGCCGACGCGGCCCTCGTCCGTACGCTTCTCGGGGAGGCAGATCACGACCCATACCGGATCGAGCACGTGACGCGGCTCGCCGATGCGGGCCGGGCGCTCGACGAGCGGGTGTGGGATGCGATGCTGGTGGATCTCGGACTCCCCGACAGCACCGGGCTCGACACGGTTCGCTTCCTGCGGGATCGGACCCGCGAGACACCGCTCGTCATCCTCACCGGATCCGACGACTCGGCGTTGAGGACCCGTGCTCTCGCGCTCGGGGTCACCGATTGGCTGGGCAAGGACGAGCTCGACCGAGTCAGCCTCGCGCTCAGCGTCGAGTCCGCATTGCACCGTGCGCCCATTCACGTCGTCGAGTCGCAATGGCTGGTCGCACTCGAGAACGCGGAGATGGAGGCAGCGCAGCGGCTCGCGGCTCGAGCCACGCGCCCTGCGGTTTGCGGGAGGTGGGTCGAGCGATGGGCGGTCGACGCTGCCGTACGAGCGGCCTGTGAGAGCCTGCATCCTCGTCTCCCCGTCGGCGTCGATCTACGGACGGAACTTCGTGCCCCGGATGTGCTGCTGCCGAGCGACGCTCCGGCCGAGGACCTCGTGCGTCACCTCGTGCTGGGGGCGATCTGGGCGGCTCCGACCGCGCGTCTGCACATCCTCGTCGCCACGCGCCCGTTGGCGCGCGGCGCCCTCGTGACGGTCGAGGTCGACTCCGGCGGGAACGTCGATGCGGCGCGCGACATCGAGGAGATGCTGATCACCGGGAAAGGGGACGCGCCACGGCGGATGCGCCAGCTCGAGCGGTGCCTACGCCGTCTGGACGCCGCCGTGCGGATCGAGCACGGCGACGCTGGGACGGTCTGGATCGACGTCGACCTGTAGCCGCGAGCCTCAGCTCGCCCGTCGTCGCGGCAGCGTGAACTTGAACCTGGAACCCGGGCCATCCGCGGGCGTCTCGATCCAGACGCGGCCTCCGTGCCGCTCGACGGCCTTCTTGACGATGGCGAGCCCGATGCCGCTGCCTTCGTGCTCGTCACGCGCGTGCAGGCGCTGGAACATCCGGAACACGCGCTCGAAGAACCGCTCCTCGATGCCGATCCCGTTGTCGCGGACGGAGAAGACCCACTCCGCCTCGGTTTCGGCGACGTCGATGCGCACCCGCGGCGATCTCTCCGCCCGAAACTTGATGGCGTTTCCCACGAGGTTCTGGAAGATCTGCACGAGCTGGCCGGCGTCTGCGAGCACCGTCGGAAGATCGTCCGGCCAGGTGACCTCGGCACCGGCGGCACGAATGGGCTCCTGCAGTGACTGCACTGCCGTTTCGATCGCCGACGCGACGGACGTGGGCGCGAACTCGTTGCCGTGCGTTCCGACGCGGGACAAGGTCAGCAGGTCGGCGATCAGCACGCGCATGCGCTGCGCACCCTCGACGGCGTACCGGATGTACTCCTGCGCGTCCTCGTCGAGCTGCCCCGCGTATCTGCGCGAGAGCAGCTCCGTGTAGGAGGCGACCATGCGCAAGGGCTCCCGCAGGTCGTGAGATGCCACGTAGGCGAACTCCTCGAGCTCCGCGTTGGAACGCTCGAGCTCCAAGGTCTTGCGCTGAAGAATCTCGTTGGCCTGCCGCTCGGTTTCTCGAAGCGCGCGCTCGTGTTCCGCCCGTTGCTTCTCGAGGAGACGATCTCGCTCGAGGCGATGGATGTGCTCGGCCTGCCTGCGTATCTCCAGCGTGCGGACGTGGAGGTCGGCGAACACTTCGACCTTGGCGCGCAGGATCTCCGGGTCGACCGGCTTGAACAGGTAGTCGACCCCGCCGACCTCGTAGCCGCGGCGTACATGACTGGCCTGCTTGTTGATCGCGGTGAGGAAGATGATGGGCGTCTTTTCGGATCTGGGACGGGCGCGGATCAAGCGCGCGGTGGCAAAGCCGTCGAGGTCGGGCATCAGGACGTCGAGAATGATGATCGCAAAGTCCCGGTCGAGCAGCGCTCGCAGTGCCTCGCCTCCTGACCGAGCCGTCACGACCTCATGGCCGAGCGTGGACAACGCCGCCTCGAACGCAACGAGGTTCCGCTCGTCGTCGTCCACGAGGAGAATCTGGACCTTCGTGATCGGTGTGATCGGTCCCTCGTCGTGTGGCTCCGCCTCGTCCATCTCGACTACCGCACGCCCGGCGTACGCTCAGTCTGGTGGCCGTAGCGGACGCGGCAACGGGACAACCGCAGCCTTTTTCGCGGCCGACCGTACGTTTGTGGCCGGTCCTCGCCGCCAGGCGGCCCATTTCCGGCCGCGTCGTCGGTCCGCCACACGCGCGCATACCCGAGGGCGCCGCGCACCGTGTCGTAGAACGCCACGGCGAGGTCGAGATCGGCGACCCCCAAAGAGACGTGGTCGAGCATGCCCGGGAGGATGGCGCTCGGGTACGATCGTCGGGTCGTGAAGCTCGTGTCGCGTACGGCCGCCACTTGGGTCGTCGGAGGTCTGCTCGTGGCGTGCGGAACACCGCACGGGAGCCAGGGCTCGGCCGCGACGACCTCGGGTACGAGGGATCCGGAGACCGGCGGCGTCGACTCGTCCTCTTCGACGAGTGGCTCGGAAGGGGAGGCTGGCTCGAACGTCGACACCGGGGCGCCGGAGCCCGAGCCGGGATGGTGTGGTGAGTGTCCCCGCCGTGCACCTGCTTCGGCCCCGGGGGCGCGGGCGAGCGTTCCGTTGCCCGTTGTCGGCACTCGCCCCGCGCATTGCCAACCATGCCCGACCGTGGAGACGCCGGAGTGCGACTCGTTCACGGAAGGCTGCGCTTCGGAAGCCAAGTGCTCCCCGTGGGCGAACGATGGCGGTCCGGCGTGGAACTCGAGCCGGTGTTCGCCCGTCCACGTCGAGCCCGACGTCGTGGGCGAGGCGTGTGTGGTCGAGGGCAGCGCGGTCAGCGGGCTCGACAGCTGCGCGCTCGGCTCGACCTGCTGGGGGGTCGATCCGGTCAGCGGCCAAGGGCATTGCGTGGCGCACTGTGCCGGTACGCCGTCGCAGCCGTTGTGCGACAGCAGCGACGACGTCTGCTTCATCAGCAACGCGCAGGCGGTGTCGCTTTGCTTGCCCAAGTGTGACCCGCTCGAGGCGGACTGCGACGAAGGCAGTCTGTGCGTGCCGAGTCGACAGGACCACTGGGCCTGCCTACCGCAGGCGACGCCCATTTACCCTCGTCTGCGCGTCTGCGAGTTCGCCAACGGTTGTTCGGTCGGGACGGTGTGCATCGAGTCGTTGGCCTTCGTCGAGTGCCCGGGCGCGTACGGTTGCTGCGCCGCGGTGTGCCCGGCCGGTGACGACACGCCGTGCGAGCCGGGCTCCCACTGTGAGACGTGGTTTGCGCGGGGCGAGGCGCCTGCCGGTCTCGAAGACGTGGGCGTGTGCGTCGTGGACGGCTACGTCGCGGCGCAGTGGCCACCGCCCGCGCGCGATGTCGTCGCGTCCGTCGACCGCTGACGCCTACGTGCGACGGCGCTTGCGGACCTGCACTCGCGTCGTGCACCGTGGCTGCGTCGATCGGCAAAGCCCCCGGATCCGCCGAGGTGAAGCAGGCTACGCGCGAGGACTTCGCTCTCGAAGTCCTCGGTGGGCATCGACGCTGGCCGAGTGTCGCAGCGCACCCGGCTGATCCTGGTGGATGCGCGGTCCGCCAACGGATGAAGGCGACGTGTAATGCCGGGCGTCCTCGTTCGTC
>CALBMM010000209.1 GCA_937896535.1 uncultured Pseudomonadota bacterium
CAACTGGATGTGGCCACGCCACACCGGCGACTTCAGCCTCATGCGCGTGTACGCGACCAAGGACGGCAAGCCCGCGGAGTACTCCGAAGACAACGTGCCCTACGAGCCCAAGCGCTGGCTGACGCCGTCGACCGAGGGCGTGGCGCCCGGCGACTTCGTGGCGGTCCTCGGCTACCCCGGCCACACCGATCGCTACTTGCCGTTTTCCGAAGTGACGCGGCAAGTGGAGCAGTTCCTGCCCGCGCGCGTGGAGCTGTACGGCGAGTGGATCCGGATCCTGGAGGAAGCGGGCGAGACGGACCCGGCGGTCAAGATCAAGGTCGCCGCGAAGCTGCGCAGCCTCGCCAACCGCCACAAGAACGCCCGCGGCATGATCGACGGGATCCGGCGCAACGGCATCCTGGAGCGCCGCGAAGCCGAGGAAAAGAAGCTCGCGGAGTGGGCCAAGGGGCAAGGAGCCGAGTACGCGGGCGTGCTCGACGGACTCGACGCGCTCACGCAGCAGCGCCGCGACGGGTTCGACCGCGACTTCCTGGTCGACAACCTGACGGGTGGGGCCGGCTCGCTCGCGCTGGCGATCGACCTCGTCCGGCTCGCGCGCGAGCGCAAGAAGCCCGACCTCGAGCGCGACAGCGAGTACCAGGACCGCGAGTTGGTCAGCCTGTGGAAGCGTGAAGAGGGCCGCATCCGCGACTTCGACGCGGCGGTCGAGACCACGCTGATGAAGGATCTGCTGTCGCGGATCGAAAAGCTCCCCGCCGATCAGCGCTTCACCGGCGTGACCGCGGCCGACGTGCCCGCGATCGTGGGCAAGACCAAGGTCGTCGACACCGCGTTCGCCAAGGGCCTGTTCGACGCCGCCGACCTCGCGGCGATCGAGGCCAGTCGCGACCCGATGATCGCGCTGGCGCGGGAGCTCGTGGTCGCGATCGAGGCCCGCGAGCAGGCCACGGACGAGCAGACCGGCAAGATGTTCGACCTCGGCCCGAAGTACTTCGACATGCTGCGCGCGGTCCGGGGCGGTGCGGTCTACCCCGACGCCAACGGCACGCTTCGCTTCAGCTACGCCACGGTCAAAGGCTACGCGCCGCGCGACGGCCTCACGGCCACGCCCCAGACGACGCTCGCGGGCCAGGTCGCCAAGCACACGGGCGAAGATCCGTTCGACCTGCCCCAGAAGGTGCGCGACGCCGCCGCGCTGGCGGGCACGACTTACTGGGCCGACCCCGCCCTCGGCGACGTGCCGGTGTGCTTCTTGTCGACGGCGGACACGACCGGGGGCAACTCCGGCAGCCCGGTCGTCGACGGACAGGGGCGCTGGATCGGGCTGAACTTCGACCGCGTCTGGGAAAACATCGCCGGCGACTTCGGCTACACCGTCGAGCGCTCGCGCAACGTCACCGTCGACGTGCGCTACTTGTTCTGGACGCTCGACGAGGTGGTCGGCGCCAAGGCATTGATGGACGAGCTCGGTATCGCCGACGAGGCCGAGGCCGATCCGCGGCCGCGCACGGCCGGCAACGGGGCCGCGAACGCGGGCGCAACCGGCACGCCCGCTCGCCAGGGATCCGTCGGCGGCCCGATGAAGAACCCCGGCACCGGCCCGCGCGACGAGCCCGGGGCGAAAGCCTCGTGCGCGTGCACCAGCGGCGGCCCGTGGGCCGGTGCGTGGTGGTCGCTCGCGTTGCTGCCGTTCGTTCGTCGACGCCGCAACAGGCGACGTCTGCATCGATGACGGACCTGAACGTGGGCCACCTCGCGACCGGGGTCGGACGCGTAGCGCACGACACGGACGCGACGACGTTTCCGCGGACGTGACGTGGATTCGTCGACCTCGCTCGCCCGAGGTCGGCCCGTTTCGGGACGACGACGGTCGAGCACGCGCACGATGTCAGACCAACGATGGCGTGATCGTAGGAGGTGGTTGTCCCGCACCGCCCCCGGCCATTGGCTTGCTTGCGACCGGCTCGTCGTGTGTGGCAAGAGATCGAGGGTCGGCAGCAAGCAGGTCGCCAGATGCCCACCGCGCCGCTGACACCACTCGCCCCCGGCCCGCTGTGCGTCGACAGTGCGGTCATCGACGAGGTGGTGCACCAGCTCCACCAGCTGCGCCACCGCGCGGCCCTCGACCTCGCGCTGTCGATGGGTCGGCTGATCGTCGACAAGTTCTACGGCGGACGCACCGATGTCTGGCGACAGCGCGGGAAACGGTGCGCATCGTTTCGGAAGCTCGCCGCCCGCCCCGATCTACCGATCAGCGCCGCGGGCCTCTACCGGGCCGTCGCAATCTACGAGGTCTGGCAACGCATCGGCGGCGTTGCCACGTGGAAACACGTCGGCGCATGCCACCTCCGCGCCGTGCTCAGCCTTCCCGCGGCCGACCAAGATCTGCTGCTGGCGCGCGCCGAGGCGGACAGCCTCAGCGTACGCGAGCTCGAGTCCGCGGTCGCCCAGCTCCGCGCCGCCGGAATCGATCGGCGCGGGCGCCCGCGACAGAGCGTGGTCCTTCGTACCGTGCGGCAGCTCGAGCGCACGCTCGATGGCTTCGACGCGATGGTCGACGAGGCCCAACTCCGAACGCTCGACGAGCGTTCGGTGACCGAGCTGCGCGCTCGTCTCGGCCGTTTGCGACGTCGCTGTGACGACATCGTCGCATCGCTGCCGATCGACTTCACCTGATGCGCGTCGTGTCGCGCGCTCGCGCGACACTCGATGAGCGACCGCGTGTCGGTGGATTCACGCGCCGCGGAAAAACTCTTCCGTTCGATCTTCGGAATCGAAGCCCGTGCCGCGAAAGGAGGTTGCGGTGCCCTCCTCGGGCGCTACATCTGCGATCTCCGAACACGCACGGAGCCCACGATGCACGACGACAGCTGGCACACGGACGAATCCGAGGAAGCCGAAGACGCGATGGCATGGCTGCAAGGCATCGGCGGCGGCGCGGCAGCAGGTGCCGCCACGGGGGCCGCAGCCGGGCCGTGGGGTGCATTGGTGGGCGGTGTCGTGGGCGCGGGACTCGGCGCACTGTCGACGCACCAACAGCAGCAGCAACAACAGCAGCAACAACGCAGTCGGTCGCGAGCTTCGAGTGCCTCGAGCCGTTCACCGCGACCCTCGGGTCGTCCTCGGCCGCCGCGGCCCGCCGCGACGCAGGCTCCACCGGCTCCACCGGCTCCACCGGCTCCACCCGCTCGCACCACGACGACGCCGGTCGCCGCGGGTGGAGACGTCCTGGACGAGCTGCGGCGCCTACTGCCGGCACTTCGTTCGCTCGCGGCCGCAGCGCTCGCGTCGCCCGAGCCGGCGCCCTCGACTCCTTCGCCCGCGCCCGCGCCCTCCCCCGCGCCGAGCGGTGAAGCGATCGTCCGCCCCGTGGAGTTCGGCCGCCCGGTGCCCGCGTGGGAGGCCGCCGAATCCGTCGAGCGTGCGCTCCTCGAGAGCGAAGACTGGCTCGACGAAGCGGCGGTGGGCCACGTGCACCCGGAGCCTCATCCCGCCGCGCGTGCAGCAGCGGCGAGCGGGCATCCGCTCCACGACCTGCATCGCGCGATCTCGGCGATCGCGCGAGGAGGCGCGTGAGGCGATGAACCCGGCGATGGAACAGATGATGCTGCAGCTCGTCGCGCGCCGCACCGGCATGCCCGTCGAAGAGCTCCGCGCGATGTCTCGAGGAGGTGCGCCGGCCATGGCCGCGCGCCTCGGGATCGAGATGCCCCCTTCCTTCGAGTCCGACGAGGATCTCGATGTCCACGCGCCGCCGGCGGACCTCGCCGCGGAGGCCCGTCTCGACGCGCTCGAGGCTCAGCTGTCCGGGCTCGTCGATCGACTCGCGGAGTGCGAGCTCGCCTATGCCGCCGCAGTGGACCTCGTCGAGTACGTCGCCGGCACGTTGGGTGCCTGCCCTTCGTGCCTGGGCTGCGACGCCACCTGTCCCCAGTGTCTCGGACGTGGGATCCCGGGCCGACATCGGTCCGCCGACCCTCGCACTCTTCAGCGTTGGCTGAACAACCTCTCGCGGCGACTCGCCGCCCCCGCACCCTTGACCCCGGCTCCCGAGTAGAAAGGAAAACACCATGCTCGAAAGTGTTGAGCTCGATCTCGACGATGACATCTTGGACGAAGACGACGAAGCGTTCGGCGAGGACGACGAGAGCGACGACGAGGCGTTTGCCGAGCGTTCGCGCGTCGCCTTTCGACGCGGCGTACCCCGCATCAGCAGCTCGTTGCGGGCCACGCGAGGCGTGAGCTCGGCGACGCTTCGCACCCCGGCGGGCAACGCACAACTCCGCCTGCCTCAGTCGGTGGTGAGCCTCGACGTCTTCAACAAGGCGACCGCCAGCCTGCGTGCGTCACACAACAAGCTCGCCAGCGAGGTCTCGGCCAACCGCGAAGCGATCAAGAAGGTATCGAACGAGACCAACGCCATCACGGCCGCCACGAAGCGCGCGCTCGCTCGCCACAAGAAAGCCGCCGGCCAGAACAGCATGATGAGCATGTTGATCGCCATGATGACGCAGCAGCAGATCAATCGCCGCATCGACACCATCCCCGGCGTCGCGCCCAGCAGTGGCAACGACGCGATGATGATGATGCTGCCGATGATGATGATGGGCGAAAGCGGCGGCAGCAGCAGCACCGGCGGCAGCAGCTCCGACAACAACATGATGATGATGATGGTCATGATGATGGCCATGGGCGGCAACTGACGCGTTTTTTCAGGAGGACGGATCGATGAACCCGCTTTTCATGATGGCGATGGCAATGGCGATGTCCAACCGCACCAATGCGGTGTCGACGGCGCAGACCGTGTTGGGCGCTGCGGACGGACTCGGGCAAGCCGGCCGGCTCGCCGTGAGTCTCGTGCGGCAAAGAAACGACGAGCAGTCGCGCCTTCTGGAGGCGCGCGAGACGGGTAAGCAGCTCGTAGACCTCCTCGTCGAGAACAGAGTCGCGTCCATCGACGGGGCGCGCTTCCCGGCCCTGAAGAAGGCGATCGAGGCCGCGATGCCGCCGAGCACGAGCGTCGGCGGCATGGCGATGGGGGTCGTCTCCGCACCCCGCAACAGCAACGTGATCGCGTTGTCGTCGGGGAGTCCGATGCCCCTTCCCGCCCCCAGCGCGACGAAGCACGTCGAACCGCACACGCCGGTCGATCCGAAGTACGCGCTGTCGGTCGTATCCGGCAACGTGCAGGGGAGCGTGCGGGTGGAAGCCGCCGCCGCCAGCGCAGCGGCACAAGCCGGCGCGGAAGCGGCCGCGGCGATCGAAGCCGCCGCGAGCGCGACACAGATCGCGGCCAAGGCGGCCGACGAAGCCAATGCCGCCGCCGCTGCCGCGCAGGCGGCCCCGGGCGATGCGGGGCTCGCCGCGAAAGCCGTCGACGCGAAAAAAAAAGCCGACGCCGCGGCCGCAGCCGCGGCTGAGCTGGAGGGCAAGGCCCACACGGCCCGCGCCGTCGCGCACACGGCCAAGCACGCGGTCGCGGAGATCCGCGCCATGCTGGCCTCGTGGTGCTGACCCGATGTCGTAGCGCGTGAGGGGTGGTCCGGATGAGCGCCGCGAAGCAGGTGATGCAGTTCGATCCGGCGCTCAAGCATGCCGTCCTCGCCCGCACGGGTCGGACCTGGGACGAGGCCTCGGTCGCCGACGAGATCGCCGTGGTCGCGCGGCTGCGCGGCGTCGACGACGACGTACCGGGCCTGCGGGTGGTTGCGCGATTCGGCTCGATCGTCACCGGACGGGTCGAGATCGACCGAATCGCGCACGTTCGCGCGCATCCATCGGTCCACAGTCTCAAGGCCAGCCGCACCGTCTCGCCGAGCTTGGCCCGGTCGGTCCCCGCGACGGGGGCTCGAGACGTGCACGAGGGTCGTGAGCCGACGGCGGATCTCGCTCGGCCCGAACTTTCGATCACCGGCCGCAACGTGATCGTGGCCGTGCTCGATTGGCACTGCGACTTCGGTCATTCGAACTTCCGCAACGTCGATGGCGGCAGCCGGCTTCTCTGGCTCTGGGACCAGCGTGGCGGCGTGACGGAGCGTAGCCCCCGCCCGTTCGGCTACGGCCGCGTGTTCGAACGATCGGATCTCGACTCCGCCTTGGCGACCGACGATCCCTACGCCGCGATCGGATACGACCCGGCGCGAAGCGACCCCGCCGGCCGTGGCAGCCATGGAACGCACGTGCTCGACATCGCCGCCGGGAATGGGCGCGCTGCGGGCTCGGCCGTAGGCATGGCCCCCGGCGCCGAGCTGGGCTTCGTCCATCTGCGGACCGACGACACCTCGGCCGACGACACGCTCGGCGACTCCGTCCGGTTGCTCGAGGCGGTGCGCTTCGTGTTCGACCGCGCGGGAGAGCTCCCCTGCGTGATCAACATGAGTCTGGGCAGTCACGGCGGACCACACGATGGGACCACCCTCGTCGAGCTGGGGCTGGACTTCATCGTCGCGGAGCAGCCCGGTCGCGCGATCACGATGAGCACGGGCAACTACTTCCAAGCGCGCACGCACGCCCGCGAGGTGATCGCACAGGACGAGACGATCGACTTCGAACTCTCCGTGGAAGCGGGGCTGCGTCGTCCCATCGAGATCGAGGTCTGGTACTCGGGGGACGACGTGATGCACGCGCGCCTGGTCGATCCGACCGGCCGCGTGGTGTTGGACCTACCACTGGGGGCAGAGGCGCACGTGCAGGGCGACGGGGGACACGTGGCGACGGGCTATCACCGCGCTCGAGATCCCAACAACTCCGACCACGTGATCGACGTCTTCGTCTGGCCGAACGCGCCGACCGGACGCTGGGTGCTGACGGTGCACGGCGCATGGGTGACGCGAGGGCGACTCGACGCGTGGATCGAGCGCGACGATCGCGGACCGCAGAGCCGCTTCTCGCGAGCGCGAGTGCGTCAGACCGGGACGACCGGGACGATCTGCAACGGTCGCAATACGATCGCCGTGGGGGCGCACGATCCTCGTCAGGGTCCACGCGGAGTCGGTCGTTTCAGTAGCTGCGGCCCCACGCGGGACGGGCGACGAAAGCCCGACCTCGCCGCTCCCGGCACGGCGATCGTCGCCGCGCGATCGACCGTCGTGCTCGCCGACGGCACGCGAAGCTCGGACGGCCTGACGACCAAGAGCGGCACGAGCATGGCGTCCCCCCATGTATGCGGCGCAATCGCCCTCGTGTTCGAGGCCGCGTCACCCCGTCGCCTGTCGATCGAGCAGACGCGGAAGATCGTTCTGGGCACCGCGCAACCCGTCGTCGGTGCGTCGCCGATCGTTCGCATGCGGCTGGGACACGGCCGGCTCGATGCGCGGGCCGCCGTGGCCGCCGCGCGGGCATTGGCGACGCGGACCACCACGACCACCCCACGCATGACCCCCGCCGCCGGTGTCCCCCACCCGTCGCTGCACGACCTGCGTCGCGCGCTGGCGTGGATTCGGTCCGCGCGGCCGCCCACTCCCCACGAGAACGGAGAGCTCGATGTTGGACCATGATGAAGAAATCCAGGACGTGTTCGGCTGGCTGACCGGACGCGGTCCCGCCCAGGAGGACCTCGACGAGTCGGGGTTGCGCGCCCTCTCGAACTGGATCGACACCGGCTCCCCGGAGACCGCGGAGTCGGGCGACACGTTCGGCACGCACGAGGCGATCACGCACACGCGCCGCAATCTCGCGGACCTCACGTCGGCGCAGCACGTCCGCCTGCGGTCCGCCTACGCCGCCCTCAACACGAGCAGCAACAAGTCCTGGGGGCGATTCGTGTTTCTGCATCGCGTGGTCGGATCGATCGTTCACGGGCACGCCGAGCTGAGGTTCTTGCCCTGGCATCGGTTGATGGTGTGGAAGTTCGAACAGTTGCTGCGTGGCGCCAGCGACGGAGGCGGCGTCTTCGTGCCCTACTGGACGTGGTGGCAGGACGCCCGTACCGGTCGCAAGGGCCTGCCGCCACTGTGGGCCGACTTCCGCCCCAACGTGCTCTTTCCCGATCTCGGCGACGCGGACTTCCTACGCACGATCGGGTCGCTGTTCGCCTCCGACGTGCGCACGGCTCTGGGCGTGAGCGTCGCGGAGATGATCAATCTCGTGGTCGCCTCGGTGCTCGACGACGGGGGCAACTCGATCCTCGGAACGTCGCTCCCGGTCACGCGGATCGCCCGCTCCACGCTGCTGGGCGGGACACGCTCGGCGGCCGGGCGCGATCTTCCCGATCGCACGGCCGTGCGCAACGCACTCGGTCGGACGACCTTCGCCGACATGAGTCGTGCACTGGAAAGCGTGCACGGCCGTCCGCACATGTGGGTCGGCGACAACGGACGCACCGATGGCCGCATGGCCGACGTGGAGATGTCCCCCTGCGATCCGCTGTTTTACTTTCACCACGCCGAAGTCGATCGCCTCTGGCATCTGTGGCAGGTCCGCACGGGGATCCGTACGACCTGGACGATGACCGGCGCACAGATGCCGCCCTGGTCGGAACGGCTGGTCCAGACGATGGACATCAGCGCCGCACCGCTGGAGTTCGCGTACGAGAACCGGCCGCTCGACGACCCGTTCGCCACCCCCTGACGCAAAGGACCGCGACGTGCCCCCCGATTGGACCATCGAAGACGCGATCGAGCATGGGGTCGTCGACGCCGACCGGCTCGAGGAGATTCGCACCACCTTGTCGCGCCTGGTCGGCTGGATGGCCGCAGGGCCGCAGGACCACGGCGAGACGTTGGACTCGGTCTCCGCGGTCCCGATGGAGGCCGCGTCCGTGCCACGACCGCCGACGGACGCGGACGACGAGGTTGCAGAATCGGGGGGTCCCGAAGCGACGAGCTACGTCTACAAGATCCACCCCGCAATCGGGATCGCGCGCGTGGGCGACAGTCGCCAGGAGTGGTTCGTCGGGCCCGAGACGCCCGGTCGCGCCGTCAAGCCGGTGTCCGGCCTGTTTCGTGACAGCGTGCATCGCATCAAGCGCCAAGCGGCGCGGTTCCGCGTCTGGGAGTACCGGGTCGGCGCGGGCGGCAAGCTCGAGCCGATCCGCGAGATCACCTTGCGTGACGCCGCCATCACCTGGACGGTCAACCTCGCCAACAAGAAGGCAGCGTTCTTTCACTTCGACTTCCTGCGGGGCGAACGCACCGCGGCCGGCAAGCCGTTGTCGGGCTACGACGCTTCGCATCCCGTCCGCAACGCCACCGTCGGCACCGGCGGAGCTCTCAGCCCCGATGCGACCCGGCGCAAGAAGCTGTGGATCGACTCGGGAGCCGTCCGGATCAAGGCCGAGGAAGGCGCGCACAAGGTGGTCAAGGACCACGGCACCGAGGCCGCCATCGACCTGCTCGGAGGACTGCGCACCGATGCTTCGGGACGGCTGTACGTCTACGGCGGCTACGGTCGCGCCGTCCCGAAGGTCGCCGGTACCGGACTGCCCGATTCGTTCAACAACGACGGTTGGTTCGACGACGTCTCCGATGGTCCAGTGACGGCACAGCTCACCTTCCCCGACGGACGCAAGGTGACGGTGGGAGGCTGGACCAAGTCTGCGATCGCGTCCGGTACCCCCGGTACCGATGGGGGTGGAGCTTGGGTCATCGTGGCGCCGCCCGACTACGCGCCACAGATCACGAACCTCGTGACCCTCTACGACGTGCTACTCGACGTCGCCCGGCAGCACCTTAGCGTGCCCAACAACCAGCTGTTCGACCCGCCGAGCTCCGGCGTGGGCGGGCCGGGACAGCTTTGGCGCCTGCGCGGACTCAAGGCCGGCCTGTCGAGCTACGTTCCCTCGTACACGCACGAGGTGTATCCGATCCTCGTACGCGTGCTCGACCAACGCTGGGTCGACAAGACGCTGCGCGCGCGCGCCGGCACTGGTGGTCTTCATGGGCCCACCGATCTCGAAGCGATGTGGGCCGACCTCGGCAAGAAGTCCAACACCGCCGCCCGCGCCCGGGCGTTCGCCCGCCTGCGTCCCCCTTCCGGCACACCGGGGGCCGGTCAGAACATGCCGCTGCTGTGGGGGGACGACTACAGATCCGGCCCCGGCCTTCGCATCACTCGCACGATGTGGGGGATCCTCGAACGCTGGAAGGATGGGCACTTCGTCGAGGACTGGCCGGGATCGTCGCCGAGAGAACCCGCGGCATTGGTCACCCCGGACGGGCTCGACCGCGCGGCGCTCGAGGCCGCGGTCGGTGGCGCGCTGGGCCCGGGCATCGAGACGAGTTGGCTCGTGCGCGACCCACAGATCTACGCCGAGCCATTCCGCCTCAAGCACCACGCGGACGTACCCCCGGGCCACCTCAGCCAGCAGCTGGCCCTGCCGTGGCACTGCGACTTTGTCGCGTGTCGTCGCACGGGCACCAAGGGCTGGTGGCCCGCCATCCGGCCCGACGAAGTCAACGTGGCCGGCTCGACCACGATGGTCCGGTGGGATCGCGACGCCACCGGCACGCCGCTTTCACGGATGGATTTCACGACCGGCGGCTGGGCAAAGCTCGGGTTCGTGCTCGACGTCGCCGGCGACCGCACACGCTTCGAAGAGCGCGAGCGACCGTGAAGCTCCCGTCGCGAGCCTGCGCCCTCGTGGTGGGCGGCGGACCGGCCGGCTGCGCCGTGGCCCTCGGGCTGGCGCGTGCCGGGGCCAGTAGCGTCGTCGTCGAGCGGAGCGCCGGCCGACGTTTTCAGATCGGCGAGACGCTGCGCCCTTCCGTGGGGCAGGTGCTGACGCGACTGGGCCTCGAGGACGCGTTCTCCACACAACGTCACCTGACCTCGCACGCGATCGCTTCGAGCTGGGGTAGCGAGGCCCTCGAGGTCGACAACCGACTCTTCGATCCCGCGGGTCCTGGCTGGCACCTCGATCGCGCCCGCTTCGACGCATGGCTGCGGCGCGAGGCCGCGCAAGCAGGCGCGCTCGTGATCGACGACGCCAAGCTGCGAGCATGCGCCCGACGGGCCGGCGGGTGGGACGTGGTGCTGACGTGCGCGGATCAAGAACGCTCGATGCGCGTCGATGTCCTCGTCGACGCGACCGGTGCCTCCGCGAGCGTCGCTCGGCGGCAGGGGGCGCGAAGGCTCGTGTACGACCGCATGGTGGGGTGGTCGCGTGTCTTCGACGACGACGCCCCCGTACAGGAAGGGTTCTTGCTCGTCGAGGCCACCGAGGACGGTTGGTGGTACTCAGTGCCGCTGCCCACCGGCGGCCTGCTGGTGGTCTTCGTCACCGGACCCGACGACCGCGGCGCCGCGACCACGGCCGGCTGGACGGCACGGTTGGCCGGGACGATTCACACCCGAGACCGCGTGCCCGGGGTCGGTGCCGCCCCCCCGCGTCCCTGGGCGATCTCCTCGGCGCGCCTCGATCGCTGCGTGGGGCCCGACTGGCTCGCCGTGGGCGACGCGGCGTCGGTCTACGACCCACTGGCCGCCATCGGCGTGGAAAAAGCGCTGCGCACGGGCGCGGACGCGGCGGAGGCGATCGTCGCGGGCCCAGCCGCTCGGGCGGACTATCTCGCCGGCGTCGAACGGGACTTCGAGAGCTACCTGTCCCTGCGCTGCGCGTACTACTGCGCGGAGTCGCGTTGGCCATCGGCACCGTTTTGGCGACGACGACGACAGATCGATCCCACGCGCGCCACCGTGCGCCTGTCACCGCACGCGATGCTGGGCCTTTCGCCCGGCGACCCAGTGGCGCTGCCGCCCGAGGTCGAGACGATCCTGTCGCCGCGCGAGTGGACGAGGTTGCGCGACGTCATCGCCAGCGGCGCCGTCGCGGCGCATGCATGCGCCGCCGCGTTGCGCCCGCACGCCGACGCCCGTCATGGCGATCGACGCATCGTCGTCGCGCTCGAGCGGATGCTCGACCACGGCACGCTGCGTTGTCCGTCCCCGTGAGCAACGGTCACAAACACGGACGCGTGCGTCTCGCTCGGAACGCGCTTCGAAGCGAAGCACGCGGTGGCCAAGGCGTTGACTGGTGGCCGCGACGGACCTCGGGGCGAAGCCAACTGTTCCGGTCACGCGTCGTAGTCGTCGACCTCCGATCCGAGGAGCCCAAGAGTCGAGGGTGACCAACGCGAGATTGGCGACAGCCCCCGGTCGAAGAAGTGTGCGTGCTCGGGTTCGCGCGCCCCCGCACCGGTCCGACGGGTCGGTTGGTTGCGCATCCCACAACAACACTGGCGAAGGCGCGGCCGGATCCGGCACCGAAACGGAGTTCCTGGACTCCGACCGGTCGGCGCTTTTGCCTAGCGGGCGCCGAGAGCCGCCCGGACGTAGCGATTCGACCAGAACCGCGACAGGGGCGCGCCAACGTCTACGAGCAGTGCGCAAGTCAGGAGCCACCGGACTCCGCGGGCCAAACTCGCACATTCGGGACCACTCGGACGGTGTCGCCCTCGTCGCAGCTGCAGGGACGACTCGGCCACGCTCTCCGGAGACGGGATCAGTGTCGCCGCCGGCGGAGGCAGGCGGTCGAGAAGACGACGAAGCTCGGCGACGGGAGGGTGCTCCGAGTCGGGATCGAGATACGCGGATAGCGCCTGGAGCATCGCGGAGGCCTGGAGCTCGACCCACGCCGACGGCTGCTGCAAGAGCGAGAAGAACAACATCATGAACGACCGTC
>CALBMM010000210.1 GCA_937896535.1 uncultured Pseudomonadota bacterium
AGTACAGGTAGCTCGCGAAGTGCGGCCGGGCCGCGAACATCCAGCCGTTGTCGAAGCGGAAGATGCCCCCGTGGGTCGCGAAGCTCTCGCTGATCGCGACGTGCTTCCATCGCGAGTCGAACATGATGTTGTCGGGGACCATCACCGACGCGTACAGCAGCAGCCACGCGTACAGCCCGAACCCGAGGATGGCCAGCGCGAGGACGCGGTTGACCTTGAGCGGGGCGAAGCGACGAATGCGGGGCAGCACCTGTCGCTGCAGCACGCGAAGGCGAGGGACGCCGGCGAACAGGAACGCCAGCGGCAGGCCCCAAAACAGCCACTTGTTGTACAGCTGCAGCATCCCCGCCACGAACAGCGCGATGCCGAAGCACAAAAGGCCCAGCGAGAAGCTGATGAACAGGTGGGCGTACAGCCCGCGGATCCGGCGGAAGAACCGAAGCAGCAGCCACTCGCCCACGCCCAGACAGCCGAGGCTGATCACCAGCGACCACGACCAGTACCGCAGGTAGCGCCACGCCATCCAATGCTGGATGGGGTAGTGGCGCTGCATCGCCCCGAGAAACCAGATGCCGAGGGCGACCAGCAGCAACGTCAGCGCCTGGCGGCGCCACTTGGGTACGGGCCCGTCGTTCACTGCGCGTCCTCCACGTGCTCGATGACCCATCGGGTGTAGGCGTCCGTGCCGTCACAGGTGATGTGGTCGACGTTTTGCAGGTACTTGCTCGAGACCGGGTAGACCTCTTCGACGATGTGCACCCGCGCGTTGCCCTTGGTCAGCTTGTGCAGCCCCTCGACGATGCCGTCGAAGTACTTTTGAAACTCCGACTTCGCCGCGAGCCGGTCGTAGACGGGCCCGTTGACGACGTGCAGCTCGAAGCCGTGCTCGAGTGCGAGCGCGGCGATCGCCTGCAGGGCTTCGCGGTTGTCCTTGGAGATCCGCGCCCTCGACTTTCGCAGGAACCGCATGTGGCCGGACGAGTCGCGCTTGAGCGCGTCGGGGAGGGCACCGCACATGCGCACGAAGCCCGAGTCGGTCAGCTCCGGCTCCTTCTCGGGCAGGCTGCGGTCGGTCTTGCGCAGCTCGTCCATCTCTTCGTCGCTCTTGGTCATGCGGTGCCAGGTCAGCTCCAGCGCCTTCCGGATCGAGGTGCGCTCGGCGTACATCCGCACGTAGCGGACCAGCCACATCTCGTCGAACTGGTCCTCGTCGATGTCGTACTTTTCGATCGTCTCGTCCGAGAGCACCCGGTCGCGGGGAATCCGGCCGAGCAGCTTCGGATCGAGGCGGCGACGCCACACGTCGTAGACGTGGATCAGCACCACGCGCTCGGGCGGGCCGAAGCGCTCGAGGTACTCCTCGAGCATCCACAGGTCGTCGGTCAGTCCGAAGTTGCCGATCGTGCCGAGGTTGACGGCGCTGTGGCCGGTCTGCGCCTTCAACACTTCCGGGTCGAACGCCTGCGAGCCGGAGGAGTCGCCCAGGACCAGCCAGTCCACGCCCTCGTCGAGCTCGCCGAGCACGTGCCACTTGTGGGCGACGTAGCGGTAGCCGAGGTTGGTCCCGTTGCGATCGAGGTAGCGGCCGATCCACTGGTTGAACGCCAGGACCGTCCCGATCATGACCAAGATCGCCACCAGAAAGCCCAGCACCGTGGGGGGCTTGACCGGGGACTCGGTGTATCCGCGCGAGATCATGGTCCGAAGGTGCTCAGAACTGGAATCAGAACTGGAAGTAGATGAACTCGATGCTCTCGCCGCTCGCGAACGTGATGCACGCGGCGATGAGCAGACCGTACAGCAGACCGCGCAGGGGGAACGGCAAGCGCATCGGGGCCAGTAGGTCGTCCGCCGCCCACTGCCACACCTGCACGACGAAGACCGGCAGCCACAAGAGGCCGAGCGTGGCCGCCATGATCTCCACGTCGACCTCGGTCGAGGTGAACGCGCCGGCGTAGAAGGCCTTCAGGTCCGCGACCGATTGCGCGCGGAAGATGATCCAGCCGACGACGGTCAGCGGGAACATCATCGACATGCGCAGCAGGTCCGCCCACAGCTTGCCCGTGGGTAGCTTGGGGCCCGGTCGCTGCTCGGCGAGTCGGTAGATCACGAGGATCGCGCCGTGAAAGACGCCCCAGATCACGAAGTTCCACGCCGCGCCGTGCCACAGCCCGCCCAGGACCATGGTGAGCACGAGGTTGCGGTACGTCTGGTAGGAGCCGCCTCGGTTGCCGCCCAGCGGGATGTACAGGTAGTCGCGCAGCCAGGCCGACAGCGACACGTGCCACCGCAGCCAGAAATCGCTGGGGCTCGTCGCGAAGTACGGCAGCTTGAAGTTGAGCAGCAGGTCAAAGCCCATGATCTTCGCCAGGCCGCGGGCCATGTCCGAGTAGCCGGAGAAGTCGCCGTAGATCTGGGCGGAGAAGGCCAGCGCGGCCAGCCACAGCTCGGCGCCGCTGTGCGCCCCCAGATCGTCGAAGATCGGGTTGGCGATCGCGGCGGCGTTGTCGGCGACCACGACCTTCTTGAACAAGCCCCACAGCATCAGCCAGATGCCGGTCTCGATGCCGCCGAGGGTGATCTTGCGGGGTGACTCGACCTGCGGCAGGAACCGGTTGCTGCGTTCGATCGGACCGGCGACCAGCTGCGGAAAGAACGAGACGTACAGCGCGAAGTTGAGCAGACTCGACGCCGCGTTCGTCTTCCCGCGGTAGACGTCGATCGTGTAGCTCATCGACTGGAACGTGTAGAACGAGATGCCGACCGGCAGCACGATCCGCAGCGACGGCATCGCCGCCTCCAGTCCCAACATCGCCAGCAGCTCCCCGAGGCTCTCGAGGAAGAAGTTCGTGTACTTGAAGACCCCGAGGATCGACAGGTTGGCGACGACCGAGAACGTCACCCACTTCTTCTTCTCCGCGGCGGATCCGGCGTTGGCGATCTTGAGCCCCGCGACGTAGTCGAGCACCGTCGACAGGGCGATGAGCGTCAGGAACTTCCAGTCCCACCAGCCGTAGAACACGTAGCTGGCGACCAGCAGTACGAGATTCTGCAGCGCGAGCTTGCGCTGCGTGAGCGCGTACAGCGAAAACGTGATCGCGAAGAACGCGAGGAAGACCCACGAGTTGAACAGCATGGGCTACGCGTCGGAGGTCAAGACGGTGCGTCGGTACCAGTCCCAGAAGGCGGCGATGCCCTCGTCGAGCTGGACCTTGGGCTCGTAGCCCAGCTGCTCGCGTGCGCGCGTGACGTTGGCCCAGGTGTACGCGACGTCGGCGTCCTGCATCGGCTTGGGCGTCAACGACGTCGGCTTGCCGGCCAGCGCCTCGAGCTTCTGCACGAAGTCGGCCAGCAGCACCGGAGTCGCACACCCGATGTTGAGCACGGCGTAGCCCTGCGGCCGATCGATCGCCAGAACGAATCCGGAAGCGATGTCCCGGACGAAGGTCCAGTCCCGGTGCATCTGGCCGTTGTTGTACAGCGGCACTTCGCGGCCCTCGAAGATGTTGTCGAGGACCTTGTACGCCATCATGTCCGGACGGCCGCGCGGCCCGTAGACGGTGAACAGCCGCAGCGCGGTGAAGTCGACCCCGTGCAGATGGTGGTAGGCGTACCCCAGCAGCTCTGCCGCACGCTTGGACGCCGGGTAGGGCGCGAGCGGGCGGTCCGCGGTGTCGGTCTCGTCGAACGGGATGACCTTCGTGTTCCCGTACACGGACGAGGTCGAGGCGAACGCGAACGACTTCGTCTTGTGGGCGCGGGCCTGCTCGAGCAGCCGCAGCGTCCCGGTCAGATTGACGTCGTAGTAGTACTCGGGGTCGTCGACGGACGCCCGGACGCCGGCCATCGCCGCGAGGTGGGCGATCGACTCGATCCCGTGCTCGGCAAACAGCCGCGACAGCAGATCGGTGTCGCGGATGTCGCCCTCGACGAACACGAACTTGCTCGGATCCGGGGCGCCGGCACGGACTTCCGCGACGTTGGCCAGCTTGCGCGAGGGGTCGTAGTAGTCGTTGAGGTTGTCGAGGCCGACGACCGTGTCGCCACGGGCCAGCAGCATGTCGGAGACGTGGCTGCCGATGAAGCCGGCCGCCCCAGTTACGAGTACGGTCCGGGACATTACCGAGAGCCTCCAACAACCCGCGTTCGGCCGCAAGGACGCCCCGGGGCGGCGCCCAGGGGCCCTCCGCGGACGATTGGGGGCAAGTTGGTCTCAGCGCAGCTGCGCGGCGTGCCGCGTCAGGAACGCCGCGGGTGCCTCCGGCGCGCGACCGAGCAGCTGGGGAAGGTCGTCGGAGGGGGACGCCGCCCACCCCGCCGCCTTGACGCCTTCGAGGGTGACGAGGTGCTCGGCCATCCAGCGGGGCGTGCCGGCGTCGAGCTGGCCCTGCATCAGCTGCTCCGAGGACAGATCGACGTACGCCACGTCGCGGCCCGAGATCGCCGACAGCGTGGCGGCGATCTCGTCGTCGCCGACCGCCGTCGGACCGGTCAGCGTGTAGGTCCGACCGAGGTGCTCGGCCGGGCTCGACAGGATCGACGCCGCCGCCTCGGCGATGTCGCGCGAGCTGACATACGCGACCTTGCCCCCGTGCGAGGCGCCGTAGAACGCACCCTGGGCGACGGATGGCCCCTGGTACTTCAGCACGTTGTCGGCGAAGAACGTCGGGCGCACGACGGCCCAGTCGATGCCGCTTTGCTTGACGAGCTCTTCGGCCTTGCCGTGCTGGCCCGAGAGCCCGTCGTCGGAGGTGGGGTCGGCTCCGAGCGCGGACATGCGCAGGACGAACTGCACGCCGGCGTTCTTGGCCGCGGCGACGGCCGCCTCGACCTGCGGCAGGAACGTCTCGACGAACGGGGTCAGCAGGAAGACGCGGTCGACTCCGGCGAACGCGAGGGGGAGCGTGGACGGATCGTCGTAGTCGAGGCGGAGGACCTCGGCGCCGGCGTCGGCGAGGGTCGAGCCCTTGGCGGGCTCGCGCAGTCCGACGCGCACGTCGGCCCCGCGCTGCAGCAGCGCGCGGGCGACTTGGCTTCCGATGGTTCCGGTGGCTCCAGTGATGAGGATCTTCATGGGTGGGGTCCTTGTTGCGAGCCCAACGTGCGCCCGTCGCATGGATGTAGCAACTGCATTGTCTTCTCCTATAAGATGCACGAGATGCAGCTCAGCGGGATCGACCTCAATCTGCTGTCGGTGCTGCACGCCGTGGTGCAGACTCGCAGCGTCAAGCTCGCGGCGGCTCGGCTGGCGCTGTCGCCCTCGGCGACCAGCCACGCCCTGGCGCGGCTGCGCGAGCTGCTCGGCGATCCGATCGTCGTCCGGGCGGGGCGGTCGTTGGCGCTCACGCCTCGGGCGGAACGAATGCGTCCCGAGGTGGCCCGCATTCTCGAGGACGTCGGGCGCTTGCTCGCGGGCGACGCGACGATCGATCCCGCCCGGCTGTCGCGGGCGTTCACGGTGGGGACCAACGACTACGGTGAGCGGGTGTTGCTCGTCGAGCTCGGGCACCGCCTGGCCCGGGAGGCGCCGGGGGTCGATCTGTTCGCCGTGCGCGCGCCGAGCTTCGTCGACGCCCTGCGCGACGGGTCCCACGACCTGGCGCTGGCGGCTCTGACGTCCATGCCGCCGGACATCACGATGGAGCCCCTCGTGCAGGAGCGGTTCGTCGCGCTGCTGCGCCGGGGTCACCCCGCCGCGAAGAGCCGGCTCACGCTGCGCCGCTACGCCGCGCTCGAGCACGTGCTGGTGGCACCGCGAGGAACGCCGCGCGGTGTGGTGGATCGGCTGCTCGAGGAGCAAGGCTTGCGCCGGCGCATCGCCCGGACCGTGGCCACCTTCGGCGTCGCCCCGTACGTCGTCGCCGACTCCGACTACGTGGTGACCCTCGCCGAGCGGATCGCTCGACCGCTGGCGGCACAGCTCGACCTCGTGGTGTGCCCCTGTCCGAAGGAGCTGCCGACCTTCGAGATCTCCATGGCCTGGCATCGTCGTGACGACGGCGACCCCGGACATGCATGGTTTCGTGGGCAGCTGCGCGACGTCGCCAGGATGTGAGAAAGCGCGTCGCTTTTCCCCGCTACGGTCGTGCACGCGCGGCGTCGGGGGAGCGATGCATCGCCACGTGTTGGTTTTTTCGGTCGCCCTGGGCCTGCTCGGGTGCGGAGACGACGACGGCGCCGAGCCCGGCACGGAGCTCGGGCCGTGCGTCCAGGAGCAATTTTGCGAGAGCACGCTGCAGTGCATCGAGGGGATCTGCGTCGACCCCAACCAGGTCGGCGACGGCGCGACCTCGGTCGACGACGGGCCGAGTGCCGACGGCGGCGGCACGTCGCAGGGCGGGGCGGACGGCGGCAGCGATCCGGTGCCGGGCGACTCGGGTGCGCCGTCGACGACCGGGGGCGATGGAGCCGAGGTGTACTGCGGCAGCGCCGAGGAGCTGTGCGTGTGCGGACACACGGCCGATTTCGGTCCGCTCGGGGCCGCATGCTCGGAGTCGACGGTGCTATCGCCGGCCAAGTGCTGCGCCTCCGAGGGCTGGCCGGCGTACGGTGGGTGCAGCTGTTGGATGCAGTCGTGCCGGGTCGTCAGCTCGCAGACGTGCGTGTGCGCCATCGGATCGCCCAGCGAAGACACGGAGCCGACGAGCAGCTGCACGACGAGCGAGGGCGTGTGCTGCCTCGACGGCGACACCTGCTCCTGCCACGAAAACCTCTCGCAGTGCCTCGAAGGCGAGATCGAGGTCGGCTCGTGCTCGGTCGCCGACCTCGGCTGCAGCGACTCCACCCGCGTGGAGGCGTGCAACTAGAGCCCGCTACTCGCCGTCGAGCTGCGCGATCGCTCGTTTGGGGGCGACGCAGCGCCAGCCTTGCTCGAGCAGGTACTTCACTTCGCGCCAGTCGACCTTGCCTTCGAGCCTCACGCCGACCCAGCCGCTGGGGCCGACGTACTTGGGTCGGTAGAAGCGCTCTGGGTCGGCTTCGATCAGCGACTCCTGGGCGCCGTCGGGTGCCTTGATCCACACCGCGCGGCGGCCTTCGTCGTAGTGACCGTCGTGGAAGATCGCGAAGGTCTTCTTGCCGCCCCACCACGTGGGGGCGCCGTGCGAGATCTTCTCGGACGTCTCGGGGAGCGCCTCGATGATCTCGCGAACGCGGGTGAGCGGAGTCTTGGCCATGGGGCGGGCTCAGCCTATCAGGCCGCGCGGTCTGAAGGTCACTCGAGCAGGCCGACGCGCTCGGCAGCTGCGACGAGTAGCTCGGGTGGTCCACCGCGTGCGTGCTCGGTCAGGCATGCCTCCACGAGCTTGATCGTGTGGTCGTCGGGGCTGCCCGCCGCCGCGGCGGCGATCTGCGCGGGGTCGATCGCGGGCGTCGCCCAGCCGCGCGAGAGGGCGTCGCCGTCCTCGGCGTGCGTGGCGTGCACGGCCGCGATCGCCTGCACGTGGTAGGCGACCAGTCGCGTTCGCGCCGCTTCGGAGAGCGCCGGCAGCAACCGGCGGACGGCGGCGGTGCTGGTGACGCCGTGCAGGTACACGAAGCGGTTGCGAGCGCGCTGGGTCCCCAGGTACAGGCGAGCGCACGCGGCGATCACCACGTCGAGCGTCGCATCGGGCGACTGCGCATGGGGGTCGAAGCGCTCGATCGCGTCGACGAAGCCGGGCAGGGTCTGCAGCGGACCAAAGCGATCGAGGATCAGGCCATCGAGGCGGTCGGCCTCCGCCACGAGGGGCAGCGACGCCAGCGTCGTGCCCGCGTCGAGCCCGGCCTGTGCGCGGCAGCCCGGCTCGCCCGGCAGCGTCTGGTAGCGCGCCGCCCAGTACGCCAGGCCTTCGATCAGCTCCTCGCGACGCTCCGCCGAATTTCGCCGCGACAGGCTCCGGTAGGCGTGCGCCGCCCGGAGCGGTCCATGAAACGCCGCGGCGACGACCCCGGGCGCGAGCACGTCGAGGGTCTCGGCGACGAAGGCATCGACCTCGCTCGCCGCCGCGCGCACGCGCAGGGACGCCGCGATCGCGGACGTGGCTTCCGGATCCCCGAGCGCCGACCGCCAGTCGGAAAGCGGCGGTGCATCGACGCGCGCTTCCAGCCGCAGCGCGTAGCGATCGAGGAACGTCGCGATCTGCTCGGGGTGCCCGAGGGCGTCGAGGGCTTCGACCGCCATCGGCCCATGGTTGGACAGTCCGCCCCGAAACTCGGGCGCGGTGGCGTGCAGCCGTCGCAGGGCTGAGTCGAGGGCGTCGTCGTCGAAGGCCGGCAGGGGCATGGTCATGCCCTCAACGTGACCGCGCGCGGCGGCCGACGCCCGCGGTTGGTTGGCTCGTCGACATCTCGTTCATTCGTCGTCCGACCGCGTCGGGTCCACCCGCGGCGCTTGCGTCACGATGTGATCGAGCAACGCCCGCGCGGCGGCGCTCATCTTGCGGCCGGTGGGGTAGACCGCCCAAAACGGGGCCGGGCCCGGCATCGAGCCGGGCAGCACCTCCACGAGGGTGCCCTCGCGAAGCTCCCGCCAGCAGTTGAACTCGACCATCGGCGCGATCCCGAGTCCCTCCACCGCGGCCGCCCGCGCGGTGTCGAGGCGATTGACCCGCAGGCGGTTGCGCACCTCGACCCGCTGGGCCTGGCCGTCCTCGTCGGCGACCCGGCGCACGGCGTTGGGCGCCCAGTCGTCCATGCCCACCCACGTGTGCGCGGCGAGGTCCTCGATCGTGTGCGGTGTCCCGTGGGTGGCGAGGTACTTCGGGCTCGCGACGAGCAACATGCGACTGTCGAACAGCCGCTGCGCGCCGAACAGGGTGGTGTCCGGCGCCGACCCGCCTCGCAGCGCGATGTCGATCCGCTCCTGCACGAGGTCGAGGTACTCGAGCGTGTGGATGATCTCCACATCGACCTGCGGGTGGGCGTGCAGGAACCCGGAGACGAGCGACCAGATGATGCCGCCGTCGTCCGGGGGGGCCGTCATCCGCACTGTGCCGGTCGTCCGCTCGTGCAGATCCGCGAGCGCGCGCGAGGCATCCTCGAGATCGCGGGCGATCGCGGCGGTGCGTTCGTAGTAGACGCGGCCCGCATCGGTGAGCCCGACGCTTCGCGTCGTGCGATGCAGCAGCTTGTAGCCGAGCCGCTCCTCCAGACGGGCGACCCGGCGGCTGACGGCCGAGGGGGGGACGTCGAGCTTGCGCGCCGCGGCGGTGAAGCTGCCCGCGCTGACGACCTCGTTGAACACGAGCACGTCGTTGAGATCGACGGTCACGTGCCGCCACGATAGGAGGAGCGGGTGCCGGACACCAGCGGATGCCGTCGACGACGGCGACGACGACGTCGCGACAGGCGGGCCAGTCCCCGCTCGGGTCGCAGCAACGCAAGGAACGCGACGCCGGTCAGCGGGTACGCGAAGGCGATGCCCATCACCAACGCGATGCCCACGTGCATCGTCCACGCCGCGAGGCTCCAGCGGCGGGCGGCGGCGGGTCCGAGCAGCGCGAGCGGGGCACCGAGCTCCACGGCCAGCGTCAGCCACGACAGCGGCACGAACGCCCACGCGTGAGGGACCAGCTTCGCGGCCAGCCACGGCACGTCGACACCGAGTCGGGCCTTGCGCGCGGCATCGAACGCGACCTGCAGCCGGACGGCGTCGCCGCCGAGCCAGGCCTCGGCGCCGAAGCGAAGCTTCGCCCAACCGGCGAGCACGTACGTGAGCACCGTGACCACCGCCATCACGCGCAGTGGCCAGCCGTAGCGCGCCGTGTCGCCGGCGTCGACGCGCCGACCGTCGAGACGGCACGTGTCCGCGGCCGGACTGGCGGCGAGCACGAGCACGTGCAGCACGAGCAGGTGCTCGCCGTGGCCCACGTGCCCCCAGCTGTGGCGCAAGCTCGCGACCCAGAGCAGGCCGAGGGCGAACGACGGCGCGCAGTATCGATACCGCCAGCCGACGAGGGCGCCCAACCCCGCCAGCAGGGTGACGCCGTAAACGGACCACGCGGCCGCGGCGGTCGGCGGTCCGTGCAGGGTCATCGCGCCCACGGCCGCAAAGCGTGACGCGGGCTGGTCGAGCAGACGCGGCAGCTCGGTGCCGATCACCACCAACGCGACGAGGGCGTAGGCGACCACCACCACGCGCACGAGCGCCAGTCGCAAGGCGGGCGCGCTCGGCTCGAAGATCCGACGCGTCCAGGCGCTCGTCGTCGTCTCGCTCACCGAGGCACCGCGCAGCGGGCGTGGATCCGTCGTCGCACGGGCGGTGCCCCGGCCACCGAGGCGACGACGTCGAGGTCTTCGGACGCGACTTCGATCGCGACGAGCGCCTCGCGGTCGGATGCCGCGACGCGCTGCGCGATCTCTGTGCACTGGCCGGCCGCGTCGCCGGCCCGGATGCGGGCACGCAATCCCGACGAGACGAGATTGATGCGCGGCGATCCTCCCACGAGCTGCGGCGTGAGCACGTGCCGCTGCCCCCGTGCGTCCACGCCCACCGCCGCGTGGACGCGTGCGACGGTCGGCCGCGGCTTGGAGAACATCGGGTAGGGCGAGAGCGGAAACCCTTCGCGGCCGGCGGGCCAGGTCGCGGGCCACGTCACCGCGAGCAGCAGGGCACATCCCGCCACGCGGGAAGCGATCGTCGCCCGGCTCATCGTCGCTGCAGCCTACCCGACCATGTCGGCGTGTTCGGTGCTGGAGCACATTTCGCCAGCCGGAGTGCAGGTCTGGACGAAATCGCGCCGGATCCATGGGCTGCTTTGGAAAAGTGGTGGGTCGGCGAGTCTGAGTCCGCGCCGTGCGTCCCGTCCCCCGGCAGACCGCGGCACGTTGGCTCCCTTGGCCTTACCGCCCGACCTGGTGACAAGCCCTTGACCGAACATCCCGGAACCGACATCGCCGTCGTCCTCGTCGACGAGGTCATCGACTCTGCCTTTGCGCTCGTTTGGGAGGTGCTGTCGGCGGCCGTGGGCCACGCCGGCCATGGCCCGACGCCTCGGCTGTTGCGGGTGGCCCCGTCCACCGCGTCGCTGCGATCGAGCGCACGCAACACCCTGTGGGTCGACGGCGATCTCAACGCGGCGCAGCGCTGCGGCTACGTGGTGGTACCTGCGTTCGCGGCGGGCGACGGATCGGCGATCGAGCGGCGCTTGCAGTCCGAGGAGGGGCGACTGCTCACCCACTGGCTGCACGCGCGGCAGGGCGTCGGCGTCGTCGTCGCCGCAGGCGGACCGGCGGTCTTCTTGCTCGGCGAATCGGGCTTGCTCGATGGCAAGCGCTGCACGACCAATCCCCCCTTGCGCGAGGCCCTGCGTCGTCGCTACCCGCGTGCCATCGTCGACGCCACGAGCGTGGTGACCGGCTCGTCCGGCGTGTACTGCTGCGGCCCGTTGCTGGGGCACATCAGCCTGGCGCTGTCGTTGGCGCGCCACTGCGTCTGCGACGAAGCGCTGCAGGAGCTCGCGCGCACGGTGTGGTCGGGTCGCGATCACGAGGTCCCGACGGTCAGCGACGAAGCACGACGGCCCAACCGCGAAGCGGCGCGAGCGGAGGTGTGGATCCGAGAAAACCTCGCGCGACGATTTCGGATCGCCGAGGTCGCCCGCGCCGTGGGGGTCAGCCCGCGCACGTTGGCGCGCCGGATCTCGGATGCGGCGGGCGTGTCGCCGCGGGAGTTCGTGCAGCTGATTCGGATGCGACACGCCCGGCTGCTGCTGGAAACCACCGCGATGACGGTCGAGGAGGTGTCGGCCGCGGTCGGGCACCGCGATCCCACGCAGCTGCGTAGGATCTTCCGCAAGCTCGTGGGCCAGACGCCGTCCCAGCATCGCCGCACGCACGAAGCGAGCGCCTGAAGCGGAGCCCCGCGAGCCCCGCGAGCCTCGGGTTACTCTGCGGGCATGCACCGCCTCCTCGCGTGGTCGTCCGTGTCGTGGCTGATGATCGCGCTCGCCGGCTGCGGCGAGCATCCGTGCACTCTCGGCGTGGGGGAGCCGACGTTTTGCACGGCCAATCCCGAAGAGCTCACCAACCCGTTTTGCGGCGAGCTGTGCGACGTGTGCGACTACGACCGCCAGACGCGAATGCAGGCGGCATGTGAGGCCCACTGTCGCGAGCACGTGGGCATTCCCGAGTACACGTGCGAGGAGATCGATCCGATGGTGGAGATCGAGTACCGCGAGTGCGTGCGGACCTCGGACTTCCCCGGCTGCGGCGACGAGAACGCGGTGCCCCGCCACCTCGAAGAGGGCGAGCCGGGCTAGAACTTCCCGGAGAGGACGAACGCGACCTCGCCGTCGGCGACCGCGATCTCGGCGCGAAGCCTTCGGAGCCGGTGCACACCGATGCCGATCAACGCGGCCCCGCCGGCGGCCATGATGCCTCCGGTGATCCCGAGCCCGGCGGCGAGCTTGGGACGAGGCGCGTCCGCGCAGTCGTCGAGGCCGAAGTTGCAATCCGGCTTGGAGTTCTCCACGCCGGTCGCGATCAGCAATCCGATCGCCGCGACCTCGGCCACGCCACCCATCGCGATCAGCGTACGCGCTCGGGTCTCGATCGCCGCGCGACGCTCGATCTCTTCGGTCGGGGTGGGCGGCGCGAGGGTCAGCTCCACCTCCACGGTCTGCGCGGAGGAGAGCGAGACGATGCGCGAGCTCGGTGGGCCGCCTCGCTCGGCGCGGACGGTGTAGACCCCCGCCGGCAGCTCGTCGACTTCGAAGTCGCCCAGCTCGTCGGTGAAGGCGGTGATCGCCTCGATCAGGCACGGGCACGTCAGCTCGACGCGCGTGTTGGCGAGCGGGGCGCCGGCGATCTCCCGGTCGAACAAGCGACCGCGGATGCGACTGGCTCCGCCCGGCACGTCGGGGCGCACGCGAGACCGGTCCGGCTCGTGCGCCAGCGGGACGGGGTCGCTCGGCGGCGCGGGCTCGAAGGGCTCGGTGACCACGGGCGTATCCGCCGGCGGCGGCGGCTCCGGTAGCGGGGCCATGCCCTCGGGGCGCTGCACCGTGGGCCCGGGCGGTCCGATCCAAAGGCCGATCAGCACGGACGCCGTGACGAGCACGGCACGACGATACCAAGCCTCGGCGCCGCTCGCTCGCGGGAAGGGACGGATTTCAGCATCCGATGCCGAGCGAGAGCTTCAGCGCGACGACCCGCTTGTCGGGCCAGCTGTGCCACGCGTAGTCCTGCGCCGGCCCGAGGGTCACCCGCTCGCAGTCGCACGCCATGCCCAGGGTCGTCTTGGCCGTGCAGGCGCGCGTCTGCAGGTCTTCGGCCGACCACGTCGTCACGATCGCCTCGGGCACGAGCACGGTGACCGCGTGCGGGGCGAAGCGGTCGCCACCGGTCGTCTCGTAGGAGACCTGCGCGAGCTCGACGTACGCGCCGGTGAATGCGGCCAACGTGGCATCGACGAGATCGGCGTGGGTCGGTCCCGCGGACTCGGCCGCGGCCGACCGGCGCGGCGGCTCCCCGCGCGACTCGTAGACGTAGCGCAGCAGGTCACCGTCACCCATCGCGGCCACGTAGGATTGCAGTCGCTCCTCGATCGGCCGACCGTGCTCGTCGTACGTGTACGAGCGGCGGTACACGGGGCGCTCGCCCTCGGTGAACTCGATCGCCCGCAGGCGACCGTCGGCGCTCCACGTGAAGGTGTACGCGTCGGGGGGACGGTTGGGCCGCGTGTGCACCTGGCGAATCCGACGTCCGGCCTCGTCGTACTCGTAGTGCGTGGTGATCGTCTCCTGCGAAGGTGTCTGCAGGCGCTCCGACACGACGCGGTCGCCTTCGTACGAAAACCACCTGCGCGCGGTGCCCTCGCCCGAGGTCTGCTCCGCTTGCACGAGGCGCCCTTGCTCGTCGTAGTGGTTGCGTTCGTGGCGCTTGGCCTGCGCGAACACGTACCACGTGTCGGTCAGACGTCCTTGCGCGTCGTATTCGCGGCGCGTCTCGATCGCGGTGCCGTCGGCGAGCTCCTCTCGCGTGCTCGCGAGGCGCCCGGCCTCGTAGTGATACGCCACGGTGGCCGCGGGCGTGCCACGGTCGACGGTCGTGCGAGAGGTCGGCTGGCCCGCGTCGTCGAAGGTCGTGGCGATCACCTCGATGTCGGTCAGCCACGCGTCCTCGACTCGCCGGTCCAGATGCACGGTGACGCGGCCGATGTCGTGCGCGCGCACGAACTCGGCGCGCAGCGGCAAGCGCTGAAACGGCGGCTCGAAGTCGGCGAGGTCGAACGCCGCCCAGTCGCTGGGACGTGCCGGGGTGGACTCGGCGGTCGTCCTCGGCGCTTCTGGATTCGTCGGCGCGACCGTCGGGCGCGACGTGGGCACGCACGCCGCCAACCCCACGATCGCCCACCATCGGCCACGCATCTGGAGCACGCTACCGAAGTTCGCCCGCGGCGAGCCCGCGGGCCCGTGCGCTCGCTCGCGCGTGGCGGCGACGTCGATCCGTCGCGGACGACGGGTTCACGGTGTTTCGGCGCGAACCGTCCGCCGGGCCGCGGCACCTAACGCGCCCATGCACGATCGCGGGGGGAGCGGGGGTCGGTGGATCGTGGGGCTTTGGCTCGCGGCATGCGGTGGCGGCGAGGGCGGTTCCGACGGTCTCTCGGCCGCCCACACGCTCGGCGGGGCGACCGCACCCGGTGCCTCGGCCTCGACCGAGAACAGCTCCGACGGCGGCGCCGAGGCGACCGACGGCGGCCCGGGCCCCGGTTCGCTCGACGGCAGCGCGGGCGACGGCCTGGGCTTCGGCTGCACGCTGCCGGGGCGCGACCAGCGGTGACGGGGCGTACCAGCGACCGTTCGGCGCGTTCGCGTGGATCGAGGTGCCGACCGACGCGCCCGTCACCGTGGTCACCGCGGCCGCGACCAACTTCGGCGATCAGGTCTTTGCCGGGTGCAACCGTGGCGCGGCCACGCAGGACTTCGCGTTCGAGCCGGGTCTTCACTACGACTGGCGCTACGGCCAGCTCGTCGAGCTCGATGCGCCGAGTCCTCCGCCGGAGATCGTCGAGATCTTCGCCGACCCCCTCGTGGGCCTCGACGTGTCGACGCCCGACGCCTGTGCGCTGTAGCCGGCTTGGACCCACGCCGTCGACGACGTTGGTCTACCATGAACCAACGGCCGCCTCGTGATGCCCATCGCATGAGCTCCGACGAACAAGAGCCGACCCTCGAGGCGGTGGCGTTCGCCCGTGCGCTCGACGAAGCGGGCTCGGTCGACGAGCTCGAAGAGCGGCGAATGCTCGCCAAGGTCGAGCAACGGATGTTCGCGCGGCCGCCGGCCCCGCTGCGACTGTCGCGGTACCTGCTGCTGCATCCCCTGGGCTCGGGCGGGGCGGGGGTCGTGTACGACGGCTACGATCCCGAGCTCGCGCGTCGCGTCGCGATCAAGGTGCTGCGGCCCGATCGTCGCAATACCGACGCTGCGATCCGCAGTCGAGTCCGGTTCGTTCGCGAGGCGCAGTCGATCGCCCGGCTGTCGCACCCCAACGTGATCGCGGTCTACGACGTGGGCACGTACTCGACCGCCGAGCTCGAGGCCGGGTTGACCTCGACCGCGCCCGCCTCGCCCGATCCGACCGAGGACGACGCGGTGTTCATCGTGATGGAGGTGGTCGACGGGGCCGACGCACGCACGTGGCTCGACGAGAAGTCGCGCACGTGGCGAGAGGTGCTCGACGTCTTCATCGCCGCCGGCCGGGGACTCGCGGCCGCCCACGCCGCAGGCGTGATCCACCGCGACTTCAAGCCAGGCAACGTCCTCGTCGGCAAGGACGGGCGCGTCAAGGTGCTCGACTTCGGTCTCGCCCTCCACTACGGCGCGCCCTCGCACGCGAGCTCGCCGGGCGGGGACTCGGACTCGTTCGCCGAGCTGACCGCGGAAGCGACCGGTCGTCTCGCCGCCGAGGAGCTGCGCTCGGGCTCGGTCGACGGCGACTCGGGCGTGCTCGGCGAGGAGAAGCTGACCCGCACGGGGGTCGTGCTCGGCACGCCGGTCTACATGGCTCCCGAGCAGCACGCCGGGGACGCGGCCGACCAGAAGGCCGACCAGTTCAGCTTCTGCGCGTCGCTGTACCGCGCGCTGTACGGACGCTTTCCCTATCCGGGCAAGACGGTCGACCAGCTCAGCGCGGCCAAGCACGCGGGGCCGCGCAAGCCTGCCGAGCGCAGTGGGGTTCCGCCGTGGGTGTGGCGGATCGTCGAACGGGGCTTGTCGCCGGATCCCGACGACCGCTTCCCCGACATGACGGCGGTGATCGCCGCGCTGGAGAACGACCCGGCCCTGGTGCGTCGCCGCTGGATGCGACGGACGACCGTGCCGCTGGCCGCGGCCGCGCTCGCCTACAGCGGCTGGGTGCTGTCGCGGCCCGGCGAGGTCGACGTCGTGGTCGACTCGGGCGGCGAGCCGGTGGCGGGCATGCGCGTGTTCGTCGACGACGTCGCGCTCGAGGTGGACGGCAACCGGGCGCACGGCTCGGTCGCGGCGGGACTGCATCGCGTGCGGGTGGAGGCGCCGGACCATCGTCCGGCCGAGACGGTCATCGAGGTCAGCCGAGGCGGCACCCACGAGGTGGCGCTCGCGCTCGAGCACGACAAGGGAGTCTTCGATCTCGAGGTCGATCCTCGCGGCGGAAGCGTGCTCGTCGACGGCGTCGACTTCGGCTCGCGGCTGACGCGAGTGCAGGTCGACACCGGTACGCACGACATCGTCGTTCGTGCGCCCGGCTACGAGGACCAGCGCCTGCAGTGGAAGGCCACCGAGGGCGAGGTGACTCGCGGGTTCGTGTCGCTGCGGCAGGCGCTCGTGTGGTCGCAGCCGGTCGCGGGCACGCATCCCTGGCGTCGGTGGCTCGGCGACGCGACGGGCGACGGCCGTGCCGAGCTCGTGCATCGCCGCTTCAACCTCGTGACCGCCTACGACCCGTGGCGCGGCGACGATCTGTGGCGCTTCGAGCTGTGGCGCAACGTCATCCTCGATGCGTGCGACGCCGACGGCGACGGGATCGAGGAACTCGTCACGCTCGAGTGGGAGCCCGATCGGGGACGGGTGGCCGTACGCTCGAGCCGGGCCTCCGCGCCCTACGAGCCCACGCTGGTGTGGGAGGTCGCCGCCGACGAGACCCAGCTCGACGACCTGTTCCTGCCGATCGGGCGTGCGTCGTGCGTCGACGGGCCGGAGGGTCGACGGCTGCTCGTGGTCGCCGGGCCCTGGGGTCCGAACGTGCGGGCGTTCGACGGGCGCGACGGCACGTTGCAGTGGAACGTGACCCTCGACGCGGCCGCGACCGAGCTCGCGATCCTCGAGGGGTACGCGACCACGCGGGTTGCCGTGGCCACCACCGCGGGCGTCAGCGCCGTCGACGTGTCGGGCACCCGCCTGTGGGACCACCGGACTCCCGAAGCCGACGACACCTGGATCGCCAAGGTCGCCGAAGAGCGGTCACGCGACCGCGCGTCCCTGGTGGCGGCCGGTGCCGACGCGATCCCCGGCGACGACGTGGTCTGGTTGACCGGTCCTGCCGCGCGTCCACATCTGGTCGCCGTCGGTGGATCGTCGGGCACGCTGCGCTGGACGCAGGCGGTCTCCGGCACGGTCGACCTGCGGCGGCGCGACACGGCAGTGGACGCCGACGGGGACGGCACCACCGAGCGCGTGGTCGCGTCCGAAGACGGCTTCGTCGTGCTCGACGGCGGGGCCGGCACGCCGCTGTGGAAGCAGACGGCGCGCGGGGGCGCCAGTGAAGACGCGACCCTGCTGCGGCTGGCGTCGGGCGTCGTGGTGGTCGCACGGGATCCGAAGGGTCTGGAGCTGCGCGACGCGATGACCGGCGAGCGTCTCGCCCGGCGCGACGGCGTGGTGCCGACCTCGAGCGTGGTCGCCACGGACTGGGACGGCGACGGTGAAGTCGAGCTCGTCGCCGGTACGCGCCAGGCCGACGTGGTCGCGTGGGACGAGCGACTCGAACCGGTCGGCAGCGTGCCGATGCCCGTGCCGGTGACCCACATCGACGCGCACCGCGATGGCAACGTCGACGGGTTTGCCGACCTGCTGCTGGAGGCCGGAGGACCCGCCGTGATCGCCGGGCCGAAGGTTCGCTGGCGTCGCGGCTACCAGGACGCGGTGCGTGCGGGACCGATCGCCGCGCAGTGGTCGGCCGAGGAACCCGCACAAGTGCTGGTCGTCGCACCCGATCCCGAGGGACGGTGGATGCACCTGCTCGACGCGCGCGACGGCACGCAGCGGGTCGCCACCGCCGAGGGAGGCGCCAACATCGTGCGTCGCCCGACCCACTGGGAGGGGGGCGGCGAGAGCGAGCTGTTCGTCGTGGGTTCCGGGGTACTCCGACGCCTGCGTGGCTCCGACCTCGCCGTGCTCGCGCAGGCCCGTGTGGACGAGGCGTGGGCCGCTCCCGCCGTCGCCGACGTCGACCACGACGGCAAGGCGGAGGTCTTCCAGGGGGCTTGGGATCCTCGCGACTACCTCATGGCGCTCGACGCCGACAACCTGTCCGAGAAGTGGCGCACGCCGATCCGCGGGGGCAGCTTCGATGCACCGACGGTCTTCGACGTCGATGACGACGGTGCCCTGGAGCTGTTGGTATCGGGTCTGGGGGGCGAGGTGGCCTCGCTCGACGCGAAGACGGGCGCCAAGGAGTGGAGCACCGAGCTCGTGGGTCGGATCAACTATGCGCCGGTGGTCGGCGATGCCGACGGCGACGGCCAGGTCGAGCTGTACGTGTCGCCGAAGGACGACGCCAACGACCTCGTCGTGCTCCGCGGTCACGACGGCCACGTGCTCGCGCGCTGGGCCGGCATGGGATCGCGGCGCAGCCGACCGGTGCTCGTGGACACCGACGCCGACGGGCATCCCGAGATCGTCTCGGCCACGCGCGCGCAGGGGGTCGTCAAGCTCGCGGCCGACGGACGGCTGCAGTGGCGCTACGGCTTCGTCGACGACTCCGGCCAGCAACCGAGCTCGTCGGGACCGGCGGTGCTCGCCGATCTCGAAGGCGACGGCGCGCCCGAGATTCTCGCCGGCTTCGAGGACGGCTCGCTGCGGGTGCTCGACGCGGCGACGGGTCGATTGGTGTGGGCCTTCCAAACCGGAGGTGGGGACATCGAGGGACCGCCCGCGGTGTTCGACGTCGATGGCGACGGCATGGCCGAGGTGTTCATCGGAGCGCACGACCGCTACGTGTACTGTCTGCGTCACCGTCCTCCGCGGCGGCCGACCGCGACGACCCCGTGATAGAGTCGTGTCGCGGGTTGCGACGTGACGGAGGCCGACGGCGATAACGACATCGAGCTCGTGCGGGCCTGGGCCGCCGGAGACTCGACGGCGGGCAGTCGTCTACTCCGCCGGCACTTCCGCACGTTGTTTCGGTTCTTCCGCAGCAAGGTCGACACCGGCGTGGAGGACCTCGTGCAGCAGACCCTGCTCGCGTGCGCCGAGAGTGCGCACCGGTTCCGCGGCGACTCGAGCTTCAAGACCTACCTGCTGGCGATCGCGCGCACGCAGCTGCTGATGCACCTGCGCCGGTACTCGCGCAAGGGCAAGCAGCTCGACCAGCTCGAGACGTCGATCGCGGACTTGATGGGCTCGCCGAGCGTCGGGCTCGCCGGCAAGGACGAGCAGAATCTCGTGCTCGCGGCGCTGCAGCACATCCCCATCGACCTGCAGATCGCCGTGGAGCTGCACTACTGGGAAGAGATGCGCGTCGACGACATCGCGATCGTCATGGACATCCCCAGCGGCACGGTCAAGAGCCGTCTCAATCGAGCCCGCCGTCTCGTCAAGGAGTGGATCGAGAAGGCCGAGGCGTACCCGATGGTCCTGCGCGAGACCACGATCCAAAACGTGGAAGGCTGGGCCCGCTCGCTGCGCGAGAAGCTGCAGGAAATGGGCGAGACCCCGGCGAAGTGACGCGCACGACGAGGTCGCCTCCCCCGCGTCAGACCAGACAGCCGCTGGCGCAGCTTGTCCACGTGCCCGACGCGCTGCACGTGCACGGCTGGTAGCCCTCGCCGAACGGGCAGGGGCGCAGGCCGCCGTCGCCGGCGCACACGGGCGAGCCGAACGCGTCGGTGCAGGTCACGTTGCCGCAGTCGCCGGCGCACGACAGGCACGTCTCGGCGCCGTTGCAGGTGCCGTCGCCGCAGATCGGGCCGCACGCACCACAGTCGGTCGGGCAGCTCGCACACGACTCGGCGCCGTTGCAGGTGCCGTCGCCGCACGAGGGCGCACACTCGCCGCAGTCGGCCTCGCACAGCAGGCAGTCCTCGGCGCCGTTGCAGGTGCCGTCGCCGCACGAGGGGGCACACGCGTCGCAGTCGGCTTCGCAGGAAAAGCACGACTCGCCGGGCTGGCACACGCCGTTGCCGCACGACTCGCACGCGTCGCAGTCGACCGGGCAGCTGCTGCAGTCCTCGCCGCGGCCGAGATCGCAGAAGGCGTCGCCACATGCGTCGCAGCCCCCACAGTCGATCGGGCAGCTGCCGCAGTCTTCCACCACGTCGCAGTACTGGTTGCCACACACCGCGCAACCTTCGTCGGTGCACGGGATGCACCGCTCGCCCTTGCAGACCAGTCCGCTCATGCACGTGTCGTGCGGGCCGCACTCGCAGTCGAGCTGCCCGGGTACGCAGTCGTCGGGCAAGGTCGCGTCGCCGCTGCTGCCGTCGTCGTCGTCGAACGGTCCCGGCTCGTCGCCGTCGTCACCCACGGGCGGGTCGTCGTCGTCGTCGCCGTCGTCGCCGTCGTCGTCGGCACCCGAGTCGCCGACGGCGTTGGGCAGGCCGGCCGGGGGTTCACGGTCCGCGCCGCCGGCGCAGCCGAACGTGATCAGCAGCGACGCGAGGGCGAGGGACGGGCGGACCATGCGGGCCATGGGCGCTGCTTGAGATGCCGGCGGGTCCGGTTCGGTTCACGCCGGGTCAGCGGCAGGCTTCGGCGTCGGTTTGGCCGAGCTGGGCCATGCAGACGTCGGCCTCGAACGGATCGCACTGGGCGCACCCGAAGTCGCACGCGATCGATCCGGTGGTCACGCCGCCGGCACACACGTACAGCGTCTCGGGCGTTCCGCCGATCGACTCCCCGCAGTACGGCCCGTCGCCGAACATGCCGTTGACGCATGGGTCCGGCGGCGGCGGCGGAGGCGGCGGCGGTGGCTCGCCGCCCGTGCTGGCGTCCCCCGAGCCGTCCGTCGCATCGTCGTCGCCGGTCGTCGAGCCGACATCGCTCGTGCCCGTGGTGTCCGCGCCGCCGGTGGAGGCTTGCGTGCCGCCGACGATAGGCTCGCCGGTCGTCGACGCATCGCCGTCGTCGGTATCCGCGTCCGGACCGGTCGGGGGCGGTGACCCACCATCGGCGTCACCGGTGCTCCCGGCCGATGCCCCCGACGCGATCGCCGGCCCGAAGCTGCCGTTGACGCCCACGTCGTCGCAGCCGCCGACCGCGAGGACCATCCCGACCATCCACGGCCACGCGCGACGAAGGCTCGGAGCGTCCATGCCGCCCTTCGTTGCCGGTCCGGCCCTTTCGGTTCACCAGTCGATGATCTCGCCGTCGCGCAACAACGCCCCGGAGGGTCCGCCGTCGGCCAAGGTGGCGGCGGTCACGATCCCCGCCGCGCCCTCGGGCACCGATCGGGTCGCGGACGCGCCGCCCATGTCGGTGCGGACCCAGCCCGGACAGACCGCGTTGACCTTGACCCCGGGCTCGGCCACCGCATCGAACTGTCGCGTCACGGCGTGCAGCGCCGTCTTGGAGATCCGGTACGCGGGCCAGCCACTACCCATGTCCGTCAATGCGCCCATGCCCGAGGAGACGTTGACGATACGCCCCGTGCCCGCCTCGTTCATGCGCGGCAGGACGTGTCGCGACATCCGGTACGCGCCCAGGGTGTTGGTCTCGAAGGCCGCGAGCACGGTGGCCGGCGAGACCACGAACACGCTCGCCGAGCCTTCGTCGCCGCGGTCGTTGGTCGACTCGAAGATCGCGCCGGCGTTGTTGACCAGCACGTCGATGCGCGGGAGCTCGTCGATGACCTCGCGGGCGAACGCGTCGACGCTGTCGTCGGACGAGACGTCGACGACGCCGGGCACCACGTCGAGCCCTTCGGCGACCAGCGTCGCCGCGGCGGCCTGCGCATCCTCGCGCCGACGGGCGGTCAGGTAGACTCGAAACCCTCGCTGCGCCAGCTGCCGCGCGGTCTCGAAGCCGAGACCGCGGTTGGCACCGGTGACGATGGCGATCCGCTCAGGCATCGGCCCGCGCTCCGGCGGGGACGAGCGCCATGTTGAACTCCGCGTTGCCGAGGGCACCGTACAGCCGCGTCCACAGCAGCAGCCAGGCCTCGGTACCGCGGGCGGTGCTGATGTCGCCGAGGTCGACCACGCGCTTCCACCCGAACTGCTCGCGCAGGAAGTTGGTGACCGTGCCCTTGGCCTCGGCATCGTTGCCGCTGACGAAGATGTCGGTGTCCGCCTGCAGCTTGCCGGGGTCGATCATCACCGTGCACGCGACCGTGTTGAGCGTCTTGACGACCTTGGTGTCGGGCAGCGCGCGCTGGATGGCCTCGCCGAGCGAGTCGTCGCCCATGATCGACAGCGTGGGGGGAAAGCCCTTGGAGAAGTCGAGCGGGTTGGAGATGTCGAGCAGAATCTTGCCGCGCAGGTTGTCGGCGCCGGCGGCCTCGACCGCGTCGAGTGACGCCACGCCGGCGGTGCAGTTGAGGGCGATCTCCCCGAAGGCCGCCGCGTCGGCGAAGGTCCCCAGCGAGCCCTTGCCGCCCGTGGACTCGACCCACGCGAGGCCTTTTTCGTTGTCGGCCGAGCGCGAGCCCATCGTCACCTCGTGGCCGAGGCTCACGAGCTTGGTGCCGAGGGTGGATCCGACCATGCCAGTTCCCAGAATTGCGATCTTCATCGTGGTTCTCCGCCGCGGGGTCGTTGGTGCAGGGGACCGAGCGGCAGGGCTACAGTAGCGACGTCCGCCGATCGCGACACCCCGATCTGGGCTTCTTCTTTATCAACCCATTGTTGATAATCGAGTCATGGCGGAGCTGTTTCGGGGGGTCGTCGAGTTCGTCCACACCGCGCACGCGCGCAGCTTTCGGGCCGCGGCCGAGGAGCTGGGGGTCACCTCGGCGGCGGTCAGCAAGGCGGTCAAGCGGCTCGAGGCCGAGCTCGGGGTCTCGCTGCTGCATCGCACGACCCGACGGGTCTCGCTCAGCGAGGAGGGCGAGGCCTTCCTGGCGCGGTGCGAGGACGCGATCGCCCTCGTGCATTCGGCCCGCTCCGAGGCCGCGGCGGCGGGCCGCGCTCCCCGGGGCCGGCTGACCGTCTCGTTGTCGCACGTGCTCGGACCGTTCGTGGTCGACGTGCTGGCCCGGTTCCGCCGCCGTCATCCGGGCGTGACGCTGCAGCTCAAGCTCACCGATCGTCGCAGTCGGCTCGTGGACGAGGGCGTCGACGTCGCGCTGCGGGTGGGGACGCTGCCGGACTCCGCCCTCGTGGCGCGTCGCCTGTGGCGTACGCGGTGGGTGACCGTGGCCTCGCCGACCTATCTGGCCGCCGCCTCGCCGCTGCACTCGCCCGACGACCTGCGGGCGCACGCGTGCATTCGCTTCCGCTCGCCCCGCGGCAAGGCGGTGCCCTGGACGTTCGCCGACGGCGACGGGTCGACCCACGTGGGGGTCACCGCGGGGCTCGATCTCGACCACGGCGGGCTCATCGTTCGCGCCGCCGAGGCCGATCTCGGGATCGCCCAGGTGTTCGACTTCATGGTCGCCGACGCGCTGGCGCAGGGCCGGCTCGTCGAGGTCCTGCCCGAGCACGCCGCCCCCGGGCCGGACGTGCACGCGCTGACCGTGGCGGGGCAGCGCAAGACGCCCCGCGTGCGGGTGTTCCTGGACTACCTGGGCTCGGTCGGCGAGCGACTGTCTTCGGTGGGCTCTCCGAGCACCAGCGAGCGGAAGTCCTCGACGATCATGTAGACCGCGGGAACGATCAGCAGCACCACGACCGTCGCGAACAGTACGCCGAAGCCCAGGCTCACCGCCATCGGCACGAGGAACTGCGCCTGCACGGAGGTCTCCTGGATGATCGGCACCAGGCCCAGGAAGGTCGTCAGCGACGTCAGCAGGATCGGCCGAAAGCGCGTGATGCCGGCGCCGATGATCGCCTCCTCGGCGCTGCGGCCTTCGGCGCGTATCTTGTTGGCCGCGTCGATGAGCACGAGGGAGTCGTTGACCACCACGCCCGACAACGCGACGATCCCGAACATGCTCATGATGCTCAGGCCGTAGCCGAGCATCACGTGCCCCCACACCGCGCCCACGATCCCGAACGGGATCACGGCCATGATGACCAGTGGCTGCACGTAGCTGCGGAACGGGATGGCCAGCAGCGCGAAGATCACGAACAGCGCGAACAAGTAGTTGCGGCCGAGGGCGGCGAACGTGTCCGCCTGCTCGCGTTGAGCCCCGACCATGTCGATCCGCAGGCCGGGGAACTCCGCACGTAGCTCGTCGAAGACCTTGGTGCGCAGGTTGGTGATGACCGTCTGCGGCGACTTGACTCCGGCAGCGAGCTCGGCGGTGACCTCGACGGTGCGGCTGGCGTCCTCGCGATTGATCGAGGTGGCCGCGCGCCCGCGCTCGGCGTCGGCGACGTAGGGCAGGGGGACGTAGGCACCGGCGGGCGTCCGGATCGCCAGATCCGAGAGGTCGCGCTCGTCCGCGCGCTCGTCGGCGGGCAAGCGCGCGACGATCTTGACCTCGTTGCGCCCCCGCTGCTCGCGCAGGGCCTCGGCGCCCTGGAAGGCGGCACGGATCTGCCGCGCGACCTCGCGGGCGGTCAGCCCGTACGCGCGGGCCTCTTCGCGCAGATGGAAGTCGAGCTGCGGCTTGCCGTCGGCATGGCTGCTGCCGACGTTCTTGAGCTCTTCGTACGACTGCAGGATCTGCTGCATCTTCTGCGAGGCCGCGATGAGCGTGTCGCCGTCGACGTGCTGCAGCTGCACTGCGACCGCCGCGCCCGCGCTCGGACCCGACGCCGCGTCGAACGAGACGGACTCCACCCCGGGCAGCGGCGGCACGAGCTCCTGCCAGCGCGCGGAGAATTCGTCGGCGGTGAACGAGCGCTTGTCGTTGGTGACGAGGTTGACCTCGATCGAGACGATGTGACTGCCGGTCTCCGGCTCGCCCGCGCCCGGACCGCGCTGCGCCAGTGCCTCGCCGACCTTCGTGAACGTGCCGCGCAGAATCGCGTCGCCGCCGAACTCCTCGATCGTCTGGTCGGCGGCTTCCTGCAGCTGCCGGCGCACCTGCTCGGTCGTCTCCACCGCGGTGCCGTACGGCAGCTTCACCTGCGCGCGGGCGACGTCGCCTTCGAGGGTGGGGAAGAAGTTGAACGTGAGCCGGCCGCTGGCGACGAACCCGATCGTGAAGACCATGAACGACAGCGCGGCGGCCAACGTCGCGTAGCGGTAGCGCACGCACAACCGAGCCGTCGGCCGGTACATCCGCGTGATGAAGAAATCGAGACCGCGGGCGACCCCCGCCTGACCCCGGGCGATGATGCCGCGTTTGAGATGGCTCGGTGATGCTTTGGAGTGGGCCAGGTGCGCCGGGAGCACGAAGAACGACTCCAGCAGCGACAGCAGCAGCACCGAGACCACCACGGCCGGGATGATCCGGAAGATCTTGCCCATCGTGCCGGGGGCGAAGAACAACGGCGAGAATGCGGCGACGGTGGTCAGAATCGCGAACGTGACCGGAACCGCCATCTCCTTCGCGGCCGAGATGGCCGCCTGCATCGCCGGCATGCCCTCCTCACGGCGCGCGAACGTTCGCTCGCCCACGACGATCGCGTCGTCGACCACCATGCCGAGCGTCACGATGAACGCGAACAGCGACACCATGTTGATCGACACCCCGGTCGGCCCCAGCAGCAGCATCGCCCCCAGGAAGGACGTGGGGATGCCGAGCGCCACCCAAAACGCCAGACGCAGGTCGAGAAACAGCGCCAGCACGAGCAGCACGAGCACGAGGCCCATGCCGGCGTTGCGCAGCAGCAGGTCCAGTCGTTCGCGCAGGCGCTCGGAGTCGTCGTCCCAGACCTCGATCGTGACGTTCTCGGGCAGCTGTCCCCGCAGCTTGTCGACGTAGTCCTTGACCGCGCCGGCGACCCCCGTGGGTGTCTCGTCTCCGACGCGGTAGGCCGTCAGTCGCACCGCGGGCATACCGTTGTAGACGGAGTACTGGTCGATGTCCTCGTAGCCGTCGCGGATCGTCGCGATGTCTCCGAGCCGAACGTCGGCTCCGTTCGCGGTGCGGCGGAGCACGAGGTCGCGCAGCTCGTGGCCGCGGCGCTTGCGATCGGCGACCCGGACGAGGATCTCTCCCGAGCTGGTGTCGAGGCCGCCGCCGGGCAGCTCGAGCGACGCAGCGGCGACTTCGTTCGCGACGGTCTGCAGATCGAGGCCGTACTCCTCGAGTCGCTCGCGCGAGATCTCGATCGCGACCTCCAGCGGCGGCACGCCCTGTAGCTCGACCTGCGTCACCCCGTCGAGGGCCAACAGGTCACGGCGCGCTCGCTCGGCGATGTCGTGCAGGGCGCGTAGCGCCTCGTCGTCGACGCCGCCGGCCGCCGCTTCCTCGGAGCCGAACGCGCTGGCGATGACGAACGAGATCACCTCGCGCCGTCGCTTGGCCAGCGTGACCTCGGGCTCTTCGGCCTCGGCGGGGAAGGTGGTGATGCGGTCGACCTCGCTCTTGACGTCGGCGAGGACGTTGTCGCCGTCGGCTCCGAGCAGCAGGTCGATGTAGACCATGCCCACGCCTTCGCGGGCGATCGAGTTGACGCGCTTGACCCCGTCGAGGCCCTGCACCTTCTCTTCGATCGCGAGCAGGATCCCCTGCTCGACCTCGTCGGGGCTCGCACCGGGGTAGACGACGCTGACCTGTACCTTGTCGAGGTCGAACTCCGGGAACACCTCTTGCTTGAGCGAGAAGCTGCTGATCGTGCCGCCGACGATCAACACGAGCATCAGCAGGTTCGCGGCGACGGGGTTGCCCACCATCCACGCGATCCACCCGCGTACCCTGGAGGTCGGTGCCGCCCCGTCAGCCATCGGTCGGCTCCGGCGCGTCGTTCGTCGCGACGGTCGGGTCGGCCAGACGGACCTTCATCCCCGCAACGGCGCGAGGCACCGCGGTGGTGACGACGCGATCGCCCGCGGCGAGGCCCTCGGCCACGACCATCTCCTCGCCACGCGAGAACGCGATCTGCAGCTCACGCAGCACGAGAAGGTCTCGATCGTCGACGACCCACACACGGTTGCCCTCGAACACGGCACGACCGGGGATCGTGACTCCGTCGGCGACCTCGGTGCCTTCGATGTCCGCCTCCACGAACGAGCCGACGTACAGCGGCTTGGCGCCTTCGGGCGGGTCGAGGGGATTGTCGACCGCGATCAGCACTTGCGCCGTGCGACTTTCGGGATCGAGCTCGCTGACCACGCGAAGCACGTAGCCCTTGCGCACGATCTCGGCGCCTCGCGACAGCCGCTGCCTGAGCGTGACCGGCGAGCCCGGCTGGCCGTCCTTGGCGACCTCGAGGTGGATGAGGTCTTCGACCGGCAGCGAGACGCGGGCCAGGAAGCGGTCGGTCCCGACGAGGCGGGCGATCACCGATCCCGGTGCGACCACGTCGCCGACCTCCACGGACTCGGACGCGACCGTCGCATTGAACGGCGCGCGGAGCTTGGAGCGCGTCAGGTCGAGCTTGGCGGCATCGAGGGCGGCCCGGGCCGCTTCGACGTTGGCCTCGGCGAGCTCGCGCTGCGGCGCCCGCAGGGCGATGCGTCGCGCATCCTTCGGCGGCGGACGACCCGAGATTTCCCACTCGCGCGCGGCGGCATCCCCCGCGCTCTTTTCGACCTCGACCTCGAGCTTGGCCCGCTCGACCTGAGCCTTCTGCTGCTTGACCGCGAGCTCGTAGTCGCGGTCGTCGATGTCGACGAGCATGTCGCCGCGCTGCACGCGTCCGCCGTCGACGAGGCCCTCGCCGACGGCGAGAATGCGGCCGCTGATCTGCGGGGACACCGTGGCTTCGCGCTCGGCTTCGATGACGCCGTTGCCCGAGACGTGGACCGGGCCGTCGTACGGGACGGCCTCGATGACCTCGACGAGAGGGATCGCGCGCTCGGGGTCGCTGGGCTCGGTCGTTTCCGCCGATCGCACCATCGTGACGGCCGCAGCCGCCCCGACCCCGAGGATCCCCAAGGGGATCACGAAGTGAACGAGGACCTTCCTCAGCATTGCCCGTTCTCCGGTAACGCCACCGCGGCGGCGAAAGTGTCGGCGACGACCTCCAGATAGTGCTCGCCCCCGCTCGGGTAGTCGGCGCCGCACATCTGCTGCAAGAAATGGCGCGACTGCAGCGCGCCCAAGAACGCCACCGCGATGGCTTCGGCGTCGACATCGGCCGCCCGGCCCTGTGCGATCAGAGCCTGCAACCAACCCGTCACGGCCCGCACGGCGCGGATCGGCGGCGGGTCCTTCATGTCGGCGTAGATGTCGCTGGGGTGGATCCCTGCGGCGCGGTAGACCGCGAGGGCGGGCAACCGGCGACGGAAGAACTCGTCGACACGAGTGGCCAGCGTCAGCAGCTGCGCCCGCACGGGGCCCTCGTCGGGGCCGGCTTCGAGGTCGAGCACCCACTGCGGGCACGTCGGCATCCCGAGGGCACGGCGCATCAGCTCGGACTTGCTGCCCACGCGGCGAAACAGCGCCGCTGCCGAGACGCCGAGCTCACCGGCGATCTTGGCCGTCGAGACGCCGGGGCCTTCGGCGAGGAAGCACCGGCGCGCGACTTCGATCAGCTCTTCGTCGGTGAATTGGCGCGGTCGCATGGGAGGCGGGCGGGTTAGTTACTGAGCGATGAGTAACTAATGCGACTCGGTCTCGGGTGCAACGACGGATACGTAATGGTTCGAGATCCCTGGAGAAAAAAACGGGGCTCGGCGACGCGGCGTGGCACCCGGCGCGGCCAGCAACCGGCGAAACGCCGGGTGGCACCATGGCGGTCATGGCCCGCGCGCGCCTCCTTTGCATCCTCGGCTTCGCTCTCGCTTGTGGGGACGACGCCGACCCCGCGGCTGTGCCCTCGCCCGCCGCGCCGGTCTCGACCCCGGCGCCCCGCGAGCCCGACGAGCCGGCCGACGTACCGACACCGGCCACGCCGTTGGGGCCGACCGTCGACGACTCGACGACCGCGGGACTGATGGCGGCGGCGGGGGACGCCGCGCCGGTGATCCTCGTGGTCACCGATGATGCATGGCAGCAGGTGCGCGCGCGCGTCGACCCGGCCCTGGTCGCGATGGCGGACGAGTCCGTGCGGTCGTGGCTGCAGGCCAGGGACGTGCCCGGTCTGGCGCAGGCGCTGCTCGCCACGTTCGAGCACGAGCTCGACACCCCGGCGTGGAACGGCCGCGACGCGACGCGTCCGGTGGTCATGTCGTTGTTCGAGCCGCCGGCGAGCGCACCCACCGGCGGCTCGGTCCCCATGATGGCACCGCTGACCGGCCGACAGCTTCCGCTGCGCAGCCAGCTGGTGATCCCGGCCAGCGATCGGGCCGCGCTCGTGGCGAGCCTGAAGACATGGTTGGGCAAGGGTGCCGACGATGCACCGGAGCTCGTGACCGGTCGCGACGGCGCCGTCGGCCTGCACTGGCACGCCAAGGCCGGGGGTGGGGACGGCTGGGTGGCGATCCTGCCCGAGGACCACCACGTGCGCGTGGTGGTCCTCCATTTCGCGAAGGCGTTCTCCGCGGCACAGCTGAGCACGCGGATCGACGCTCGGCCGCCCGCATTGCCGCAGACGCCCGCGCTCCCGCCTGTCACCGACGCCACGGACGGCGTGGGC
>CALBMM010000211.1 GCA_937896535.1 uncultured Pseudomonadota bacterium
ATCCACGGGCGCAGGGGCGGGCGCTGACCCTGTTCGGCGTCGATGCCGACGGCGACCCGATGTTCTACGCGCCGACCCCCGTCGACGAGGCGGCGGTCGTCGCCGTGGCCGGCGACTGGCAGGCGGTCGACACCGGCGTCGCGCTGTCGGTCAACCACGCGATCGGAGCGCTGGACGTCTACGCCGTGCTCGCGCCCCGTGGAGCGTCCGTGGCCCAGATCCGCGCCTGGGTCGCCGCCCTCGGGGCCGCCGACGCCGGTCCTTCGGACGTGCCGTGGCCGACGCGGATCGGAGATCCGGACCTCGGTGGTCTTTGTCCCTCGCCGGACGCATGCGAAGTCGCCCAGCTGCGTCTGACCGTCAGGAGCACCCGATGAACGCACGCTTGCTCTCGTTGTTGCTGTTTGCCCTCGCGTGGTGGCTGCCGACGTCGGCATCCGCCCGTACCGTCGACGATCCCATCGAGCGCTTCGCCCTCGTGCTGGGCGTCAACGCCACCGTCGACGCCGATCTCGCGCCGCTGCGCTTCGCCGACGACGACGCCGCGCGGGTCACCGAGTTGCTGGTCGAGATCGGCGTGGACACCGAGCTCGTGGCCGAGCTCGATCGCGACTCCCAGGCGACGTTCCCCGAGCTCGTCGTGCGGGCGCATCGTCCCGACCGTGCCGGCCTGACCGCCGCGTGGGACGAGCTGCGCGGCCGCATCGATGCCGCCGAGGCCCGCGGGGCCGCCACCGAGCTGCTCATCTACTACTCCGGCCACGGCGACGTGGGGGCGGACGGGCAGGGCTACCTGACGCTGGCCGGCGACAAGCTCACGCGCGACGACCTGTTCTCCACGATGCTGTCGGCGTCGCCGGCCGACTACCACCACGTCATCATCGACGCCTGTCGCTCCGAGCAGTTCGTCCTCTCGCGCGGCCGCAACGGCGGCACGTGGAAGGACGACCGCGTCGAGTCCGGCCAGCGCGTCACCGAGTACCTGGACAAGACCAAGCTGTCGGCGTTTTCGACCACCGGCGTGCTCGTGGCCCACTCGGTGGATCAGCAGACGCACGAGTGGGAGCGGTACCGGGGCGGGGTCTTCACGCACGAGCTGTTGTCGGGGCTGCGTGGTGGGGCCGACCTCAACGGCGACGGGGCGATCGAGTACAGCGAGCTCGCGGCATTCGTGGCCGCGGCCAACCACGGCGTGACCGATGCGCGGGCGCGCTTGGACGTCGTGGCCCGCCCGCCGAGCGCCGACGAGCGCCATCCGATCCTCACCCATCCCGACATCGCGTCCTCGCGCGTGCTCGTGTTCACGGCCGGCGATACCCATCGCTACACCGTGGAGGACGGGCGTGGCGTTCGGATCGCGGACGTGCGACGCAGCGGAGAGCAGCCGGCCTATCTGCTGCTGCCGGCCGGCGACGTGCACGTGCGGCGCGAGAGCGTCGCGGAGGAGGACGCGCAGGAGTCTCGACTCGGCGCGGCGACCGGGGGTGTGATCCTGGCGGCGGACCTGCCGTACGGCGAGCCGCACCGGGCGCCCAAGGGCGCCATCGACCAGGCGCTGCGGGCGGGGCTGTTCTCCACGCCGTACGGCCCGGGCTACTACGCGGGCTACACCTCGCGCACGGGCATGCTCGAGGTCGCCGATCCTTCGTTCGCCGGCGACGAGTGGCTCGCGCTCGCCCGCGCCCCCGCGCCGGCCGATTCCGAGAGCGACCCGGGGGCGGCGCCTGCCCACGAGCCGACGCCGACGACGAAGCCGGCGACCACCAAGGTCGAGCACCGCAGCCACGACTTTTGGACCGACCCTCGCTGGGGCGGCATCTTCGTCGGTTCGGTGATCACCCCGTTCGATCCCGACGGCGTGATCCGACTGTCGCCGAAGAAGGTCCGGTCCAACTCGTTCAAGGGCTGCCTGGCGCCCTTCGACCAGGCGGCCTGCAGCGCGCTGCGTGGCTTCGATCTGCGGTGGCAGTACTTCAACGCCGGCCACAAGGACCCGTACCCGCGCTTCCTTTGGTACTTCCGCACCGGCTACCACGCCGGCTACGCGGACTTTCTGCCCGAGGACGACGCGACGGGCTTCACGGAGGGGCAGGCCACGAGCCTGGGCTACTTCACGGTCCCGCTGTTTCTCGGCGGCAACGTGTACCTGTTCGACAACTTCCCGGTCCGCCCCTACGGCGGGCTCGGGTTCGGCCTCGACATCCTGCGCGTGCAGTACACGCGCGCGCAGCAGGCCGGCCTGTCCAACGTCAGCGCGCGGATCGGCTTCGAGCTGCACGCGGGCATCGAGGCGCGCATCACCAACCACGTCGCGTTGACCGCCGAGATCCAGCAGCTGTGGAGCGCCCGCAAGAAGCTCGACGGCGTGCCGGACTTCTCCAACACGGGCTTTACGATCATCACCGGGATCTCGGCGGGCTTCCGGCTCCCCGACGGCAGCCACGGCCGCAAGCGCTGACACGCACGGTCGCGTTCAGTCCGACCCCGACGACGCGAGGTCCACGTGCCGGCGCTGCCCGTCGGCCCCGGTCCACGCGACGTCCCGCGGCTTGCCGTGGGCGTCGATGCCCACTTCGATCGTGTCCCCCTTGGCCGCCCCCTCCAGCGCACGGGGCACGGTGACGTTGCGACCGTTGGCCGTCTTGGCGACCACGCGCGCGGTCCCGACGAAGACGATCGTCGCCTCGACGCGGGCGCCGGCCTCGGTGCGGGTCAGCTCGGCGACGGGAGGGCGGCGTCGCGCGGCCGCGACGGCCCCTTCGATCGACTCGACCGCCCGCGTCGCACACGTCCGGGTGATCGGCTCGGACGCCTCGGCCATCTCTCGAAGGCGGGGCAGGGCGGCCTCGGCGTGCCGGCCCAGACCACCGAGCGCCTGCGCTGCGATGCCGCGCGTCTGCACGTCCGGGTCGGCGAGCGCACCGAGCAGGTGCGACAGCGCGGCGACCGAAGTCTCGCCGAGGTCGCGCAGGAGGGTGACGGCGGCACGCCGAGCGCCGGGCGGTCGGTCGAGGGTGAGCGTTTGGCCGATTGCGACGATCGTGGTCGGCGCGTCGTCGGGATACCGGCGCAGCGTTCCGATCGCGTCCTCGAGGTCGCCGGTGCCGGTGCGCAGCGTGGCGACGGCCCGCGCGACGAGGTCGTCCTCGTCGGCCACCGCGGCGAGTCGGTAGCCGCGCGCGTGCAGGATCCGTCCCTGCGCGGGGTCGTACAGCGCCCAGCCGGCCGCGTCGCACAGCCGCACGATCGTCGCGTACAGACGGTCCGGATCGCTCGAGCGCGAGGGCTTGGCGATCCAGCCGCCGTCGGGCGCGACGACGAACG
>CALBMM010000212.1 GCA_937896535.1 uncultured Pseudomonadota bacterium
GCCCTGTGCCCGAATTCGGGCGCGGACGGCCGCTCAGCGCCGGTCGGCCATCACCGGGAACTTGCGCCGGGCGTCCGCGACGACCTCGGGATCGAGATCGGCGAGCAGCATCGTCTCGTGGCCGGCGCCCCCGGCGAGGATCTCGCCCCACGGATCGATGATGCGGCTGTCGCCCGAGTAGTCGATGCCGCCACCTTCGCCCACGCGGTTGACCCCCACGACGTAGGCCTGGTTTTCGATCGCGCGGGCGCGCAGCAGCGTGGTCCAGTGGTGGCGCCGACGCTGCGGCCAGTTGGCGATCACGAGATAGGCGTCGGTGTCGGCCGCGGTCGCCCAGAACTCGTCGGCGAATCGCAGGTCGTAGCAGACGAAGAGCGTGACGCGCAGCCCGTCGATCTCGACGGTGACGAACGCATCGCCGGCTTCGTAGTGCTCGTCTTCCTTCGCGAACGAAAACGGATGGATCTTGCGGTACCGGTGCAGCTGGCCGTCGGGGCCCGCGAGCACGAACGTGTTGGCCGGCCTCGCCGCGCCTTCGGCCTGCGCCGGGACGCTGCCACCGATCCACACGCCGCGCTGCTTGGCTTGCTCGACGACGAACCGGGTGCTCGGGCCGTCCTCGGCCTGCGCGATCGAGGCCGTGTTCATCGAAAACCCGCACGCGAACATCTCGGGCAGCACGACGAGGCGGGCTCCCGCCGCGCACGCGACATCGAGCCACGGGCGCAGCCGCGCGTGGTTGTCGTCGGGGCGCTCCCAGACGATCGAGGTCTGCAGACCGGCGACCTTCATGCCCGCAGCTTCCCGATGTTGGCCCGCAGTCGTGCGATCCCTTCGTCGAGGACGGAGTCGCTCTTGCAGAACGCGAAGCGCACGAGGTGTCGACCCTCGTGCTTGTTGAGGTAGAAGGCCGAGTTGGGGATCGCGGCCACGCCGACTTGCGCGGGCAGCTTGCGGCAAAACTCCATGTCGTCGGCGAAGCCGAGTGGCCGGATGTCGGCGCACACGAAGTAGGTTCCGGCGGGCACCAGGGTCTCGAACCCCACCTCGGACAGCCCCTCGCACAGCCGGTCGCGACGGGCCCGGTACTCGTCCACGAACGTCTCGTAGTAGTCGTCGCCGAGCGACAGCGCGTGGGCCATCGCGTGCTGAAACGGGGTGGCCTGGCAAAAGGTGATGAACTGGTGCGCGGTGCGGATCGCCACCGACAGCTCGGGCGAGGCGCAGGCCCAGCCGATCTTCCAGCCGGTGAACGAGAACGTCTTGCCCGTCGACGAGATCTGCACGGTGCGCTCGCGCATGCCGGGCAGCGTCGCCAGCGGCACGTGCTCGCCGTCGAACACGAGGTGCTCGTAGACCTCGTCGGTGATCGCCACCAGGTCGTGCTCGACGCACAGCGCGGCGATGTGGGCCAGCTCCTCGCGCGAGAAGACCTTGCCCGACGGATTGTGCGGCGAGTTGATCACGATCGCGCGCGTCTTGGGACCGATCGCGGCCCGCAGCGCGGCGGGGTCGTACGAAAACGACGGGGCCGTCAGCGTCACGACGCGCTCGACGGCGCCGGCCATCGCCACGGTCGCGCGGTACGAGTCGTAGAACGGCTCGAACAGCACGACCTCGTCGCCGACGTCGCACAGCGCCAGGAGCGTCGCGGCGATCACCTCGGTCGCGCCGGCGCACACCGTGATCTCGCGGTCGGGGTCGTACGTCAGCCCGTAGTACTTGGCTTGGTGGCCGGCGATCGCGGCGTTGAGCGCCGGGATCCCGAAGCTACGGCAGTACTGGTTGTGCCCGCCCTCGATCGCCGCGATCGCGGCCTGCCGGATCGACGCCGGCCCCTCGAAGTCCGGAAATCCCTGCCCGAGATTGACCGCCCCGTGCTGGTTGGCCAGGGCGGTCATCTCCGCGAAGATCGTCGTCCCGAAGCCTTGCAGGCGGCGCGTCAGCTGTGGAAGGCGTCCGCTCATCGGGCGACATGTTGGCACCCGCGCAACGCCCCGGCTACCCCGACGTCCCGCCGGTCTCCGTGCCCGCGCCCGTCTCGCCCGTCTCGCCCGTCTCGCCCGTGGAGGTCGCGGTGCTCGTGCCCGACGACGCTCCGGTGCCGGTTCCGGAATCCGGACCCCCCGACGACGCCGCCGTATCGCCGGCCGTCGGGTCGTTGGTCGTGATGTTCTTGTTCCCCAGGTCGTCCGATTCGCCGCCGCAGCCGCCCAGCGCCAGGCCGGCAACGACGGCGGCGACGGCGATGCCCGGCGTTGTCATCACAGACCCTTGAGCGCGAGGACGTCGGTCATGTCGTACAGACCGGGCGCGCGGCCGGCGACCCATCGCGCCGCCCGCAAGGCACCGTGGGCGAAGATCGCCCGGTCCGTCGCCCGGTGGACGAGCTCGAGCCGCTCACCGAGGCCGAGGAACATCAGCGTGTGCTCACCGGCCGAGTCGCCGCCACGCAGCGCGGCGATGCCGATCTCGTCGTCGGCGCGCATGTGCTCGACCTTGTCGCGACGCTTGACGACCACGTCGTCGAACTTGCGGTCGGTCGCTTGCGCCACGGCCTTGCCGATCCGAAGGGCGGTGCCCGACGGGGCGTCGCGCTTGTGGCAGTGGTGCAGCTCGAACAACTCGGTGTGCCAGCCTTCGCCCAGCGCGCGCGCGGCCAGCCCGGCCAGGCGCGTCAGCACGGTGATCCCCACCGAGAAGTTCGCGGCGGACACGATGGGGATGTACTGCGCGGCGTCCTTGAGCTTGGCGAGCGTCTCCGTCGAGATCCCGGTCGTGCCCAGCACCAGCGGATTGCCGCGCGACAGGCAGCGCTCGATCGAGGTGTCGGTCGCACCCGGCAGCGAGAAGTCGACGACGACGGCGCCGCGTGGCGGGTTGAGCGAATCGGTCACCGTGATCCCGGTGGCCGGCATGCCGCTCATGACCCCGGCATCTTGGCCGAGGCCCGGACCGCCGGTGCGGTCGACCGCATCGGCGAGGGCCATGTTGTCGCTCTCCATCACGGAGCGGATGAGCGCCCGGCCCATCCGGCCACGGGCACCGACGACGACGACGGAAGTGAGGCGTTCGGTCATTGGATCCTCTGTCAGCGGTTGTCCGATCAGTCGAGAAGCTCGAGGGTGTCGAGTGCCTGGCGCAGTCCCGCGTACTCGGGGCCGTCGTCGGGCAGGGCGGTCAGCGGCAGGCGAATCTCCGGACCCATGCGGCCGGTCATCGCCATCGCGGCCTTGATCGCGATGGGGTTGGTCGTGGTGAACAGCGCGCGGGTCAGCGGCAGGTGTCGGTAGTGCAGGCGGCGCGCGTCGTCGAGACGACCGTCGCGCACCGCCGCGCAGAGGTCGGCGAACAGCTTGGGCAGCAGGTTCGAGCCCACCGAGATCACACCGTCGCCGCCGACGGCGAGGAACGGCAGCAGCGTGAAGTCGTCGCCCGACAGCAGCGAGAAGTCGTCGCCGCACAGCTCTCGGATCTGCGAGGCGCGATCCATGTCGGCCGTCGCTTCCTTGACGCCCACGACGTGGGGGTGCTTGGCGAGCTTGGCGAGCGTCGGTGCGTCCATGTCGACGCAGGTCCGGCCCGGCACGTTGTAGACGACAAGGGGCAGGCTCACCGCGTCGGCGATCGCGGTGAAGTGCGCGATGAGCCCTTGCGGGGTCGGCTTGTTGTAGTAGGGCGTGATCTGCAGGGTCCCGGCGACACCGAGCTCCTTGCACGCGCGGGCGAGCTCGATCGCCTCGCGCGTGGAGTTGGATCCGGCTCCCGCGAGGACCGGTACACGCCCGGCGGCGGCGCGCACGGTGATCTCGACGACGGCGATGTGCTCGGCGTGCGACAGCGACGGCGACTCGCCGGTCGTTCCGCAGGGCACGAGACCGTCGATCCCCGCCTCGATCTGCTCGTCGACGAGCTTCTCGAGGGCGGGCTCGTCGACCCGCCCATCACGCATGGGAGTGACCAGTGCCGTATACGCCCCGCGAAACATCGGCAGGGACAGTAGCAACTTCGCCTCGGCGGCGACAGCCGGCCCGGGGGGCGCCGGTCAGCCCCAGTGCACCGGCGTGGCGATCGCGAGCACCACGAAGCCGGACCCGGGCACGACCTTGCCGATGCAGGCCGACAACGCGCCGCGCCCCGTGGGGCGCGCGAACCGGACGCGGCCGAACGCGGTGGCGCAGGGCACCGACGTGACGCCGGTGCGCACGCCGTGGGGACCGTGGCGCATGGTGACCGCGATGACGTGGGTCGTCGCGTCGCTGCGCACGCCTTGCCAACCCACGACGAGATCGGCACCCGCCACCCGCGCGGTCATCTGCCCCGGCGCCGGACCGAGGCGCGCGTCGAGGGCGAGGGCATCACCGTCGTCGGGTCGGGCCTCGACGAGCCGGCGCAGCATCGCGCGCGCCTTCGTCTCGTGACCCTGCGACAGGTACAGCCGCGCGAGGGTGGCGCTCTCGATCGGCTCGGTCATGCGTCCCCCGGTGCGAGCACGAGCGCGCGCGCATCGTCGTCGAGGTGCTCGCGCGCCGCCTCGACGTCGTCTCGGATCTGGGCGACGAGCGCGTCCGGCCCGTCGAAGCGTTGCTCGGCGCGCAGCCGCGCGACGAATGCGACCTCGACCTGCACGCCGTACAGACGCTCGCCGAGGTCGACGTCGATCGCGTAGACCTCGAGCGTGCGGGCGGCCGCAGGATCGTCGCCGGTGAAGGTCGGGTTGGTGCCGAGGTTGGCGGCGGCGGGCCACACCCGTCCGTGGTCGGGTGCGTCGGGGGACCACACCGACAGGTACGCCGCGTAGACCCCGTCCGCGGGCAGCATGCCGCCGTCGGGCTGCACGTTCGCCGTGGGAAAGCCGATCGTCCGGCCCCGCTTGGCGCCATCGACGACGGTCCCGGACACGGCGTGCCACCGCCCGAGCATGTGCGCGGCGGCAGCGACGTCACCGGCGCGTACCGCATGCCGCACCGCGGTGGAGCCGAGCTTGTCGGCGTCGGGTCCCGCGACGGGATCGACGATGTTGGCCGTGATCGCGTGCCGGTTCAGGTGGGCGGCGAGACCCTCGGCGGTGCCGGAGCGGCCCTTGCCGAACCGGAAGTCGCGGCCGACGACGACGAGTCGCGGCTGCAGTCCTTGGACGAGGTAGCGGTCGATGAACGCTTCGGGCGACAGCGCCGCCATCTGTCGGTCGAACGGCAGCAGCACGAGATGACTGACGCCGAGCGAGGCGGCCACGCGCGCGCGCACGGTGTTCGACAGCAGCAGCTCGGGCGCGCGCTCGGGGGCGAGCACGCGCAGCGGGTGGGGGTCGAACGTCACGAGCGCGACCGGACCACCGGCGGTCGCGGCCGCATCGATCAACGCCTGGTGGCCGCGGTGCAGACCATCGAACGCTCCGATGCACACGCCGGTGCTCGGCGGCAGGGGGCTCGCGTCTCGCTGCTGGACGACTTCACGCATGCTTCGTCTGCGGCGAAGCTATCACTTCATCGTCCGGCGGCTCGTCTCGGCCGCTGCCGCGCACGTGCCGCGATCGCTTGCCGGGTATGGGCGCCCTCGTGGACACTGGCGGCGTGCGCGACGCCCTCGTCGCCGGCTCGCTCGCGTTCGTCTACCTGGCGATCGGGGCGAGCCCGGCCCACTTCTGGCTCGATTCGGGCGAGCTCGCGGCCGCGGGGTGGGACCTGGGCGTGGCCCACCCGCCGGGCATCCCCGGCCTGACGTTGCTGCTGCGGCTTTCGACCCTGCTGCCCTTGGGCACGCTGGGCTTTCGCATGGCGCTGGTCTCGGCCGCCCTCGGCGCGGTCGCGATCGGGCTGGCGGTCGCGCTGCTGGAGCGCCGCGAGGTGCCGACGCCGGTCAGTCTCGGCGCGGCGCTCTGGATCCTCGCCGGGCTGACGTTCGTACGACAGGCGCGGGTGGTGGAGGTCTACGCGCTCGCCACGTGTCTTCTGATGGCGACTCTGTGGGGCTTCGATCCGATCGTCGCCGGGGCCCGACGCACGTCGCGGCGACTGGTCGGGTTGGTCGCCGCGGTATGGGCCGCGTGGTGCTTCGGCGATCTGCGGCTCGTGCTCGTGCCGCTGTGTGTGGTCGTGTGGATCGTCGAGCTGAGAGCGGATCGGGCTTGGACCCGCTGGGCGCCGGTGGTCGTCGCGTCGTCGAGTCTGGTGGTGCTCGCGATCCCGCTGGCGTCGGTGTCGGGCCCCGTGCACGACTGGGGAGACCCACAGACGGTCGAGCGCATGTGGGACCACGTGATGGCGCGGTCGATCACCGAAGCCTACGCCGACGAGATCCTGCCCCGCTCGGGGGCGCTTTGGATCGTGCACGCGCGCGAGACGATCGCGCGCCTCGCCGAAGACCTCGGGGCGCCCGGCGTGGCCGCCACGGCGCTGGCCTTCGTGCGCATGTGGTGGACCGGGCCTCGTCGGCTCGCGATCGCGGTCGGTTGGATATGGGCGGTCGAGCTGCTGTACGCGATCGCGATCAACCCGATGGGCGGCATCGATCGCCAGACCGGCATGGTGTTCGGGCCGCTGGCCGCCGTGCTCGTGGCGTGGCAGCTTTCGGCGGCACTGGGCCGCGCGCCGTGGGTGCGATTCGGGGTCTGGCCGCTCGCGGCGACCGTGTTGGTGCTGCCCGCCGCGTTGGCGAGCGTGCCCGACCTCGCGGTGACACGCTCGTGGGGTCCGGCCACGTGGACGAGGGGCACGCTCGCGTCGCTGCCCCCCGGCACGACGTTGCTGACGCAGTCCGACGATCTTTCCGCGGGCGTGGCCGCGGCGACGACCCTCGAAGGCGCGCGACCGGATCTCGTGACCGCGCCGGCCCAGCATCTGCGCAAGGCGCCGGCGGAGTCGGCGTTGGCCGATCCGCACGCGGGGCCGCAGCGGCGCGCGGCGGCGACGGCCGAGGGAGAGGCCGCCGCCGTCGATGCGATGCTGCGCGCGGCGCGGGGCCCCGTCGCGCTCGAGTACCCGGCGCTCGAGGTGTTCTCGGCCGTCCCTTGGTGGTCACCGAACCTGCAGATCCCCGTGCGCCTGTCGATCCCGTCGGCCACCGCGTCCGACGTGCCGGCGCAGGTCGACGCCTGGCTGGCGCGTCTGCCCACCCTCGAGGATCGCAAGCGCCTCGCGGTGGCGCTGGCCTCGGACGCGCGCGGACGCATGCGCGCCGAGGGGGACGTCGCGCGATCGATCGCGATCCTTCAGCTGTCGCTGTCGCGCGTGGATCCGGATCACGCCAGTGCCCTCGTCGCGCTCGCGGCGTTGCTGTACGGGGTGGGGGAGCGCGAGCAAGGGGTCGCGTTGACGCGACGGGCCCTGGAGCTCGACCCGGCACGCTCGGTCGCGCTGACGAATCTGGCGATGTATCTGTCGGCCGATCCGGCGACGCGTGAGGAGGCGCTGCAGCTCGCGGAGCGGGCGGTGGCGTTGCGTCCGTGGCGACGCGACGTGTGGGACCGCCTCGCCCAAGTGCGCACGGCGGCGGGCGATGCCGCCGGCGCGGCGGATGCGGCCGCCCGCGCCGCCGAGCGGGGGCGTTGAGCCGATCCGCGTTTTTGCCCCACGAACGCACGGCCACGACGGGAACGTGCGAGCGGCGCAGGTGTCTTTGGTTTTGCCCCGCTTTGGTGCTTTGATCCCCATGTCGATGTCGCTGTCTCGTCTCACCGCCACGATCGCCACGTTCGCCTGCCTGATGGTCTGCGGTTGCGGTGACGGTCGCACCAAGCACGACGTCTACATGGAAGGTCTGCAGGTCGAGGCTGCCGCCGAGAAGGGCCCGTGCAAGCTGCACTACGCCGAAGGGGCCCAGGCCGCCCCGCTGTCGGGTGACAAGGTGCAGGAGTGCCTGCGCCGCACCGAGGACGCGATCGCACTGTACGAAGAGGCCGCCAAGCTCGGCATGGAAGACCCCGATTTCGAGCGCGTCCGCGCGCGGGCCCACGAGCGCAAGCAACGACTCGAGGGCATGCTCGACACGGTGCGCGCGATGGAACGCGGGCAGCTGTGACGCGGAGGCGCGTCAGGGCAGGGCGCCGTCGGCGATCCACTGCATGACGAGGCGCAGGTCGCCGTAGGACAACGGCGGCTCGCCCAGTGGCATCGCGTCGCCGAGCACGCCGCGCAGGGGATCGTCGTCGTCGTCGTCGTCGCGCAGCAGCTTGTGGATCAGAAAGCTCTCCGAGGGGGCGCGCGGGGACACCATGGGAAAGCCGGTGTCGCGCAATCGCGGCTCACCGACGAGCTCGACGAACGCGACCGCGGGATCGGTCAGGTCCAGGCGCGCGTGGGCGACGTCGTCGGTGTCGAGGTGGCAGCTGCATTGCGCGCGGGCCGGATCGAACGGACCGCCGGCGGAAAAGAGATCGGTCAACGTGATCGCCGGCGTTTCGGGTTCCGGTTCGTCGGGAGGGTCCGCTGGCGTCGTCGTGGTGGTGAACTCGAGGAAGTAGGCCAGCGAGCCGTCGTCGCGCTCGACCCAGCCGGCCTGATCGGTGTCGAAGCGCTCGCCTTCCCAGCCGACGTTCGTGGGCTGGACGATCAGTCGGTAGCGCACGCCCGGGGCGAGCGCCGACTTGGGGCGCACCGCGATCACCGATCCTTCGCACCAGGGGACGTCGCCGGGTGGCGTGCCGCGAGGTCCGTGCCACGGCACGAGCTCGATCGACAGGTCGGTGTCGACCGTGATGTTCCCGGAGCCCAGCAGGGCGTCGGTCTTCGAGGGCGCGCGCGGATCCAGACGGCCCGAGGCGCACAGCTCGATCCGCGCGTCGATGGGGATCTCGATCTCCCCGGCCGCGGGCGAGGTGCGTTCGATCCGCAACCGTTGCGGGTTGGGCTCGAAGCGCTCGGAGTCGGAGACGCGCGTACATCCGCCGCCGAGCGCGGCTACGATCGCGAAACCCCGCACAATTCGGTCACGGCGGCCGGCCCCGGGTGGCACGGTGCACACACTAGCAGGCCGCGCCGGGTGCACAGCGGCGGGAGCCTCGGGGGCCATTGTTGACCGGCAAGTTGCCGCCCTGGTATCGTCCGGTCCGAATTTTGCCAACGATGCTCGGCGCCTAGGGCCCCTTCGGACCGTCCGAGCAAGGCAGAACCCGGACCACCCCACGGAGACCCGGTGTCCATCCGCAAGCGTCGCCTCTTCCCGTTCCTGACTCTGGCCGCGCTCGTGCTCAGCGCCGGTTGCGGCCCGTTTGGCTATCTCAAGAAGGTTGCGAAGGACGCGAGCCGCGCGGTTGCGGACGCCGAGGCCGCGGGCGCCGAAAAGTACGCCCCGTACGAGTACTGGGGTGCGGTCTCCTACCTCGAGCAGGCCAAGGTGATGATGGCCTACTCCGAGTACGAGCGCTCGTTCGACTACGGCTCGCGCGCCAAGCAGCTGGCCGAAGAGGCGAAGCAGAAGGCGGAGCGTCGCGAGGCGGGCAAGATGCAAGAGTCGCTCGACGGCGGCGGCGGCGGTGACGCGGCGGGCGGGGGTGCGGCGGCCGGCGAGGCGTCGGGCGAAGCCAGCGGCAGCGCCGGCGGTGGCAAGGCCGAGGGCAAGGTCGGCGGCGGCATCAGCGTCGGAGGTGGGAAGTGAAGGCTCGCTTCCTGCCGGCCCTCGCGATCGCCGCGACGGTCGCGGCACCGGGATGCCTCGGCCAGAAGCTCCTCGGCGAGATCGAGGGCACGCAGACCGTGCTGCAGCGGGCGATCCGCGACGGCTCCAAGTCGATCAACTGTGCCCCCAAGGAGACCGCGCTCGCGGAGGCCAACATCAAGTTCGCCCAGGACGCGCTCGCGATCGGTGAGTACTACCGCGGCAAGCAGTACGCCGACGACGCGGAGTTCTACACGAACAAAGCGCGCGAGCTGACGACGCCCGAGCGCTGCCGCGAAAAGATGGTGGCGCGCGTAGGCGACCGCGACGGCGACGGGTACGACGACGAAGTCGACAAGTGCCCGGACGACCCCGAGGACTTCGACTCGTTCGAAGACGACGACGGCTGCCCCGACAAGGACAACGACGGCGACAAGGTGCTCGACGCGGCCGAGCTCGTCGACGGCCGCTGGGTCTCCAACGACAAGAAGGGCGAGACCGACTGTCGCAACGACCCCGAGGACTTCGACCAGTTCGAGGACGAGGACGGCTGTCCGGATCCGGACAACGACCAGGACGGCATCCTCGACGAGCCCGACGAGTGCCCCAACGACCCCGAAGACGTCGACAACTTCGAGGACGAAAACGGGTGTCCGGACGCCGACAACGACAGTGACAAGATCTGCGACCCATGGGTCGAGGGCTCGCCCAACGCCAGCAAGTACGCCGATCTGTGCAAGGGCAAGGATCAGTGCCCCGACGATCCCGAGGACTACGACGGCGACCGCGACGACGACGGCTGCCCGGACCTCAAGGCGGAGTTCGACGGCTGCTCGGTCAAGATCAAGGACAAGGTCTTCTTCAAGTTCAACAAGTCCGACATCGACCCGAAGAGCTTCGAGCTGCTCAACGACGTCGCGACGGTCATCAACTCGGTGCCCGAAGAGCTCAACTTCCGCGTGGAAGGCCACACGGACTCCAAGGGCTCGGACAAGTACAACAAGAAGCTGTCGCAAGAGCGCTCCGACTCCGTGCGCAGCTACCTCGTCGGACGTGGGGTGAAGTCTTCGCGGCTGGAAGCCGTCGGCTTCGGCGAGGAGCGGCCGATCGACTCCAACCGCACGGCCGATGGACGCGCTCGCAACCGGCGCGTGGAGTTCAACGTCTCGAACGCGGACTGCAAGCGCAATCCGTGATCTTGGAGAATCGACCCTGACGCAACGCACCATGGGCGCCCCCCGACGCCGGCAGCGGCGAGCTCCTTTCGTCGGGACGCTGGTCGCCGCGGCGGTGCTCGCCCTCGGATGGGGCGTGGCCAGCCACGCCCACGCGGCTGCGGTCACGCCCCGCACCGACGTGACCGACTCGTGGCTGGACGCGCTCGATCAGTTCGCCGAGCTCGAGCTCGAGGCGGCGATGGCGACGTGCGACGAAGCGATCGCGCGAGCCGAAGGGGCGGGCTACGGCGACGACCCGGTGCTCGCGGCGATCTACGTGCTCAAAGGTGGCATCGAGCAGTCGCTGTCGGGCAACGAGTCGAAGGTGATGGCCGCCTTCACGCGCGCGGTGCAGCTGGACTGGAACGTTCAGCTGCCGATCGAGCTGCAGGCGCCCGAAGTGGTGGCCCTGCTCGAGAAGGCGCGGGCAACGGTGCCCAAGCCGGGTGACGCGATCGTCCACACGCCGCCCCAGATCGCGCCCACGACCGAGGTGATGATCGGCGCGCTGGCCAACACGCAGATCCCCGAGGGCGGGTCGCTCGTCATCTACTATCGCAAGCTCGGAACCGAAGACGAGTACCAGCCAGCGGAGCTCAAGCTGCTCAACGACGGCTCGATGGGCGAGGTCGTGCTGCCGCCGGCGGCGCACGGTGACGTCGGGCTCGAGTACTTCTTCTACGTGTTCGACGCCGCCAACAATCCGGTCGTCAACCAGGGCAACCAGGACTCGCCGATCCAGGTCAAGGTGACCGGAGAAGCACCGGTCGGCGGGGCCGGTGGCGGCGAGGGAGGCGAAGGCGGCGAGGGTGGAGACGGCGGCGGCAAGCCCAAGAAGCCCAAGGGCAAGAGCGACCTGCCGCGCGCGTTCATCAACCTCGGCGTCGGTACGGGCTTCGGCATCGCGCGGGGCGCAGCCGAGCTGACGTATCTGCAGTATCGCCCCGGCACGGTCGGTGGCTCGTACACCGTGGCCGAGCAGGCGTGTGCCATCGCGCGCTGGAAGGAAGCCGGCGCGCCGTTGCCGAGCAATCCCACGCAGTTTTCGCTCGCGCTCTCGGAGATCCAACAGGCAGACCCGACGATCCTGCAGGACCTCGCGACGGTCGAGGACCTCACCGCGGCCTACGACGCCAGCTTCTGCAGTCGGCGTCACCCCGTCAGCACCGGCGTCGCACCGGCGCCGTTTCACATCAGCCCCGAGGTCGGCGTCCGGGTCGGCAATCGGATCGTGCTGTCGTTGTTCGGACGCTTGCAGGTCGTGACGGGCTCGAAGGTGTTCGAGCCCGACCAGGGCAAGAACCTCGCCCAGTCCTACCTCGAGGACGTTCGCTCAGCGGCCCCGGAAGGCGTGCAGATCAAGCCCGACTTCACCTGGGCCCTCGGTGCGAAGTTCAAGTACTTCCTCGGCCGCCAGGACCGCAAGCTCAAGCTGTACACCGGCTTCTTCGCGGGCTTCGGCGCGACGCGCCTGCGCGTCAACATGAACTTCTCCAACGACCGCAACGGCAACTCGGTCGCGGACGAAGACGAGTCGGCGGTGCACGGTCTGCTCGACCTCAACGGCGACATCCTGCCCGAATCGTGCGTCCCGGTGTGGCCGTACAACCGTGGCTGCCTCGACGGCAACGAGGGCGCGGACATCCAGCTCGCGGGTACGGTGCGGGCAGGCACCGACTCCAGCGACCTGCGGATCGATACCGTGAAGATCGGGCCCGGGTTCGTGGGAGGGCTGTTCGGGATCCACTACCAGATCGTCAAGTACTTCGGGATTTTCGCCGAAGCGGATCTGGGGGGGTGGTTTCCGTCGACTTCGAGTTTGTTGCTCGACATCAATGTTGGGCCGGTGATCACGTTCTAGGGGCGTCTGCTTCGCAGACGCCCTCGGCGGCGGGCGAATCACCTGCCCGGCCGGAATCACCTGCCCGGGGCGGGGGGGGAATCACCTGCCCGGAAGGCCCGTTGGACAGGGATCGGTCGGACGGGCGCGCGTGGCGGTCGAGCGGGGGTTGGCGGGCTTCGGCGTCGGATCGCGGCGGGGTTCGGGTCGCCGGACAGGGCGTTTTTCGGGCTCCGCGGGCGCGCAACCAACACCAGGAGGCGGGTCGCCGTGCCCGCCTCTTCGTGTGCCTCGCCGTGACTACGGTGGGGCCGTGGCGCAGGGGACGTCGTAGCGGCGCAGCATCTGCAACGTGCCGAACGGAAACTCGACGGTCTTGTCGCCCCTGAAACGCTCGCGCGCGCCTCGGTAGGCACGCTCGAACGCTTCGATCTCGGCGGCGCGGACCCGGCAAGCGGCGGGGTCCGTGCCCGTCACGCGCGGGCGGGTCTGAAACAACGCGCGCGGGGAAGTGGCCGCGGCGCGGTGCGACTGCGACACCACGGCGCGCCAGCCCAGGGCCTTGGGCTTGCCCTGGGCGCGTCGGGTGGCACGGTGCTCGGCCGCGGCGGCTTCGGCCTGGGCCAGCACCTCGTCGCGCAGCTCGTCGTCGGTCGACTCCGGGGCCGCGCCGGCCGGCCGCACGAGGGTCAAGCTCGCCGTTTCCGGGGCGCGAGAGCGACCTCGGTAGCGCAGTCGTCCGCGGCTGGTCCGCTTGCCCCCCGGCGGCTTGGCCGAGCGCGTGGGCGCCCACAGCCCGATCTTCGGCCGCGAAAACGTCCGCGTCTGCCCGTAGCGCATCCCCAGCGAGCTGCACCCCTTCCAGTCGCCGAGTTGGTCGACGAGCCCGGCGGCCACGGGATTGGCCAACGTGTACACCGCCTGTTTGACGGCGCCGCCGCCGTCCACGACGACCTGAATCGTCGGGTCACGCGCGAAGGTCCCCATCGAGTCGCCGCGCATCGCGTTGAGCTGCCGCGACAGTCGCGAGTGCAGCTCCTGCAGGAACGCCGAGAGCTCCCCACGCGGGTCGGTGACCACCAGATGCCAGTGGTTGCTCATCCACAGGTACTCGTGGACGAGCAGGCCGT
>CALBMM010000213.1 GCA_937896535.1 uncultured Pseudomonadota bacterium
CGCGGTCGTCGCGTTCGTGCGTCGCCACCTGCCCCGTGGCGATCCCGATGCGTATCCCGCGGCCGAGCTCGCCCGTCTCAACGAGACCCGCGCGAGCAAGGAGCGCTTCGACCCGTACGGGTGAGCCGGTCCCGAACGAAACTGACGGTAGACTGTCGCGTGCCCGACTCGCCGCCACCCGCGACCGCCGACGAGGTCTTGCTCGCCGCGTGGAGCCGTGGCGACCGGGTGGCGGGCGAAGAGCTGTTCGAGCGTCACTTCGAGGCGGTGGCGCGGTTTTTTCGCAACAAGACCGACGGACCCAACGACGACCTCGTGCAGAAGACGTTCTTGGGGTGCATCGAAAGCCGCGACGCGTTTCGGGGGGAGTCGAGCTTTCGGGCGTTCGTGTTCGGCGTGGCGCGCAACGTGCTGGGCAAGCACTGGCGGGCCAAGGCGCGCGACCGGCTGGAGTTCGACAGCGGCGCGTTGTCGGTGTGTGAGCTGGGGGCGTCGCCGAGCAGCGTGGTCGCCCGCGATCAACAGCAGCTGCTCGTGCTCAATGGCCTGCGCCGGATTCCCATCGACTACCAGGTCGCCCTCGAGCTGCACTACTGGGAGTCGCTCACGGCGGCGGAGATCGGCGCCGCGCTGCAGATCCCCGTGGGCACGGCGAAGAACCGGATCCGCCGCGCCAAGCAGATGCTCGAGGCGGAGCTGCGGGCGATGACCCAGGCACACAAGGGCATCGATCCGACCGCGCAGCGGCTCGATACATGGGCGAGATCGTTGCGAGAATCGCTTTTTCGCTGAGACGAACAAAAGCGCAATCCCTCGAGCCCGCGGCGGGTACTCCACCCGCACCGTGATGGCCGCATCCTCTTTGGAGACTCCCTGCCCCCCGGTCGAGCCGCCCGTCGAGCCCCCGGCGGAGCCGCCCGTCGAACTGCAACGATTGCGCGACTCGGTGCGTCACCGCCTGTTCGGCGCGCCGCTACAGGGCGTGCGGATCGGGCGGTACCGCCTGCACCGCTGCATCGGACGCGGGGGCATGGGCGTGGTGTGGGCGGCCGAAGACGACGAGCTCGGGCGCACCGTGGCGATCAAGTTGCTGCGGCCGGAGCTGACCACGCTCGGGGTGGCGCGACTGGACAAGGAGGCGCGGGCCCTCGCGCGGCTCAGCCACCCGAACGTGGTCGGCGTGTTCGACGTGGGCACTCACGACGAGCAGCGCTTCATCGCGATGGAGTACGTCGAGGGCGAGACGCTGCGGGCATGGTTGGCGCAGCCGCGCTCGCTCGACGAGATCCTCGACGCGTTCATCGGCGCGGGCCGAGGCCTCGCGGCCGCGCACGCCGTGGGGCTCGTGCATCGCGACTTCAAGCCCGACAACGTGCTCGTGGGGCGCGACGGTCGGGCGCGCGTGCTGGACTTCGGGCTCGCCCGTCCGCCCAGCGGGGAGGAGACGGGCCCACCCGCGTTGGATCTATCGGCCGATCCGCGTGCGACGGCGCTGAGCATGCACGGCGTGCTGCTGGGCACGCCGGCGTACATGGCCCCCGAGCAGCACCTGGGGCTGCCCGCCGACGCGCGCAGCGATCAGTTCAGCTTCGCCGTCGCGTTGTTCGAGGCCGTGTTCGGTCAGCCGCCGTTTTCCGGCGAGGACCTGCGGACGTTGTCGCTGGCCGTGGTGCGCGGCGTGGTGTCGCGACCGATGGGCCACGACGTGCCGCCGTGGCTCGAGCACGTGCTGCTGCGGTCGCTGGCGGTGGAGCCGGAGGAGCGCTGCGCCGACATGGCGGGCCTGCTCGACGTGCTCGAGCGCGGACGTCGACGGCCCGAAGCGCAGTTCGACACGCGGCAGGTCGAGGCGGTGCTCGAGCGGGCGGCGCAGCTGCAAGGGGAGGCTCCGGACCGGCCGCGGCTGAGCGAGTCGGACCTCGCGGCGATCGCCGCCGAGGCGGGGATCGATCCGGCACACGCCCGACAGGCCGCGCTCGAGCAGGCGCGCGCCGACACACCGAAGCCCGCGGGAACCGACTTGGTGACGACCTCGTCGGCCGCGCTCGTTCCTCCGGCCCAGCCGCGGGCGGGAATGCAGACGGCGCTGCACACGATCCGTGCGCTCGCGGTCCGCCCGAGTGCGGCGGCGATGCAGCACATCGCCCGCGAGCTGACCCACAGCGAGGGGAAGGGACGCGCCGACGTGTTGGGCAGCAGCATGACGTGGCGGGGGCGCTCGCTCGAAGTCCACGTCGACCCCACCGCGAACGGCGGCCGCTTGATGCTGTGGCGCAAGCTCGACTGGGTCGCGCTGCGCCGCGCGTGGTCGTACACCGCGGCGGGGGTCGTGGGCGCGACGGTCGTGCTCATGACCACGGCGGAGTCACTGGGGCTGCTCGACGGCCCCGACGGCGAGTGGATCGTCCCGGTGCTGTTCCTTTGCTGCTATCTGGGGGCTCGACTCGCGCGTCGGCTGGCCCGCCGGATCCACGCCCGCGACCTCGCGCTTCGGCAGGCGCGCCTGGACTTCACCGCCGACCGTCTCGTTGCGCTCGTCGAGGCAGCGGGCGGAGATCCGGGCTGACGGCGGGCGCACTCCCGCCTCGGACCTCGTGCGCATCGGTCGTCGCCGAGCGTGCGTCGCTGTCTACGTTCGGCTCGACGCAGCTGGCCCGTTCCCTGCTGCGACCTCCGTTGCCCTGGACTCCGTCTCGCGCACCGACGACGGTCGCGTGCCAGCCGATGGGGACGCTGGGCAGCGACCCGCGCGCGCGCCGCATCCCGTGACGGCCGCCGGCTCTCGCACGACCCCCGTGATCGATCCGGTCGGGCGCTCGTCACTGCGAGGGTGACCCTACGACCTCACCTACTTTGTCTGCTGTGCGCCACTTCGGCCTGCGGCGCCCCGACCACGCCGCAGGACGACCTCTCCTCGACCGACGGAGGATCCGCCGACTCCGGCTGCCAGGACTCGACGTGCGCCGGCTCCGACACGCAGGCGACCTCCTCCGGACCCCCCGACCCGAGCGACGCGACGAGCTCGCCCTCCGACTCGAGCGACACCGATGCGTCGTCCAGCGGCGGCGGCGGAGATCCCGGGCCGGGTGCCGCGGGTGACGTCTTGTTCGCGGCGCAGAACGAGGTGCTGGCCGTGCCCGCCGCCGAAGGCGTGCTGCTCAACGACCCCGCGGGCGCGACCGTGGTCGACCACGAGCTGGTCGGCGAGCTCGGCGGCACGATCGACGTCGCCCCCGACGGCGGCGTGACCTTCACCCCCGCCCCGGACACCTGGGGGCTCGAGGAGTTCGACTACACGATCACCGAGAGCGACGGCTTGACGTCGACGAGTGCGACGATCCGGGTGTGGATTGCTCCGCGTGACGTCCCCGCGGAGCAGCTCGCGCTGGGCGTGGGTGGATACGCGCTGTTCGTCTCGCAGTTTTCGCAGATGGGGTCGGTGCTCGGCGCCGGCGACGTCGACGACGACGGCGACGACGACCTCCTCATCGGTGCCAACAGCCTCGACACCCCCGCGACCCCCGGCCTCGGCCGCGTCTACATGGTCGACGCTGGATTCGTTCCCCCCCTGTCCGGCCACCTCGACACTCTCGTCGCGCAGGGTGACGCCGTCAGCTACACCGGCGGCGAAAACTACCGGAACCTGGGGCTCACCGCGGTCGTGCTCGGCGACATCGACGGCGATCTCGACGGCGAGATCGCACTGGGCACCAGGATCGACGGCGGCGTGGTGGGGAGCGCCTACGTGATGCTGGGCGGTGTGGCCGTCGGCGACACGGTCGTCGGCCCGACCGCCCCCGGGGGGATCGTCATCACGACATCCACCCCGGGCACGAACGTCGGGGTGGTGGGCGCGGCCGGCGACTTCGACGGCGACGGCCTGCGCGACCTGTTGGTCGGCACGACGCGGACCATCGCCAATCCCGACCTGCCGGGGCGGGTGTGGGTCGTGCGTGGCAGCCCGGCGCCTCAGTCCATCGACCTCGCCGTCGCCGGTAGTGAGGTCTTTTCCATCGAAGGTCTCGGCGGCGCCCCGAATGCCGACGGCGATGGCGATCTCGACGGCGACGGCTGCGTCGACCTCGTCGTGGGCAGCCTCTTGGACATCGTGGGCGCGAACACGGTCTGCGACCCCGGCCGTGCATGGATCCTGTACGGGGACTGCAGCGCCTCGGACCGCGTGGCCCAAGACATGGTCGCGCAGGGCGACGGTTTCGAGATCCAGGGCCGCCCGCTCGATTGCTTGGGCCGCAACATCGACCTCACCCGCGACATCAACGGCGACGGGCTCGACGACGCCCTGTTCTGCACGATGCGAAGCCTCGATGGCAGCGTCGGTGGCCGCTGCTACGTCATCCACGGCGATCCCGCGCGCACGCCCCGGACCATCGAGGACCTCGAGGCCGGGATCGGTGGTTTCGTCATCGATGCGCCGACACAGGTGGGCTACAGCGCGAGCGCAGCGAGAGGCATCGGTGTCGGTGACCTCGACGGCGACGGTCTGGAGGACATCGGCATCGGCATCGACGGGACGATGTCGGGCCGGGCGTGGGTCGTCTACGGCAAGGCCGACACGATGCCGGTCGACCTCGCGACTCTCGGCAGCGACCGACGTGGCTTCGGGCTGTACGTCCCGGTCGGGACCGGCTTCATGACCAACCTCGGCCCCGCCGGTGACGTGAACGCCGACGGCCGCGACGACCTTCTGTTCGGGGCCGGGTCGACGCACACCTACGTCATGTTCGGCATCCCACGTGGTCCGTGAGACGCGATGGCATCGCCGCGATGGAACTCCTCCCTGGAGGGGGACGCTGCCCGGCACGCCGGGCAGTGGCGCCCCCGCGGCGTCTCTCGTAGGCTGATGGCGTCGGGTTCTCGGATGGGATCGGATCTCGGGCTCGAGCTCAGGGAAGCGTCCGCGGTCGATCCCGTCGACCACGAAGTCGCTCGGGCCCGCGCCGCGGTGATGGAGCGGCTGCTCGGCACCACGCCCGAGCCCGTCCGCTTCGGTCGATTCGTGCCGATCGAGCGCGTGGGCGCCGGCGCGATGGGCACGGTGTACGCCGCCTTCGATCCCCAGCTGGATCGCAAGGTCGCGCTCAAGCTGCTCACCCCCCGCGGCGACCCGGCCGCGCAGCGGGAGCGGCTGATGCGAGAAGCGCAGGTGATGGCCCGACTCGCCCACCCCAACGTCGCCCACGTCTACGAGGTCGGCGAGCACGAAGGCCGGCTGTTCGTCGCGATGGAGTACGTGCGCGGGGTCGATCTGCGGCGGTGGTGCGCCTCCCCGGCACGCAGCGTCGCCGAGGTGCTCGCCGTGTGCATGCAGGCCGGACGCGGGCTGGCGGCCGCGCACGGCGAGGGCATCGTGCACCGCGACTTCAAGCCGGACAACGTCCTGGTCGGCGATGATGGCCGTGTGCGGGTGCTCGACTTCGGGCTGGCCCGCCCCTTCGAGGTGGCGCTGCCGACCGAGAGCGAGGTCGACGCTCCCAGTGCCGTCGCGACCGCCTCGGGCACGACCGCCGCCGGCACCCCGGCCTACGCGGCGCCCGAGCTGTGGCGGGGGGAACCGGCCACCCCCGAGTCCGACCAGTTCGCCTTCTGCGTGACGGTGTGGGAGGCGCTGACCGGAGCGTTGCCGTTCACGGGCAGCGACATCGCCCGCCTGCGCGCGGCGATCCTCGCGGGGCACGTTGGCGCGAGACCCGACACGATGCCGCCGTGGATCGACCGACGATTGCGACGCGGGCTGGCACCGCAAGGTCGCTACCCTTCGATGAACGCGCTGCTTCGCGAGCTCGACCTCGATCCCGCGAGGCGTCGGCGCGCCGGCATGGCCGCGGCCGTCGTGTGTGCCGGCCTCGGCATCGCGTACGTGCTCGGGCGCGGGGCCGCGCCCGACCCGAGCGGTGACACGCGGTGTAGCGGGGGCACCGAGGCTCTCGCCGCATCGTGGTCCGACGACGAACGGCAGGCCGCGCTCGCACACATCTCCTCGCTCGGCGAGCTGGGAGCCGACACCGCCGATCAGCTCGGGCCGACCCTCGATGGCTACGCCACGGCGTGGACGGACGGACATCGCGACGCTTGCCGAGCCCACCTGCGTGGCGAGCACTCCGCCGAGATCCTCGATCGACGCATGATCTGCCTCGCGCGTGGAAGTGGTGCGTTCGCCGCCCTGGGCCAGCTCGCGGCGACCGTCGACGCGCAGGGGCTCGACGGCCTGGCGCAAGCGGCCGCTCAGCTGCCCGACCCGCAAGAGTGCGGCGACCTCGAGCGACTCGGCCGTTTGCGCGACCCCACGCCCGTCGGTGCCACCGACCTCGCCGCCCGCATCGCCGACCTGCGCCTGAGGGTCTCGAGCGGCAACGGACACCTCGAGCCGTCGTCCGTCGATGCTCTGGTCGAGCGAGCCCGCGCGTTCGGTCACCACGGTCTGCTCGCCGAGGCCTTGTACTTGCGAGGCCGCGTGCTCATCGACATCGACCAGATCGGGGACGCGGTGGTCCCGCTGCGCGAAGCCACCGAGGCTGCACTCGCCGCCGGCGACGACGAGCTGGCGACGCTGGCCTGGTCCAACGCCGTGTTCGCGGTCGCGAACGGCCCGAGCCACGACGACCCCTGGATCGCCGCGCAACCGCTGCTGCTCGCGCTGATCGAGCGGATCTCGCCGTCGTCGTCGGCCGTGGGCGCATTGAACAATCTCTGCGTCGCGGCGACCGCACGTGATCGCCCCGACGAGGCCGAACGGCTCGCGCGTCGTGCCGTGGAGATCGGTCGCGCCGTCGACGACCCTGCGCCGCTGTCGCTGGCCCGTGCTCTGGACACGCTGGCGATGCACACGGTCGATCCGGTCGAGCGCGTCGCGTTCGCCCGCGAGTCCGCCGCGCTCTTCGAGCGCGCGTTGGGGCCCCACCATCACTGGACCCTGCGCGCCGAGCTCGGCGCGCTCGCGCTCGGTGAGGTCGGGCCGGCGTCGCTCGATGCCTTCGAGGCCCGCACGCTCGAGATGGAGCGGCTGCACCCGACGCTGGATCACCTGCACGCGCGCAACGAGGGCGAGCTCGCGTACCAGTGTGCCTACGCGGGCGATCGCGAGCGTGGTCGTGCCGCCCTGCGCCGGTTGCTGGCCCTGGAGGGGACCCGCAGTCTCGACGATGTCGCCCGGGCGCTCGATGCCTGGTGGCGCGGCGATGCGGGCGAGGCCGCACGTCTGGCCGAGGCGACGCTCGACGAGCGCGATCGTTCGCCCGACCCGCGGTTCTTCGCGCGCGAGCGGACCGCCGAGTTCGCGATGATCCTCGGTGCCTCCTGGGCCGCCCTCGGAGACCCGCGGGCGCGCGCCATGTTGCTGCGCGCCCGCGACGAGTTCACCCAGGCCCTGGCCGCGGGCCAGGGCATTCCCATCATCGAACGGCGACTCGCCCTCGCCGAGCGAGAGCTCGCCGCGCTCGACGTCACGCGCACGAAAGCCGAGGCGCCATGAGTCCCGTGCCCGATCCGCGCGACGACCTGCAGCTCGTGCAGGCCTGGCGCGGCGGCGATCGAGCGGCGGGGGCCGAGCTGCTCACGCGCCACTTCGACGCCATCTTCGGCTTCTTTCGCACCAAGCTCGCCGCCCAGGCCGAGGACCTCACCCAGCAGACGTTCTTGCGCTGCGTCGAGTCTCGCGAGGTACTGCGCGGGCACGGCGTCCGAACGTACCTGTGGGCCATCGCGCGCAATCTGCTGTGCGATCACCTTCGCGCCGGCGCGCGCCGACCCGAGCTGGTCGACTTCGACGTCGTCTCGCTGGCCGACCTCGATCCCGACCCCGCGGTGTGGGTGGTCGAGCGAGAGGAGCACAAGCTGCTCATCCACGCCTTGCGTCGCCTGCCGCTCGACCTGCAGCTCGCGCTCGAGCTGTACTACGTGCAGCAACTGCGCGGGCCGGAGGTCGCGGCCGTGCTCGGCGTCCCCCTGGGTACCGGGCGCAGCCGTGTGCGTCGAGGGATCGAGCGCTTGCAACGGGAGATGGAAGCGCTGTCGAACTCGCCGCAGCACGTGCGAACCACTCTGACCGACCTCCAGCGTTGGGCGTCCGAGGTCCGAGGTTGCGGCACGGTCTGAGGCAGGTGCGTCCTGCGCATCACCCCCGGCGGGTGCGACGCTGGCCGCGTGAGCGACGAAGCCCCCGACCCCGAGCTCGAGCGCATCGTGGCGATGGCGGTCCCCTTCGTCCGAAAGCTCGACCGATCTCGCGCAGGGACCTTCGAGGTTCGTCTATGCTCACCCGCGATGCGGGGGCTGCGGACTTGGGTATGTGGCTTCGGGCTCGTCGTCGCCTGTGGCGGTGATGACACGTCGACGGGGGACGACACCGGCGCGACGACGGCCCCCGCGACCGGCACGACGGCACCGACGGGAGCCGACACGACGCCGAACGACGACACGGCGTCGGCCGCCAGCACCGACTCCGGGGCGATGACGACGAGCGTCGACTCGACCGGTCCCGGCGCCACCGACACCACCGACACCGGCATGGGATCGGACAGCACGGGCGCCATGGGCGACTGTCAGGTCTGGGAGATCACCTATGACCTCGAAGGCAGCGTCTTCGACATCTCCGACACGCCCTTGATGGCCGGGGATCAGGCGAACACGGTCACGATGCCCTACGATGCCGACGATACCGTCGGTCCCGGGACGTTCGTGCTGCGCTTTCGCGACGTGGATGGATCTCCGGGGCAGGAGGCGGCGATGGTCTCCTACGCGATGAGCATGCACTTCCTCGTCGATTCCGGCGTCACGACGGTCGCGACCGATCTCGAAGCCGAAGCGGGGCCCGACGAGTGCGGTGTCACGACCGGGGCGGTCGCGGGCACGACCGTGACGTGGACGCCCTCGGCGATCGTCGGCCACCACTCGATGGGCCAGATCCTCTGCAACGGAGGGCTGTGCGGCGCCGCGGGACTTCCGAACGGGATGCCCGTGCCTCAGGACGAGACGACGGACCAACCCGTCAGCGACTTCGTGTTCGCCCCCGACTTCTCGAGCTTCACCATGGCGCCGACGGTCATCACGATGGACGACCAGGCGACGACGAGCTGGTCGTACACCGGGACGGAGACGGGCCGGCGGCTGCTCGACGCGCCCGCGTGCCTGTGCGGGTGAGCCGATCTGGGGCTGCCGCGGTCTGATCGGTGCATGCGACGGCGATCTCATCGAATGCAGCCGCGCCGAGGACTGCCCCGGCGCCACCTGCTGTGGTGCCGCACCTCGAGCACGCAGATGCGGTCTCGTACGCGTCGCGGCCCCGCATCTGCTGCGCGCGGGTCTGTACCGCGCTACCGTACGGTGTGCGTGGGTGGGCAACGACGTTCCGGATCGCGGTCCTCGGCATGGGCGCATGCTCAGGTTCTTCGGCACCGACGCCGACACCGCTGCCGGGCGTGGACCACGTCTCGATCCCCGCCGCCCCGGGCGCGCAGACCCCCAACGTGCAGGTCGGGCACGACGGGACGCTCGCGCTGACGTGGCAGGAAAGCGGAGCCGACGACGGTAGCGTGCGCCTGTCGACGCGACCGCCGGGTGGGACGTTGTCCCCTCCCACGACGTTGGTCCGCTCGGCGAAGCTGTTGGTGAACTGGGCCGACTTCCCGGCGGCGATGACCTTCGGCCAGGGGCGCTTGTTCGCGGCCTGGCTGCAGCGCTTCGAAGACACCGATGGCTATGGCTTGCGCTTTGCCACCGGCGCACTCGCGGACGCTTCGTGGACGGCGCCGACGCAGCTGCACACCGACACCGCCGGTCCCGAGTACGGCTTCGTTTCCGCCACACCGTCCTCCGATGGCGGCCTCGCGCTGTTTTGGCTCGATGGACGCGCCGCAGGGGAAGATGGCGGTGCGATGCAGCTGCGGGCGGCGACGTTGTCCCGCGACGGCACCGTGACCGATCGACGTGTCGTCGACGACCGCGTCTGCGACTGCTGCCAGACCTCGGCGGCGACGCTCACGGCCGGGCCCGTCGTCGCCTACCGCGATCGCTCGGAGACCGAGATCCGCGACATCGCGATCGCCGGTCCCGGCCCCGACCAACGCCGCCGTGTCGCCGCCGACGACTGGGAGATCGCCGGATGTCCCGTCAACGGTCCTGCCGTCGACGCGCACGACGACGCGATCGTCGTCGCCTGGTACACCGGCGCGAAGGACCGCGCCGCCGTGCGGGTCGCTTTCGGTGGCGCGTCAGGTGAGTTCGGTCCCGCGACCGGCGTCGACCTCGGCGCTCCTCTCGGCCGCGTGGACGTCGTCTGGCTCGACGCCGGTCGTGCCCTCGTGTCCTTCGTCGAGACCCCCACGGGTGCGAAGACAGGTGCCCTCCTCGCGCGCACGGTCACGCGCGACGGCGTGGTCGGACCCCCGTGGATCGTCGCCGACGTCGACGCCTCGAACGCGACGGGCTTTCCCCGCATGACCCGCCAGGGCGAGCACGTCGTCTGGGCCTACACCGACGCGACCGTCGATCCCTCGATGGTCCGCCTCGCGCAGGCCCCCGTCGCCTCGCTCGTGAAGTAGCGGACGACGGACCGGGGCATGGCACGGAACATGCCCCGGCCCGCGACGCTCACCACGCCGCGCAGTCTGCGGGGAACGCCGACGCTTCGGGACCCCACACCTCGCAGTCCAGCGCACCGTCGACCTCGGCGATCAAGCGGAAGCTCGTCTCGGACAGGTCGTCGCAGGTCCAGCTCGCCGAGCCGAGGTCCGGGAAAGCGGCCCAGGTGTAGGTCTCCTCGACGAGACTCGGGTCGGCGAGCGGGGCCGTGAAGACCCCGCGGATCCCGGGACCGATCAGCTCCATCGTCATCGCATCGACCCGCGCGTCGACGTAGCCCTCCAGACGCAGATCGCCGTCGGTACACCCCGCGCCGTACCCGAGCTCGAGCTGCAGGGGCGGAAGCTCGGGCGAGGACAGGCAGATCTCGCCGGCGGGCGCATCGTCGAGGAAGTACGGGTGGCAGCCGTCGACCATGGTGTCGAGGTCGACACGCAGCGACTGGACCCCCGTGAGGACGAGCTCTCCCCAGAAGCGATCGTCGCCCGACCCGACCCTGCCCGACACCGTGAAGCGGCCCAGGCCCTCGACCTCGGCATCGCCCTTGGTGATCTCGCACTCGCGGCCTTGCTCGATCGTCTCGCACGCCGTGGCGATGTTCTGGCTGACCGCGCCGGACGTGGTCTGCATGGCCAGCTCCGACGTCGCCGTGTAGCTGTCGGCGCTCGGGCTGGACTGCCACAGCCGGCCTTGCACGCGCGTCTTGCCTTCCGGTCCCGCGACCGACCAGTCCGAGAAGTCCAGGCTCATCGGCAGGCGCGGGTCATAGGTGGGTTCCTGCAGCAGGTCACGCATCGTTACCGCGTTGTCGGCGACGACGATTCCGGCGTACGTGTAGCCGTCGTCGGTCGTACAGCCATCCGCCGACAGCGTCATCGTGTGCGCGTCGTAGGCGCGGGCCGGGCAGGTGCGGGTCGCCTCGTTGTGGACCTCGCCCTGCAGGATCATCGCGTAGGCATCCGCGCCCCGCAGACCGATCGCGACCTCGATCGCATCGCGAACCTGCGCGACCGAGGCGGCGGCGAAGTCCGCACGGTCCTCGACCTCGCCGGAGTCGCTACCGTCGTCGGTGGCCCCGTCGGTCGCCGTGTTCTCGCCAGCGACCGTGGTACCTCCATCGGGATCGGTGTCGGAGCTGATGCTGGTCGCGCTGTCGCCTTGGCCCGTCCCGGTGGCCTCGGTGGTCGCTGCGCCGTCACCGGCGTCGTCGTTGGACTCGGACTTGCACGCCGACAACGCGGTCCACAGGCCCAGTGACGTCGCCAGCAGCCACGATCGGGAGGGTGTCCGGCTCGATCGTGCCTCGGGTTCGTCGTTGGAAGAGAAGAAGGAGGTGGTCATGCCGGGCGG
>CALBMM010000214.1 GCA_937896535.1 uncultured Pseudomonadota bacterium
GACTTCGGCAACCGACCGGACCCGGCGTTCTGGAACAGCACCGAAGGTCGGCGCTCGCCGCTGCCGCTGCTGTACCAGGGACCCGCGCTGGGCTGAGTCGTGCGCCGACGGCGGCGCGTGCTTGTCGCGCGTGCGCGCCCTGGGGCGTGCCAATCGGCCCGGCGTGACGGATCCGCACACCCCCGCCGCGAAAAAACGCAGTGATCACGGCCGCTCGGGCCGGCCCGGCATTCGCACTCTCCCGGGGCGAGCTTGCTGGAGAACGCCATGTACGGAGCGCCCGAATCCCTGTCCGTGTCCCGCTCGACCCGCGTGCGAAGCGACAAGTCGCCCGCGCACCAGGCCCTGGTCGATGCCACTTCGTCCGCCTACCGCCTCGAGCGCGGATCGGTCGCACCGGTGCCCGGGCTGCAGGACAAGGTCGCGCGGCAGCGGGTCGAGACGACCCGCGAAGTCCTCGCGGCGATGCTCGAAGCGCTCGAGCTCGTGCTCATCGAAGTCGCGGTCGACGTGGCGCTCGACATCGCGGACGAGGCCGGCCCCCGTGCGATGCTCGTCGACTTCGGTCGGACCGCGCTGCAGGACCTGCGCAACGTCGGCGACGGCATCGCGGACGAGAATGCGGCGGCGGCCGTGCGGGTCGAGCGTTGTCGACTCGCTCGCACGCGGATGCTCGACATCGGTCTGGCGCTCGAGCAGATGCTCGCGGATCAGTCGGACCGGGCGAGCGCGCTGCGAGCCACGCGGCGCCTCGTCGACCACGACAAGGCGGCGGGAGAGCGCGTCCGCGATGCGCTCGCGACCCAGCTGCGTCACCTCGCGAGCACCCCGGGCGGGTCGCTGCAGACCGCGCGACAGCTCAACGTCTGCATCGCGCGCACGCTCGTCGACGCGCCCCCCGACGGCTTCGACCACGACGAGCTCGTCGCTCTGCGAGGGCTGTGCGAGCGCGTGCTCGAGCTTCTGTGGACGCCGTCGGACGACGTGACCCGCGAGGACGTCGCGCGCGGGATCGTGGCCGACGCGGAGGCCTTCGCGTCGCTGCTGTCGCACGAAGGTCCCCGCTGGGCCGACGCGGCCTGACGCGGTAGGGAGGGGGGCGGCGGGGCGTCGGGCAGCGTCGGGGCATTCGCCGCGGCGACAGGCTATGCTCCGCCAGTGATCGCCCGCAGAGGTGTCGTCGCCGTCGTGCTGTCGTGGATCGTGGGCCCGCTCGCGTGCGGCGGCGACGACGGCGGGGCGGCGGGCACCGACGCGGCGACGGTCGGCGGGGACGGATCGAGCGGGACGCCGAGCTCGTCGACCGAGGTCGACACGGGCGCGACGAGCTCGCATCCGACGTCGACGAGCGCGACGACGACGACGTCGCCGATGACCACCGATACCGCCGACAGCAGCGAAGACAGCGCGTCCGATTCCACCGGCGATCCCGATGCCAACGGCTGCCCGGCGGGTGCACCGAGCGCTTGGGTCGGTTGCGAGACCTTCGACGACATCGACGACCCCGCCGCGCAGCTTCCCCAGTGGATGGTCATCGGCGACGGGTTCGGGGTGGAGGCCGACGGCCCCGACCTCGGCGATCGCGCGCTGCGGGTCACGCTGGTGCCGGGACAGCAGTTCCGCGGGTGGGTCACGTTGCGCGTCGGCGAGGGACCCGACGGCCCCGGCGTCGACTCGCCAACCGCCCGCTTCGACGAGCTGTGGGTGCGCTACTGGCTACGGACCGGCGACGACTGGCCCGGCTGGGGGATCGGCGACGTCGGCGAGCTCATGGTGCTCGACGGCGCGAACTGGGGCATCGCCGCCGAGATGGCGATCCGCAGCGAGACCGGGCAGACGCTGCATCCGCTCGGCTGGTCGTGCATCGTCGACGGGGTCAACATGTGCAACGGCGGCAACGACTGGAGCGGCGGGCTGTACCTCATCTGGCAGGCGATGGGCGAGACGGTCCTCTTCGATGCGGCGGGCGCGGGTCAATGGCGCTGCGTGGAAGGCCACATGCGCCTCAACACGCCCGGCGCCGCGGACGGACAGGCGCACGTGTGGGTCGACGGCAACGAGGAGATCGCCGTCGACGGCGTCGACTTCCTCGGCACCTGGGACGAGTACGGACTCAACGGTCTGCGCTTCACCAACTACGCGACCCCGCCGCCTCGACCGCTCGACTTCTGGGTCGACGACGTGGTCTTCGCGACCGAGCGCGTCGGCTGCGACTGAGACTGCCGTCGTCGACCGCGGGTCCCCATCAGGTCGCGTCGTTCGCTCGAGCGCGGGCGTCGAGGCGACGGACGAGCTGCCCGTAGACGACGAGCGAGATCGCCGACACGAGCGCGATGCCCACGAACACCAACCATAAATAGTGGGCGTGCGCGTAGGCATCCGGCATGGGGCCGTCGCCGGCGAGCGCGGCGAGCCGTCGGGCCTGGTCGGCCTCCGACAGCGTCTTGGGATCGGGGCAGTAGGTCTCGAGCAAAAAGCCCGAGGTCACGAATCCCAGCAGCGACGATACGAAGGAGTGCAGATGCGAAAAGCCCAGGTACAGGCCTTCTTGCCCCTTGGGGGCCTGCAGCGAGAAGTACTCGAGAAAGCGCGGGGAGATGAAGCTCTCGGCCAAGCCCTGAAAGCCGATACCGACGATCATCATGAACGCGACGGGGTGCATGCCGACGATCGCCTCGCCGCCGACGAGGTTGCCCGCGGCCATGCAGAACGCCGACAAGGGCATGATGAACATGCCGACCGTCATCGATCGCAGCGCGGTGCGCTTGGCCATCAATGCCGTCACCGCACCGACGGTCAGCACGACGACGGCGGGATTGACGTTGGCGTACCACGAGGGCGAGGAGCCCTCGCCGGCCATGCGCAGCACGTACTTGGGCATCGACGCGTACAGCTGGTGCTGCACCATCCAAAAGCCGGTGATGATGACGATGAGCGCGACGAGTCGTCCGCGCGACAGCACGGCCTTCAGTGACGCCCAGATCTCGGCGAGCGACCTACCCTCGGCGTCGCCCTTCTTGGCCTTGTAGACCAGCAGCACCGTCACGAAGGCGCATGCGGTCATCGCCGCGGCGAACAGGTTGAGCACGACCAAACCCTCGTCGCCCATCGACACGCGCAGCGGCTTGACCAGCGTCTTGCCGCCGAACGCTCCGACGTTGACCATCGCGTAGAAGATCGAATAGCCGCGCGCACGCGTCTGCGCCGTGGTCTCGCGCGCGACCGTGCCGGTGATGACGGACTTGATGAACGAGCCGCCCACCATCACGGTGAGCATCACGGGGATGAACAGCCACTTGTGACCGGTCTGCTGCAGCCCGTGGAACTCCACCTCGCGGCCGTACGTGACCAGGCCGGCGCCCTGCAGCAACGTGGGCAGGATCCACATGCCCGCGTAGCCGACGGTCAGCAGTCCGAACGCCAGCAGCAGCGCGTTGCGAAAGCCGATGCGGTCGGCGTATGCACCCGAAAACGTGGGCAGCAGGTACAGCCCCGCCGAGAACACGCCCGAGACGGTCGCGGCCTGCACGTCGGAGAAGCCGAGGATCCGCGACAGGTACAGCGTGATCGCGACGAACACGCCGTACCAGGCCGCGCGCTCGAGCAACTCGACCATGTTGGCGACCCAAAACGCCTTCGAGAACTTCGGGCGCTCGCTCGCGGTGGGCACGGACGTATCGGGCATCGGCGCGACCGCACCATAGCAGCCGTCGCATGCACCGCGCGCATCGTGGATCACACGCGCGGCGTCGTCGCGGCAGGCCACCTACGCCCAATTGCGGAGTGTGGCCCTCGACTCGAGCCGATACAGTCGGACGCATGCGGTGGGGATCGCGAGTGCTGCTCGTCCTGGGATTGCTCACGGGGTGCGGCGACGACGGGGCCCGGGGCAGCGGGGAGACCACGGACGGTAGCGGCGGCCCGAGTACCGGGGGCGTCGTGTCCACCGGCAGCGGTCCCGGCGGCCCGGGGGCGACGGCGGACGACACGGCCGGCTCCGGCGACTCGACGGGCAGCGACGACACGGGCGCGACCATGGGGGACGGGCTCGCGTGGACCTTCGAGGCCGAAGCGTTGGGCACGAGCGCGACGGACGTGCCGCTCGCCGAAGGAGGTACGATCGCGGGCACGCTCCGCTTCGTCACCGGCCAGCCGCGCGACAGCATCGGCGTGCGGGGTGGCGAAGGAACGGTCGTCGTCGACGATGCGTCGGGCGTCGATTTCGGCAGTGACGCCTTTCGCCTCGAGCTGACGGCGCGCACGGCCTTCCACGGCACCGGCGACGCCGCCGGCCGGGGGCCGATCGTGTGGCGCGGCGACGAGGGCGATCGCGGGTTCGCGGTCCTCGTCGAAAACGGTCGCCTGGGCTGGCGGGTGTGGTCCGACGGCACGGCCAGCGAGGTGTGGAGCGCGACGCGCTTCAGCGACGATCGCTGGCACCGCGTCTCCGCGATTCGCGATCGAGACACGCAAGAGCTGGTGCTCGTGGTCGACGGCCACGATGTCGTGCGCGCGCCCGACGACGTGGGCGATCTCGACGGCGCCGGCCCGCTGCACCTGCTCGGCAACGGCGCGGACGAGCGCTTCTTCGGTGGACTCGACGAGCTCGCGATCGTGCCCGGTCGCGTCGATGCGCCCGAGCCCACGCCGGAGTGGGACGACCGCGGCGTCTTCACCGTCGGCGCCGATGCGGGCTACACCGTGTTCCGCATTCCGGCGGTGGTGCAGACCGAGGACGGCACGCTTGTCGCGTTCGCCGAGGGGCGCGTCGATGCCGAGTGCGACTTCGGACGGATCCGCGTGGTCGCCAAGCGCAGCACCGACGGCGGCGACACCTGGGGACCGCTGCAGGTCGTCGCGACCTCCGGTGCGGGCAAGGCCGGCAACCCGATCCCGATCGCCGACGGCAACCGGATCGCGCTGATGGTGCTCGAGACGCCGTGCGAGACCGGCTCGGGCTGCACCTGTCAGGGCGCGCAGCGGCACGCGCTGTATCTGAGCGACGACGCGGGGCAGACCTGGACGCCGCGCGAGGAGATCACCGCCGACGTCACGAGCGCGGGCTGGGGTGGGGTGCTGCTCGGACCCGGGTCGGGCGTGCGGTTGGCGCGAGGCCCGGGGGCCGGGACGCTCGTGATCACGGCCAAGCACGGCACCAACTCGCACATCCTCGCCAGCGAGGACCACGGCGAGACGTGGTTCATCGCGGCCGAGGACGTCAGCGATCCGATCAGCGTCAACGAGACCACCGCCGCCGAGCTGTCGGACGGACGGTTGCTCGTCAACGCGCGCTACCAGACGTCGTTGACGAACAAGAAGGCCGATCCGGAGGCCGGCTATCGCTCGATGGGACACGTGGCGACGGACTGGAGCTACCCCGACGACCCCACGTTCGTGCGCAGCACGAGCTTTCGTGGACCCATCGTCCACGGCGCGCTGCTGTATCACCCCGGATCGGCGCGCTACGGCGACGAGGCGCGGGTGCTGTTTTCGTATCCGGCCGGGCAGTACGGGACCCCGGCCGGTCGTCGCCACGACATGCGCGTCTACGTCAGCCGCGACGATGGCGAGACCTGGGGCCGCTCGCGACGGGCGATCGGCGGCTGGGCGGCGTACTCGGACATGGTCGCGCTCGCCGACGGTCGCGTCGGGATGCTGTACGAGGGCGGGCAAGACCTCGGGCCGAACCTCGACTCGTACCGTCGCCTTCGGTTCCTGCGCGCGCGTCCCGAATGGTTCGATCATGCTGCGCTCGCGACGTACACGTTCGAGGAAGTTGCGCCCGGCCGTAGCCCCGACACGCTCGCCGACGCCGGGGGCTACGCGCTGCCGCTGCAGACGTACGGCGCGGTGTCCACCGTCGAAGGCGCACATCACTCCACGGCGCTGCACTTCGAAGGTGGGGGCCGTGCTTGTACCGTCATGCCGGCCGGACCGACACGCAACACCTTCGACTTCGGTCAGCGCGACAGCTTCGCGATCGAGGTCGACTTTCGTACCACCGCGCACGGCAGCGGCGGGGCCGCGGGGTCGGGCGCGCTCGTGACCAAGACCGACGTCGGCACCGAGCCCGCATGGTGGTTGCGCGTCGAGGACGGACAGGTGCGCTTCTTGATGGCGCAGTGTCCCGGCGAGCAGATCAACTGCGGCTTCCTCACGGGGGCGTGCGAGCAGCTGACCGACTGTCAGAACGCGGCGGTGGCCGGCGGCGACGTCTCCGACGGCGCATGGCACCACGTGCGAGTCGTCCGCGATGCGATCGCGCAGCAACTCGTGCTCGAGATCGACGACGAGGTGGTTGCGACCAGTCCGGCCACGATCCACGGCATCCTCGTCAACGACGAGCCGCTGTGCGTCGGTGCCTTCGACGGTGGCTCGCGGGCGCTCGACGGGGACGTCGACCACGTCCGCATCGAGCTGCTCGACTGACGGACTGACCGACGGGCGCGAGGCGCGGAACGACAGCGGGCGCGGGGACGCGCCATCGAACCTGGAGCGAAATCTCGGCCCGCCATCGACCGCGTCGGGGTCGGTGAGCGCGGCCACCCCGTTTTCCCGCGATCGTGCCCAGACGACGGCCGATCGCGGTTTGCCCCTCGATCGAAGGGCGCGACTGTGCGAAGAGAGCAGCCCATGCGCCGACTGCAGATCGGGCTCTTCGCACTCGGGCTGACCGCAGGCTCGTCGGTTTCGGCCGACGCCGCCGGCGACGACTGCACCCACGAGGTGTCCTCGGGCGACACGCTGTCGGCCATCGCGCTCGAGCACGGCACGACCCAGGCCGCGATCAAGCGGCTCAACCCCAAGCTCGCCAAGAACCCCGACCAGCTTCGCCTCGGCGATCAGATCAAGGTGTGCGAGGCGAGCCCGAGCCAGTCCAAGTCGCGGGCCAAGTCCTCGGACGACGTCGACGACGACGACAAGGGTCGAGGTCACGGGGGCCGACGCTGCGGGCGCGGCGGGTCGATCCAGTCCTACGAGGTCAAGTCGGGCGACACGCTGTCGAAGATCGCGAGCAAGCTCGACGTCGACGAGTCGGCGATCACCTCCCACAACGCCAAGCTCAAGAAGAATCCGGACCTGCTCCGCGTCGGCGACGCGATCGACGTCTGCACCGACGAGCGCGCCGGTACGCCCAAGAAGTCCAAGCTGTGCGACATGCGGACGCCGGTGCACATGCACGAGGTGGTCCCCGGCGAGCACCTGGGTCAGATCGCCGGTCGCTACGGCGTCAGCCGCTCCGAGCTCGTCGCGTGGAACCGCGGGCGGCTGCCCAATCCCGACATGCTCAAGGTCGGCACCGAGCTGCGCGTCTGCCCGGAAATCGTTCCGCACGAGCGCAAGAAGATCACGTACACGGTGGCGCCCGGCGACACGTTCGGCGAGATCGCCAAGAAGTACGACCTGACCCGCCGCGAGCTCGAGATGTACCAGCGCGGCAAGGTCACCGACACGAGCGCACTGCGCGACGGACAGGAGCTCGTGGTCTGGGTCGACGGCCAGGTCGTGCCGGGTTTCGGCGACCTCGACGACGACAAGGGCACGCTCTCGGGCGGGATCCAGCTGCCGGCGGGCAGGCACTACCACGTCAAGTGGGAGGCAGCCGCGTGGGGCACCGCGACGACGGTCAAGGCGATCCAGAGCGCGGTCTCGGACTACCAGCGGCGTTCGCCCGGCGGACCCAAGATCCACATCGGTGACATCTCCAAGCGCGGCGGCGGCAAGTTCCCGCCGCATCTGTCGCACCAGCACGGTCGCGACGTCGACGTGGGCTACGTGCTCAAGGGGCCGCTCGCCAACGAGACGAAGTTCAAGGACGCGACCGAGCAGAACCTCGACGTGGCGCGCACGTGGCGGCTGGTCAAAGCGTTCATCGACACCGGTAAGGTCCGCTACATCTTCATGGACCACCGGATCCAGAAACTGCTGTACGAGCACGCCAAGAGCCGCGGCGCGAGCGACAACCTGCTCGACGAGCTGTTTCAGTATCCGCGCGGCAAGGGCCGCACCCACGGCATGATCCGGCACTGGAAGGGGCATCGAAACCACTTCCACGTCCGCTTCCGACGTGACTGAGTCGCGTCATCGAGTAAGCTGCCGGCGCATGTCGAATCCGTCGCGCTCCCGGTCCGCCGTCGCACTCGCCGTCTTCGTGATGGCCTGCCAGAGCACGGCGGCCGGCGGTGACGGCCAAGGGGAGACCGAGGCCGGATCCAGCTCCGACGGCGGATCCCCCGGCGACGAGACGCCGGCCGCCGACACGCAGTCCGCGGACGACACGGGCGTGGCCACCACCGGCGCGACGTCGACGACCGACGACGGGGCCGCAGGCAGCGACGACAGCAGCGGCGGCGGCGGCGGCGGGTGGGATCCCACCGCGATCCCCACGTCGACCGGAACGTGCCCCGATCTGCAAGAGGGCTGGAACACCTTTTGCCCGACGGGCATCGAGGTCTGCCGCGAGGCCTACGTCGTGCGGGGCAACGGCAGCGGCGGCCCGCTCAACATGTACTGGCACGGCCTGTACGAAAATGCCGTCGACGTGCAGTCGTATGGTGCCGGCGCGGCGGTCGTCGCGATGACGCGGGCCGAAAACGGCATCGCCTTCTATCCCGAGGCCGATCCCGAAGCCCTCGCTCGACCCGGCCTTCCGTATCCGTGGTGGATCGTCGGTAGCTACATGACGCAGCGCAAGGACGACTACTACTTCATGGACGAGATGATCGCCTGTGCGGTGGAGGCGGGCGTCGGCGATCCCGATCGGATCAACGTGGGCGGGATGAGCTCGGGCGGCATCCTCACCTCCCACTTGGTCGGACGCCGCGGCTACTGGGCGTCGGCGGTGACCTGGTCCGGGGGCTGGACGGCTCCCTTCGACCTGTCCGCGCCCACGCCCACGATGGTGCTGCACGGCGGTCCGGCCGACTGCGCCGTCGGCTACTGCGGCTTCATGAGCGCGAGCGAGTACTTCGCCGAGCAGCTCGTCGAGCTCGGTGCGTTCGCGTTCTTGTGCGACCACAGCGAGGGCGACACCGCCAACAACCATCACACCGATGCGATGGGCGAGACGGGGGCCGAGTTCATGGCGCTGGCGCGCCGGGGCCAGCCGCATCCGTGGGAGCGCTATCCCTTCGGTGGCAACGGCGGCAACTACCTGCTCGACAACTTCTGCTACCTGCCCGGGGAACAATCTCCCTGGGCCCCGTGGGACTGAGCCCACGGCGACCGCGTCGACGGCCTGTTAGCATCGGGCATGCGCCGATGTTCGACGGCCCTGGCCGCCGCCTCGCTCCTGCTCGCCTGTCACCGCACACCGACGTCGCGGACGCCGACCGACGACGGCACCGGCGTCGTGGACACGGCCAACGACACGGTGGACCGGGCCGCGCTCGCCGACGCGATCGATCCGGGACCCCAGCGCCCGCTGACGGACGGCATTCCCGAGTTCATGCTCGGCGCGATCGGGATCGAGCTGCCGCTGCCCGACGACGTCGACGCACTCGTGGAGCGGTCGCGCGGCGAGCTGCAGCACTGGGAGGACACCAAGACGGGGGGCGACCTCGCGCAGACGCTGACCCTCGTGATGGGGCTCGGCCGCGGGGTCGTCTACGGCGAGCGGGCGCTCGAGAAGGGCGCGTCCGATCCGCGCGTGCTCAGCACGCTCGAGCGCATGTACGACCTGCTCGACGCGCCGCTGGTCGGCGGCGACCGCAACATGTTCTCGGACATGGTCCAGATGTTCGTGCAGGGCGCGATCGCCAAGGGCGACATCAAGGAGGCGGCGCAGGTCGAGGCGATCTCGGGCGTGGTGTTCTCGACGGTGCGCGCGGCCGCGCCGGCGCACCGGCACGCGGTGGCGCAGCTGCTGCGCTCGGGGGCCGACGACAAGACCGTGGCCGAGGCGCTGAGCCGAGTGACCGACGCGGTGCGGCGCGACGACGAGGCGCTGGGGCTTCGTGTCGCGCGGGCGGCGGTGGTGCTCGCCGGTGACGAGGCGACCCCGGCGCTGTGGTTTACCTATGCGGCTGCCTGTCACCGCGCGCTGGAGCTGACGTGCGGGACCGAGGCGCTCGCGAAGGCCGAGGCCGCCGTCGCGTCGCTCGACGACGAGGACACCAAGAAGAAGGCCGCGTCCTCGGCCCAGTACGGCAAGACACTGGCCGCAGCCGCCCAGACGGCGGTGGCGCAGCGTGGCAAGAAGGACCTGAAGTCGCGCTACGCCCAGGCGCGCGCGCTGCTGGAGCTGTCGCGCGGGGCGGAGGCGGAGGCGGCACTGAAGTCGCTGCGGGCCGACTTTCCCAAGGAGGCGGCGCCCGTGACCGGCCTGGCGATGCATGCGGTCAACATGCGCTTGGACATGTCGGGCGCCTCGCAGATCATCGACGACGCCGGTCCCGATCTGCTGCACAAGGACGTCGAGTACTACGAGATCGCCGTCGGTACGCGGGCGACCCGACTGGTCTACGACATCTTGCCGCAGGCGATGGCGGGCAAGTCGTTCCCGGAAGCGTTCGTCACGATTCGCCCGATGATCGACACGATTCGCGACGACGTCGCCGCGCTGGTCGAGCTCGGCGACGACGATGCGGTCGCGCTGCAGTTCCTGCTCGACCTGGGCATCGACGAGCTCGTGCCCAAGGCGATGTCCGGGGAGCTGACGCGCAGCATCGACCTGTTTCGCGGCCTCTTGCCCCGGGCCGTCGCCCTACGCGGTCGCGTGCCCGACGACGATCTGGCTTGGCTCATCGTGCTCGCCGTGGCGCAGTTTTCTCCCGACCGCGAGGCCGCGCTCGCGGCCGTCATGAGCAAGCCGCCCACGGCAGACGACAATCTCGCGCGACGACAGACCGGCGCGCTGATGGAGCTCGTGGTGATGTGGGAAGCCGCCGAGCACGTACCCGAGCTGCTGCGTCGGGTTCAGAAGGCCGCCGAGGGGATCGAGACCGGCGAGCCCCTCGTGCAGCTCGGCGACGCCTACGCCTTGTCGGCTCGGCTGTCTTCGGACGCCTCGGCGTGGCCGAAGGCGGAAGCGGCGTACCGCAAGGGGCTCGAGGGCCTGCTGGGCACCAGTCGCGAGCGCCCGCTCAACAACCTCGCCGTCGCCGTGGCCGAGCAAGGCCGAAGCGAAGAGGCGATCCTCTTGCTCGGCGCGGCGGGCGAGGCGGGCGGCGAGGACGCCAATCCACTGTCGGTGGTGAACATGGCGGCGCTGTCGGAGCCCAGCGAGCAGTGGACGAAGACGCTCACGGAGCTGACCGTCGACGGCAAGGCCGAGGCACGCCGGCTCGCGCAGTTGTGGCTCGTGCACAAGGCCGGCAACGCACGCGACCGCAAGCAAGCCGAGAAGGCGCTGACCAAGCTGCTCGCCGAGCAGGCCGCCGACGAGATCCGCCCGACCCTCCTGCCCGATGCCGCCGGCGTCGCCCTGGCCGGCACGCTCAACGCCGGGCTGGGGTACTCGACCAAGGACGGGCTGACGATCGAGCTCGTCGCCGACAGCCTGCCGTGGCTCGTGGTGCGCCCGCCTTCGGGCCTGCCGTTTCGTCGGCCGTAGTCCCGTCGACCTGCGGGGGCGGGCGGGGCGGTAGCCCGTCGGAGGTCAGACACAGGCCCAGTAGCGACGCTGCGATCGCGATCGGGTGCCGTGGGGCACGGCCCCGGGGGACCGCCCCGGGCCACGTGCGGGTCGACGTGTCGGCGTTCGGCTCCGGCAGGGTCCGCCGGGTGGTCGCGTCGAGGGCGGCCGCAGGCGGAGCCGGCGACACCTCGGGCAGCGTCAGTCCCGACGCGCGGGTCGACACGGTCGACGGCAGACACTCGCGGACCAATGCCTTGAGCATGCGTCGCGCTTCGCCACCACGCAGGTGCGGGTCGAGTCGGCGCAGGGCTGCCGTGGCGCTCGCCGGTCGGTCGCCGACGGCGGGCGCGAGCAACGAGCGGCGCAGCGCGTCCAGCGACGAGGGCAGCGGTCGGTCGACGGTCGGGACCTGGGCCGAGCGGATCTGCGCGTACAGCTGCGCGTCACTGTCGCCGTCGCGCAGTCGCGTGCCCGCGAGGCCCTCGTGCAGCAATGCTCCGACCGCGTACAGGTCCGAGCGCGCGCCGACGCGACCGTCGACCTGCTCGGGCGCCATGTAGCGCAGCTTGCCCTTGGCCCCGTCGAGCGACACGCCCTCGTGTCGGATCCGCGCGACGCCGAAGTCGATGAGCTTGACCTCGCCGGCCGCCGACAGCAGCACGTTGTGCGGTGAGATGTCGCGATGCACGATGCCTTGCGGCACGCCGCCGATCGCGAAGCCGTGGACGTACTCGAGTGTCTCGAGCAGCTCGGCGACGACGTGGGTCACGACCGCGACGGGCAGGCGTCGACCCTGCTCGGCGACGTGCGCGTACAGGCGCGCGAGGTCGATGCCGTCGACCCACTCCATGGCGATGTACGGCCGACCGTCGACGTGCCCGAAGTCGAAGGCACCCACGAGTCCGGCGTGACGCAGCCGACAGCCGAGCTTCGCCTCGGCCACGAACAGCCGCGACATCGTGGCGTCGCGGTGCAGATGGGGCAGGGGCATCTTGAGCGCACACGGCTTGTCGGCTCCCGCCGGGCCCCGCCGGTGCGCCAACCACACCTCCGCCATCCCCCCGCGCCCCAACGGCCGCACCAGCACATACGGCCCAACCCTCGTCTCGCCTCCCACCACCAGGGCCATCGACCACCCCGAGGTGATCGTTGCAGACAGTCCTCGCGGACCGCTCGCGGGCTTGCCGCCCCAAGCCATGGCCGGCGCCCCGCGACGAACATCCCCCCGCGCGCGGGGGGAACCCGCAGCTTGCTGCCCCTCTCCAAGCACCCCTCGCGGATGCGGGGGGCAAACCTAGAAATTACATTCGACGACCATCGCGGTGATGTTGTCGGTGCCGCCGTTTTCGTTGGCACCGTCGATCAACCGCGACACGGCTTCTTCCAGATCACCGGCGCTGCGCACCAGCTGGTGCATCGCCTCGTCCTCGAGCATTCCCGACAGACCGTCCGAGCACAGCAGGTAGCGGTCGCCGTCCTTGAGATCGATCTTGGAGATGTCGACCAGGACGTTGTCGCGCATGCCGAGCGCTCGCGTGATCACGTTCTTGTGCGGGAAGTTGCGCGCCTCTTCCTCGGTCATGTCCGGGCGCGCTTCCTTGTAGTCCTCGAGCAGCGAGTGGTCGCGCGTCAGCGGTTCGATCGCGCCGTTGCGGATCCGATAGCACCGCGAGTCACCGACGTGCGCGACGTAGCCTTGGTCGCCCTTGACGATGAACGTGACGATCGTCGTGCCCATCCCGCGCAGCTGCGGGTTCTTGCCGGCCGACTGATAGATCCGCGCGTTGGCCAAACGGATCGACGCGACCATGCGATTTTCGACATAGGACAAATTGTGGTCGTAGCGGTACGGCCACGTCGCGTCCTGATCTTTGGAGTGGCGATAGAACTCGCCGATCACATCGGCCGCCAACTTGCTCGCGACTTCGCCAGACGCATGCCCCCCCATCCCGTCAGCGACGAGGAAGAGTTGCTCGTCCTCGATCAGCGCGAAGTAGTCCTCGTTGTGAGTCCTCTTCATGCCGACGTCGGTCTTCGCCGCGTACCGAATGCGCACTTCTGCCTCGAATCCTAGCCAACCACGCGAGGGGGTCCAAGGCGCGGGTTCACCCCTTTGCGACCAATCTTGGTCCGGGGCGGAGAACCCGCGTGGTGACACTTGACATCTGAACAGTAAAGCGGCAAAACGAGGCCTACGGCGGCCGCAAAGATGCCTGAACCCTCGTTCCCTGTCGATGCCCCCACGTCGAACGAACCTGTCGTCGCGCACGTGCTCACCGTGGGCGACGAGCTGCTGGCCGGGGACATCACGGACACGAATCTCGCTCATCTCGCGCAGCGCTGTCGAGCGCTGGGCGTGGCCCTGCAACACGCCGCCACGGCGCGGGACCGGATCGACGAGATCGCCGGGGCGCTGACGCAGACGGCCGGTCGTGCCCAGGTGTGCCTGATCTGCGGCGGGCTCGGGCCGACGAGCGACGACCTGACGACGGCCGCGGTGGCCAAGGCCGCCGGCGTACCGCTGCGTCGGGACGACGGAGCGATGGAGCGACTCGAGGCGAAGTACCGCGCCTTCGGCCGGGTCATGCCCGAGGCCAACCGCAAGCAGGCGGACTTCCCCGTCGGCGCACAGATCCTCGACAACCCGATCGGTACCGCCGAGGGGTTCTGCGTCGAGGTCGGTGACTGCTGGGTGTTCGTGATGCCCGGTGTGCCGCGCGAGATGAAGAAGATGATGGCCGAGCAGGTCGAGCCGCGACTGCGCGACCGCTTCGATCTGCGACCCGTCCAGCGTCGAGTCTACCGTGTGCTCGGCCACGGCGAGTCGTCGGTCGCCGAGCGCGTCGAGCCGGTGATCGAAGCGGCCCGCCGGCGATCGCCACGGCTGGCCGCGATGTACGTGCACTACCGGGCGTCGATGCCCGAGGTGACGGTCATCCTCGAAGGCCTGCACGGACCCGAAGGCGCCGCGACGATGGACGAGCTCGCCACGCTCGACGACCCGATCGTCGCCGCGCTGCAACCGGGCCTGTACGGCATCGGTCCCGCCGACCTCGCCACCCGCGTCGTCACGGCGGCGACCGAGGCCGGCCTGTGGCTCGGCGCCGCGGAGTCGTGCACCGGTGGTGGCTTCGGCGCGGCGATCACCGCGGTCGCGGGCGCCTCGGCGTGCCTTCGTGGCGTGGTGGTCGCGTACGACGACGACATCAAGCAGCGGGTCGTCGGCGTGCCCCCCGAGGTCATCGCCGAGCACGGCGCGGTGAGCGAGGCGGTGGCGCGTCACCTCGCCGCCGGCGCGCGCGAGGTCCTGCGAAGCGATCTCGCCGTCGGGATCACGGGAATCGCCGGGCCCAGCGGGGGATCTCCGAACAAACCCGTCGGAACGGTCCATATCGCCGTTGCCGACGAAGCGGAGATCTCCCACATGCGACTCCAACTGCGCGGCGATCGTGGCAGTGTGCAGCGGTCTGCGACCCGCTGGGCCCTCAAGCTCGTCTGGGATCGCCTCGTCGCCCGAGGGGCCGCCGCCGTGCAGGTCCTGCCCGCCGACCGGCCGCGCTGACAGACCCGCGCCCCGTCGCCTCCGCGAATCGACTTCCAACCTCACCACCGACGCTCACCCTGATCGAGAGCCCACCAAGATGGCCGCAACGAAGACCACCAAGAATCCCGACCCCACCAAGCAGCGCGATGCCGCGATCGATCTCGCGATGGCGACGATCGAAAAGCAGTTCGGCAAGGGGTCGATCATGCGGCTGGAGGCCACGGGGGGGCTGCCGGCCGGCGACGTTTCGGTGGTGCCCACCGGTTGCCTCGGCCTGGACATCGCCCTCGGCATCGGCGGGCTGCCCCGCGGCCGCATCATCGAGATGTACGGCCCGGAGTCCTCGGGCAAGACGACCATGGCGCTGCACGCCGTCGCCGAAGCACAGAAGCTCGGCGGTGTGTGTGCGTTCATCGACGCCGAGCACGCGCTCGACGTCAGCTACGCTCGCAAGATCGGCGTGCGGACCGACGACTTGCTCGTGTCGCAGCCCGACTTCGGCGAGCAGGCGCTGGAGATCTGCGACATGCTGGTGCGCTCGGGCGCGGTCGACATCGTCGTCATCGACTCGGTCGCCGCGCTCACGCCCAAGGCCGAGCTCGAGGGCGAGATGGGTGACACGCACGTGGGCCTTCAGGCGCGGCTGATGAGCCAGGCGCTGCGCAAGCTGACCGGCTCGATCTCCCGCAGCCGCACGATCGTCATCTTCATCAACCAGCTGCGCATGAAGATCGGCGTGATGTTCGGCAGCCCGGAGACGACCACGGGCGGCAACGCGCTCAAGTTCTACGCCTCGATGCGCCTGGACATCCGCCGGATCGGTGCGATCAAGGTCGCCGAGGGCGTGGTCGGCAACCGGACCAGGGTCAAGGTGGTCAAGAACAAGCTCGCGCCGCCGTTCCGCGAGATCGAGTTCGACATCATGTACGGCGAGGGGGCCAGCCACGAAGGCCTGCTCATCGACATGGGGGTCGAAAAGAACGTCATCGACAAGTCGGGGGCGTGGCTGTCGTACCGTGGCGAGCGGATCGGGCAGGGCCGGGAGAACGCCAAGGTCTTCCTCAAGGAGCACCCCGACGTCGCGGCGCGGATCGACGCCGAGATCCGCGAGAAGTACGGCCTGGGTGAAAAGCCCGTGGCTGCGCCCAAAGAGGTGGCCGCGCCCAAAGAGGCGGCCGCGCCCGCGACCGACGACGAGCCGGACGCAGCGGCGTCCTCGGGCAAAAACGGCAAAACCGCGGCACCATCGAGCGATGGCGGCCGTCCGCGGGCCCGCGCGTAGCCAACCGGCCGACGCTGTCGGGACCGACGCGTGAACGAACGTTCGCGGTCGCACAACGTAGGGACGGCTCGGAGATCCTCCGCCAGATCTGCGCGCATGAATTCGGCGTGAGCCGCAACCGTGGGACAATGTTCGTCCATGGTTGCGACGGGCCCCCACGCGCGCGTCCAGGAGTTGTCGCGCGCCCGTCCTGGAAGTCCTGCGGTGATCTTCGCCTGCGCGGCCGATCGGCGGACCGCGCTCGCCCCGGCCGTGGCGACGTTGATGCGATACGGCTACCAGGTCGAGCTGGTCTACGGGCTGCAGGCCAAGCCGGAGGCGCTCGAGCGACTCGCGTTCGAACGTCGCGGGACGGCGCTGTACATCTTGTGCGGGGGTCCGGAGATCGCCGACGACGCCCTCGCCGAGATGCACGACAGCATCTCGGACCAAGGGGTACCGCCGGAGCGGGTCTGGTCGGGGCAGGTGGATTGGAACGATCCGGTGACGATCCTCGACGAGGTCGCCCAGCGGCTCGGGGGGGTCGATCGGTCGACGAAGAAGACGACGGTGGTCGGCCCGCCGCCGCTCCCGACTCCGCCCGACGCTCCGATCCCGAGCATCGGGACCGCAGTGATGCCTGCGCCCGACGACAGTGTGGTCGACGGTGCCGCGTTCGGACTGGGTTGGCGGCGTCTGTCGGGCAACAAGCGCTGGTACGTGGCGGCCGGCGTCGCGGCGACCCTCGGGCTGTTCGCCCTCGTCGCGATGTCCGGCGACGACGATGCCGAAGAGGACACGAAGACGGCGGCGAACGACGTGGCCAAGGACGCCCCGAAGAACGACGCGCCCGCGAGTGCGCCCGCCGAGCCCGAGCCGGCCGAGGCGGAGCCGGCCGAGGCGACGCCCGCCGAGCCGGGGCCGGAGCCCGAGCCCGCGGAGGCCGAGCCGGCGATCGACGACGAGGCCCCGCAGGCCGCGATCGAGGCGGAGCCCGAACCGACACCCGAGCCCGAGCCGCAAGTCGCCGACGACGACGCGGACGAGGGCGAGGACGAGGACGCACCCGCGATCGAGTCGACGCTCACGGACGAGGAGCTTCGCGCCGAGCAGGACACGATCTACACGGCGCTGTCCGACCAGCAGATCCGCTCGATCGACATCCTGCTGGTGGCGCCCTTGGCCGTGGAGGTCAAGAAGTCCAAGCGCCGCACACGAACGAAGATCCTCAAGTTCAACTTCGAGAAGGCGCAGACGTACTGCGAAGAGCTCGTCGTGCACGGGGTGGGGCGCTGGCGGCTGCCGACGATCGGCGAGCTGGTGTCGCTGTCGAAGGTCGGCTGGCTGGACAAGACGATGTACTGGTCACAGACGAGGGCCGACACGTTCGGCAGCGCGCGGCTGGTCTGGAACAACCGCTCCGCGCGGATGGGGCCCGTGCCCCAGCGCTGGCGAGACGGCCGGGTGACCTGCGTCCGCTACACGCGACCCGAGGTCGAGGGCGAGCCCGACATCTCGGCGCCGTAGGCCCAACGGGTCGCCGCTACTTCAGGGCGGCTTCCATCGCGGCCGCGACGGTCGGGACCTCGATGAGCTTCAATCCCTTGGGGACGTCGAGCTCCTGACGGCGCGGGGCGATGATGGCTCGGCGAAACCCGAGGCGGGCGGCCTCGGCCAGGCGCAGCTCGAGGCGGGCGGCCTGCCGGACTTCGCCGGTCAGGCCGATCTCGCCGATCGCGAGGAGGTCGCCCGAGATCGTTCGACGCGTGTGACTGCTGGCGACGGCCAGGAGCACCGCGAGGTCCGAGCTCGGCTCGAACAGCCGCATGCCGCCGGCCACGTTGACGAAGACGTCGTGGTCGAGCACGAACAGATCGCCGTGGCGGTCGAGGACGGCCATCAGCATCGCGAGGCGAGCCGGGTCCACGCCCACGCAGTTGCGGCGCGGGTTGGTGCCGAAGCTCTGGGCCAGCAACGCCTGGATCTCCAACAGCAGCGGGCGCGAGCCCTCCAAGCTCGCCGTGACGCACGAGCCCGGCGTGTCCTTGGGACGCTCGGCCAGAAAGGCTTCGGAGGGGTTGTCGACCTGCCGCAGACCGTCGGCGCGCATCTCGAACACGCCGAGCTCCATGGTGCTGCCGAAGCGGTTCTTGGACGCGCGCAACAGGCGAGTGGCACGTTCGTCGTCGCCCTCGAACGACAGCACCGTGTCGACCATGTGCTCGAGCACGCGTGGCCCCGCGAGCTGACCATCCTTGGTCACGTGACCGACCACGATCACCGGGACTTCTCGCGACTTGGCGAAGCTGATGAGCTGGGCGGTGACGGCCCGAATCTGCGAGACGTTGCCGGGCAGGCCGTCGTGGGAAGCCGAGTACACGGTCTGGATCGAGTCGACGACGACGGCCGACAGCTCCAGATCCTCACGCGCGGCGGCGAGAATCGGCTCGATCCGCGTCTCGGCCAGCAGCATCAGGCGCGCATCGGCGGCGCCGAGCCGCTTGGCCCGCGAGGCGATCTGCGCGACCGACTCCTCGCCGCTGGCGTACAGCACCGGACCGGCCGAGGCTGCGAGTGCCGCGCTCACTTGCAGCAGCAGTGTCGACTTGCCGATTCCGGGCGGTCCGCCCAGCAGCACGATCGAGCCCGGGACGAGCCCGCCCCCGAGCACACGGTCGACCTCGCCGAGGCCGGTGGGCATGCGCTCGGTGGGGCCGACGGATGCGGGGTCCGCCGCCGACACGGGCGCACCGGCGACGCCGAGGTGGACGCGGTCGGTCGGCGCCTCGACCTGCGCGGCCTCTTCCTCGATCGTGTTCCACTCCCCGCAGCTCGGACAGCGCCCGAACCATCCCTGCGAGACCGCCCCGCAGTCCGAGCACACCCACTTGCTTTGCGACTTGCCTTGGGACCGCGCCATGGAGCGAGCAGCGTAGCGCTTGTCGACCGTGCCCGGTACGTCCCTCGGGGACAGGTGAGGGCCGGTTATTTCGGCAGCCGCAGGTCGAACGAGCCCTGCGTGCCCCAGTCGTTGCGGTTGACGCCGAGCACGATCGTCACGTCGTCCCGCACGACCTCGGCATCGTACAGCGCCGTGTCGCCCTCGCCGATCGCGCTGACCTTGCCGATGGTGAAGCCGGCGGCTTCGAAGTGGTCGAGCGTGCTCTGGAACGCGACGTGGGCGTCGCGCTCTTCGTAGAAGACGAAGACGTGGGTCGGCGGATAGTCGTCGACGACGTCGGAGGGCTTGGCCTCGCTGTGGCGGTTGGGCCCACAAACGACCGCGTCCGAGGGCAGCAGATCCTCGTAGGGCTTCCAGGGCTCGCCGACCGGATGAGGATCACAGCGCGCATCGTTGCAACCGGTCGCCGACAACGCGGCGAGCAGGGCCAGGCCCGTGGGCAGGATCGGAAGCGTGCGGTGCATGAGTCAGTCGTCGTCGTCGTCGTGGGCGGGCGTGCCCTCGGGCAGCTCCCACGTCAGCGTGTAGCGGGCCACGCCGTCGGAGAGGTCGGAGAAGTCCATGCTCACGCTGCCCGGGAGCTTGAGTAGGTCGGTGACCGCGAGCAGGCTCCCGCGGCTGGCCCGCGCCCACGTCTCGTCGCGGCGAAGCTCGGGGTGGATGCCGCGAAACACCATCATCGCCGAGCGGGGGTCGTGGGTGTCGACGATCTCGTAGACGCCCGTGTTGCGCGCGACATGGTTGGCGGCGCGGGGAATCACGTTGACGAGGCGGCGCGGAGACACGCCGAGGATCCGAAGCATCCCGCCGGCGAGGGCGGCGAACAGCGAGTCCTTGGTCGAGCTCATCGTGATCGATCGCCAGAGCTGGTCGTAGCCCTCGGGTCCACAGTGACGAAAGGCCGCCTGGTTGAGCTCGGCCTGCAGGGAAGCGTCGACCCACTCCGTCCGCCGTGCGCCGCGAATCGCCTCGATGGTCCCGCTGCCGACGTCGCCCAGGACCGCCCGTCGCTGACTGGGCGTCAGCGAGTCCTCGATCCGGTCCAGGGCGAGCTGGACCATCCGGGCCTTCATCTCCGGACGCGCCATCCCGGGGATGATTTCACGAACCGTCGCCCTTGTCCCAACCCGGTCCGCGGTCGTCCGCGGCACACCGGCCGGCTCGCGCCGCACCCGGCGGCGTCGGGCTTAGAACCGGATTCCGAGCTGACCCTGAACGGATTGGATGGCGCGGGCGTCGTTGACCGTGCCGTCTTCGTTGATGCGATTGAAGGCGCCGGTCGGGAACATGACGCCGTACTGCACCTGGAAGAAGATCGGCTCGCGGGCGTCGTGGTAGCGCAGCGCGCCGTCGAGCTCGACGCCGTAGCTGAACTTGTCGCCGAGCGTGGACGACCTGCGAGCCGCGAGCGCGTACTCGACGTCGACGCGGGCCGAGAAGTGGTCGAAGAAGTAGAACGCCGCCCAGGGCTTGAAGTACGCCGCGTTCGAGACCGTGCCGAGGATCTCGCGGAACATCAGCATGTCCACGTTGTAGGCGGGGTTGAACCGGAACGCCGACAGCGTGTTGTTGGCGTCGTTGGCCGGCAGCGGCGCACGGGCGTCGGGGGCGTACTGGCTCGTGCCGTCGTCGCCCATCGCAAAGCCCTGGTCGAACCCGATGTGGAAGCGGTCCTTGAAGAAGCCGTACTTGAACTCGAGGGCGTAGCCGAAGTTCGCGATCGTCTTGCGCTGGAGGTCGGCGGACGTGACGCTCTGGAAGAACGTGTCCGGGTCGGCGATGTCCTCGGCGAGGTCACGCGTGCTGAACGTGCCGAAGTTGCCGGCGGCCTCGAGCTCGATCCGCAGCGCTCGCCAGTTCACCCGAAACCACAGGTCGGGCGTGGCGACGAAGGCGCGCCGCGGCACGAGGTACGCCCCGTAGTCGGATCCGAACAGAAGCGGCGTCTCGAAGCCGGCCACCGTGTCGACGTCCTGGTAGCGGAACCAGTTCATCAGGCCGTAGTTGATCACCGGCGTGCCCAGCGACAGCTTGCGCTGCAGCATCTCGGGGTCGTCGCGGCGCTCGACCGACGCGCTCCACTGGTAGACGTTGTCGAACTTTTCGGCCGAGATCGTCTGGCCGACCAGCCGCCCCGATCCGTAGGTGTCGCCGAGCAGCTGCGCGGTGGTGGGGCCGCTGGAGGCCCAGTCCCACGACAGCGCCACCGTGTGCGAGCGCCGGCGGTCCTTGCCGAAGTCGAAGGCCAGCCGCACCGAGTCGACCGAGTCGCCGTAGTCGCGATCGAGGTGCTCGATGATGTCGGACTTGTAGCCGCGGTAGTAGCCGTTGCCGTGGTTGGCCACCATGCCCATGCCCCAGCTCCAGGGCATGCGACCGAACTGCAGGTCGAGCCCGAAGCCGAAGCGGATGTGGCCCCACGCGCGCTTGACCAGGATGCTGTCGTCGAGCGAGTTGACGCCCGCCTGCGGCGGCACCTGCGAGCGCGAGTACAGATCGATCGGCGCGTCCGGGGTGCCGTAGACGTACGAGTCGGGCGTCGAGCCGAGCACCACGTTGTCGAGCAGGTCGACCTGGCTGTGCACCTTGACCGTGTCGGTGATGTGCAGCGTGGGCTCGAGCCGCAGGCGCAGGTTGGCGCTGGGAAAGCCGTTGCGCCGGCCGCAGCGCTGCGAGGCACGCTGCAGGGACACGCCCCGGTCCTCGAGCCGGTTCTGGCACCGCGCGTCGTTGGGAACGAAGATGTCCTCTTGCCCGGCGGTCTCGCGCAGCTCGGCCTGCTCGACGGGCGGCCGGAAGAACTTGTTCTGCGTGAGCGTGTTGTCGGTGTCGTCGAGCCGATCGGGCAGGCCGAGGTTGAGGCGATGGAAGTAGTCGCCGCGGAACCGGAAGTAGCCGTGCAGGTCGAACAGGGCGATCTTGCGGCGTCGCTCGGGGGTCGCGGGGACCTCCTCGATCGGGCGCAGGGCCTGCTTGTCCTTGTCGGCCTCCTCGGCGGGGCCTTCCTTCTTCTCCTTGCGGCCGCCGGGAGCCCCGGGTACGGGACCTCCCGCCTGCGGGCCACCGAGGCCGGGCTGTGCGTACGCCACCGAAGGTGCCGCGGCGACGAGCAAGGCGAGCGGAAAAGTCCACTTCGCGTGGCGGTAGAGGGCGCCGGGCATCAAAGGCGCCGCACGCTATCAGCGGCCGTGTGAAGCCGTCAACCGGCGTGGGACGAGGCAAACGCGGCGTATTTGGGCCTCGAGCGCCCGAAGCCCCGACGATCGCGGCGTGAGTTTTTGGCCGCGGCGGCGGGGGAGTACTGTACGGACGATGTCGACGTGGTGGCAGCCGGGCCAGCTTCTCGTCGCGGGCTTCGACGGGACGACGCTACCCGGTGACCTCGCGCAGCTGCTGGCGCAGGGCCGAGTCGGCGGCGTGATCCTCTTTGCGCGCAACATCGAGGGGCCCGAGCAGCTGCGCCGTCTCGTCACCGAGATCCGCGAAGCTGCGCCGGACGACGCGCCCGCGTTCGTGTCGATCGACCAGGAGGGCGGTCGCGTCCAACGACTGCGCGCCCCGTGGACACAGTGGCCGCCGATGCGTCGACTCGGTGAGCTCGACGAGCTCGACAAGACCGCGGCCGTGGCGACGTCGCTCGCGGCCGAGCTGCGCGACGTGGGGATCCACCTCGACTTCGCCCCCGTCGTCGACGTGGACACCAACCCCGACAACCCGGTGATCGGCGATCGCAGCTTCGGCCGCGATGCCGCCCGCGTCGGCCGGCACGCGGCGCGGTTCATCGAGGCGATGCAGGCCGAGGGCGTGGCCGCGTGCGCCAAGCACTTTCCCGGGCACGGCGACACGCAGACCGACAGTCACCTGCACCTGCCGCGACTGCCCCACGCGCTGGAGCGCTTGCGCGAGGTGGAGCTGCCGCCGTTTGCCCGCGCGATCGAGGCCGGCGTCGCGTCGATCATGTCGGCCCACGTGGTGTTCGAGGCGATCGATCGCAAGCGTCCGGCCACCCTCGCCCCGGACGTGATCGCGATCCTTCGCGAGGAGTTGGGCTTTTCCGGGGTCGTCTTCTCCGACGATCTCGAGATGAAGGCGATCGCCGATCACTTCCGCCCCGAGGACGTCGTGGACGGCGCGCTGCGAGCCGGCGTGGACGCACTGCTGGCGTGCCGCGAGCCCGCGCTGCGAGAGATCGTGCTGCGCCGTCTCGAGCGCACGCCCGACGCCGTGGTCGAGGGGGCGATCGGTCGGATGATCGCGCTCAAGCAACGCTTCGTGTGCGCGTCGGCGCCCGCCCCGGAGGTGCCGGACGCCGGCACGTCGAAGATCGCGACGGATCTCGTCGCCGCGATGGCCGCCATGGACACGACGCCGCCCGCGCCCGAAGGGCCCCCGTACCCCGCGCACCAACGGCTCGCCGACGAGATCGCGCGCGGCTAGCCACGACGCGGTCCTGCCGAGACCGCGGGCGGCCGCGTGGTCGGACGCGCGACGCGGCGGTAGCCTCGCCCCGATGCGCGCGTACCTGGACCTGATGGCCGACATCCTCGAGCACGGCTCGGACCGAGACGATCGGACCGGCGTCGGGACGCGGGCGGTCTTCGGCCGGCAGCTGCGCTTCGACCTCGCCGAGGGGTTTCCCTGCCTGACGACCAAGAAGCTGCACCTGCGCTCGATCATCTACGAGCTGCTGTGGTTTCTGCGGGGCGAGACCAACATCGGCTACCTCGAGGAGAACAAGGTCCGGATCTGGGACGAGTGGGCGGACGAGCAGGGCGAGCTCGGTCCGATCTACGGCCGGCAATGGCGCGCCTGGCCCACGCCCGGCGGCGAGACCATCGACCAGATCGCGCAGGCGGTGGACCTCGTCACCCGCAATCCGACCTCGCGACGCATCGTGGTCAGCGCGTGGAACGTGGCCGAGCTGCCGAAGATGGCGCTGGCGCCGTGCCACTGTCTGTTTCAGTTCTTCGTCGCCGACGGCAAGCTGTCGTGTCAGCTGTACCAGCGCAGCGCCGACGTGTTCTTGGGCGTCCCCTTCAACATCGCCTCGTACGCCCTGCTGACCATGATGATCGCGAAGGTCACCGACCTGCAGCCCGGCGACTTCGTGCACACGTTCGGCGACGTCCACCTGTACAAGAACCACTTCGAGCAGGCGCGTACCCAGCTCGCGCGCACCCCCGGTCGCTTGCCGACGATGGCGATCAAGCGCCGGCCGGACTCGATCTTCGACTTTCGGTACGAGGACTTCGAGCTCGTGGGCTACGACCCGCAGCCGCACATCAAGGCGCCGGTGGCGGTGTGATCGTCTCGCTCATCGCCGCCGTGGCGCGAAACGGCGTGATCGGCCGCGCCGGCGAGCTGCCGTGGCGGCTGCCCGACGAGCTGCGCCGCTTCAAGCAGCTGACGATGGGCCACCACCTCGTCGTGGGGCGCAAGACCTGGGAGTCGATCGGCCGCCCGCTGCCGGGGCGCACGATGGTGGTGGTCACCCGCGACGAGCACTACGCCGCGCCCGGAGCGATCGTCGTCGGCAGCGTCGGGGAAGGTCTCCGCCTGGCGGAGGCGGCCGGCGATACCGAGTGCTTCGTCGGCGGTGGCGGCCAGATCTATCGGCTGGCGCTGCCGGTGGCCGACCGGATCTACCTGACCGAGGTCGAGGTGGACGTCGACGGCGACGTCACGTTTCCGCCACTGCCCGTCGGCGCGTTCGAGGAAGTCTCGCGCGAGCCGCACCCGGCCGACGAACGGCACGCCCAACCGTTCGTGTTCTGCCGTCTCGACCGCCGACCGTAGTCGGCGCAGTCGCCGCTGACCGTGCACGTTGGTCCGCGTGTCCGGCGTTTCGCCCCATGGCGCTTGTCGGGGCTGGACGTGTCCTGGATACTGACAGGGCAGTTGGATCGCGTGATGTCAGTACCCGTAGCCTCGCTCGTCCGGACACGCCGCGCCGCAGCGATCGGCGCGGGGCTGACACTGGCGGGGCTGGTCGCGTCCACCGCGATCGCCAGCGAGCCCATCGCCCCGCGATCGGGTGAGCCGGTCGAGCCCGAGTCGCGACCGCGGCTCGTCCAAGCCGACGGCCCCGACATGGACGAGCTCGGCGACGAGCCGACGCTGCTCGGCAGCGCCGACATCGGGATCTTCGCCGAGCAGCGACCCGACGCCCAGGTCGCTTCGGTCTCGCCCCACCTCGACATGGGGATCCGACCGCATCCCAGCGCCGAGGTCATGGCCGGGTTCGGCGTCGTCTCCACGGTGATCAACGGACCCGAGGGCAAAGTCTCGACCACCCGCGCCTCGAACATGACCGTGGCCGCGTCCCGCGTGGTGCGCTGGAGCGACGACAAGTTCCGCGAGGCCAAGATCGGCTTCGCGTTCGCGATCCCCACCTCGATCGCCCGCGACGACGACGAGCGGCTCGCCTACGAGTACGCCCTCGGCGGTCGGGGCGGGTGGAACCCGTGGGAGTGGACGCCGACGACGCTCGGCCTGGTGCTCCCTGCGCAGATCCGGGCGCAGGTTTGGCGGCGGCTGGTCGTGGGCGCCGACGCGGGGTTGGCCGGCCTGTTTCCGAGCGTCGACAATACGGCGGCTCCGTCGCTGGTCGCCCAGGGGGCGGGCGTCGCCCGGTACGTGACCCGCTGGGCCGGCGTCGGGGTTCGGATGTCGGCGGTCTACAACGGGCAGCGCGAAGGCGATCGTTCCCAGGTGGCGGTCGCGCCGTTCGCCGACGCCAGCCTGTGTCGTCGCGGCGGCCGACGGATCCAAGGCACGTTCGCGATGGCGACCCAACAGTGCCCCGTCTACGCGACGGCGAAGTTCAACTTCAACATCGACGCACCGTTCGGCTACACGGCCGAGGATGCGATGCGCGTGTGGGGGTTGACCTTGGGCCTGGGCTGGGCCGTCTTTTGAGCTCGACCCGTCGGCGCGTGGGGTGGCGAGGGCGCACGCGCGGTCCGGTGCGTGGGTAGTGCCGCGCGCTCGGGTTTCGATCGACCGCGCTCCCGGCTTTTCGTGCGCGGTGTTTTGCCCGGTGCTACGTGTCACACCTACAGGGGATTCCCCGGTTCGCGACCCCCGCCGTCGTGGCACCCGTGCCTTCGGGTCGTGCTACAACAACGTAGGGCGCCGCCCAGGCCCCCGTTGCGCCAAAAACTGTCACATTCGGGTTGAGAAGGACCCTTACCCCTTCTAGTCTGGAATCATCATGCGAAGCTCCCTGCTGACGTTCGTGTTCGCCATCGTCGGGCCGCTTTCGATCGGCTCGGGAGCGTGCTTCTTGTCGACCGAGGGTGACGGTTACGACTACGACACCTACGGCGACACCGGCACCGAGTGCAGTGCCGGCGAGATCGGCAGCGAAGGCTGCCCGTGCACGAAGGGCGGGGCGTGCAACCCCGGCTTCGAGTGCGACAACAACCAGAACATCTGCTTCCTCGACGTGTGCCCCGTCGGCACCGAAGGTTGCGACTGCACGCCGGCCGGCGCGTGCGACATGCCGCTGGTCTGTGCGTCCGACGTTTGCGTCGACCCGGGCCCGCAGTGTCCGGTCGGGACCGAAGGTTGTCCGTGCACCGGCGGTGGCGGTTGCGACGACGGGCTCGCGTGTCTGTCGCAGACCTGCGTCGACCCGAGCGGTCTGCCCACGGCGACCGACAGCGGCAAGGGCTCCGACGGCACGACCGGCGGAACCAGCGGCGGCGAGTCGTCCAGCAGCGGCGCGATGGCCGACGACACCACGGGTGACGCCGGCGCGGGCGGCAGCTCGGGCGGCAGCGGCGGCACCGGCTGACGATCCGCGGGCGGTCGCGCGTCGTCGGCTCGCCGGTTTCATCGGCGAGGCCTCGTCGCGCGCTCGAGCACGCGCGCTGCTAGGATTCGGGGCGTGAGCGAGCGAAGCTGGAACGACGACTACGCCAACGGGTTTCTGCCGTGGGACACCGGCGAGCCCGAGACCGAGCTCGTCGCGGCGGTCGAGTCCGGCGTGATCGCCCCGGGGCGCGCCCTCGAGGTCGGCTGCGGCACGGGCACCAACGCGATCTGGCTGGCGCAGCGGGGGTTCGAGGTCGTCGCGATCGACGTGGCGCCGCTCGCGATCGAGCAGGCCGGCAAGAAGGCCGCCGATGCCGGCGTGGCGATCGAGCTCGCGGTGCACGACTTCCTCGCCGCGCCGATCGACGGTGGGCCGTTCGCGCTCGTCTTCGACCGCGGGGTCTGGCACGTGTTCGACGAGCACGACCAGCGCGCCACCTTCGCCCGGCACGTGGCCGGTTCCCTGGGCGCGGGGGGTCAGTGGCTGAGCCTGGCGGGAAGCACCGAGGGTCCGCCGCGGGATCACGGACCCCCGCGTCGTAGCGCGCGCGACCTCGTGACCGCCGTGGAGCCGGTCCTCGAGATCGTCGAGCTGCGCGCGATGGAGTTCGATGCGGACATCCCCACGGTCGCGCGGGCGTGGACGATGCGCGCCCGTGTGCGCGACGTGCCGCCCGTGGCGTCCACCCGGCACTGAGCCTCGTACGGGGAGGCGGCGTGAAGGAGATGAGGCCTTGCCTCGGACCGGCGCTGTCGAGTTTGGCGTTCGCTACCGGACTCGGGCGTCATGGGCCTCCGAGCAGTAGACGGCGCCGCGCGCGGGAGCGTGGCAAGAGCACGGGCCGGCCCGAGGGCCGGCTGTCGAGGGGACCGGGAGCGGGGTGTAGCCACCGTTTCGGTGTTCACTGCTTCGATGACGTGGCAGGCGTCGTAGCCTGAGAAGGATGTTGGGTAGAGACAAGCGCGGCTCGCGGCTCGCGGCTCGCGGCTCGCGGCTCGCGGCTCGCGGCTCGCGGTAGATTAGGTGGCGCGCTGCTCTTCGCGAGCGCGCTCGGACTTTGGAGCCGGCCAGCTTTGGCAGACCCGCACACGGTTTGCGTGGAGTACGACCACGCGGCGGACTTCCTCGACGCTTCGCCTACTCCGATCGATGATGGCCCCGAGAACTCGCAGGTACGGGCACAGGCTTGTCCGGTACATGGTCCTGAGCCTCCTTGTAGCGTGCGGACCTTCGCTTTCGCCGCCATCCGGGACGACGAGTACGAGCGGCGCTGCACCGAGCACGTCGCAACCTCTCGAGGACTCGAGCAGTGAACCGTCGGGATCCGGTTCGACGGGCAGCGCCTCGGACACCGACGAGCCGCCTCATCCGGCGCCCGATGAGGGCTGCCCCAAGGACGAGACCACGCGATGTGGCTCGAGGTGCACCAGCCTCGGCGTCGATGCGGCCAACTGCGGCGAGTGCGGACGTCGCTGCGTGGGTGGAACGTGTTTTCTCGGTGAGTGTCAGCCTTCGCTGAGCGTGACTTGCGGCAGCCGATCCGACGCACCGATCACGTGCGCGGAGATCTGTGCCTCCGAGGGCCGGACGTGTGCCCCGGAGGACGACGGAAAGGCCGGCGCCAGAATCTCCGAATTCGACGACTGCACGGGCGACGGAGAGGGATTCAGCACGCCGTGTGACGAACCCGTCGACTGGGACCACGCCGTGATTGGCCTGCTCCTCAAACCGGCGCAGGGCATCCAATGCAACTGCTCGCCGGTGATCGAGGAGCCGGAGTAGGAATGGGCAAGCCCACGAGCGTGCGGACGTTCGAACGCCTCGCGGTCGGCCTGACCGCGATCGTCGCCGGTTGCGGTGCTCGCACGATATCGACGCCGTCCGATACTTCCGGCGCGGGCGAGAGCAGCACGACGACGCCAGGTTCGAGCACAGGGTCGTCTCCGACGACGGACGCGCCGCCGACGACCTCCGCCACGTCGCACGACGGAAGCACGACCAGCAGCGACACGACCGGTGACACGAGCCCCATGTGCAACCCGAGGTTCGAGTACAGCTGCGACGACGGATCTTGCTCGCCGAACGATGACGATAACTGCGGCGAGTGCGGGAAGGTGTGTCCAAAGCACGGCGGCTTCGGCGGCTGCCACAAGGACACCAACAACTGCGAAGCCGCGTGGTCCGACGCCTGCTTCGTCCCCGACGGCGTCACCAACTGCAACGATGTCTGCGCCATGGAGAACGCGAGGGCGACGAACGTGTTCGACCAGACACAGGCCCAGGGCGACCTGTGCTCGATCGATCCCTACCTCGTGGAATTTCACGAGATCGCGGACTGCGACAGTTTCGCGAACGGCTTCTCCACCCTCTGGACGGAGATCCCGTGCGACGCGCCGATCCCGTCCATGATCGTCACCGCGCCCGACTTCGATCCCGCCCCGATGACGAGGCAGGAGGTCTTGGGCGCGCACTGCTTCTGCGATGTGGACGATGTGTACTGATGCTGGGCCGATGCCGGAGGAACGAGCGATGACCAAGAGGCAACAGACTGCACGCGCAGCCGCGCTCCTTGGCTGCATCGGCGTGTTCGTCCTCGGCCCCGGCTGCGTCACGGGAGGGGGTGGCGGAACGTCGTCGGGAACGACCGACGGGGGCGGCGGTCCCGGCGGCGGTCCCGGCGGAGGGCCGGGCGGTGGTCCAGGGGGCGGAAGTGCCGACGACACGGCCGGAGATCCCTGTCCCGGCGACTCCTAACTCGACAACCATGCGCTCGCCGAGGCAGTCGTGCTGGGCATCGACGACACGAACACCGTCGACATTCGACTGGGCGACGGCGTCCTCGCCGGTGGGGCAAACGAGATGGGTTCCGATGATCTCGTCTCATCAGCCTTAAACCGCTCCCGGCATTTCGGAACCACCGGCGCCGTGAAGCGTCGAATGCGTTCCCGTCGAGTTCCTGCCGTCCTGTCCGCGCTGTTCGTTTTCGCGCCGGCGATGCTGGGCGGGACGCTCGGGTGCAAGCCCAAGGGGGCCACCGCCGACCGGCTGATGGCGGGCACGACGGTCGGACAGAACCGGTGCTCCGAAGTCGACCCCACCCAACGTCCGTTCGTCGTGGAGTGGGACGCGACGGACACCGCGATGTTCGAGTCCGTCGCCGAGCGCGACGTCGTGTTCGTACGGTACGTGGGGTGCGAGCTGGAGGTGCTGACCGCGTGCAACGACGACGGCATGGCGGGTCGCTACGGCGCCTACAACCCACCGACGTGGACGACGGGGAGCGTCGAGGGGTTCGACGTCCGCGACGAGTACGACCTGTACGCCAAGCTCCCGTTGGGCGCGAGCTCGTTCGCCGGCAAGGTGGCCGGCGGCGCCACGCTCAAGCTGCAGTACTACATCAGCGGCACGGTCACCGCGACGCGCAACGCGATCGGTCTGGGGGACCTCGCGGGCAACCAGCGGTGCGAGGGCGCCACGCACTTCGTGCAGGCCTACAACCTCGGCGCCTTCGAGCTCGACGCGACGCAGGGATCGGAGCAACGCGTCGAGGCTTCGCACAAGGGCGTCGGTGTCGGCGGCGGACACTCGCGCTCGGACAATCGTCTCAAGCAGGGCGGTGACCTCACCACGTGCACGTCGGACGAGGCCCGCGAGCTGACGCGCTGCAAGCTGCCGATCCGCCTCGTGCTCCGGGAGCTCGACGAAGGGAACGCCCAGGCCCTCGCGGCGCCGACGGCCGGCGAGCCGGTCTTGGCCGGCACCGCCAAGCCCGGTTCCGCGCAAGCCGTCGCGGCGCTGTACGACTCGGCGCTTCGCAAGATGGGCACGGCCGACGGCAAGGGGTGCCTGGACGATCTCGATCGGGTGCGGCAGCTCGACGGTGCGATGGACGAGCGCAACGCCAGCGCGCGGGCACAGTGCGAGATGCTCGTCGGGCGCTGCGACGAGGGCAAACGCCGCTACCGCAAGTGGCTGCAGAGCAGCTCGAGCAGCGCCCGGCAGACCGCCGGGGAGATCGACGCGTCGGTCGACAACGCGGCGATGACGTACTGTCCCGCCTCGAGCCTCCAGGGGCAGGCGAAGGCGGTCAAGCTGTCGCAGGAGATCGAAACGGCCAAGCGCCGACCGGACGCGCCGACGTGCGCTCGGCTCGGACACGAGCTCGCGCCGCTGGTCACCAAGATGAAGCGCCGGGACAAGATCGAGGAAGGACAGCACTTCAGCGCGATCGGAGCCTTGAGCACCGCGGCCGGCTGCGCCGACGAGCTCGGCCGCTGCAAGGACGCCAAGAAGCTGTTGCGCGCGCACGTCGACGCCAACCCGCTGATCCAGCCGGCGGACCGGGCGGCGACCGTGGCGAGCATGACGAAACGGCTCGGCAAGTGCGCCGGGTGACGTCTCGCGGACGTCTCGGTCGGATCAATCGCGGCGCCGGCGTGCGCGCAGCAAGGCCTCGGCGGCGAGCAGCAGCAGCGCCAGCCACAGCACCTCGCGCCAGCGGGGGACGGAGACGGCGACCTGTTGCTCGGCGTCGAGCTGCACCGGGTCGACCTCGACGCGATCGGTGACGCTCTCGGCGGCGTCGACGACCACGGAGAAGACGGTCGTGGCCTCGCCTTCGCCGGCGCGGTAGTGGCCCGGCTGCCACGTGTCGGTCAGCTCGGCCGCGCCGTCTTCGTCAGGAGCCAGCGAGACGGTGCGACCGTCGGGGAGGCGCACGGCGATCGGCGTCTCGGTGCGCAGGGTTCGGGGCTCGCCGACGGCGAGGCGACTGCCGGCGGCCCCGCGGCGGGTGTCGGCGAGGTAGCCGAGCACGTTGGCCACCAGGGGTACGAAACCGGGGCGCAGCGGCAGGTCGGCCCAGTCGCGGTCGACGGTCGTGGTCAGCAGGGCGACACGGCCGTCGTCGACCTCGCGCGTCAGCAGGGCCGGGGCGCCGCTGGAAAACGACAGCGCGATCGCGGGGCGTCGCGTGGGGTCCGGATCCAGCAGCATGATCCGCCGCGCCCGACTGCCCGACAGACCGAGGTCGCCGGTCAGGCCCTTGAACGCGGGGTGGGTGAGGTCGGCGGGGGCCAGGCCCTCGACCCGCGCCTCCGCGCGGCCCGGCGCCGTGCCCACGACGATCGCCTCGCGCATGCGCAGCGGCAGCAAGTCGTCGAAGCGGGCGTTGTACGTGTCGGCCTCGACGCGGTCGCCCACGCTGATCCACAGGCCCATGCCGCGGCGCACCTGCTCCTCGATCGCCTCGGCGACCTTGACCGAGGGCGCGCGCACGTTGGCGAGCACGAGCACGTCCGTCTCCGCGAAGGCACGCGCCCCTTCGGTGTCGACGCGGTCGGCGAGCTGGTCCGGCGCGAGGCTACGCAGGTGCATGCGTCGTTGGTCCGCCGTCGCGCCCACGGCCGTCGCGAGGAAGAACACCTCGTCGTGGGCCCGCAGCTCGCTCGGGTCGCCGTTGACGACCACGACCTCGAGCGCGTCGTCGGCCGCCAGCCACGTCGCGCGGCGGTCGTCGCTGGGCATCGGGTCGTTGCCCGCGTCGGCGAGCTCGACGGTCGCCGCGACCTGGGCGTCGTCTTCGAGCAGCGTGTGGGTGAACTCGACGACCTGCGGTGCGCCGGGTGGCAGGTCTACGCTGGTGCGGGCGACCTCGGCGTCGCCGATGCGCAGCACCACCTCGCGCTGCTCCACGTCGTCGACCTGATCCTGTGGCTGCGCGGGGTGGCGGGTGACCACGGCCGACACGCGGACCGCCCGCGGGTCGAGGTCCGGCGCCGGCTCCCACTGGATCTCGTCGATGCTGACGTGCCCCGGCGTGGGGGTCGAAGGGCTCACGGCGGGAATCGGAATGACCACCGCGCCGCCCGCCGTCGTCGACGGCAAGGAGCCGAGGCCACGCTCGGTCGCGTCGCCGATCGCGTAGATCGCCCGCACACGGTCACCGCCCGCGGTGTCGGCGAGCAGCTCGGCGGCGCGGGGCAGGGCCTCGGCCATCGTCCAGCTACCCGGACGCGGCACGCCCGGCCGCGGGCCACCGCGATCGATCCACTGCTCGATCGCCGACAGGACCTGGCCCGGCTCGTTGCCCAGCGGCACCACCGGGGCGCCCGGGTCCGACCACACCAGCGCGATCCGGCTGCCGGACGGAATCGAGCCCAGCAGTGCCTGCGCCCGCGCACCGGCGTGCGCCAGCAGCGTCTCGTCGTCGACCGCCAGCTCCATGCTGCGTGAGGCATCGATGAGGATCACCGCATCGTGGGGCTCGGCCACGACCGCCACGCCGGCGTCGTCGGTGCTCGCGGGCTTGGCCAGCGCGAGCACGAGCAGCAGGAGCAGCAGCAACCGCACGAGCATCAGCGGCACGTCCTGCAGCGTGCGACGTGGCGTCACCGATGGTTCGGCGGGCGTCAGAAAGCGCATCGCCGCGAAGCGGATCGGCTTGGGCGTCTGCCGGCCCAGCAGGTGGGCGGCGACCGGCAACCCGAGCGCGACCATCCCCACCAGCAACAGCGGCGCCAGCAACGTCACGGGCGTGCCTCCACGTTGTCGGCCGCCGCCGTCCCCGCGAGCAGCCCCAGCAGGCGCACGAACGCCGCCGCGGCCGGCTCGTCGGTGCGCGTGCGCAACAGTCGAAGCCCGGCGTGCTCACAGGCCGACGTGATCGCGTCGAGATGGGCGCCGAACTTCTGCAGGTACGCATCGCGCAGCCGCTGGCCCGGGGACTCGAGCGTGTCGTGGATCTTCCGGAGATCCTCGAAGCGCAGCATGCGGTCGTCGGTCCACGGAAACTCGATCTCGTCGGGATGCAGCACCTGGACCACGACGACCTCGTGGCCGCGCGCCGACAGACCCGACAGGCCTCGCCACAGTGCGGCTTCGGTCTCGGGCGTGCGCGCGGCGTCGGGCCCGACCTCGATCAGGTCGGAGATCACGACCACGAGACTGCGTCGCGCCAGCCGTGGCGCGAGCGCGTCCAGCAGATCGACCCACGGACACGTGCCCGCCGGCGTCAGCTCCGACAGTTTGTGCGCGAGCACGCCGAGGCGGTCGCGGCTGCCCGAGGGCCGGGCGAGGCTCACGTCGACGGCTCCGTCGTGGCCGAGCGCGACGCCGATCGGATCGCCTTGCCGCTGCGCGAGCCACAACAGACCGGCACCGAGCGCCATGGCGTGGGCCTGCTTGTTGGCCGCGCCCTCGCCGTAGGCCATGCCGCCGTTGGCATCCAGCAGCACGGTGATCGACAGCTCGTCCTCGGCGTCGGTCTGCCGCAGGATCGGACGATCGCGCCGCGCCATCGCGCGCCAGTCGAGCCGCCGCGGATCGTCGCCGGCGACGTACGGACGGTGGTCGCGAAAGTCCAATCCCACGCCCGCGCGCGCCGACGCGTGCCGACCGTGGCGACGACCGAGGGCGCGGCGCGACAGCACCAGCGCTTGCCCGCGCATCTGCTCGCGCAGCTGCGGCGGGACGAGTCGACCCAACGCGTGGATGGACTCGGCCACGGCCTCTCTCTACGGCTTCACCGTGCCGAGCACTTCGGCCAGGATCTCACCGGCCGACACGCCACGGCTCTCGGCCGCGAAGCTGCGCACGATCCGATGCTCGAGCACGGGCCCGGCGAGCTCGCGCACGTCCTGGACGTTGACGCCGGCACGTCCGTCGAGGGCGGCGCGTGCCTGGGCGGCGGCGAGCAACTGCTGACCCGCGCGGGGTCCCGCTCCCCAACGCACCAGCTCCTTGACCGCGGTCGGGGCCGAGTCGTCGTCGGGCCGCGACGCCCGCAGCAACGCGACCACGTGGTCGACGACCGAGGGCGGCACGGGGATCCGCTTGACCAACGCCTGGTGCGCCAGCAGCTGCACCGGTGTGATCACCGGCTCGATCGGCGCCAGATCGCTGGTGCCGAGGGCGACGATCTGCCGCTCCGACTGCAGGTCGGGATAGGCGACCGAGATCTGCAGCATGAAGCGGTCCAGCTGCGCCTCGGGCAGCGGGTACGTGCCCTCCTGCTCGATCGGGTTCTGCGTGGCGAAGACGTGGAACGGCGGCGGCAGCTCGTGCGTCGTCCCGCCGGCGGTGACCCGACCCTCCTGCATCGATTGCAGCAGGGCGGCCTGCGTCTTGGGCGGGGTGCGGTTGATCTCGTCGGCGAGCAACAGGTTGCAGAACACGGGGCCGCGCACGAACCGGAAGCTGCGGCGACCGGCACCCTCGTCCTCGAGCACCTCCGAGCCGGTGATGTCGGCCGGCATCAGGTCGGGCGTGAACTGGATGCGCGAGAACTCGAGCTCCATCGCCTCGGCCAGGCTCGAGACGAGCAGCGTCTTGGCCAGGCCGGGGACGCCGACGAACAGCCCGTGACCTCGGGCGAACAGACAGGTCAGCAAAAGGTCGATGACCTTCGCCTGGCCGACGATGCGGTGATGGACCTGCTCGAGAAGGCGGGCGCGGGCGGAAGCGAGGTCGCGAAGCGCGGCGCCGTCGTCGGAGGGGAGGGCGGTGACCGGAGCGGAATCGGGCACGAGAAACCGACGGCTGGTATACCCGCCCACGCCTGCGCCGTCACACGGTCGGCCCGCTGCGGCCGCTCGCCGGGCGCGGGATCGCGGGCAAGCGTGTCCGCACGTGGCGCGTCGCAGGGCGCGCCGGCCAATAATCTCGTGCGAAACGTGAAAAAGACCCACGACGTTGACGGCAACACGGCCGTGCGCCACATTTCAGCGATTCCCGGCCAATCGGCCCCATCGCGGATAAAACCCGGAAGTTCATCGGAGAATAGATCGTGACGACATTCAGCGACCTGATCACCCAGGTGAAGTCGCAGATCCGCGAGGTCTCGGCGGAAGACACCAAGGCCCGCGTGATCGACAAGGCAGGCGATCCGAACGTGCCGTTCCTCGTCGACGTGCGGGAGCGCGACGAGTACGAGCAAGGCTTCATCCCCGGCGCGCAGTGGATCCCGCGCGGCTTCCTCGAGCTGAAGATCGAAGACGCGGTGCCCGAGCGCGACCGCGAGATCGTCATCTATTGCGCGGGCGGAACCCGCTCCGCTCTCGCGGCGCAATCGCTGGCGCTGCTGGGCTACGAGAAGGTCTCGTCGATGGCCGGCGGCTTTCGGGCCTGGAAGAACGCCGGGTTCTCCTTCGATCGACCGCGCGTGCTGTCGGCCGAGCAGATCAAGCGCTACAGCCGGCACATCATGCTCCCGGAGGTCGGGGAGGCAGGGCAGGGCAAGCTGCTCGATTCCAAGGTGTTGTTCTTGGGCGCCGGCGGCCTCGGATCGCCTTCGAGCCTGTACATCGCCGCGGCGGGCGTGGGCACGATCGGCATCGTCGACGACGACGTGGTCGACGAGTCCAATCTGCAGCGGCAGGTCCTGCACAACATGGATCGCCTCGGGATGCCGAAGGTCGAGAGCGCCCGGCTGACCCTGCAGGGGCTCAACCCGGACCTCAAGGTCGTGCCGTACCAGACGCGACTGACCTCGGACAACGTCATGGAGGTCATCGCCGACTACGACGTCATCATCGACGGTGCCGACAACTTTCCCACGCGGTATCTGCTCAACGACGCCGCGCTCAAGCTGCGCAAGCCCGTCATCCACGCCTCGATCTTCCGGTTCGAGGGCCAGATGACGACCTTCCTGCCCGACGAGGGCCCGTGCTACCGCTGCTTGTACCCCGACCCGCCCCCGCCCGGCATGGCCCCGAGCTGCCAGGAGGCCGGGGTGCTCGGCGTGCTGCCCGGGCTCGTGGGCTGCGTGCAGGCGACCGAGGCCCTCAAGCTGATCCTCGGCATCGGCCAGACCCTGTCGGGCCGCCTGCTCGTGTTCGACGCGCTCGGCACCAAGTTCCGCACGCTGAAGTTGCGCAAGGACCCCGGTTGCCGGGTGTGCAGCAAGAACCCCGAAGAGATCGAGCTCATCGACTACGAAGAGTTCTGCTCGATCGGCGGCTGAGTCCGAGATCCGCTATGCTCCCCGCCGCCGCGGGTTCACAGCGCCCCTGACTCTTGCGACGGGCGCCGCGGCCGGTAGGTCACGATGTTGCCCTCTCTACGCGTTGCGATGCCGCTCTGGCGACGGGTCGTCATCGCGATGCTGCTCGTGTACGGGCTGCGCTTCTTCCTGCGCGAGATCGACGAGCACTACGCCATCGAGGACTGGCTGTTTTGGCACTACGGCCGCTACTGGCTGTGGTGCGCCGTGTTCAGTCTCGGGTGCTTCGCCACCGGCGACGTGATCGTTCGTCGCCTCGCGGGGCGGCTGCGGGGTCTGCACTTTCACGCGTACGCGAGCTTCTGCGTCGGCGTGTTCGTGTTCGGGTTGCTGATCTTCCTGACGGGTCTGCCGCGCCTGTTCGGTCCGACCCTGTTCTACGCCTTGCCGCTGGGCATGGTCGCGATCGGGGCCAAGCGGATCTGGCACTACCAGGCGGTGCTACGGCCTCGGCTGGCTCGGCTGGCCCCGGCCCGCTTCACGGGACTCTGGCCGTTCGTCGTGGTGGCGTTCGGGGCCTACGGCTTCTTGCTCGTGTACTCCGGCGTGCTGTCGCCGGAGAACGCGATGATGGACGCGCGGTGGAAACACCTGACGCTGGCGGAAACCTACGCCGCGCACGGCGGCATCATGCGGTTCCCCGAGGGCTGGCTGTTCTCGACGCGGCCCCACTTCGCGAGCTTCCTGTACACGTGGGCGTTCATGATCCCCGACGGGCTCCTGTTCGACCGCATCGAGCTCGCGGCGCACATCGAGTTCACCGTCTTCTTGTGGACGACGCTGCTGGGCATCCCGGCTCTGGTCCGCTGGCTGATCCCCGACGCGGACCCGAAGCTGGTCTGGGTCGCGCGGTTTCTGTTCCCGGGCGTCTTCCTCTACGACTCCAACCTCAGCATCGGGGCCGACCACGTCGGGGCGACCTTCGTCATCGCGATCGTGTTGCTGACCCACGAGGCCGTGCGCAAGCGCTTCCATCTCGGATACTGCGTGCTGCTGGGGGCGATGCTCGCCGCGATCACGCTGACGAAGGAGACGGCGTGTCTGACCCTGCTGCCGACGGCGGTCGTCTGGGTCGCGATCTCGATGATCCGGCAGGCGGTCGCGCGTCGACCGGGCGACGGGAAGCTGCGCTGGCTGCTGGGCCCGCTCGTCATCTCGCTCACCGCCATCGTCCTGACCGCGCCGTTTTGGCTGACCAACTGGGTCTGGCACGGCGACCCCGCGTACCCGAACCTGCATCACTACCTCACGCCCCGACCGTGGGAGCCCGATGCGGCCTACATGTTCGACTGGGGGTACAAGGACTTTCAGTTCTCGTTCTTCACCCAGGGCGATCGCGGGCGGCTCGTGGAGACGATGCACGCCCTGTACAACTGGTCGTTCGAACCCAACGACTGGGCCGCGCACCACGGCGATCGACCGGTCATCGGCTCGCTGGTCACCCTGCTCTTGCCGATCCTTCCGTTCTTGCGGGGGACCAAGCGCGTCTGGGCGATCGCGATCTGGATCCACGTGGGCATCATCGCGTGGTTCAACCTGCTGCCGCAGGACCGCTACCTGCAGGCCGTGATGCCGATCATGGCCGCGTTCACGGCGGCCATCCTGGTGCTGGCGTGGCGGCAGCGCGTGCGCGTCGCGTTGGTGGGCCTGGTCGCCCTGCAGATCGTCTGGGGTGGCGACGTCTACTTCCTGTACCGCAACCAGCTCAAGAACGTGGTGCAGCTGTTCGCGGCCAGTCACGGTGGTGACATGGACGCGCGGCTGCGCACGATGGGCGGCTGGAACGACATCGGCGACGCGCTCCCGGCGGATGCCCGCCTGCTCGTGCACGAGGTGCATCCCCACCTGGGATCGAACGTGGTGACCATCCCCGACTTCCAGACGTGGATGTTCGGGATCAGCTACGGCCTGATGAAATCGCCGCGGGACGTGTGGGAGCGATACCGGGAGATGGGCATCACTCACGTGTTCTGGCGCGGCACCAAGAGCCGCGCGTGGGACAGCCTCGCCGGCGACATCATGTTCTTCACGTTCGCGCGGCAGTACACGGTCAACGTCAAGGTGCTCAAGAAGCGAGCGACCATCGGCGAGATGCCCGAGACGCCGCCACCCGACGCGTCCGGCTTTCCCGACCGCGTCGCGGTGCTGACGTGTCGCAACCCGCACCTGGCCCCGGGCGAGTACGTGGTCTCGGACCTCAACAAGCCCATGTTCGGTCCGGAGCGCGACCAGTACCCGCCGCCGCGCGTGCCCGTGACCGAGGACATGCCGATCGAGAAGCTTGTGGCCCGGGCCGACTACGTGGTCGTCGAGCCGCGCTGCATCAATCCGATCAAGGACATCTTGCGGACGCAGTTCGTCGAGTACGCCAAGCGCGAGCGTCACCACGAGCTCAAGAATCGCGTCTATCAGATCTGGGCGCGGCAGGAGGGGCCGCCGCCCGCCGCCGACCCCGACGACGACGGTGAGGACGGTGAGGACGGTGAGCTCGACGAGGCGCCGGTCGCCGGCCCGGGTCCCGGCGACGACGACGCGGCCGACCAGCTCGGCACGCCCGCCGCGGGGGAGGAAGACTAGTGCCGGCGTCGACGCGAGGAGCCCTGCCGGCCTGGCGGCGCGTGGTGATCGCGCTGCTGGTCGTCTACGCGATCCGGTACTTCCTGGCCGACGTCGAGGAGCACTACGCCGTCGACGAGTGGATGTTCTGGCACTACAGCCGCTACTGGCTGTGGTGCGCCGTGTTCAGCCTCGGCTGCTTCGCCACCGGCGACGTGATCGTGCGTTGGCTGGTCGGGCGCCTGCGGGGGCTGTACGCCCACGCGTTCGTCAGCTTCTGCGTGGGTGTGTTCGTGTTCGGGCTGTCGTTGTTCGGCGTGGGCCTGCCGCGTCTGCTCGGCGACTACACGTTCTACCTGCTGCCACTGGGCATGGTCGCGTTCGGGGGACGGCGGATCTGGCACTACCAAATGGTCCTGCGGCCGCGGCTGCGGCGACTGGCGCCGGCTCGCTACGTGGGCGTGTGGCCGATCCTGGTGATGTTGTTCGGCGTGCTCGGCCTGCTGCTGCTGTACACCGGCGTGCTGACCCCCGAGAACGCGATGGTCGACGCCCGCTGGAAGCACCTGGCGCTCGCGGAGACCTACACGGCCCACGGCGGGATCATGCGCTTTCCCCAGGGCTGGCTGTTTTCGACCCGGCCCCACTTCGCGAGCTTTCTGTACACGTGGGCGTTCATGCTGCCCGACTCGATCCTGTTCGATCGGATCGAGCTCGCGGCGCACCTGGAGCTGACGCTCTTTTTCTGGACGACCGCGCTCGGCATCCCGGCGATGGTCCGTTGGCTCGTGCCGCGGGCCGACCCGAAGCTGGTCTGGGTCGCGCGCTTTCTGTTCCCGGGCACGCTGCTGTACGACTCCAACCTCAGCATCGGGGCCGACCACGTCGCGGCCACGTTCGTGATCCCGATCGTCCTGCTGACGCACGAGGCGGTGCGCCGACGCTTCCATCTGGGCTACTGCGCCCTGCTGGGCATGATGCTCGCCGCGATCACGCTGACCAAGGAGACGGCGTGCCTGATGCTGCTGCCGGTGGCGGTGGGGTGGGTCGCAGTCTCCATGGTTCGGCAAGTGATCGGGCGGCGCCCGGGGGATCGGAAGCTGCAGTGGCTGGTCGGGCCGCTGGTGATCTCGGTCGTCGCGATCATCGGCACGGCGCCGTTTTGGCTGACCAACTGGGTGTGGCACGGCGACCCGCTGTACCCGAACCTCCATCGCTACCTGCAGCCACGACCCTGGGCCCCCGACTCGCACTACTTGTTCGAGTGGGGCTACAAGAAGTTCCAGTTCGGGTTCTTCACGCAGGGCGAGCGCGGCCGTCTCGTGGAGACGTTGCACGTGCTGTACACGTGGTCGTTTGAGCCGCACGACTGGCCGGGCATGCACGGGGACCGGCCGGTGATCGGATCGCTGGTGACGCTGCTGATGCCGGTGCTGCTGCTGTTGCGGGGCTCGCGACGCACGTGGGCGCTGGCGCTGTGGATCCACGTGGGGATCGCGGCTTGGTACAACCTGCTGCCGCAGGACCGATACCTGCAGGCGCTGATGCCGTTGATGGCGGCCTTCGTCGCCGCCACCATCGTGCTCGCGTGGCGCCAGCGCGTGCGGGTGCTGCTGGCGGTGATGGTGGCCACCCAGATCGTCTGGGGGGGTGACGTGTACTTCCTGTTCCGCAACCAGCTCCCCAACGTGGTGAAGATCTTCGCCGCCAGCCACAAGGGCGACATGAAGACGCGGCTGAACACGCAGGGTGGTTGGGAGCCCATCGGCGAGGCGCTGCCCGAGGACGCACGCCTGCTCGTGCACGAGGTCCACCCGCACGTGGGCACGGGGCGGGTGACGATCCCCGACTTCCAGACGTGGCAGTACGCGCTCAGCTACGGGACGATGAAGTCTCCGCGCGAGGTGTGGGAGGCCTACCGCAAGATGGGGATCACCCACGTGTTCTGGCGGGGCTCCAAGAGCCGCGCGTGGGACAGCTTGGCCGGCGACATCATGTTCTTCACGTTCGCCACCCGGTACACGGACAAGATCCGCCGCTTCGGCAAGAGCTACGTCGGCGAGATGCCGCAGACCCCGCCGATGGACGAGTACGGGTTCGGCGACACGGTTGCGGTGCAGACCTGTTCGGGACATCAGTTCCGTTCGGGCGAGTACCGGGTGCGAGACCTGCACGTGCCGATGTTCGGTCCGATGCGCCTGCGCTACCCCGAGCCCCGTGTCGTGGTCTCGCCCAAGAACACCATCGAGGACATCGTCGGCCGCGCCGACTACGTGGTGGTCGAGCCGCGCTGCCGTGAGCCCGTGCAGGCGCTGCTCGACGCCGGCTTCATGCGTCTGGCCCGACGCGAGCGCCTGCGCGAGCTCAAGAACCGCGGGTACGAGATCTGGATCCGCAATCTCGGGGGCGAGGCGAAGGGGGCCGAGGCCCCACGACCCGCCGAGGACGCCGCGCCGCAGGAGGACGCCGCGCCGCAGGAAGACGACGAACGGGACGCCGAGGACGCGCCGGACGCCGACGATGCACCGGCCGAGCCGGACGCCGAAGATGCGCCCGACGCCGACGACGTGCCCTAGGATCGTCTCGAGCGGACACCTCGGTCACAAACGCTCGGGGTCATCGACTATCCTGGGCACGTGCAGCCCCCTGGACATCCCCCTCATGGCCAAGGGCCTGGATTCCCTCCCGCGCAGCCGGGCGGGTATCCGCAGCCGGGCGGGTATCCGCAGCCGGGCGGGTATCCGCAGCCGGGCGGGTATCCGCAGCAAGGCGGGTATCCGCAGCAAGGCGGGTATCCGCAGCAAGGCGGGTATCCGCAGCCGGGCGTGCATCGTCCGCCGGCGCGTAAGCCCACGAGCAAGGCCGTCATCGCCGCGGCGATCCTCGTTCCGATCGCACTCATCGGCACGTGCGGTTTGAATCTGTATCTCGGCGCCCGCAAGTGGAGCGATCGCGCCGAGCAGACCGTGACCGCGTGCAGCCCGGGCGGAGACGAGTCGCGCTGCGGTGAGCTGACCGGAAAGTCGGGCAGTGCGGCCGACCTCGCCGAGATCCGGGCGGCGTTCACGGCGTTGGAGAAGCAGGCGGGGCCATTCCGGTCGATGAGCGTCCACGGCTACTGCAGTCGAACCACCAACGGCACGTCGGTCGTGGAGGTCAACGCCGACGTGACGTTCGAGCGCGAGACCCACGCGATGGCCTTCCGGTGGCGGGACGGCGACGACGACGAGTGGGAGCTCGCGGCCTTCCAGATGGAACCGTTCTCCGACAGCTGCTTCGACTGAAGCGGCGCGTCATCGAACGGGCGACATCCCTACCCCGGGCAGGGAAGGTCGCAGGTCGCGGTGCGACCATCGTCGCAGGTCTGCACCGCGCCGGCGCACGCATCGAGGCTGCAGTTGCCGTCGACACCTTCGGGGCAAGTGAGGCTGCACGCGGCGCCGTCGCAGTCGGCGTGGCACGGCGGCGCGTCGCAGACGAACGCGCAGGTGCTGCCGGGCCCGCACGTGCATTGACCGTTCGCGCACGCGCCGTCGCAGGCCGGATTGTCGCCCTCGCACTGGACGTGGCACGGCGGCGCGTGGCAGGAAAAGTCGCAGCTGGCGCCCGGATGGCACGTGCAGTCACCGTTGGCACACACGGCCGTGCACGTGGAGTCCTCGTTGCAGTCCACGTGGCAGGGCGGGGCGTGACAGTCGAGGTCACAGTCGCCGCCCGCTTCGCACACGCAGGTTCCGTTGGCGCAGCTGGCCTCCGTGGTCGTGCACGCGCCAACCGCCGCCGCGGCGACGAAGGCCAGCGCGAGCCATCTTGCTTGCATTCGCATGTGCATCCGTTCGGTCCCGTCGGTCGTGTCCATCCGGTCTATCCGCCGCACGCGGGGAACTGCGCCTGGCCCTCGGCGTCCGCGTCGTCGAGGACCGGGATCCCGCTGTCTTCGAGCACGTTGCCCAGCACGTCGGTGACGCGCAGCGACAGCGGACCTTCACCCATGCCCGATTCCTGCACGAAGTAGTTGTAGTCGACCCGCGGCACCTCGACCCACGCGCCGTCGGCCTGGTACTCGAGCGTGTCGATGGGCTGGGCGTGGTTTCGGATCTGGATCGCCGTCCACCATGGATTCGAGCCGTCCTTGAAGTGGTAGACGATCGGCCCGCTGACCGGACACGAGATCGTCTCCCACGTGATCGGCACGCGTCCCGCCGACAGATCCGCGATCTGCTCGAACGCCGAAGGGCTCAGATCGAGATCGCCGGAGGGACACTCGGGACACTGGTCGACGATCCGCAGGTCGATGGTGCCCTTGGGACCGGTGACGCGCACGCAGCTGCCACACGAGGCCGAGCCGGCGTAGTCCGGGGCATTGATCGCCGCCACGTTCAGATCGTCCGGCGTCGCCGGAAACCCGCAGTTGCCCGACCCGTCGGCGAAGTCGTAGTACGTCGCCTCGCCCGAGCGCATCGGCGCGCCCTCGCACGGCACACCGACCCCACCGCCGTCGCCTCCGTCACCATCGCCATCGCCATCGCCGGCCTGCGCGTCGTCGCCTCCGTCGCCGTCCGGGTCGTCCCCGCAGCCGAGACCGAGCCACGCCGCGAGCAGGAGCCAGCCGAAGCGCGCTTGCATGGCGACGATCGTAGCACTGCGAACCCCGTGTGCGTCGACGACTCTTTCGTGCGGGCGACGCTCCCCCGCACGCTTCGTCGACGTGCCCGAACCGCCCCGGCGGCCCGCGACTGCGGAGAACTCACACCGGCCGCCGACGACGTTGCACCGCCGACGCGACCGGGCCCATGGCACCCGGGGACCCGGGCGCGGCACCGTCGTGGCCGAACCGGTAGCCTTGCGTCGTGCAGCCGTTTCACGAAGTCGCCGCCTTCCTGCGCGTCAACGAGGTCGGTCGCCGGGCGTACATCGACACGCCGTTCGGTCGTCGGTTGCTCGCGTACGCCGACTTGACGGCGACCGGGCGCTACCTCCATTTCATCGAGGCGTGGATACGGCGCGTGCGTCCGTTCTACGCCAACACCCACACGGCGGTGTCGTCGACCGGGCGCATCGTCTCTGCGCTGCGGGAGAAGGCGCGGCACGTGGTCGGGTGTGCCGTCGGGGCCTCGGACGAGGATGTGGTGCTGTTCACGGGACCCGGCGCGACGTCGGCGGTGCACAAGCTCGTCGGGCTGCTCGGCCTGCGGATCTCCGAGCCGCTCGAGCGCGAGCACGGCTTCGCGGCCAGCCTGGCGGCCAAGCAGCGCCCGGTCGTGTTCATCGGTCCCTACGAGCATCACTCCAACGAGCTGCCGTGGGTCGAGTCGGTGGCCGACGTGATCGAGATTGGACTCGACGACACGGGGCGCATCGATCTGGCCCACCTGCAGCGCCAGCTGTTCGCCCATCACGACCGACCCCTGAAGATCGGAAGCTTCTCGGCCGCGTCCAACGTCACCGGGATCCTGTCCGACGTCGAGGCGATCGCCCGTACGCTGCACCGCGGCGGGGCGCTCGCGCTGTTCGACTACGCGGCCGCGGGACCCTACGTGCCGATCGACATGCATCCGGCCGATCCGGAGGCTCGCGCCGACGCGATCTTTCTGTCGACGCACAAGTTCGTGGGCGGTCCCCAGGCTTCGGGCATCTTGGTCGCGCACCGCGACCTGTTCCGCACGCGCACGCCGGAGCGACCGGGCGGCGGCACGGTCGACTACGTGGCCGGCGCACGGCCGGACGCGATCGACTACACGAAAAAGCTCGAGGAGCGCGAGGAGGGCGGCACGCCGGCGATCGTCAGCGACGTGCGGGCCGGAACGGCCTTCCTGGTCAAGGAGATGGTGGGCCCCGACAGGATCCGCGCGCACGAGGTGAGACTGGCTCGCCGCGCCCTCGAGCGACTGACCAAGCACCCGCGCATCCAGTTGCTGGGGCCGCTGGAGCCCGACCGTCTCGCGATCGTGTCGTTCAACGTCCGCGGTCTGCACCACGACCTGGTCTCGGCGCTGCTCGATCACCTGTTCGGGATCCAGAACCGTGCCGGCTGCTCGTGCGCCGGCCCCTATGGCCACCGCCTCCTCGAGATCGACGAGCGCACCTCGGAGCGCTTCCGGGCGCTGCTGCACCGCGGGGTAGGGGGCGTCAAGCCGGGGTGGGTGCGACTGACGATCCCCTACTACGCCAACGAGGACGACGTGGAGTACCTGCTGAGCGCGATCGAGTTCGTCGCCGACCACGGCCGAGAGTTCGTGCCGTTGTATCGGCTGGGCTGGGAGGACGGCGTGTGGCGCCACGTGGAGCGCCCGGTACCGGACATCGAGCCCATCGAGCTCACGGTGGCCGCCCTCGAGGAAGCGGCGCAGAGCTTCTCGGTCGGCGACCACGAGGCGCCGATGTCCGAGCGCGAGCTTCTCGCCGAGCGTGCCCGCTACTTCTCCGAGGCCCGCGAGCTCGCCCGGCGGTTGCGGGCGCGCTGGGAAGCCGAGCCGCTGACGTGGCGACCGCCGACCGGTGACCCCGAGATCGACGAGCTGGTGTGGTTCGACTACGTGCACGCCTCGTCGCTGCCGGCGGGGGTGCGACAGGAGGACGTGGGATGAGCGGCGTTCGACTGCACCTCGTCGACGGTACGTTCGAGCTGTTTCGGGCGCACTACGGCAAGCGCCCCGATCACCTCGATCCCCAGGGCCGTGACCGCAAGGCCACCGTGGGGGTCGTCAGCTCTCTCATCGCGCTGTTCGAGGACGACGCCGAAAAGTGCACGCACCTCGGCATCGCCTTCGACAACCCGATCGAGTCGTTTCGCAACGAGTTGTTCGATGGCTACAAGACCGGCGCCGGCATGGAGCCGGCGTTGGTCGAGCAGATGGACCCGGTCGAAGAGGCCTGCCGAGCCCTCGGGGTGGTCGTGTGGTCGATGGACCGCTGGGAGGCCGACGACGCGCTGGCGACCGCGGCCGTGCGCTTTGCCACCGACGTCGAGCAGGTGCGGATCATGACCCCGGACAAGGACCTCGGACAGGTTCTCGACGACGGCAAGATCGTGCAGGTCGATCGGATCCGGCAGAAGGTGATCGACGAGGCGGCGATGACCGAGCGTCGTGGTGTGCCCCCGGCGTCGATCCCCGACTGGCTGGCGCTCGTCGGCGACACGGCGGACGGGATTCCGGGGATCCCCGGCTTCGGGGAGAAGTCGGCGGCGGCGGTGTTGGCCCACTACGGCACGGTGGAGGCGATCCCCCAGTACGACCGCGAATGGCAGGTCAAGGTCCGCGGCGCGAAGCGACTCGCGACCAATCTCGCCGAGGCCCGCGACGCGGCGATCTTGTACAAGAAGCTCGCGACGCTGGTGACCGACGTGCCGCTGAAGGAATCGCTCGACGATCTGCGCTGGGCCGGGGCCGATCCGGCGCAGTGGCACGCGTGGTGCGACCGCGTCGGTGCCTCCGAGTCCTTGCGCCGCCGACCCCGGCTGCGGGGGTGAGCCCATGGCGGTCACGCAGCTGCAGCGACGCGTCTGGGAGACGCTCGAGCCGCCGGACGAGGCGCCGCGGCTGGCCCGCGTCGTCGGCGGGACGATCGCAGCGGTCATCATCCTCGCCGTCGTCGCGACCGTGCTGCAGTCCGAGCGCGAGCTCGCCGTTCGCTTCCGCCCGTGGTTCATCACCGCCGAGGTCTTGTTCCTGACGATCTTCGGGGCCGAGTACGCGCTGCGGATGTGGGCCGCCGGGGCCGACCCGCGCTACCAGGGGCTGCGCGGGCGCATGCGGTGGGCGGGCACGTTCTGGGCGGTCGTCGACCTGCTCGCGATCGTTCCGGGCCTTCTGTGGTGGCTCGACGTCGACCTTCGCTTCGTGCGGGCGCTGCGGCTCATCCGGCTGTTCCGCCTGGGGCGGTACAGCCGAGGCCTGCGCGTGCTGGGGTGGACGTTCCGGTCGTCGGCGCGCCAGCTGACCGTGGCCTTCTCGGGCGTCGCGGTGCTGCTGCTGTTCTCGTCGGTCGCGCTGTTCTACGCCGAGCGAGCCGCGCAGCCCGAGGCGTTCGGGTCGATCCCGAAGGCGATGTGGTGGGCGGTCGCGACGCTGACCACGGTCGGCTACGGCGACGTGGTTCCGATCACGGGCATCGGCAAGGTGCTCGCGGGTGGAATCGCGGTTCTCGGTATCGGTACGTTCGCCGTGCCGGCGGGCATCCTCGCGGCGACGTTCGAGCAGGCCGCACGCGATCGCGCCGCGGCCGATACCCGCTGTCCCCACTGTGGAGAGCGGATCGGTGCGCCCGTGGCCGAACCGGTCAGCGATTCACGAACGTCCGAAGATACCAGCTCGCCTTGAGCGTGATCTCGTGGAACGGCTCGCGTGCGGGCAGGTCGGGGGCGTCTTCGCCGAAGGGAAAGTCGGCGCGGTAGACGAAGAAGAGGTCGCTGCCCGGTGCGAACCGCCAGCGCAGCCGCGACTGCAGGCCGAAGCGCTGGCGCAGCGGGGACATGTCGAGCCGGGCGAGGTTGTCGAACGCGAGGTTGCGCGTGATCGCGACGTCGACGTTGCCGTTGGCGAAGCCGAAGTTGAAGTTCTCACCGGGGTCGGCGAAGTGGCCCACGAGATGGGTGTAGCGACCGCCGACGGTGAAGTGCTTGCCCAGGCGCGCGGTCACGCCGGCCGAGGGCTGGTGCGCCTTGCCCCCGAAGATCTCGATGTACTCGTAGGACGCGTCGAAACCGACGGCCCGCCGGCTCGGGGTCTCGCCCGACCAGCTGTGACGAAAGCCCGTGTACCGACGCGCCTCGATGTTGTGGGTGTAGAGCTCGAAGTCGTCCTGCACGTCGTCGACGAAGTGCGAGATGTTGTAGGAGAGATTCGCACCGTTGCGCCACGTGGCGCCGACGTTGCCGCTGGCGGATTGGCCGAGCCGCTGCTCGTAGCGGCTGTCGGTCTCGATCGAGTACGTGGGACCGAACGAGACCTCGCGCACCGCGAGCACGCGGGGGCGCGGCACGAAGCGCAGGTTCAGCTCCTGCCGTGAGGAGCCGGGGCGCCGGTAAAAGCCCATGCGTGAATCGAAGGTCTCGCTGCTCCACAGCCAGAATGCGGACGGGCGCACGTACAGCCCGCGGTACTCCAGGTAGTGCGACGCGCTGTGCCCCACCGCCTCGTCCCCGGGCGTGGCCGCGATCGGTGCACCCGTCAGCTCGTCCGACGACGCGCGCTGTCCGGGCGTCTCGGCGTACGTCCCCGCGACGAAGCCGTAGTACTGCAGCTGGCCGCCGAGGGCGACGACCTGGGCGTCGAGTCCTCCCGCCATGTTGTCCTCGTCGTCGGCCGAGAACCGGTGCTGCCCCATGCCGATCATCCCGACCGACAGCGCCTTCGTGGCCTGCACGCGGATGCGCCCGACCGTGTAACTGTCGGGCTGGCTCTCCACGAGCCCGCGCTCCGGGTCGTTGGGAGCGCCGAGGGTCTGTACCTGCAAGAACCCGTACGTGAGTCGGTCGCTGCGCCCGTAGGCCTTCGCGCCGCCGAGGATCGGCACGGGCTGCCCTTCCACCAGGCCGACGCGCCGCGAGAAGAACAGCTGCCCTTCTTGAGGCCGACCGAAGTTGAACGACTCGAGCCCGTTGATGAAGAACGGCCGACGCTCGGGGAAGAACAGGGGGAAGCGGTCCCGGGCGACCTGCACCTCGTCGGCCTCCACCTGGGCGAAGTCGGTCAGGAAGCTGCCCTCCACGTACGAGGACGCCCCGACCTGGACCCGCACGTCGCCACCGCTGGCGACGTTGGGACGTCGGGCGGGGTCGGCCGAGAACGAGGGGCGGAAGTTGGTGCGTGCCAGGGCGTACGGCGTGAACTCGATCGCCCGCTGCCCTTTGACGTTGCGCAGCCCGACCACGTGCCCGAACTGGCTCGCCGACATCGGGCTCGCCGGTGGCACGAACAAGCGCCAGTCGTAGGTCGCGTTCCGTGACGGATGGTCGCGCGACAGATCGAAGCCGATCGTCGCCGACTCGGCGCTCTTGATCCCCAGAACCGCGAACGGGATCTGGTACTCGGCGGTGTACCCGAAGTCGGTGCGCTGGGTCTCGGCGTACCACACGCCGTCCCACTCGGTGACGTACTGCCGCCCGTCGTCGAGGCCGAGCGCGTCGATCTGCGCCCCGTCGGCGTTGACGCCCAGCGAGTAGCCGTCGCGTCCGCGATGGGAGGGGTCGATCTTCACCGTCAGCGCGTCGTCGGCGTAGATGCCTCCGTTGTCACGTCGCAGCGTTCGCACGATGACGTCCCCGGGATCGGCGAACGCCTCCACGAACACGTACAGGTTCGTGTCGTCGTAGGCGATGCGGATCGTGGTGCGGACCGGTGGCGTCGCGCCGACGTCGGGTTGCCGCTCCGCGAACCGATCGTCGGGCGGCACCTCCTTCCACGTACGCTCGGTCATCTTTCCGTCGACCGTGATTCGGTCGATCGTCCGGATCGCGTGGTAGGTCCGATCTCCGGGATTGGGGCGGCCGTCCGGCGTCCGCGGCGGATCGGGGACCGCGGGGAGAACGGGGCCGACGCCCTCGGGTCCCGTGGCCCGCCTCGAGCGGCTGTCGACCTCGCGCTGCACCGGTACGGGGACGGGGGCACATCCCGGTCCCGGCTCCGCGCAACGCGGGACGGCCTCGTCGGGGACCGGCGCGGCGTCGGCTCGCCCCGGCGCCCACGCGAGCGCGACGACGACGAGGCCCATCAGGCGTGCGGGGCGAGGGAGCACTGGCGGGCGAAGCGGAAGTCTAAAAGAGGGTCTGCTGGCGCGGGTGCGGCGTGGGGACGATACACGCCGCGTCGTCGTTGGCGACCCGGTTGACGCGCGCGGACACTTCGGTCGCCTCGAGCAACGCCGCGGGCGCGGGCCGCAGCAAGGCCTGGGCGGCGTCGACGGTGGTCGTGGGGTCGAGCCAAGCCGCCCGCGCGTCGGCGGCGAGGATGACGGGCATGCGGTCGTGCACCGGGGCCACCCGGTCGTTGGCCGCGGTGGTGACGATGGTGAACCGCATCGTCACTTCACCCGTGTGGTCGTCGACGTACTCACCCCACAAGCCGGCGAACGCGAGGATGCCGTCGGCGGGGTGAAACCAGATCGGCAACCGATGGTCCTTGGGCCCGGTCCACTCGTAGAAGCCGTCGGCCGGGACGATGCAGCGTCGCTCGTGCAACGCCTCGACGAACGCCGGCCGAACGTGCAGCGTTTCGGCGCGCGCATTGATGTGACCCGTGGGAGAGGGCGCAGGGTTTCCGGCCGGACCGGGCAGTCCCCAGCTCGCCGGTCGCATCCGCCTGCCGCGCACCGACGCGACGACCGCCCAATGCGGATCTCCGGGCGCGACGTTGAACCGAGAACGATACGCGTGGGCATCCTCCGCTTCGACCTCGGCCTCGAGCGCGGCCGCGACGGCGTGGTAGTCGTTGGTCGTCAGCGTGAAGCGGCCACACATGCCGAGCCCTCCGAATTCTCTCGTGAAGGCGCGTTGACGCCCCGACCCGCGCGAACCCCGGCTTCATTCCTTGCGGAGAAGATCGGATCGGGTGTTACGTGGAAAACACCGTCCGCTGAGAGGGCCACGCGGACTCTCTACCGCAGCGGGGATGTCTTTGCTATACGGTCGGTGTCGCGTGAAGCCTGGCCGGCTGGGGGTTCCCCCCCTTCCGCATCCAACCCTGGTCGGCCAGGCTCCCGACCCTACCTACGTGAGACGACGAACGTGACGGCACGGTCCGTGCGTTACGTCCGACGCTCGGCAAAACATCACATCCCTGTCGTTGACGCCATACCACGCGGCGCCCGGCACCAGGCGCTCGGTCGTCAGGACGGCGCCGCCTCGCAGATGAACGCGCGAGCCATGGCGCAGCCGACGTCGTTCCAACCGCCGCTGGTCGTCGACATCTCGCCGCAGTCTTCGTCGCCGCCGCCGTCGTTGGGCTCGCCCATGTTCCATGCGGTGAACGTCGGCGCGGTGCCGTCGACCCACACGAACGTGCCCTCGGCCGCCGCGTCCGTCAGTCCGATCCAGAACCCGCCCACGCCCATCGTCGCCGGGGTCGGCTCGGCGACGATGAAGTCGTTTTCGGCCATGTCCTCGATCACGACGAGGTCACCTCCGAACGACTGACAGGTCGTGCGCGCCTGCGCGAACGGCAATGCCTGGGGGCAGTACGCGTACGCATGACCGTTGCGCTCCCCGAGGGTGCAGCCGTCGCACGTGGTGTTTTGCGCGGACGCCTCGTCGACGAGTGTGTCGCAGTCGTTGTCCTGTCCGTCGCAGGTCTCCGCGAGCGACGGCGCGTTGTTGGGGTCTTCGTCGTCGCAGTCGTCGTCGAGGGGCACATGGTTTTGTGGGGCGTCGCAGGCGACGACCTCCGCGAGCGGATTGCCGTGTCCGTCGCCGTCGCCGTCGAAGTAGAACTGCTGCTCGACGCAGCCGGTGGTCGCTGCGGTGTCGTCGACGACCGGGCCGTCGTCGGTCGCCGGCTGCGACGTTTGTCCCATCGCCGAGCTCGCCCCGCCGTTGGTGCCGTCGTCGGCCGACGTCGCGCCGCTGTCGTCGGTGCCGCCGGAGACCACGTTGGGACCTTGGCTGCCGCCACCTGGATTCGTGCCGCCGGCGCATGCGCTCACGACCAGTGCGATCAACTGCGCGGGTGCGGCGACGAGAATGTATCGGCCGAGGGCCACACCCGATGGTAGTCGATGCGTCGCTCGCCGTGGCCACCCTCACGTGCAATGATGGTGGGGTGGCGGCTCCGCGCGCCTCGCTCGACGCCCGCATCGGCATTCTCGGTCTCGTCTTGGCTGCGACGGCGGCGCTGCCGGTCTCGCCGGACGGCCGTACGTTCGTGCACTACGTATTCGAGGCATTTCGTCAAGGCTGGCTCGACGGCGTGCTGACGATCGCCGGGTTCGGCTCGCCGTTTCTGTTCGGGCTCGCGGTGGTCGTCGCGTGGCGTCTGCCCTCGCCCGCGGTGGGCGCTCGCCTCGTGCGTTACCCGATCGCGATGATGCACAGCCAGCTGCTGCTCGTGTCGTGGGCGGTCTGGCGGTTCGGCGACGCGATCGCGGCATTTCCGATGTTCGCCTTCTCGCTCGTCTCCTCGATCTACTTCGTGTGGTTTTCGGGTCTCAAGCGCGCCGAGGGCGACGGCAGCGGCCCCTCGCTGACGTGGCTCGTGCGCTGGGGCGCGGTGGTCGTCGCGGCGATCTGCATGTGGGCCCGGATCCAGATGTTCGGGGTCGTCAAGCTCGGCGTGGCGATCGACGCGGCGTGGCTGTGCGCGGCGGGGATGATCCTGCTGTCGCGCCGGACGCAGGGCTGAACGAGGGGTCGTCGTGTGCGGCCGTCCCGGGCCGGCTACAGTCGGCGGCGGTGGCCGCCTCGGGTCCAATGGCATGGCGCATCCGCACGGGGCTGCGCCGCGCCGCGCGTCGGCTGCGACGCCCGGTGCTCCGTCGTGCCCGACACTTGGCGCGAGGTCTCGTGCTGGTCGCGGTGCCGGAGGGGGTGACGCTCCAGTGGAACGCGCCCGCCCAGTGCCCCGACGCCGCCACTGCCCGCGCGACGGTGCAGGCACGCGTCGCGGAAGGGATCGAAGGGCGGACGTTGCGAGCGGACGCGACCGTCACGCTCGGCGACGACGGACAGTGGTGGGTGACCGTCGAGCTCGCCGGGGACGGCATCGCCGGCACCAGGACCTTGCGCGCGCCGACCTGCGAGGAAGCGTTGACCGCGACGGCCGTGGTCGTCGCGATCGCGCTCGACCCCAAGGACGAGACGGCCGAGCCGACGCCGGTCGACGAGCCGGCCGCGAGCCCGTCGGAGCCGGCGATCCCGGCCGTCCCGGTGCCGACACCGGCGACCGTGGAGAACTCCTCGACGGTGACCCCGACCTCGACCGCGAGCGACCGCGTCGTCGCGCCGGCGTCCGCCGACGAGACCGATCGCGCGCGGGAACCGGCGCGATGGCTCGATGCGTTGCTCGTCGAGGCCCGTGGCGGCCTCGATGTCGGGGCACTGCCGGGTCCGAGCGGTTCGATCGCGGGCGCGGTCGGGCTGCGAGGGGAGCGTTGGTGGATCACCGGCGGCGCGACACACCGATTTCGGACCGAGCAGCGCGTCGACGACGAAGGCCGGGGGGGGCGGTTCCGCCAGACCGCGGCGCAGTTGATGGCGGGACCGTGGCTGTCGTGGGGACAGCTCGAGCTGCCCTTGCGTGGCGGGATCGAGGGCGGCGTGGTGTGGGCGCGCGGCCAGGGTCCCGTGGCCGCGACGTCGGTGCGACGGTTGTGGGTTGCGGCGATCGCAAGCGTCGCGGTGGGGTGGGCGCCGGCGGACGCGTTCGCGCTGCGCCTCGGCGTCGACGGCGTGCTGCCGTTGGCGCGCCCTCGATTCACGCTCGGGGACGCCGTGAACGTCCATACCGTGGGCCCAGTGGCCCTGCGCGCGTGGCTCGGGGTGGAAGTGCGATTGTCGTTCGAAAATCGTGGCCGAGCGGGCAAGTGAGGAGCCGGGGCGTGAACCCTTTCCGCGCAACAACCGCAGGACGCGATGTCTTCGATGACCTCTTTCGCGAGCACGTCGATGCCGTGTGGCGCACGGCGGTCGCGATGGGCGTCGCGCCGGACGCCGCGCACGACGTGGTGCAGGAGGTCTTCATGACCGCCCACCGGCGGTTCGAGGACTTCGACGACCGGCGTGCCGTCCGACCTTGGTTGCTGGGGATCACCCGAAACGTGGTCCGCCACCACCACCGCGGCGCGAGCCGACGCGACGCGCATCTGCGGCAGGTTCCGTCGCCGCCGCCCCCCGAGCTTCCCTCGCGCGAGGTCGAACGCCGCGAGGCCGCGGATCTGTTGCAGCGCTTCTTGGACCAGCTCGACGACAAGAAGCGGATCGTGTTCGTGCTCGGCCACGTCGAGGGGCTCACGGTCAAGGAGATCGCCGCGACGCTCGGCCTCAAGCCCGCCACCGTGTACGCGCGGGCGCAGGCGGCTCGCGAGGCGCTGACGCGCTTCGTGGCGCGGCAGCAGCGGAAGGAGACGTCGGCATGAAGCTCGACGACCCGCAGCTGCAGGCATTGGTCGAGGCGTACCGGGCTCAGTGTCGGCCGTCGGCGGCACAGCGGCGTGACATGCTGCAGCGATACCGGAGCGCGCGTCGCTTCCGGGCGCCGCGGCACGTCGTGGTGGCGGGCGTCGTCGCCGTGGCGGCGGCGGTACTGTTGGTCTGGCTCGTGGTCCGGGGCTCCACGCAGGTGCCGCTGCACCACGGCGCCGGCCCGGGCACGCAGGCTCCGTTCGATGTCGAGGCACCGGGTGCGGAGCGGGTGGACGCGAGGAGCAGACATGGCCGCGGTCAGGGCCAGGGCGAGCCAGTGGCGCCCGAACCGTCGCCATCGGTCGATGCGCCCGAGTCCTCGGATGTATCCGAGAGCGCACCGCAGCCACCGCATGCCCGCCCGCGCGCGCGGCCCTCGGCGAAGCCGACGCGCGCGCCGGAGCCGGAGGCCACATTGGACTCCGGGGGCTCCGGGATCGAAGACGAGGTCACCCTCATCGAGGCGGCCGAGACCGCGCTGCGTGGCGGTCGCGCGCGGCAGGCCCTCTCGTTGCTCGATCGGCACCAACGCGAGCACCCGGATGCGACGACCGTCGAGGATCGCCGGGCACTGCGGGTCCTCGCCTTGTGCGCGCTCGGCCGGACGGTCGAAGGACGAGGCGCGCAGTTTTCGTTCCTGCGCGACTACCCGCACTCGGCGTATCGCGCTCGGGTCGAGGGTGCGTGCGCGAGCGAATGAGACGAGGCCGCGGAAAATTCGTTTTCGAAGGATCGGCGTGACCGGGCAATGGGAGGCATGATGGACATGTCCTTGCCTTACGTGCGACGAAGCGTGGCTCTCGGGTGGCTCCTCGCGCCTGCGATCGGCGGGTGCCTGACGGGTCCGAGCTCGATCGGCGAGCCACGAGAGACCGACAGCGAGGTGGGTTCGAGCTCCGGCGCGGGCTCGACGACCGGAGACGTCGCGCCGCAGACCGACGATGGCAGCACGAGCGCCATGACGTCGACGTCCAGCGAGTCGGGGGAGCCGGCGGCCATCTGTCCCGAGTGGTCGCCGTGTGGCACGCCGGTCGTGTGCGGTCCCATGACGCATCACTGTGGGGAACGGACCGCGATCGACGACGACGGGTGTCCGCGGCCGTTTTGCGAGAGCAACGAAGAATGCCCCGCGGGCTACTCGTGCTTTCGTCCGAACGACTGGGGCGACTGCGGCGCGCACGGGTGCTACGAGGAACCGAGCGGTGCGTGCGAGTGCGGCTTCGGCCTCGACTGCAATGCCAACGCGCACTGTGTCCCGGAAGCGCTCGTGCCTCCCTTCGGGCTGCGCGGCGACGATTTCTGCGCACAGTTCCACGACGACCCCGACACCTGCACGACGGTCCTCGACGGGTACGACCTCGGCCGATGCGCCATCTATGCGGGCTGGCGGTTCCCACCGGGCGGGACGGCAGCCGATGCGACGCCCGTCTCTCGCTGCGAGTTCACCCTCGACGGCTCGGCCGGCGGCGCTTGGCCCACCTGCGACACGGACCCCGGGCTCACGCCACTGTGGCGCGCGGCCGGCGACGATGTCGTCGTGATCCTCTCGCCCACCGACACGATCCCGGCGATCTTCGGGATTGGGCCGGATTGGGAGGGCTGCGAGGCGCCCAACGCCCCGGCGACCGAGCTGTGCTTCTTCGGTTGTTCCTGAGCCGCCCCGGCGTCTACGCCGACGCGAGGTCCTCGGTCAGCGCCGCCTTCACGTCGTCGCTCAACGCCGCGCGGACCGTCAGCGCCGGCAGGTCACAGCCGAGCGCCACCGGCGTCTGCCCGCCCACCGGAAACTGCAGGTACTGCACCGAGGACAACCGCGTGTCCCCGACCTGGCGCGGGTCGAACGTGGGACGGATCTTGGTGCCGTCGGCCAGCTCGGCGTACAGGTGACCGGGCAGGTCGAGCCACGCGACGAGCTTTTCGTCGCGCTCTTTCGGATCGTCGATGCCGATGAGCAGCGTGCAGCCCAGGCCACCGTCGCGACCGAGCAGCTCGTTGTACGTGCGCAGCTCGTGCTCGATGTCGGCCTCCCGGACGATGCGCTCGGTTCGCATCATCTCGTGAACCTGGTAGCGCACCGTCTCGCGGTTCTCGAACAGAAACGTCAACGTCCCGTCGGCCACGGCGACGCGGCGGGCCGCCTTGGCCGCCAACGCGCCGGGGCGCAGCTCGTCGCGGCGCTCGGAGTACGTGACGTAGTCGAGGATTTCGTCTCGGGTGACCGGTTTCATCCGTCGTCTCCAGTGTCGGGTCGGGAATCGGCTTCGGCGTCGCGCGGGGCGAGCTCGGTCGAAAACGAGTCGCCGCGGTAGGCCTTGGCGAGGATCGTCATCGGGTGCATGGGCCGGCGGCCGGCGTGCTGGTCGAACTGCAGTGCCGCGAGCGGGCAATCGGTGGCCCAGATCTCGGCGTTGGCGTCCTTCATGTCGTCGAACGCTCGCTTGCCCACGCGCTGCGACGGCACGAATCCCTCCGTCGTCATCGCGTAGGTGCCGTCGTGTCCGCAGCACTCCATCACCGTCTTGGGGGTGACGCCCGGCAACTTGCGCAGCAGGTCACGACCCTTGAAGCCGACGCCCTGCGTGCGCAGGTGGCAGGGCGCGTGGTAGGCGACCGCGCCGTCGGGCGAGCTCTTGAACTCGGTGTTGAAGCGTTCTTCGTTGCGCAGCGACCACACGTACTCGCTCGGGTCCATCACCGCGTCGGCGAGCTTTTGGGCCTGCTCGCGCTCCGCTCCCTCGAGCAGCTCGGGGTACTCGCGGCGCAGCATCATCGAGCACGTGGGGTTGATCGCCAGGATCTTCGAGCCCGCCTCGACGTGGGGCATCAGCCGCTCGAGGTTGTTGCGGGCCTTTTCGCGGAGCCGCTCGAGGTCGCCGCGCTCCCAGGCCGGCATGCCGCAGCACGAAAGACCCTGCTCGCAGCGGACCTGCACGCCGTTGCGCTGCAGCACCTCCACGGTGTCTTTTCCGATGTCGGGCTCGTTGTGCTGCACGTAGCAGGTCTGAAACAGCACGACCTCGGCCCCGGGGGAGCCGTCGGTCAGGCCTTCACGGCTGGCCCAGCTCTCGAACGTGGTCTGGGCGAAGTCGGGCAGCAGCTTGTCGCGGTGGATCCCGACCACCTTCTCCATGAACCAGCGGTGCAGCGACACCCGGTTCATCACGTTGGCGAGCCCGAGGCTGGCGCGCGCGAGCTTGGCGGTCTGGTCGGGGTCGCGCAGGGCGACGTCGCGCAGGCTCGAGCCCTCGTCGCGGTGCCGGATCGCCTTGTAGCGATGCACGAGCTTGGGAAAGTCGAGCTGGAACTCGTGACCGTCCCGCGGCGTGTACGGGCACTGCACCTCGCACAGCTTGCACTGAAAGCAGGCGTCCATGACCTGCTCGGTCTGCTCGGCGGTGACCTTGTGGACGTCGCCGTCGTGCTCGTCGTCGAGCGCCTTGAAGAGGATCGGGAACGAGTCGCAGTACTTGAAGCACATCCGACAGCCGTGACAGACCTCGAACACGCGCGTGATTTCCTTCTGCAGCGCCGGCTCGTCCCAGTACTTGTCCTCGGACGGGTCGTAGGTGAGCCCGTCGGTCGGCTGGTAGGACACGTTCTTTGGCTTGTTCATCGTGGTCCCGGAATCTGCAAAGGGCGGTCACCCCATCTCGGAAATGACCGCCCTTGCCGTTTCATCCCAGCGTGCACTGGGCAAATCCCCCCGCTTGCGGGGGGAACCCGCGCTCCGTCGCGTGTCTCCAAGCACGCAAGCCGGTTGCGGGGGGCAAAACAGAACTAGTTGATGTCGTCGAGCAGGGCCTGGAAGCGACCCGCGTGCGACTTCTCGGCCTTCGCGAGCGTCTCGAACCAGTCGGCGATCTCGTCGAAGCCTTCTTCGCGCGCCGTCTTGGCCATGCCCGGGTACATGTCCGTGTACTCGTGCGTCTCGCCGGCCACGGCGGCCTTGAGGTTGTTGGCCGTGTCGCCGATCGGCAGGCCGGTCGCCGGGTCGCCCACCTTCTTGAGGTAGTCGAGGTGGCCGTGCGCGTGGCCGGTCTCGCCTTCGGCGGTCTCGCGGAAGTTGCCGGCGATCTCCGGGTAGCCCTCGACGTCCGCGATCTTGGCGAAGTAGAGGTAGCGGCGGTTGGCCTGCGATTCGCCCGCGAATGCGGCCTTGAGGTTGTCCTCGGTCTTGGATCCCTTGAGCTGAGCCATGTCGTTTTCGATCTCCGGTGGAGTGGACGTGGAGGGCGCACCGGGGGGCGGCAACCCGTCCAACGTTGCGGCGGATCGATAGCACGTGCGCCCCGGCCTTGGCCACGGGGGACGCGGCCGCCGCCGAATTGGCGAGGGCACGGCGCACGCGGGCGGTTCGGTGCGCGGCCACGGCGGGGTTACTCTGATCGGCGTGACGACGCCCGAGCCGCCCGAGTATCCGTTGGTCGAGGATCTGTCTGCGCTCGGCGCCGATGCGCGCGGGCTGCAGACCGCGTTCGCGGTGGTCCGTCGGGTGCGGCGCGGAGAGACGCGCGCGGGCAAGCCGTACTTCGAGCTGAGCCTGGCCGACCGCACGCGGACCGTCGCGGCCAAGGTGTGGTCGGACGCGGGGCGGGCGATGGCGGTGGCCGAGCACTTGCGCCCCGGTACGCACGTCAAGATCCTGTTCGAGACCGACGAGTACCAGGGCAAGCTGCAGCTGTCGGTGCGCAACGTTCGGCCCGTGGAGCCCAAGGAGCCCGGCTACGACCCGACCAAGCTCGTCGACGAGGGCTTCGATCTCGTCTCGGACATCCTGTTCGATACGGTCGTCTTCGACATCGAGACGGTGCCCGCCACCGACCTGCGCAAGGCACCCCCCACGATCGCGCAGGCGGTCACCAAGTACGCCGACCGCCAGGAGTGGGACGAGTCGAAGGTGATGAGTCTGTCGCCGTACTTCGGTCAGGTCGTTTCGTTGGCGGTCGGCGACGGCGATGCGCCGCTCGACGAGCAGCCGGTCACCGTGTTCGTGGTGCCCCCGCCGGACATGGAGCTCGGCGAGCTGCCGGAGTGGATGCGGCCGGTGTCGGAGGCGGATCTGCTGCGCGCCTTCTGGGCGCTGGCCGGCAATGCGAGCGTCGTCGTCAGCTACAACGGTCGCGGCTTCGACGTGCCGTTTCTCGTCGGTCGCAGCCTGATCCACGACGTGCCCGTGCGCGTGGATCTGCAAGGCAACCGGTACGCGATGCGTCCGCACTGCGACCTTTTTCAGGCCCTCGGCGGTCGTGGTCGCGGGCCTTCGAGCCTCGACGTGGTGTGCTGGGCGCTCGGGCTGTCCAGTCCGAAGGAGGACATGGACGGATCGATGGTCGCGACCTACTACGCCAAGGGCGATGTCGCGCGGATCGCCGAGTACAACGCCGGCGACGTGCGGGCGACGACCGCCGTGTATCAGAAGGTGCGCGACGGCGTGCTGCGCTATCGCAGCGACTGGTAGCGGGTCGTCCCGCGTCGCGCCGCGGGGATCCCCCCGTGGCGAAAACACCACGGTGTGCGTCGTGGCCACGGATCGGTGCGGGCGGTCACGGTCTTCGGACGCTCGGATCCAGATCACTTTCGCTTCGGCGTCCGGGGCTGCATGCCTAGAGTGTGAAGTGGCGATGGCTGACGGTTTTCGCGGTGCTCGTTGTCGGCACGCTCGGTGGATCCGGGTCGGCGCACGCCGGCAAGCTGGGCGCCGCGCGAAGTGAGGTGCGCGGCAGCTCTTCGTCGGGCTCGTCGTCGAGCAGCTCGTCGTCGAGCAGCTCGTCGTCGAGTAGCTCGTCGTCGTCGAGCGACTGGGACGACGACAGCGACAGCGGGTCGGCCGGCGACGGGATCGGCGAGGCGATCGGCGAGCTCATCGGTGCCGCGGTGCAGCAGCAACGCGAAGAAGTCGGGCCCCCGATGACGGCCTCCTACCCGTACGACCACACGCCGGGCTACGTGCAGCGCACGCCCGGCGGCGGCCCCGATGCGCCCGGAAAGTGGTGGGCGATGCGGGCCTCGGTCGAGGGAGCCTACATGGGCGACCGGGTCTGGCGGTCGCGCGTCGCCGGCGAGATTTCGCTGTGGCGCATGACGCTGCGCAACGAGACGGGCTTCTACCTCGAGCAACCTCTGAAGGATGCGCTGTACATGGGCAGCACGAACCTGATGATGTCGCTCGTCATGCGCCCCCACGGGATCTGGCGACTCGGCGGCGGCTTCAACTACATGATCGACGGGCGCACGCCCACGGCCGTCGACCCGAGAGGGGGGCGGCGCGAGTACGCGCTGGGCGCCAACGGCACGACGTCGCTGGATCTGTTTCCGATGAAGCCGGTCGTCGTGTCGGTCCAGGGCGATTTCGGCACGCTCTACGCCGCGCGCACGTTCGCGGTGCGCGGGACGGCCGGCATCGCGCTGCGCCGCTTCGAGCTGTTCGGCGGCTACGAGTACCGACAGGTCGGCAAAGTGCCGTTCAACGGACCCGTCGCCGGCGTTCGTCTCTGGTTTTGAGCCCCGCGGTTGCCCCGGACCCCGACGCCGCGTAAGCTGGCCGGTGCCGTGAGAGGACCACTCACGGTCTTAGTCGATACATAACTTTTCTGTAGGTAGGTTGGAGATGGATGTTCCGGGGAACGTTCGGCCGCGGCGCGCGGTCGTTTCGATATTGGTTGGTTGGATGTTCGGGGGCGCGGTCGCGGCGTGCGACGCCGAGCCGAGTGCGCCCGTCGACGACACGGGGGGCGACGCGAACGAGGCACCGGAGGGCGGATCGTCCGGGGACGACGGCGCGGCCGCGGCCGACGGCGGCGAGCCGATGGGCTGCGAAGGCCCGCTGGGCGAGGGCGCCTGCGCCGATGTGACGATCTGCGACACGTTCGACTGCGGCGGCAAGACGGCGCCGTACAACCACTTCGGTTGTCCACGCACCTCGTGCACCTCCGACGCGGACTGCGGCGGCGGCGAGCGCTGCTTCGCGGTCGCGCTCGAGACCGACTGTCGGGCCGAGACGGGAGCGTGTGCGGACGTCGACGGGACGTGCACGTGTGAGGGCGCGACGTCGTGCGCCGGGGTGACGCAGGCCCACTGCCTGCCGACGGAGTTCTATCCCGCGTCCGAAGACTGTGGGCTCGCCGGACTCGACTGCGAGCAGCTGACGCTTCGGCTCGGCGCGCTCGACGAGGCCGCGGCCGTGTACGCCGACATCGCGGGCGCCGACCTGGCGACTCAGCTCGCGGCGTGCCGCGATCGGGTCGTCGAGGCGTCGGCCGATTGCGGGGGAGGGGTCGCGCCATGAGCGACCGTGTCTTCGCCGGTCTGTTCCTCGCAGTGGTGGTGG
>CALBMM010000215.1 GCA_937896535.1 uncultured Pseudomonadota bacterium
CGGGCGCGGGCGGCAGCGCGACGACGGGCGCGGGCGGCAGCGCGACGACGGGCGCGGGCGGCAGCGCGACGACGGGCGCCGGCGGCCGGACGGCCACGGGCTTGACCTTCGGCGCGGGTGGCAGCGCGGACAGCTGCAGCGTGGTGCGCTTGGGCCGTGTCGTGGTCGGAGCCGGCGGCACCTTCGCGGTGGCCGTGACGGGAACCGGCGGCACCTTCGTGGTGGCCGTGACCGGAGCCGACGACACGACCGGTTTCGTCGCGGGCACCGACGGCGAAGCCGTCGTCTCCGCGGCGACGACGGGCCGCGCGAGCGGGCGCCGCGACAACGGGGGCGCCGGCGGCAACGCCGGGATCGATCGACCGGCCGCGGCGATCGACTCGGTGCGACGCTTCGGCACCGCGGGAGGATCCATCGACGGGATCGCGAGCATCGTCTTGGCGCGCACGCGAGATCCGATCGGCGCCGGCGGACACCAATCGGGCTGTCCCTGCAGCCAGGCGTCGACGGCGTCGACACAATCGTCCTCGTCGACGGAGATCGTCAGCACGCGCTCGGCCGCGACGTCACCTTGACGCAACAGCTCGCGGATCAGCGCGACTTGAAACTCGTCGAGCTCCTCGCTCTCGGCGATCAGCCACCACGCGCGCGCGTCGCCCTGGTTGTCGCAGCGATCGCGCACGGCCGACACGTCCATCTCGACACCGGCCAGCACGTCGACGCGTCCGCCCCGTCGAACGACGAGCCGCGCGAGCGGGTGCGTCTTCGGTGCATCGATGCCGGCGCACGCGATCACGACCGTGGGCCGACTCGCGGGATTGGTGGGGGTGACCATCCGAGGCCCACGCTAACAGCCATCGAACAAAACGTAATGTCACCAACCATACAAACTGTGTTCAAAACAGTTTTGCGCGATTTCGACCCATGAAGTGCATCAAAACGAAACCGCGCGCAGCCACCCGTCGTCCCCACCGCTCCACCACCACCACAGGGCCGCCACGGCGAGGACGGCGACCGACACGAGCGCGATCTTGAGCCGGTCCAAGGGAGGTTTGCCCGTGATCCGACCCGTTTGGGCGTTGATCACGAACCGCCACGGCAGATCTCGGTACCGAAAGCTGCCGATGTAGACGGGCAGCATCAGCAGTCGCGTGTCCGTCGGGTCGACCTTGGAGCTGGCCCGGCACCGCTGCAGGTGCTCGCGCCGCGAGATCGCCTCGCGGTGCTCGATGGCGAGGCGCTCGCGCGCGATCGGCAGCGCCCCCGCCTGCGACAGCGCGGGCATCTCGAACGGGATCGCGTCGTCGCCCGGGGCGAAGTCGGTGGTCGTGCGCTCGTCGAAGTGACCGAGCGCCGCGAGCTCCCGCTCGGCGATTCCCATCGAGGCCGGCACCAGCGCGCGGGCGGTCCCGGTATCGACACCGGAGTACGGACGCACCCCGCTGCGCGTGTCGGCGCTGCGCAGTCCGGCCCAGTGCGTCTCCACGTCGGCATCGAACCGCCACGCCGGCAGCATGATCGCCGACAGCTCCACCGTCAGCTCTCGCAGCGCCTTGGGGTACCACCACGACGACGTGGCCCACCGTCGAAACGCGGCCTGCGCTCGGTGCTCGGAGACCTCGAACGGAATCGCGACGTCGGGGTGGGGCACCGGCTCGTGCAAGTCCGCCGGCGACAGCGCGACGGAGCCGCAGAACAAGCAGCGGGCCGCTTCGCGTTGCGCGTCGTAGACGACGCTGCCACCGCACGCGTCGCACTGGATCAAGACAGCCACGGCAGCACTCCCGTCTTCCACAGCACCAGCAGCGTCACGGCGGCGACGGTCGCGGCGGCGACGGTCACCTTCGCCGCCGAGATCGGCACCTTGCCGACACAACGCGCGGTCTGGCCGTGGACCAGCGTGCGGTGCACCTTGCCGCCGAAGCGATAGGCAACCACCCACACGGGCATCAGCACCAGGCGCACGGCGTCGACCGTCACGTCGGTCTCCACGTGCGTGCGACGGGCCGTGTCGCCGGGAAGGACCTCACGATCGATGCGCCGCGCTTCCTGCAAACGCAGCTGTGCCGCCGCGTCGGCATCGACCTCGCCGCGCGGTCGCGTGGGCAGCTCGGCCTCGAAGCCCGCACAAAGATGCGGGTCGAATCGGACGGCACGTCCCAGGTCGAACGGTGCCAGTCGCCGCGTTTCGGGCTCGCTGAGGCCGGCGGTCGCGGGCACGAGATGATCGACCAGCTGCACCACCGACGTGCCCTGCAGCGGAAACCACTCCGTTTCCTGCACCGTGTAGGTCTCGGTCTTGCCGGTCTTGTCGTTTTGGCGCGTCTGCTCGCGGTACCAATGCACGCCGATCTGCGCGCGGTAGCGACTGCGGCAGGTCGCGTCGTAGGCGTAAAACGGCACGAGCACGCCGCGCAGGCGTTCGGCCCGCAGGCGGCCCGATTTCGCCGCGCGACGCAGTCCTTCGGGAGCCCACCAGCGCCGGGCGAGGTGCTCGGCGAGCCGCGCCTGTGCCGCCCGCCGGGAGATCCGGAACGGGGCGACGCGATCGATCCTCGGCGACGCGAGCTCGACGTCGACGAGCTTGCTCGCACAGTAGCCGCACGACGTGCTGACGATCTGCGCGTCGACCTCGACGGCGGCGCCGCACGAGCGGCACGCGAGCGTTCGTGTGGCTCCGCCGTCCTCGTGCACGCGGGTGTTACTCCGCCAGCGCCTTGATCTGATCGATGAACGGCTGGCCGACGACCCACTCGCCCGTCTGCGAGCCACCCTTGCCGTACGACGACACCAGGTAGCTGTCGCCGAAGTCGTTGCCGAGATCGAGGCCGGGCGGGATCTTGGCGGTGGCTTCCGGCGGGAACACGTCGCGCACCCACTGCAGGGTCTTGGCCCCGTTGAACGCCATCGCCATGCTCACCGACGGATTGCGGTCGAGCAGCTGCTGCACGCCCTTGTCACCGGCGAGCGAGCCGGTGCCCTTGGACGCGGCGATCGCCGACTCGAGGTACTGCTCTTCGGCCTTGGGCGCGAAGACGTAGTAGACACGGTCGGTCGTCTCGGCGCGGTCGATGACGAGCTTGTAGCCACCGAGGCGCTTTTCGATCTCGGCGAGCTCGGGTCCGCCCTTGGCCCGGATCTCGGCCTCGAGCTTGGGACCGGGCGTGATCGTCATGCGATCGATCGCGACGCCGTCGACGTTGGCGGCGTCGAGGGTGAACGACCACGTCACCCAGTCCTTGGCGATCGGGCCGAGGACGGCCTCGGGGGTGAAATCCTTGGCGAGCTCCTTGTACAGGTCGCGACCGCCGGGCTTGAGCACGCTCTGCGTCGAGATGATGCCGCCCTGCGTGCCGGGCTCGTACGCCATGGCGAAGCCCATCTCGTTGCCGTAGATGTCGACGTTGGCCTCCATCCACGTGTCGACCTTCGTCTTGACGTCCGCGGCGTTCTTACCGGTCGCTTCGGCGTACGCCTCGATCACGAGGTCGCGGGTCTCCTTGGAGATTTCGGAATCCCAGGTGCCCTTCCAGTCCGCGTGCATGCCGAATGCGACGAACGAGGAGTCGGGCAGGCTGGTGAGCGTGCTGGCTTCCATGGGACCGGCCGCCATCGCGACGGCCTGCCCGTGCAGCTTGGATCCCTCGACGGGGAACGAGGCGAAGCGGGCGACGAAACCGACCGGCTCGAAGCCGATCCCGACCGTCAGCTGCTCGATCTCGAGGAGCCGATCGATGCTCTGCGCCTGCGACTTGGCGTTGTAGGCCATCAACGCGTCGACGGCGGGCTGGCCGGTCTTGCTCATCCCCGACGCCATCTCCATCAACGAACGCACCTGGTCGAGCTCGCGCTCGTAGCGCTCGGCCGCGGCGGCCACGAACCCGACGAACTCCACGTCGCTGGCGACCTTGTCGGCGCGCGCGATCATCGAGCTCGACAGGTACGACTTGGACTTGGAGAACAGATCCTCGTGGTTGGAGACGACGATCTGGCCGTCGAGGTCGTCGATGAACAGGTGCTCGCCCCCGAGCACGTAGTGCGCGGTGTGGCCCTTGGCATCGGACTGCTGCCCCTCGGCCCCGAGCTCCTTGGCCAGGCCCGCCGCGCCGTCCTTGAACCCGAGCGTGCACGCCAGCGGCACGTCGACGACCTGCGAGTTGACGATCATGCAGCCCACGGGCTTGGAGAAGTCCAGGCCTTGGGCCAGCGACGCCTTGTCGCCGAGCGGGAACGCGAGCATCCCCTTGATCGCCGCCTCGTTGAGCATCGGCGCCATTCGGCTCGGCACCGCCTGAGCCGCGAGCTCGGCGAGCATCTTGTCGGGATGCGCGACCAGGAAGTGGGCGAGTGCATCGCCGCGCTGGAGCTTGTCCGCGGGCGTGATCTCGTGCGCGAGGTTCTCGGCGATCTTGCCGGCGAGTCCGGCCTTGTCGTTCGCGGCGTCGGCCGGCGCGTCATCCTTGGCCGGCGTGTCGGCGTCCGCGTTCTGGGCGGCCGCCGGCTTGGCGTCGTCACTTTTTGCGGCCGAATCCTCCTTGTCGTCCTTGCACGCGGGCGCGAGCAGGCCGAGCCCGAGGAGCGCGGACAGAAGACGGAAGTGGCGACGGGGTGCAGGCTGCGACTGGGTCATGGGGCCTCGAGCGGGGGATACTACTGAAAACCCCCGGTGTTGATTCCCATCGACGACGTGCGGTGTGCGGCGGGAATCGGGGAGCGCACACCGGCCCGAGGACACGACGTTCCGCCCGACGTGCGGTTGCATGCCGGGTCTAGCGCTGCTCGCGCTCGGCTCGTCCTCGCGCATGAGCCGACGAACCCGCGACGGCGCTCTCCGAAGCCGACGGCTTGACGCCTTCGGCGACCGCGTGGCCTGATCGAATCCTTCGATCCATGCGACAGCTGGCCCCCATTGGAATGGCAATTTCGCTTCTGGTCACGGCATGCGGAGAAGATTCCGTCGCGGCCGAGCCGGGCTTCGAAACGGGGCCGTGTCTGGCGGGGGAATGTCTCGGCGGACTCGCGTGCGAGGCCGGGCAGTGCGTGGTGCCCCACGTGGGGGGCACCGCCGACGACGGTGACAGCGGTACCGGGGCGTCGCCGGGCGCCGGGACGACGGGAACGAACGGCGACGATACGACCAGCGGCGTCGGCAACGACAGCTCGACCGGGAGCGGCTCGGACGACCCGACGAGTGCGGTCGACGACGGGCGCACGACGACGAGCGGCCCGATGACCACGAACGATCCGGTGACGACCAACGACACGAGCTCGACCGGGGTCGGCGAGCCGCTCCTGCCGGATCTGTACGCGGGGTACTTCTACGTCGACGACCACTCCATGGCGCCCGGGCAGTCGAGCAGCATGCACTTCGAGGTCGCCAACGCCGGCGAGGCCGAGAACCTCTTCCAGTTCAACCTGGTCGTCGTCCTCACGCAGAATCAGACGATCGGGGATGCCGACGACATTCCACTGTACGGGTGGCTGTACCCGTACTCCGTGCCCGTCATGGACGGCTCGCTGTGGCAGGGTCCGTTCGAGATTCCGGCGACCGCGTACGATGGCGAGTACTACGTCGGGATCTACCTCGACACGACCGACATCATCGTGGAGAGCGACGAGACGAACAACTTCCTGTTCGATCCCGACACGATGGTCATCACGGGGAACCCGGCCCCCGAGTACCGGGATCTGACCCCTTCGAACGTCGCCGCGTCGTCCTCGCAGGTATTTGCAGGACACACCATCGATCTCGCGTTCGATATCGAGAATCTCGAGGTGGACGACGTCGCATCCTATTCCGTGGGCCTCTACTTCTCGTCGGACCCCGACATCACGACGGGAGACATTCCGCTGTGCACCTACGCGGACGATGATGGCATTGCCGGCATGGCGACCGAGTCGCACGTGACGAGCTGCACCGTCCCGGCGCTCGACGGCGACTACTTCTTCGGTGTGGTCGTCGACCCGTCCGACGCGATCAGCGAGACCGACGAGACCAACAACACAGGGAGCGATCCGCTGATCGTCACGGTCACGCCGCTCGACGTGGATCTGTCGCCCAGCGCGGTCACGAGCTCGAGCTACGTCGTGGAGACGGACGACGTCGTCGATCTCGGGGCGACGATCACGAACTCGGCAAGCACGCCGTCGCCGGTCTTCGACGTGTCGTTTTACATCTCGGCCGACGCGAACATCGACACTTCGGACGAGCTCGTGTGCACCACGCAAGTCGCGGCTGGGCTGGCCCCCGGCGGGAACGCCGATGCGGCGGCGGCCTGCGCGGTGCCGCTGGTGCCCACGGGGACGTACTGGCTCGGCGCGGTCGCCGATCCCGCGGACCAGATCGGGGAGTCGAGCGAGGCCAACAATGCGGCTACCGCGGCTTCGCCCATCGACATCACCGCGCCCGACGTCGACTTGGCGTACTACCTGCACTGGCACGACGCGGTCGCGTTGTCGCCGGGCCAGCTCGTTTCGTACCACCTGCAAGTCCAAAACGACGGGACCGCCGCGTCTCCGGGTTTCGAGGCCAGCATCCACTACTCGTCGGACATGAACGTCACGAGCGCCGACCCATCGGCGTGCACCGTTGCGCTCGGATCCGTCCCGGCGCTGACGCTCACGGAGTTCACGTTCGACTGTCCCGTCCCCAATGTGGCCGCCGGCTGGTACTTCAGCGGCGCGATCGTCGACCCCGCCAACGAAGTCCCGGAAACCGACGAAACCAACAACGTGGGCGCGGACGCCTTCACCGAGCTCATTCAGTAGGGCGGCGTCGCCGCGCGTCGGGAACTCCGGCCGCCCTCGGGCGTCCTTGGGTACGATGGTGCGGTTGCGACGCGCAGGCTGGATTTCGGGGTTTGCTATGGGGGTCGTCAGCACGCTGGCCGCGGTCAGCGCGAGCGCGGCCTGGGGTGGGAGCCTGACGGCGGTGCACCCACCCGGTCTGGCACGCACCGGGTTCGACGAGGCCCTCGACACGATCCTCGACAAGTACGTCGAGCCGGTCGATCGCAGCGACGTGCTCGCGCGTGGGCTCAAGGCGATGGCGGAAGGTCTGGACGACCACAGCCACTACGTCACGGCGGACGAGCGGCAGCTGCTGCGCGAGCGGGCGCAGGGCGGCACGTCCGGGTTGGCGGTCGCGTTCGATCCGGCGGCGCGCGACCGCATGAAGGTCGTCGAGGTCGTGCCGGGCTCGCCCGCCGCGGACGCGGGGCTGCAGCCCGGCGACGAGATCACGACGATCGGCCGTCGACAGGTCGCCGAGCTGTCGCAGGTCGAGGCCGACGCCGCCCTGCTGGGCCGGCCCGGGGATCGCGTGTCGCTGTCGATCGCGGCCAGGGGCGGCAAGGCCCGGGACGTGGAGCTGCAGCTCGAGTCGGTCGGGCGCAAGGTCGTGCAGACGCACACGATCCCCACGGCCGACGGCGGCGTCGTGGGCTGCATCAAGATCCACGCGTTTCGGTCCGGCTCCGGCGCGCAGGTCAAGCGCGCGCTCGCGGACTTGCAGCGCGGGGCGGGTCGCAAGGGACTCGCGGGGCTGATCCTCGACCTGCGTAGCAATCCCGGCGGCGAGGTCGACCAGGCCTTGGTCGTCGCCGACATGTTCGTGGCCGACGGGGTGCTCACGCGCACGCGAGGCCGCGGTGGTCGGGTGCTGCGCGAAGAAAAGGCCCACGCCAAGGGGACCGACGAGACGACACCGATCGTCGCGCTCGTCGATTCGCACACCGCCTCGGCCGCCGAGCTGCTCGCCGCCGCCCTGCGCGACCACGGGCGCGCCAAGATCGTGGGCACCACGACGTACGGCAAGGGGACCGTGCAGCAGGTGCTCGGCCTGCACGACGGCTCGGTGCTGACCCTGACGATCGCGCGCTACTTCTCGCCCAAGGACGAGCGCATCGACGGCGTGGGACTGTCGCCGGACACCACGCTGGACTGGACGACCGTCTCGGAGAAGACGATGGCCCGCGAAGTCCTCGCCGCGGTCGGCCAACGCCCCGTCTGAGCCCGAACTCGCCGGATTCGTCGAATGCGCCTCGCCGCTCGCCTTCGCGCGACGATCGGCTATGCTGCGCACCATGAAACTTAGCTTGATTCCATGTGTAGGCTTGCTCGTGGCCCTCGCCGGCTGCCCCGGCGACGACTCGGGGGGCGACGACGACGGCGCCAACGACAGCGGCTCGACGACGGCCACCACGATGCCGACGACGACCACGCCCCAGACGAGCGGGCCCGAGGACAGCTCGGGCACCTCGGTGGCCGATTCCGGCTCTGCCACCGACAGCGGTACCTCCGCCACCGATTCGGGGGCGACGGATTCCGGCGCCACGAGCTCGAGTGGGACGGATTCCGGCTCCGGCTCCGGTTCGTCCGGAGGGGAGGGCCTGTGTGCCGACGCCGTGCCGATCGTGGGCCTGGCGGCCGCGCTCGGGTGGGACGACGTCGACGACTTCCCCGAGCCACCGCCGATCGGGGGTGGAGACACGTCCACGAACGGCGGAGGTCCGCCGCCGCCGAGCGACGACATGCGGCTGGTGCTGGCCAACTACGGCCTGACCTGCAAGGACCCGTACGGCAGCGGTGAGTGCAAGGCGTTCGACAAGTGGCGCCTGGTGATCGACATCCCGCTCGCGATGCAGCAAGTCGGCGTCTACGACCTCGCGGATTTCGACGTGTTCTACTCGGAAGTCACGGCCGGCAATCCGCCCGACTGCGCGGGCTCGTCCGGCACAGGCGGCGGTGGGATGGGCGGCACGCTCATCATCGACTCGATCGGCCCCAACGGTGTGACCGGCTGCATCGAGGACGCGCAGTTCCTGTCGGAGGCCAACGGCGCCTTCGACACGACCACCTGCTTGCCCATGTAGATCCGGAATCGGAAGCGCCGGGCTCGCGATCGGGCTCGGCGTTTTCGCCGGTTTGTCGACGACGCACGACCGCCGATCACCGGCAGGCCCGTGGTAGCTTGCGCGCGATGACGACCGGACGCGTGCTCGGGCTGATCTTGATCGTGGCTTGTGCCTGCGAAGGCAAGGGCACGGCGCGCGACGACGCCAAGACGGACGCCTCGCCGACGGCGCCCGCCGATACGCCCCCGACCCCCGGCTCGATCGATCCTCTGATCCAGCTCCCGGCCGAGCGTCCCACCGAGCTCGCCGCGGCGTGTCAGCAGGTCGTCGATGCCTACGAGGGCTACATGGACCGCGTCAGTCCCGAGGGCTCCGACGAGCGCGCCGAGTGGGACAAAAAGCGCGCGGCGCAGCTGCAGATGACGCAGATCCTGTGCACCAAGAACGCGATCCTCGACGTCGCCGCGTGCCAGCAATACGCGTTCGACCACGCCGGGCCCGAGCACCGCGACGAGCTCGGTCCGATCATGCGCCGGTGCATGGAGAAATTCGGCGGCGCCCGACCGGACTGAACTACATTGAGGGGGATGGGTGCCGAGGAAGCCCCAGCCCCCACCGCACGCATCCCCCCCACGGTCGGGCTCGGACCCGAGGGCGCGGCCGACGGTGGGCGAGGCCAAGGCGCGCCGGCGCGCGGCGAGCAGGTCGATCGCTTCGTGGTGCTCGACACGCTCGGTCGCGGGGGCATGGGCGTGGTCGTATCGGCGTACGATCCGAAGCTCGATCGCAAGGTCGCGCTCAAGCTGCTGCGGCGCGACCTCGCCCCGACCGACGGCGGGACCGAGGCGCGTGCGCGTCTGCTGCGGGAGGCGCAGGCCATGGCCAAGCTGCGGCATCCGAACGTGGTGACGATCTTCGAGGTCGGCGAGTACCGCGGTCAGGTCTTCCTCGCGATGGAACACGTCGCCGGCGGCACGCTCATCGAATGGACCGCCGAGCGGCGGGCCGAGCCCCGTGGCTGGCAGCGCACGCTCGCGGCGTTCGTGCAGGCGGGACGCGGTCTCGAGGCCGCCCACGCGCAGGGGTTGGTGCACCGCGACTTCAAGCCGGCGAACGTGCTCGTGGAGGGCGATCGCTTTCAGGTCTCGGACTTCGGGATCGCGAGCATGGGCGAAGGCGAGGCGATGGCCGAGCCCGCGGCGGCGGCGGTGATGGCCGGCGACGACTCGGGCAACGCGGCGACGCCGACGCAGACCGGTCTCGTGGTCGGCACGGCGCCGTACATGGCGCCCGAGCTGCTCGCGGGTCGGGCCGCCGATGCCCGCTCGGACCAGTATGCATTCAGCGTCGCGTTGTACGAGTGCCTGTACGGCGTGCGACCGGTGGCGGGGAACACGATCGCGAAAGTTCGCAAGTCGCTCGAGCGTGGGCAGATCGTGGCACCGCCCGACACCCGCGGCGTTCCGCAGTGGGTGCGCGACGCCGTGCTGCGGGGCCTGAAGCAAGATCCGGATGCACGCTGGCCGTCGATGGCCGCACTGTTGAACGAGCTGGCGTCACCGGAGGAGGCCGAGGCCGAGCGACGCACTCGCGTGGGCGTGGCCGTGGTGCTGGGTCTGCTGTTCGCGTTGGTGCCGATGGCGGCGGCCTCGCTCGGACCCCCGCTCGATCGCAGCACCTACGGCGGTGTCGTCGGCCAGACGCTGAGCCTGCTCGCGATCCTGCTCGGGCTGACCTGGATGGCCCGGCGGGACGTGTGGTCGACGGCGCTCAATCGCAAGGCGTTCGGGTCCGTGCTCGCGGTGCTCTTGATGCAGCTGCCGCTGGAGCTGGGCAATGCCGCGCTCGGCGTGCCGATCGTCGCCTCGGACATCCAACACCTCACGCTGTGGGCGGGCATGGCCGCGATGTTCGCCGTGACGACCGATCGACGCTTCTTCGCCCTCACGGCGAGCTACCTCGTGTTCTTGCCGATCGGGGTGCACCTGCCCGATCACCACGTCGCGGTCCTGGGACTCTCCAATGCTTGTTTTGTGGTGTTCGTGGTGCTGATCTGGCGCAATGCGAGCCCTCGCGAGGTGTGATCGCGCGAAACCGCGACCCTATCTGGTTGCTCCCGAAACGTGATCGATCGAAGCGGGTCGGGCACTATCGAAGACGATGCCCAGGATCTCTCGAACCGCAGGTCTGTCCCTGGTCGCGCTTGCGATGGCCGGATGCCCCGACGACGGGCGCAAGTCCGGCGCCGCGGGCATCAACGACGCCTACGACCAGTTCGCGGAGTTTCAGTGCGAGTGCTTCGCCGGCGACGCGGGGATCTCCCAGCAGCAGTGCGAGCAGGCGGCCAAGGAGGCGATGTCCGAGTTCGACCTGCCCTTCGAATGCATCGACGAGGCCATCCGCGGCAACGCCCAGGCCGAAGCCGCGTTCGACTGTCTCGTCGACGCGACCTACGACTACGTCGACTGTCTGATCGGCGAGGGCTGCCCGTCGTTCGAGGAGATGATGTGCGCCGACGGCAGCGGTACCTTCTCCGAGTCGGACGTGTGCGACGGCTTTCAGGACTGCGCCGACAATACCGACGAGATGATGGGCTGCGCGACCGAGCCGTTCATGTGCGCCGACGGGGTCGAGCTGCAACCGAGCGACGTGTGTGACGGCTTCGGGGACTGCGATGGCGGCGAGGACGAGCAGCAGAACTGCCCGGAGACCTGCGACTCGGTGTTCTCCAACGCCGAGGTCACCTGCGGGGAGATCCCCCAGACCGTCGACGTGGAGATCGAAAAGTGCTTTCCGACCTTCATGTGCGCCGACGGCAGCAGCGTCGATGCCTCGTCCGAGTGCGACGGCTTCAACGACTGCGAAGACGGATCCGACGAAGCCGCGTGTCAAAGCGGCGGCTCCGGCCGCACGCTGCAGCGCCTGCAGCGATTGCCGACCCACTGATCCGTCCGGGGCGCGCTCAGGTCGTTGCGACACCCGAGAGGCTGACGATCGCGTCGCGGCGCGAGCCGTCGCGACAAAAGTCTTCGATCGCGCGCGCCAGCGTCGCGGACAAGAGCGTGATGAAGGGCAGGTGCTCGCCGCCTTCGCAGGTCGCCTGGCCCGCTTCGTCCTCGGCGTCGGGCGAAAACCGCTCGTCCCAGCGCACGAGGCCGAACCGACCGTCGGCCGCGAGTGCCGCGTGCACCAGGGGTTTGCCCTGCGCGCGCGCGAACTCGGAAAGCACCGCGCGGCTGGCGAGGTTGTCGAAGCAGTCCACGATCAAGTCGGCGTCACCGAGCAGCTGCGCGGCATTGTTGGCGCCGAGCCGAACCCCGAAGGCCTCGGCCCGGACACCGTGGAAGTTGTGCAGCTGCAGCTTGAGCGCCGCCGCCTTGTTCTTGCCGACGGACGGCTTGACGAACGCCTGCGCGAGCAGGTTCTTGGACTCCACGCGGTCGAAGTCGACGAGGCGCAACGTCGCCTCGAGGTTGCGACACGCCATCGCCGCGTGAGAACCGAGCGCACCGACGCCGCAAAAGACGATGCGCACGGTCAGCCCTCCGTCCCGAACGGGACCTTGGGGCGCAGGTAGATCCGGCCCTTGGCGTGCGGCCCCATGCGGTCGACCACGTAGTAGGCGAACGCATCGTCGGACAGGTTGGCGATCTGCAGCCCCGGCAGCTCCCCGGAGCGCACCAGCTCCACCGCGATCCGGCGAATGTCGTGATCGCGCAGGTTGCCGTCGATCTCCCGCGGGTAGTCCACGGACAGTCCGTTGTAGGTGATGTTGAGGATGGCCATTGTCATTGCTCCTTGGCAGTCGGGGAGATCCCGGAGGCGGCGCGGATGAGCGCGGTCCACCAGGGCTCGGCGTCGACGACCGCGTCCTCGTCGCCGTCCTCGTTTCGGTGGCGGCGCAGCATCGCGTCCGGCGTGACGATCGCGTAGCGCAGTCGTCGGCCGAGGGCGGCGTCGAGGGCCGCCATGGTCGTCAGGTCTTCGTTGGAAAACTTCAGCCCGCCCTGCGGGTGCGTGTGTGCGATCTCGACGATGTCTTCGCGCAGTCGCCAGATCTGCTCCCAGCGCGCCCGCGAGTCCGGCAGCGCGACCGGGCTCGTCGAGGCGTCGGCCCAAAGGACCGAGTCGTCCTTGCCGAGCAGGAAGCAGACTTCGCGCGCGTCCATGGGTCGTCACCGGTTCGTGATGTGCAGCTGCCCGGTGGCGATCGCCTCGGCGATCACCGAGGGCAGGCTGTCGAGGCCCAGCTCCTCGTCGTGACCCGACAGGCAGATCCCCGAGTCGTAGACGTGCAGGGTCTGCCAGTCGACGATCGCGACGAACCGCTCGTCCATGAAACGGAACGTCACCTCGAGGCTCCGGCCGCCGAGCGGTCGCGTGTCGAGCAACGAGGCGCCAGCGGCGTCGAGCACCGCGGCGGCGCGATCGGGTGCGCCGTCGATGGTCGCGATCGTCGGGGGACGACGTGGCGTGGGTCGCACGTAGTGGTCAGGTCGGGTTTGGAATCGGCGTGCCTCCAGCTCGGTGAGAAAATGGTGGGGTTCGAGGGTGCCCTCGGCGACCTCGTGGCAGTGGCCCACGAGCTCGAGCGGGGAAACGTGCAGGTGACGGGTAGCGGCGAGGCGGGCGACGGCGGCGAAGCCGAACGCGGCACGCAGGGCCGGGCTCGCGCCCTTGAGGCCGGAGATCCGCGCATCGTCGTGCAGCGCGGTGCGGGCGGCTTCCACCACCTCGTCGTCGAAATCGATCGTGTCGAACAGATGCGCGCCCGAGGGCCATCGGCGGCCGACGGCCGGACTGAGTACCGCGGGTCGTTCCTCCGGCATCAGCCAAAGCCGGCACACCTCGGTACCCGACGAAAACAGCCAATCCCCCACGAGGTGACCGCGGACAGCGGGCAGCTCGTCGAGCGGCGGTGCCTCGGCCGGTTCCTCCGGCGTCGCGTGGCGACCGCTCACCGAAAACCGCCACCAACCGACGGCCACGCGCGTGGTGACGCGCAGCCGCCGATCGGGGGCGGATACCGAGGTGCCACCCAGGTAGGGCAGCACCGCGGTCGTCGTACGACCGAGAAAGTCGCGATAGTCCATCACGACTTCGCCATCAGCGTACCTGCAGGATCGGCGTGGCCATCACCTTGTCCACCCATCCCGAAGATACCGCGCCCGGTAGACCCGGCAGCGGGGCGGCTTCGAGAATCGTCTGCATCACTCGGGGAACCTGGTAGGGGTCCTCGAACTGATCGACGGTGACCTCGGAGTACGGGACGCCGAGGACACGAGCGGCATCGGTGACGGTGCGACCGCGGGAGTGCGCGACGTTGAGGATCAGCGCGAGCGCCGAGACCTCGTAGCCGAGCTCTGCGAAGCAAGCGGCAAACCGCTCGCCCGACTCCCCGGCTTCGTCGCCGACCACGATGACGACCAGCTTTGCGCCCGCGGGGATGTTCACCCCCGCGATGCGCAGCGCTCGCACGGCCGCCACGTGCATCGTCCCACCGCCGGCGGAGATCCCCGACAGCATGTGCTGGACCGCGGCCCGCGAGGGGGCCTTGGGCACGTGCACGGCGCCGAGGGTGTCGAAGCTGGCGATGTGGATGCGATCGGTCGCAAAGCCCGCCAGGATCCGAGTCAACGCCTCGACGGACTTTTCGATCGCGCCCTGCATCGAACCGGAGCGGTCGATGAGGAACATGACGTGGACGTCCGCGTCCGCGGTGGCCTCGGCGACTGCCTTCTCCACGGCCTTGTCGGCCGAGGCGGACAGTCGTTCCCGCAGCTCTTCGCTCTGTACGTTCTTGGCGATGTTCAGACCGCGCTGATCGGTGGCCGCGTCGATCGCCTTCTCCCATGCCGTGCGAACTTCCGGAACGGTCATCAGACCCAGCTCTTCCAGCGTCGGGGTCAGCTGGCGCATCTCCCGATCCGAAAGCGACGGAAGCAGGGCGACCATGATCGCGGGCGTGAGCCCGATATCGGCCGGCAGTCGCCCCATGACCTCCTTGTAGACGAGGCGCTGGGTGACGATGGTCTCGCAGATCTCGGCCTCGGACAGTCCGTCGAAGCGCTCGCGCGTTTCGAGTTCGAGTCCATCGAGACCGAGGGTGCGGTGACCTTCGGACGACTGCTTCTGCTTCCAGCCGAGCACTGCGAAGAAGCGCTCGGACTGCGGCTTGTACCCGACCTTGCGGGCGATGTTCTTGATCGTCTCCTTGTATCCGGCCCGCACGAGGCCTTCGAGCATCGGCGGGTTGGTTTCGCGAATCTGCAGCCACTTGGTCGCGGCCTTCGGCCAACGCCCCAGGGGCGGCTTGGTGGATGCCGGATCACCGAATCCGGCGAGTCGGTTGAGCTCGGCGATGCCGGGCTGCTCGAGCAACTCGGCCACGCGCAGGATCGCCTTGGGGGTCATCATGCGCGCGGACTTGCGCTCGTACTGCAGCAACATGGCCTCGCCGACCGCACGCAGGTCGTCGTCGTAGAACGCGACGTCACCGTCGTCGTCCTTGATCGGCTCTCCGGCGTGGGGCTGCACGAGCATCAGTGCCGCGCAGGCGACCTTGAGGTCGCGCCAGTCGGTCTTCGTCAGCGCGTAGCTGGCGAAGTGGGCCATGAGCGTGGTGTTGAGCTTGTAGACGTCGAGCAGTCGGCCGTACAGGTTCTCGGCCGCCGGCACGAACAGTCCCGGCGGGACTGGGGTGCCTTCGCTGCGTCGCCTACCCTTGGCCGGCTGCCACGTCCCACCGATGTCGAGACCGGGGCGGTTGTGCCAAAGGTGCGCCGACGCGTTGAGGACCACGTCGAGAAGCTTCTCGGCGGGTCCCTTCTGCTCGCTCGGAAGGGTGGGCGTCTGATTCGTCATGACGTTTCTCCATGTTGGCCTTCGGCGGTGGGATGTAGGGGGGAAAGGGTTGCGCGCCCGAGTGAGTGAGCCGTAAAAGCTTGCGCTCGTACCAAAAACGAGTGTCTTTACCGATTAGACTACCGCCCGCTAGGTCGGGCGGGTTGGACTCGAACCAACATCACTTGGTTGCGTGTGAGGCTCTTTCGGTTGGGCGCGCGGAACTTGGGTTGGGGGCGTTGGAAAAGGGTTGCGGACCCGAGTGATGAAGTCGCGAAGACCTGCGTCATGCTCTACCAACTGAGCTACGAACCCCGAGGGGCTCAGGTGGAGTTGAACCACCGACCCTGACATCAATGCGTGTTGGACTTGATCGAGTGGATCCGCGAAATTCGTGGGGATGGAAGGGGCGAAGAAAAGGTCACGTCCGAGTGGCGAAGCCTTAGCTAGATCGCTCTCGAAGCGACCCCGGTTAACAGCCGGGGGGTGCGTGTGAGGCCTGGACGGTTGGACGTGAGAGAAACGGGCGATGGAGGCCCGAAAACGGCAAAAGCCGCCTCGGGGGACCCGGGCGGCTCTTCGGCACGAAGACGTGTCGAACCAAGCCCGGGTCAGTCGGGTTCCTTGCGGTCGAATGCGCACGGCAGTGCTTCGACTTGGCGCAACCGCGCCGAGCGAAGTGCATTCGGGAGATGGGAAGTCATGGGTCGCATGGTTGCGAGGTGAAGCGGTCTACGGCGTGCACGACCGATCGTCAAGGGGATTGTCGCGAGTTTCTTTCGCGCGCCCTCGGCAAGTGTGATCCGGCCTGCGGTCGTCGGCGTTGCTGTGGACATGAACCCCCGGCACCGTAGTTCCCTGACGGCCCTGTTGTTGTTGTCCGCGTGTTCGGGCGATGCGTCGGCTCCGGCGCAGCCCGTGATGCAGCCGCGCTCGGCCTCTGCGCCGACCGTGTTCGACACGATCGAGATCGGCGACCCCGAGGCGCTCGCGGACGCCGATGCGTTGCGCGAGTTCGCCGAGAAAGCGGCACGCAAGTACCGCGAAGGTGGGGCCGCAGCGCTCGACATCGAAGACCTCGCGGCGATCTACGAGACGCTCGAGGCCGCCGATGCGTTCGATGGTGCATCCACGCCACAAGCGGGCGGCGGTGGTTGCGTGCCCGGCTCGAGTCCGAGCTGTCCGCCCGATGGCGGTGACGGTGGCGGTGGTGACGGTGGAGGTGGCGACGGTGGCGGCGGTGCCGATACCGGTGGCGACGACGGGCTCGGCGATGGGGGCGGTGGCGACGATGGTCCGCCGCCGCCGCCCCCTGGCGAGGAGTGCGACGAGCCCGAGCCGCCGGACCTGCAGATCATCCAATGCTCGCTCGCCGAGGAGGCGACGATCCGCGCCGCGTGGTCGGAGACGATCTTCATGGGGTGGCGATTCCACCAGCTGCTCGAGCACGTGCGGGCGGTCCACCACGACGTGGGCCCGGCGGCGGCCGAGGCGATCTGGACGCAAGGCGAGGTGCACGAGGTCTCGCTGTCGCACTACTTCGGCGCGTACTCGCTGCCCCATCTCGAGGCGCTCGACGACACGGTGCGCTTCGTCTTCGACAACCGCCTCTCCCACGACGACCAGATCACCGTGGCGTGCTTCGAGCCGATCAAGCTCACCGACGGCCTGCGGCTGATCACCGCCAAGCTCGCCAGCCCCTGCCACTGGGCGGGGATCATTCCCGGCGTCGACCCGCTCGCGCACGCCGCCTACGCGGGCCTGCGGACGATCCACCCCGACTACCCGCAGCCGACCTACGAGGTCTGCGACGCGTACTTCACCCACCCCGTCTACGACACGCCGCGCGAGCGCGGGATGATCTTGTTCCACGAGCAGTTTCACTGGCTCGAGAACTCGTTCGGCAAGCTTCGCGATCGGCACAACGAGCCGGAGTGCGGTGACAAGCACTGCAACTCGAAGGCGGAGATCCACGCGCTGGCCTGGGCCAAGCCCGACCTCGGCGTGGTCAACATCTACGCGTACAACGAGTTCGCGTCCGACTACGCGAGCCTGTACTTCAACGGGCTGTGCGAAGAGCTCGACGGCTACTGCTTCACGAGCCCGTGGTGTCCGACCGACGATGGCGGCGGCGCGCCGCCGATCCCGGAAGAATGCGGCGACATGGAGCTCGGCGAGTGCGAGTGGGGCGCGTGCGCCGAGGTCGACACGAGCCCGACCCACAACCTGCGCATGGATCCGTTCTCGGCCGCGCACCCCGACGGCAACTTCTCCAAGGACACGTACTGCATGGGCGCCGATCTCGTGTGCAACGCCATCGGCGGCGAAGGCCGGTGCATGCGGTGCCAGCCGGGCCACATGCTCGGCTGTCCGTGCGACAGCGACTCCGAGTGCGACGGTGACGGCCTGACGTGCTGGGGCAGCGACGACGCGGGCTGGACCGGATCGCAGGGCTTTTGCTGGGATCCGGTCGAAGGACCTCCGCCGTTTCAGTGCGACGAAGGCTGCACGGGCCGCAGCGACTACATCGGCAACGCCGACTACTTCTGCTACCACGACACGAACGTGGTCGAAAAAGCGGTCTGCGTGACCGCCGACTGCAACAATCCGCCGGCGTTCTGCGCCAACCAGGGCATCGATCTGGTTTGCGACGGCATGAGCTGCGTCGGCGAGTGCACCGACGACTCCGACTGCGGCGAAACCTACGGCTGGCCTGCCGGCACGCTGTGCGACGCGCCGGCCAAGCGCTGCGTCACCCCGTAGGTCGCGGGTCGATCGGGGACTCGGCCGTCCGGGCTACGGGTGGTCCTCGAGCCAGGCGTCGATCTCGGCGAGGTCCGCGGGATCGGGCGACTCGCCGAGCATGGCGCGGGCCTCGGTCGCCAGGGTGCGCGCCGCGGCGCGATCGGTCCCCTTGGCGTACCGGACGCGGGCGATCTCGAACTTGGACTCGGCACGGTAACCCGCGGCGGCGTCCGGGTCGCCCATGCGCAGCTCGTCGGCGTGCACGGCCTTCGCTTCCGCTTCGTCGAGGCGACCGAGGTCGAGCAGCGCCCGTGCCTGCGACAGCAGGGCATCGGAGACCCGCGGGTACTTGGCGTCGTAGGCCTTGGTGTACATCGCCTCCCCGCGCTCGGCGTCGGCGAGGGCCTCTTCGGGGCGCTTCTGCTCGAGTCGAAGGCGCGCGCGCGACAGCAGCAGCCCGGCCATGCGCGCGCTGTCGGCAAACAGCTCCTCGGCCAGCGAGATCGCGGCGCCGAGGTTTTCGTCGGCGTCGTCGAGCTTGCCCTGCCGACGCTGCGCGTTGGAGAGGTTGAGGCGCGCGGTGACCACGACCTGGTGCTTGTCGCCGAAGCCCTTGCGCAGCAGCGTCAGGCACCGGGCGTACGCCGCTTCGGCCTCGGCGTGCTTGCCCTGGTCCGAGAGGATCAAGCCGAGGTTGCCGATGAGGCTCGCCAGCAGCGGATGGTCGGGACCGAGCGTGCGCTCGCGGATGTCGAGCACCGCCTGCAGGTGCGTGCGCGCCTCGTCGAGCTTGCCCTGGCCCTGCAGCGCCACGCCCAGCATCTCGCGGGACTCCAGCACGTTGTCGTGCTCGGGGCCGCTGGCCCGGGTCAGCCGCTGCACCGCTTCACGCAGCTGCGTCTCGGCGGTGGCGTTGTCTTCGTTGAGGATCGAGATCGTCCCCGCCGTCGACAGCAGCGAGCCGCGGTGGTGGTCGTCGTCCTCGGGCAGGCGTGCCACCGCGGCCTCGGCGGCCTTGAGCGTGGGCCCGATCTCCGAGGCGCGCCCCATCTGGATCCCGACCAGGCGCACGAGCGCGATCCATGCGGTGGCGGCCAAGCCGTCCTCGCCCACCTTCGACGCGAAGATCGCCGCGTCGTACAGCGCCGCCTCGGCATCCTTGGGATCGCCGCGGTCGGCGAGCAACGCCGCGCGCATGTACTGGATGCTCGCCTGCAATCGCGCGTAGGTCAGCCCTTCGGCCTCGCGCGTCAGCTCGTCGAGAACCTTCTGCGCCTCGTCGTAGCGCACGAGCGTGCGCAGCTGTCTGACTCGATCGACCTTCGCGTACGCGGCGAGGATCGCGTCGCGCTCGCCTTCGGGCAGCACGTCGACCGCCATCAGCTGCGACAGGTCGCCGCACGGCGCGATCGGGTCCAGCCCGTCGACGAGCGCGTCGAGCTTGTCGACCACCGCGTGGTCGGGGGCGCGCAGCAGACCCACGACGTTGTCCAGGCTCGCGCGGCGCTGGCTCAGGCACGCCATGCGACGGTCGAGCATCTCGGCCGATTGCTCCCCGGCGACCCGGGTCGCTTCGCATGCCTCGGTATGCATGGTCGCCCACTCGTCGGCGTACGCGTGCAGACGCGCCGCGGCACCGGGCCACACGTCGCGTGCGACCTCGGGGTCGACGTTGCCCAGTGCCGTCGCGATCGCGGCTTCGTCTTGGGCGTCGTAGACCTCGGCGATCTGTGCCTGCGCGCCCACGCACGGGGTCGGGGCGGTCGCCGCGTTGGACTGCACGTATCCGTACGTTCCCGCGGCGCCGACGAGCGCCAGCACACCCGCGCCGACCCACGGCAGCCGGCGTCGTCGCGCGTGCGCCGGGTCCTCGCGCAGCGCGGCGAGCAGCGCGTCGATGTTGGGCCAGCGGTCGTTCGGGTCCACCTTCAGCCCGCGCGCGAGCACGGCGAACAGGTACGCCGGCGCGCGATGGCCCGGCGGGGGCGGCCGCAGCTTGCCCTCGACCACGTTGACCACCAGCGTGGTCAGCGTGTCGCCCTCGAACGGGCGCTGCCCGTACACCGCTTCGTACAGCGCGACGCAAAACGAGAACTGGTCGGAGCGCTCGTCGGCGGGCAGACCCTCGTGCTGTTCGGGGGACATGTACGCCGGCGTCCCCATCACCGCGCCGGTCTGGGTCAGGCGCAGGCCGAAGTTGCCGGTGGTGGTGTCGCTGGTCGGCGGTGCCGTGGGGGCGGCCATCCCCACGCCGCGGGCGAGCCCGAAGTCGACGACGCACACGCGGCCGTCGGATCCGAGCAGCACGTTCTCCGGCTTGAAGTCGCGGTGCACGATCCCCGCGGCGTGGGCGGCCGCGAGACCGGCCCCCGCCAGCAGGTACCGCGCCAGCAGCTCGTCCACCGCAGGTTTGTCGAGCTCGGTGTAGCGACGCAGCGTGCCGCCATCGAGGTACTCCATCGCGATGAAGACTTGCTCGCCGAACGTGCCGACGTCGTGCACGACGATGACGTTGGGGTGGTGCAGCTTCGCCATCGCTTGCGCTTCGCGCAGCAGTCGCGACGAGCCGGCCGAGTTGCGGCCGCCTCCGCTGTGGGTCTGGCTGACCCCGGCGTGCACGAGCTTGACTGCGACCTTGCGGTCCAGCTGCGGGTCGTGGGCCGCGTAGACCACGCCCATCCCGCCGGCGCCGAGCTGCTGCTCGACCACGTAGCGACCGACCTGCGTGCCTGGCTCCAGTGGCGCGCCCGACTCGGGCATCGGCACCCCCTCGGCGCCGAGCGTGATGTCGTCGTGGCTGTGGCCGCCCAGGGTGTGCGGCGAGTCGCCGTACGCGTCATGGGTGACGCGCCCGAACGCATCGAGCGTGATGCGGCCCTCGGCGCGGTCTCGGGGATCCGGCGTCGCCACGGCCCCAGCATGCAACGCCCGCGGCGGCCGGACAAATCCGGGGCCACGAACGCGCGTTTCACGGTCGCGGCACGGCGAACCAAATCGCGACGTCGAGCGCCAGCGACAGCTCCAGCCCGCCTAGTCGCAGCGTCGCGTCGCGTCCGTCGGCACCGTCGATGCCGATCTCGACCGTGCGTGCCCCACCGTCGGGGACGAAGCTGCCGGCCCCTTCGATGCGCGCACCCAGGCGGATCATCGGCGCGTTCGGCCGCTGGCCACGAAGGAGAAAGCCCGGGCTGGCGGCGACCAACGCTCCCAGCAGCGGCTGGCGGTCGACCGCCGCGCTCCCGGTCCGAAGCCCCGTTGCGTCGCCGCCATGCCGCGGCCACCAGGGCTCGATCGTCGCGGCGCCGACGAGCGGAAGCTCGAAGCTCTGCCACCGAAAGGCCCAGCCGCCGCCCACGGCGACACGGGCACGCACCACGGCCGTGCCGTCGCTCGTCCGACCCGTGATGCGAAGGCCCGCATCGATCAGGCCACCGCGTACGTGGCGTGCGCTCAAGCCGATCGCCCCGCCGGCCGCCGCGAGCACGGGCGCGTCCGTGCGCGGTGCGACGCCGAGCACGAGGCCGGGGGCCAGCCGTGGGCCGAGCTGCCACCGTGGAGGCTCGGGCGGGGCAGGCTCGGGCTCGGGCGGCAGGGGCTCGGGCTCGGGCGGCGGAGGCTCGGGCTCGGGCTCGGGCGGCGGGGGCTCGGGCTCGGGCTCGGGCTCGGGCGCCGCCGGCTCGGGGATTTCGACCTGCGTTCGGCTCGGGGCGAGGCGCCCGGCTTCGATCGCATCGAGCAGCGTCACCAACCCGCCGGCCGCGACGCGGGCCGACTGCCCGGGCACGTCGTCGACGGCCTGGTCGTAGGCGTCGCCGCCCGGCAGCACGATCGTCAGCTGCAGGCGCTCGCCTTCGCGACGCACGGCCGTGTAGATCAGCTCGCCCTTGGGCCGAGGTGCGTCGACGTCGACGAGCTGCCGGTCGGGCAGGCGCAGCGCGAGCTCGTCGGCGAAGGCCAACTCGTCCAGGCCGCTCGGATCCACGAGGATCGGCCGAGACTTCGCGGGGTCCTCGTCGGTCGCGGCGGCGGGCGTGGGCTCGACCACCGGAGCCGCCACCGCCGCGGCCGACCACAGCCACAGCGGCACGACCACCCACGTCACCCCTCGACCACGCCCGCGCGGGTCAGTCTTCGTCGCAGTCACCACTCGAGCAGGTTTCGCCGGGCTCGCAGACGTTTTCGCAATCGCCGCAATGTAGCGCGTTCGACGTGGTGTCGACACAGGCACCTTCGCACTCGGTCAGTGCGCCGCAGCCGGACGAGACGCACTCGCCGGCGAGGCAGACGTCGCCGTCGCAGCCGCGGTCGCACTGTCCGCAGTTGTCGCGGTCGGCGGTCAGGTCGACGCACTTGCCCTCGCACTCGGTCAGGCCGCTTCGACATACGCACAGACCCGCCACGCACACTTCGCCGTCGCTCGTTTCGCAGCCGCCGGCGCAGGAGTCCAGACAGTTGCCGTCGACGCATGCACCATCGGCGTCGCAGCTCTCGCCGCACTCGCCACAGTGCGCCAGGTTCGAGGTCAGATCGACGCACAGCTGACCGCACTGCGTGCGCCCACCACTGCACTCGGACGCGCACGTGCCCATGTCGCAGACATTGTCGGCGGCACAGGCCTGGCCGCACCCCCCACAATGATCGACGTCGGCGAGCACGTCCACGCAGATTTCTCCGCACAGCTCCGCGCTCGCACCGCACCCGTCGTCGTCGGACGTGGTGCTGCCCGCGTCGCCCGTGTCGACGGAGTACTCGACGACGCAGCCACCGAGGAGCAGCCCGGTGATGATCGCAGCCGACGCTCGCATGGTCACGGGGTCGCCTGGCCGGTGATGCGCCGAGCCTGTTGCGCGTGCGCGCCGTTGGGATGCGCCTGCAGGTAGTCGCCCCAGCACTCGGCTTGCGTCGCCTCTGCCGCGCGACGGCACAGGCCGGCGCGGGCATCGTCGGCATAGCGACCACGCGGAAACCGACGCAGGTACTCGCGCCACATCTTGGCCTGCTCCGCGCTCCCGGAGCGTTGCTTGACCACCGAGAACAGGTCGCCGTAGGCGAGCTCGGCCCGCGTGCTCTGACCCGAGCGGCGGATCACCGTGCGGAACAGACGCTGGGCGCGGGCGAGGTCGCCGTCCTTCCAGGCCTCGCGGGCCTGTCGCTCGAGGTCCTCGATGCTCAGGCGCGGCTGCTTGGCGTCGGCGGTTTCGGGCTCGGGCTCGGGCTCGGGCTCGATCTCCTCGATGACTTCTTCGGGAACGGGCGCGTCGCGAACGACCTTGCGCTCGGCCGGCGTCGGGACGGTGCGCTCTTGCGCGTGTCCTCCGTCGCCGCGCGCGATGGCGCTGCGCTCGGCGGCCGTCTTGACCTGCTCGTCGACGTGCAGCGTCGCCACGCCGGGCGACAGTCGCCCGATGCCCAGGACCAGCAGCGCCGCCGCGGCGAGGCCGGCGAGGGCGTACGGCAGCCATCGTCGCGTCGTCGTCTGCGGCAGCGTCGGGATCGCCCCGAGCTCACGCTCGCGCAGATGATCTTCGTGCGTCGATCGCAGGTCCCGGGCGAAGGCCGCGAGCGCGGGGTCGGGCACGTCGGTGCCCTCGAGCTCGTCGTCCTCCTCCAGACCGTCCCGCAACGACGCGGGCAGCGGCTCGTCCGACATCGCCTCGGCGCGCGCGAGCACGTCTGCGAGGTCGCGCGGTGGCGGCGTCGCGTGCTCGTCGAGCCAGCCGGCCAGGGCGTCCGTAAACGGCAGAAGGTCTCGATCGCTCACGCGTCACCTCCCAGCCACCCCAGGCGCGTCAGCTCTTCCTTGATCTTGCCACGGGCGCGATTGGCTCGCACCCGCACGTTGCCGGTCGAGATCTGCAGGCGGGCCGCGACGTCCTCGACCGGGACTCCCTGCACGTCACGCAGAATGAAGACCTCGCGCAACGACACGGGCAGGGTCTGCAGCGCGGTGTGAAGCACTTGGGCCCGCTGGTCCCGCAGGTGCGTGGATTCGGGATCCACACCGCCGGGGCCGGCCGCCGCCTGCGTCCGCTCCAGGCGATCGTACGCGCGGCCGCGTCGCTCGCGGGTGCGCCAGTGCTTGCGCACGAGGTTGTGGCCGATCCCACGCAGCCAGGTCACGAAGCTCGAGCGGCCGTCGAAGCCCGACAGGCCGCGCAGCGCCATCGCGAACGTCTCCTGCACGAGCTCCTCGGCCTCGGCCGGGTTGCCCAGCTGGTAAAAGAGGTCGCGGTACACCCGGTCGAAGTGGGTCTGGTACAGCCGGGCCCAGGCGCGGCCGTCGCCCTGCTGGGCCCGGGCCACGAGCTCGTCCTCGAGGCCGGCGCCGTCGGACGAGCCGTCGGTCGGAACCGCGCGCAGATGGGGTGCTGTCGTTCGGGTCGCCAAGGGCCTGCCGTTCACGTCCTCGTTCCCCAAGCCTACCGAACGTTACATGCCCCGGCGCGGCGCGATCGTGCGGCCTGGGCGCCGTAACGCGGCCGCGGTGGCGGGAACGAAGGGGCCGAGCCGCCGCCGCGGCACCCATCCCCGCCCAATCCCGAGAGGACTCACACCATGAAACTGCTTCCCATGTTCACCGCCGTCTCCCTGCTGACCCTTGCCGCCTGCGACCAGGGCTCGGACGACGCGACCACGCTTCGTGAGAAGGTCGACGCCGGCCTGTCGGAGGCGTCGCTGTCGCTGTCGGAGGCGATCGACCTCGCGCAGGCGCAGCATCCGAGCGCCACGGTGGTCGAAGCCGGTCTCGACGTCGAGCACGAGGCTCTCGTGTACGACGTGGAGCTGTACGCCGAGGGCGTCGAGTACGAGGTCTACGTGGACGCCGGCGACGGCAGCATCGCGCGCGACCGCGAAGAAGCGCTCGAAGCCGACGACGCCGCCGAGCGGCAGGCCGCGGCCGACCTCGTGATCGCGTCCAGCGGCTGGGCGGATCTCATCGCCGCCGCCGAGGCGGCCGCCGGCGCGACCGCGTTCGACGTCGAAGCCGACGGCGACGACGGTGTGCTCGAAGTCGAGGCGTTGTCCGACGCCGGGATCCACGAGGTCGAGCTGTCTTCGGACGGCACGGTCGTCAAGTCCGAGCTCAGCGACGACGAAGCGTGGGAGCTCGAGAAGGAGTCCGAGTCCGAGGACGACGACGACGACGAGGTCGACAACGAGAGCGAAGATCCCAACGACTCCAGCAACGACGACGGCTGAGCCGTAACGCAACGCCTCGACTGGGAACCAGATGACCGAAGCCGCGCTGCGGCGCACTCGACCCAAGGACACCGAATCATGCGACTGACCATCCTCCCGCTCGCCCTCACCCTCGTTGCGCTCCCCGCGTGTGACCAAGGGGCCGGCGACACCTCGTTCCGCGACAACATGGACGTCGCGCTCTCGGAGGCCAGCCTCTCTCTGCTCGAAGCCATCGATGTGGCCCAGGCCGAGCACCCGTCGGCGACCGTGGTGGAGGCGGAGCTGGACTTCGAGCACCAGGCGCTCGTGTACGACGTGGAGCTGTACGCCGACGGCGTCGAGTACGAGGTGTACGTCTCCGCCGACGACGGCGCGATCGTCCGCAACCGTCAGGAATCGGTCGATGCCAAGGACGCCGCGGAGCTGCAGGCGGCCGCGGATCTGGTCATCGCATCCTCCGGCTGGGCCGACCTGATCGCAGCGGCGCAGGCCAAGACCAACGGCATCGCGTTCGAAGTCGAGGCCGACGGTGACGACGGCGTGCTCGAGGTCGAGTCGCTGTCCGACGCCGGGATCCACGAGATCGAGCTGACGTCCGACGGCACGGTGGTCAAGTCGGAGATGTCCGACGACGACGGCTTCGACGACGACACCGAGGACGACGACGACGACGACGACGACGACGACGACGACGACGACGACGACGGTGACGACGACGACGCCGACGGTGACGACGACGATGACAACTCCGGCAAGGGCTCGGACGACGACGAACCCGAAGCCGAGGACGCTGGCGCGTAAGGGTCTCTCTACACCCCCTTTCGCACGTCTTGGGCGAGCCTCTTTCCGACCGCGGAAGAGGCTCGCCCCTTTTTCGGCGGATCGGGGCCGCTCGTCGTCGTCGCGGCTGACCGCGTCGCGAGCCCGGGGGCGCCGTAACGCGCGCGGCGAAACTCGGACTCATCACTCGGACCCATGCGACCTCACCTCGGACCCTCCCTTGGGGCGACGACTCTGTCCGCCCTCCTGTTGGTCACTGCGACTGCGCTCGCCTGCGGCGGCGCCTCCGACGACGCGTCCGCGATGGACGGCGGCACCGGGGGCGACGGCGACGGTGGCGATGGCAGCGGCAGCGGTAGCGGGGACGCCGACGGCGGGTCCGGAGTCTCGGGGGAAAATCTCTACCTCGGCGTGTGCTCGAGCTGCCACGGCGTCGAGGCCGAGGGCACCCCGCTGGGCTACGAGCTGCGCCATCCCCCGCGCGAGCACGCGCAGTGGGTCGTGCGCAACGGTCGGCCCGGCGACGAGTTCGAGGGCTCGCAGATGCTCGCGTACTCGCCCGAGGCGATCTCGGATGCCGACCTGCAGGCGATCTTCGACTACCTCGACGCGTTCGAGGTACCGACCGAGGGCCCCGAGCTGTACCTGGACTACTGTGGCAACTGCCACGGCCCCGACGCGGCCGGCGGCGTCGTGGGGGTCGACATCCGTGACAAGGAGTTCAACGACATCCTCGAGAAGGTTCGACAGGGCATCGGCCTGGGCAACCCCGGCGGGCGCACGACCTACATGCCGCAATGGGATGCCGCGACGCTCGACGACGCACAGGTGCAACGGATCGCCGACGCGATCCCCACGCTGTGACCCACGCGCGGCGCGTGGGTCACGTGGCGCGCGAAGTGGCTACGGGCACTGGTCGCCGCCGACGCAGATCGCCGAGCTCGGGATCAGGTCGCTCTCGCAGCACTGGCCGTTGTCGCCATCGCCACCGCCGGGACCGTTGCTGCAGTCGCACGGACAGCTGTTGCAGTCGGCGAGTTCGTAGCGACGGCAGTCGCCGTTGACGCAGATCTGGTCGCCGTCGCAGGCCTCGCCACAGTCGCCGCAGTGCAGCGGGTCCGTGTCGGTGTCGGTGCAGCTACCGCCGCAGTTGTCCTGGAACCCGTCGCAGTTGTCCTGACAGGTGCCGGCGCCACAAGGACCACCGCCGCAGTCCATGCCGCAGCTACCACAGTGGTCGGGGTCGTTGTCGGTGTTGACGCACTGGCCGTTGCACTCGGTCAGGTGCGGCGGGCACTGGCAGCTCCCGTCGATGCACGCTTCGAGGTTGCCGCACTCGTTGCCGCACATCCCACAGTCGTTGTCGTCGGTCTGCAGGTCGACGCACTCGCCACCGCACGACGTGAGGCCCTCGGGGCACTCGCACACGCCGTCGTTGCACACGCCTCCCTCGCAGTCGTTACCACAGCCACCGCAGTGGTTGTCGTTGGTGGAGGTGTCGACGCAGCCGTCGCCGCACGCGGTCAGACCTTGGCTGCACTGGCACAACCCGGCGTCACACAGCTGACCGGCCCCGCACGTGTCGTTGCACTCGCCGCAGTGGATCGGGTTGCTCGACGCGTCCGCGCAGTCGGCCCCGCACTGGATCGTGCCGCTTGGGCAGTTGCCCTGACATTGTCCGTTGCCGCACACCTGGCCCTGGTCGCACGGGCTGCCACACGCCCCGCAGTGATCGGCGTCCGAGTCGAGGCTGACGCAGTTGCCGGCACACATCGTCGCGCCGGCGGGACAGCCCCCGGTGCAGATTCCGGCCTCACAGGTATTGCCTTCGCCGCACGACTGTCCGCACTCGCCACAATGATCGGCGTCGCTGGAGACGTCGAAGCACCCCCCGGGGCACGCGACCAGACCGTCCGGACAGTCGTCGGGCACCGGTCCATCGTCGGCCGTGCCGGCCGTGCCGCCGCCACCTCCTCCCGGATCGTCGCCCCCACAGGCGGCAGCCAAGACCACGATCGCCCACTTCCAAAGACCCGCTCGTCGCATCGTTCCCCGCTCTCCTCGAGGGCGTGCTTGCCCTCGTCGCCTCGTTCCCGGAGGGAGCGCTGCGTTACACGACGGTGTCGTCGTGAAGCGACGACGATTTCGCGCGGCTCAGGGAACCGGGTTGACGCAGGTCCCCCCGATGCAGAACGAGGTGCAGCAATCGGCGTTCGACGAGCAGAACGCCCCGACCGGCGTGCAATCGACCGGGGGCAGGCACGCGCCGTTCGTGCAGTTCAGCGAGCAGCAGTCGGCACTACCGGCACACGCGTTGCCGTCGGACGCACATGTCGGCGCGCACAGTCCCGTCCCCGGGTCGCAGGCGCCGAAGCAGCAGTCGTCGTCGCCGTCGCAGCCGGCTCCGAGGGTGGCGCACACGTCGGGACCGAAGTCGCAGCGACCCGTTTCGTCGTTGCAGACCTCCGAGCAGCACGTGGTCGATCCACCGGACGTGCAGTCTTCGCCGACCGGACGACAGCCGGGCCCGAGGTCGACTTCGCACTCGCCGTCGCCGTTGCAGATGTCGGAGCAACACTGCGCGTTCGCATCGCAGTTTTCGCTCTCGACCAGGCACAGCTCGCCGCCGCACATTCCGTCGTGGCAAGCCAGCGAGCAGCAGTCGAGCGCCTTTTCGCAGGCGACGCCATCGGGGAAGCAGTAGTTGGTGCAGGCGACTTCACCCTGCGATCCGAGCACCGGCTGGCAGCTTCCCGAACAGCACTCGCCGTCGGCCTCGCATGCGATCCCGGGCGCAGCGCACTCGCCCGCCTCGACACAAAATCCCTGGGCGCAGCGTCCCGAGCAGCACTCGCCCGCCGCCGCGCACGTCTCCCCCAGCGGTGCGCAGCCGGGCCCGGGGCCGTCGGTGGCCGAGCCCGCGTCGGCGGATCCGGATCCATCCACGGAGGTCGGGGCCGACGTCGCGCTCGGATCGGTGCTCGCGGTGATCGCCGACGTCCCGGAGCTTGCCCCGTCCGCATTGGCCGAGTCGGTGCCGTCGTCGCCACTGGGACAGGCGACGCCGAGCAGACTCAGCCACAGCACGAGCGAGGAGCGGAGGGGAGCGAGACGAGGGGGTCGATACCGCACGCGCGGATGTCCCCCTTGGCGCGGCGGCGTTACGGGGTCGACGTCGTTTTCTTCACGTCGTGTGGCGCGAGCTCATTCGTCGACGCACACGAACGCCTCGCCGACGGCACCGACACGCCCCTGCGAGTCGCACTCGTAGGTGCCGCGGCAGTCGGTGTCCTGCTCGCACGCGAGCTGGCAGCTGCCGCCGAGCTTGTCGATGCACACGGTGCCGTCCGGACACTGCGAGTCGTCCTCGCAGCTTTGCGTGCACATGCCGTCGGGAAAGTCCCCGCCCTGTGCACACTGGCCGTCGCAGTCGTCGTCGCTGGCACATGGTCCCCCGACGAGCGTGCCCTGCTTGCCCACCGCTTCGTCCTCGTCACCGCACGCGAGCGGCATCGCCAGCGTCGCGCACACCACCCATACCCATGCTCGTGCAATCGCCACGAGCATCCGTCCCCGAACGGGGGCGGGCGTTACACGCGCGCGATCACGCGCGGCGGTCCACCTCTACAGGCCGCAGGCCTCTACGCACTGCAGCCAGATCTCCGCGCACGCCATCTCGTCGCCGTCGTGGCCCACGTCGTGGCACATCTGTGGGATCTCGCCGGGCACGTCGTGGCAGCCCGAGCCGAGGTCGTCGCAGTTGGCGTTGGACGCATCGTCGCCGCTGGTCGACGCGCCACCGTCGGACGAGCCACCGTCGGTGCCACCGGTCGTGCCGGGCACGTCCATGGTGGTGGAGCCGTCGTCGGCGTGGCTGGTGCCGCTGGTCGCACCGTCGTCGTGGCCCGTGTCGGCGTGGCCAGTGTCGGCGTGGCCGTCGTCGGTCTGCCCGTCGTCATGGCCGGCAACCTCGGGGGCGGCGTCGCACAGGGCGACGCAGTCCTGGTACTGCGCTTGGCAGTCGGCTTCGACCCCGTCGTGGCCCACGGTGTGGCAGTCGTTGATGTTCTCGACCGAGCCGTCGTCCTTGGTGTGACAGGCCTCGATGATCCCCTCGCACGCGTTGTCGACGGGCGTCTCGGAGGAGCTGCCCGTGCAGCCGGCATAGAATCCGAGGGCGAGGCCGACGATCGGAAGGAATGCGCGAAATCCGAGGATCATGGGTGCCGGGGTGATACCCGATCCCCGGTCACGATCAACGGGGTGCGACCGAGTGTCGCGGGGGGGTCCGGCGTCGCCAGCGACCATGACTGCCGGCAGCGGTTGGCGCTCGCCACGCGAGCGTGATGCCCGGTCACGACTTCTCCCGCGCGTGGCGACGAACCGATGTCGACCCACGACGGCTCCAACCGACCGAGGCCGTCATGGACCGCTGGGCGATCCGCGCGCACGCCGACTCGGCACCGAGACGCCACGCGCGAGCCTGGGCGCACGGCGTTGCTCGCCGTGGTCGCGCGCTTGGTCACGTCGACCGTCGCGGCCCACCTCCACTGACGCGAGCGTCCGGACCGACACGTCGACCTCCCGGTCGACTCCGGTTTTCGGTAGCCGGTGGCAACGGCGGTGCTAGAGGCTTGCGGAGCGCCCCATGAAGCCCGCCTCGCTCTTCGTCGCCGTCGCGCTTTCGACCGCACCCACCCAGCTGCAGGCCGCCCAGTCGCGAACCGAGAGCTCGGTCAGCCCGATCGTCGGCGACCTCGTTCCCGCGCGCGAGTCCAAGGACGCGGAGCGATTGACCCGACTCGCTCGACGGGCGCAGCAGGGCGACCGCGAGGCATTCGACCTCCTGGTGCGGGAGTCGGCCTCGTACGTTCGCGCGGTCTGCCGAAGGCTCGCGGCGGACACCGCAGACGCGGACGAGCTCGCGCAAGAGACCATGTACAGCGCGCTGCGCAACCTCGACCGGTTCGAAGGGCGCTGTCGCTTCGAGACGTGGTTGTTCGCCCTCGCGCGGTCGCAGGCCAGCCACCGCTACCGTCGTCAGCGACCCGTGCCGATGTCGTCGTTGCTGCACGAGCCCGAGCCCGGCGACCACGGCGGCTTCGAGAGCACGGCCGTCGCCGGCACCGACCTCCAAGACGCGCTGCGACTGCTCCCGGACGTCGACCGCGAGATCCTGCTCGGCCGCGATCTCGAGGGTCTTTCGTCCGAAGAGGTCGCCGATCGGCTCTCGATGAGCGTCGGCGCGGTCAAGTCGCGGCTGCATCGCGCACGCACGTGGCTGCGCGAGCGCCTGAGCTGAGCGCCACTACTGGCAGGTGCCCAGCGGCAGGTCGCAGCCGTTGTTGTCGAGGCAGACGCCGCTCTCGCACTCGGCGTCGAGGCGGCAGCGCCCGCCGGTCGGCAGGCCGCCCGGGCAGTAGGCTTCGCCGCAATCGACGGGAAACTCCGCCAAGCGAGCGCCGTGCGAGGGCTCGATGACCACGCCTTCGGTGGACATGTCGTCGATGCTCTGCGCCGGACCGCTGCGCTCGGCGACGGCGCGTTCCCACATGCGGACGAAGTCGTCGGCCGACGAGCGAAGCGGGGCGGTGTCGGTGCCGAGCTGGTCGAGATCGTCGAGCAGGTCGAGCACGGTGCCCATGTGCCCCATGCCCGACTCGTCGAACGCGGTGCCCAAAGGGGGTGGGCCGGAGTCGCGCTCGACCTTCGCCTGACAGCGCGCCTCTTGCAGGAACGACGCCGAGCACGCCGCGTCGCCGAAGCGCGGGCGGGTCTGCTGAATGAAGCCGTTGAGGTCCGAGCCCAGGCCCATCGACACCTTCAGGCCCATGCGGCCGAAGTCGTAGGCCTGCGCGAACGAGCGGCTCGAGCCGTGGCACGTGTTGGCGACCGGCGAAGGCTCGTAGGTGTTGGTCTCTTCGTGGGCGGTGCGAAGGCCGATCATGCCGCCGGTCTCGCGCAGCATTCCGATCACCCACGCCGGCGTGGTCTTTTCTTCCTGCGCCTTGTCGGGGGTCATGATCTCGCGGAAGTGCCCGTGCGACATGTACATCGGGTAGTAGTCGTGCGCGACGGCGATGTCGTACGTGTCCTGCACCGCTCGCTCGGACATGTGCGCGGTGTCGATGAGCATGCCGCGGTTCATCATCTCTTCGATGAGCGCTCTGCCCTCGTCGGTGAGGCCGTTGACGTTGCGGCACTCGCTGTCGACGTCGAAGCCGAGCGTGACCGTGTCGGTCGTCAACCCGCAGTCCATGTCGACGTGACAGGTCTCCGAGTACATCGCCAAGTGGAAGATCGTGTTGTGCGGGGCGGCGCCGGCGAAGCGGTTGTCGACCTGGTGGACCGGCTGCAGCGTGCGCACGCCGAGCGCGTACAGCTCGTCGAGCGAGGCCCGCCAGTCGCCAGTGCCCATGATGTGCGAGGCCTCCACGCTGAGGATGAACGCGAGCTTGTCCTCGGACACGATCCGCCGCGCGTCCTCGGGCGTCAGGGCGATCTCGACCCAGTCGTTGGCTTCGGCGAAGGCATTGGCGGCCTGCAGCTGCACGATCACGTCGTCCATCTCGTCGCACTGCGGGCGCTGCACGTTCTCGTCCGGCAGCGCGCGGCACAGCCAGTCGAACGACACGGCCGAGATCACCTCGACGCGCAGGCCGGCTTCGTACGCCGCGTACAGGTGCTCCTCCCACGACTGCTGGTGGGCGATCGTGTCCCACGCCGGCCAGCCGTCGAGGTCGGGCCAGCCGCTGGAGCGCGAGACGTGCTCGCCGGTGTCGCCGTCCGAGCCGGGGATCACGGAGATGAAGTTGCCGACCACGCTGCCGCCACCGTTGGCGATCACGCCCACGAGCGGCACGAGGGCCGAGATTTCTTCGAGGGTCAGGTCCTCGCAGGTGCCCAGCAGCGGGATGAGCTCGTCGCGCAAGCGGCCGTGGTCGCCGGGGTCTCCACCGTCGCACGGGGCGAGCGCGGTCTCGCCCGGTCCCACGGCCGAGCCGTGCAGCCAGCCGCCGCCGAAGGCTTCCTCGGCGAACATGTGCAGGTGCAGATCCGCCACGCCCATCAGCGGCGGCAGCTCTTGGCCGGACGTGGTGTCGCCGCTGCCGGCAGTGGCATCGTCGGTCGCGCCTCCGGTGGACGCCTCGGTGTCGCCGTTGGGCGTCGAGCTCCCGCCGCCACAGGCCGACAGCAGCAGCAGGCCCAGACCCCACGAGACGCCGCGCTGCGATTTGATTGACCGACCAATCAGCATTGGCGCAACGTACTCGCGCCCCTACGGCCGGTCAAGCGAATCGCGCACCTCACGCTGTGCGGCCCGACACCCGGACCGGGCTGCAACCCGGCGTCGGTCGTCCGTCGGCGGCCCTCCGGCGTCGACCCCTCAGAAGCACACGCCAGGCTCGAAGGAGCGGCCGGTGAAGTACGCCCCATCGCAACTCCCGGAGAAGGCGCAGTCGGTGTCGTCGAGGCACTCCGAACAAACGCCGAACTCTTGCCCGAATGGATCGTCCACCGAGGCGCACAGATTGGCGCAGGCGGCGTTGCCCGAAGCACCAGGGCTGCACGAGGCGCCGTCGGCAAGCGTGCCCGGCGTGACGCACTGCAGCCATTGCGTCAGGCCTTGATCGATCTCGGCATTGCAGACCTGCGCGCCCGGGCAGTCCTGCGACGTCACGCACGAACTGCACGCGCCGACCGAAGCGACCAGCGGCGAGTTGCCGATGAGCGCACAGTGCAGATCCGCCGACGCGCAGGCTGCATCCGTCTGGCAACCCGCGCCGAGCGTTCCGTCGTTGCACATGGAGCCGGGGCTCTTGCCGGCAAGGAAGTCGATCAGCCGCGGGGGGCTACAGCCGAAGCGACAGTCGTCATCGACCAGGCACTCGCCACAGACGCCGCCCTTGATGACGTCGATCATGAAGCACGCCAACGACTGGCAGTCCGCGTTCTGCCCGCATGGCTCTCCATTGGGCGTATCGCCCGGGACCACGCCCGTCGTGTCCGACGTGGTCGCGGAATCGTTGCCGGTGGCGGGTCCCAGCGTGGTGTCGCCGCCCGAAACGACCCCCGAGGTCGCGTTCATCGACGTCTGCTCACCCGCATCGGTCTGCGAAGGCATCGGGTCACCGGTGCCCTCGCCCACCCCGGGAACACACCGCCCGGCGAGGTCCCCCGCCGTGGGGCCGAAGATCTTTCCCGACGCGCACGTGTCGTCGGGGAAGCTGCACTGCATGTTCGGCTCGCACGTGCCCGCCATGCCGTCGTGCATGCACTCGGCGTCGGCGCTGCAGGCGGACGCGCCGTCCTGCGAACATGCACCAACACTCCACACGAGTGACAACGACAGCCAAGTCATCACGAGACGTGGAAGCATCGTGCCAGCCTAACAAAGTGCAGCGGAAAAAGGGCCGTGACGAGGGGTGGTGAAAACGTGATACGTGCTCTACCGATTGAGCTACCGCCCCGTGAGTGGAGCGGCCTGGACTCGAACCAGGACCCCGTCCTTGAAATGGATGTAGTTCTCACCGGCATTCACGGCCGGAACTCGAAGAAAGAGACTGCGACGAGGGGTTGGAGAAGACGTCTTTTGCCGATGTAGTCCTCCCCGGCATTCGCAGTGCAAGCTCGGAGGCGGCGGCCCGGGCAGGTCCCGGGCGCGCCGCGGCGGGGTCGATCACAGCTTCATGGCCGCGATCTCGCCGGCCCAATGGCCGGGCGTGAGGGTGTCGGCCACGAAGGCCGCGATCACGTCGAACACGGCATCGGAGAAGCCGCCGACGTTGAGGATGTCGGCCCGGTCGGGCGCCTGCGACGTCGCGTACGGCTGCACGTCGATGCACACGAGCTTGGCCTTGGGGTTGCGTCGCTTGTACTGCTCCCACTGCTCCATCACGTTCGTGCCGGGGTTCCACCGTCGAGTCGTGTCGATCCACGACTGGTTGTCCGAAACGAACACCACGAGGTTGCCCTTGGCATGGCGCCGGTTGAGCTCGCGCAGCGGCTCGGCGCAGTCGGTCCCACCGCTGGGCAGCCGAGCGAGCGTGGTCGCGTTGGTCATGATCGAGTCACGCCGGTCCAGCGAGCACGACTCCACCCGATCGTGGAACGGCAGGACCACCGTCCGACGATTGCGCCGCATGAACGCCGCCGCGACGAGCGCGGCCACGTCGATGCACCGGACGGCCGTGGTCGACCCCTTGCGGAAGCCGGTCACGGGCGAGTGCATCGAACCCGAGACGTCCGGCAGGACGTACACGTTGCCTTCGATGCGCGGCACGTTCGCCACCGCGATCTCCATGGCGTCGCCGAGGGCGTCACGGATTTCGGGGGGCAGCTGGGTGCTCGCGGCCTGCCAGGCGACCATGAGCTGGTAGGGAAACGCCCGGGCCGAGGCGATCGCCTCGGGATCGGCCAGTCGCTTCGCGACCAGCTCCACCATCTCGGGTCCGACCGCCGGATCGTCGAAGACGTGGTGCCGAACGAAGGTGTTGAGGTTCATGCGGGTCATCTGCCAACCGGCGTGGCGGGCGACGTGCGCCCACTGCCGCGTGGTCAGCTCGAGGATGGTCAGGAGTTGGAACGGAACGTCGGGGACCTCCTTGCCCCCGTGGGTCTTGAAGTGTTCGAAGTCGGTCACGAGCTTGGGCAGCGCCGACGGATCGTGCGCCTTGCCGAGCAGGTAGCCGTACAGGGCCCGGCGCGACGCGGACCGCGGCGCGGGGTGAACCATCTTGATGATGTCGGCCAGCGACGGGTCGTTGCCGACACTCGCGCGGAAGACCGCTGCATCGGAGCGCGCGTCGAGCCAGCGGGTGATGAGCCGCTTGACGCGCGAGCCGAACGAGCGCCGCCCGGTCACGCCGCTGCGAACGATCTGGACGAAGTTTCGCAGCATGCGACCGTTGTCGATCACGCGCTCGAACGCGACGTCGAGCTCGGCGGCACCGCGCGCGGCCAAGAGCGCCACGAGCAGGGCCGGGACGTCCTTCATCTGCCCACGCTCGCGGGCGTAGATGGCCGTCTTGGCGAGGAACTCGTCGTCGACGTGCGCCGCGGCGTCGAGCACCCACTCGATCTGCTCGGCCGCCGACGCGTAGAAGATCCCACCGAAGCAACCCGTGGCCGCGTACTGGGCCAGCGCATGGTCGGCCGCGAACTTGTACGCCTTGCCGCCCGCCCGGTTCTTGGTGTCGGCGGTGGGGACGGTGCGGGTCGTCGACGAGAAGATGTGCTTGCTGACCATGGTGGATGCCTTTCGGGGAACATGCGCGGCGGGATGCCGCGCCGAGGTTGCGCTTGGTAAGAGCACGGGCCACGCCACCGACCGCCGGCTGCGACAAAAGCCTTTCATTCTCGATTCTTGGGGCGCAGGTGCGGGGTGGCGGGGCTCCGTGGGCGAGACGGTTGGATAGGGAAATATCCAAGTGCATCCGCGGTGCTCGGGCGCACCTACGCCGGGATGACGATTGCCCCCAGGACCGACTTCGACCATCGTCCATTCGTGGATCGGGCCACGAGCTCGCCGCGCCCGGCGGCGACGAGCAGACCTCTGGTGGGGGCACTGCTGTTGGCGCTCGGTTGCAGCCGCGGCAACGATCGCGACAGCGACGGCGCGATGCTGGCCGAGACCGAGTCCGGCCCGACGTCGGGTACCGGTGACCCCACCGCGGCGACCGACGCGGACGCGACGGCGGACGATGCCACCGGCGAGATGGCGTGCGTCGTCGACGACACGCAGATCTACGCCTACGGCGAGACCGACGAGCAAGGGCGCTGGGTCATCGACACGCTCTTCGTGCTCACCGACGACGCGGTCGCCGAGATCGCGGACATGGGGATGACCCCCGAGGCGTTCACGCGCTTTCGCATCGACGCGCTCAACGAGACGATCGAGCGCAGCCAGATCACCACTTCGCGGGTGCGGTGGGCGGGCGTGCACGTGCTGTCGGAGGCCGACTACCAGCGCGTCGGTCAGTGGCCGGGCGGACCCCTCCAAGACGTCGGCAACGCGCTGCCGTGGCTGTCGACCTACCGCCGCGTGTACGGAGCCGACACGCTGGCGATGATCGGCAGTGCGGGGCTCGCCGAGAACGGAGTGTCCGTCACCAACGGCGAGATCTCGGCGTTCGGCACCGTCGAGATCCCGCTCGAGCACCAAATGGGCTACACGATGGGCGGCGGCGGCTGCCATCAGATGGACAGCACGGGCGCGGGGTTCGGCCTTCCGCTCACCGGCTACGACGCCAACGGCAACGTGGTCAATCCCGGTGCCCCCGAGGGCGGCACGCGGATGTGCGGGAACACGGTGGCGCTGTACTCCAACCCCGACATCACGCTCACCGTCGCGCAGCTCGAGGACCTCGCGGCGCAAGGGCTCGCGCCGGGCATCGACTACGCCGCGATCCTCGGGCCCGGCGGCTCGATGACGATGGGACATCCGCAGTTCGCGAACATGGCCCAGACCTGGCGCGACCACGAGCAACAGGTCTCGGCGCGGGTGACCACGACGATCTACCCGAACGAGGAGCCTATCCCGTACGACAAGGACGACTGCGTCGGCTTCTTCGAGGGCGAGGGCTACCAGTGTCTCGTGGCGGAGGTGTGCGTCGGCGACATGATCACCGGCGACGCCGAGATCTCCGCCGCCCGCAGCCTGCAGGTCGGACGCGACGTACACGTGTCCCTGTTCGCCGCGCCGGACTTCGGCGAGGGCACCACGTTCGGTGGCCCTCGGCTACGGCTGGCCAACTCCGTGCCGAGCATCGCCGCGCTCGCCGAGCATCACGAGGTCGACCCGATCGCGGACGGGTTCGCGTCCGTGGCCGTCTACGCCGCCGACGACCGCGACACGCACACGCTGGGCGGCGGCGACTTCGAGTACTTCGGCCGCAGCCTTCAGCCGTTCGTGCACAGCGACGGCGCCGGGGAGCGGCTGCAGATGCTGCCCGATCGCACGTACTTCACCTCGTCGGTGGCGATCCGCAAGACGCCGGTCGAGCTGCCGTTCGCCGTCGAGTTCGAGTTCTCCTCCTACACGGTCGAGGCCGAGCACGCCGACGGCATGGTGGTCATGATCGGCAAGAACCCCAACGCGTACGATGCCGAGCTGCCTCCGTCCGGCTCGCTCGGGTTCATCGCGGACGGCACCGGCTTCGGCGTGCGGTTTTCGACCTGGCCGACCGGCACGATCTCGGTCGTCGACGGAAGCTACGCCGACGTGGGCCTCCCGGTCGACAACGAGCTGACCTACACCGACGGTGCGTTCGTGCCGGTGCGCATCGAGGTCACCTCGACCAACGTGGTGGTCTTCTACGACGGCGTGCAGCAGCTCGACGTGCCCGTGGCGACCGCGACCCCCCAGGCCACACTGGAGCTGGGCGTGGGCAATGGCGCCTACACCAGCGGCTACGACATCCGAGGCTTTTCGATCACGCCTCTGTGATCGCGGCCCAGCTCAGGTCGAACTTCGCCAGGTACTTGCGCAGACGGTCGGCGTCGTTGGTCGAGGTGCGCCGCCGGCGGGACGCGGCGAACAGCTGACGGCCGGCCTCCGACAGCGTGCGGGCGCCTCGGCAGACGCGAACGACCTCGGCGAGCTGAACGCGATCGAACAGATCGAGGTCGTCGACGCCGGACGGGCCGAGGACGCTCTGCAGCAGGCGCCCGTCGTCGTCGTGACGCCCCGGGGCGCGCCAACGTTCGCGGAGGCGCTCGATCTCGGCGTCGACGACCGGCTTGGTGATTCGGCCGCCCGGCGCGAGCGTGGCCATGCGCTCGATCGCCGCCGAGAAGTCCCGGAAGTTGCCGTTCCAGGTCGCGTCGGGGCTCGTGGCGAAGTCGACGAACGCCTTCTTCGCCTCGCGATTGAACGTGACGTGGGTGCGCGCGCGGCCGGCGAATCGCTCGAGCTCGTAGGTCAGGTTCGGGGCGATGTCCTCGGGGCGGGCCGCCAGCCCCGGCAGCGCGAACGACCACAGATCGATGCGCGCCAACAGGTCGTCACGAAACCGGCCCTCGGCCACCCGCGCCCGCAGATCGGCATTGGTGCCGGCGATGAGCTGGAAGTCGCTGCGGACCTCGCGGTCGGTACCCATCGGCAGAAACGACTTGTCCTCGATCGCGCGCAGCAGCATCGCCTGCTCGTCCAGCCCCAGCTCGCCGATCTCGTCGAGGAACACGACGCCTCGGTCCGCCTCGCGCAGCAGACCCGTACGGTCCTTGAGCGCGCCGGTGAAGGCGCCCTTGGCGTGGCCGAACAGCATCGACATCGCCTGGTCGCCGCGCAGCGTGGCGCAGTTGACCTCGACGAACCGTCCGTCGACCTGGCGACGTCGCTGCTTGAGCTCGTAGACGCGCCGCGCCAGGCGGGTCTTGCCCGCGCCGGTGGGACCGGTGAGCAAAAGGGGCGCCTGCGAGGCGATCGCGACCTGCTCGATCTGCTCGATGAGCGCGTTGAAGGTGCGGTTGCGCGTGTCGATGCCGGCCTTGAGAAACGACAGCCCCTCGCGTTGTTCCTGCGCGAAGCGGGACGCGATCGCGTCGTACTTGGACAGGTCGAGATCGATGATACGGAAGGTGCCGATGTCCTCCTCCGACGACTTGGGCGGCGACGTCTGCAGCAGGCGACCCGGTAGGTGGCGCGCCTCGGTGAGCAAGAACCAGCAGATCTGCGCCACGTGGGTGCCCGTGGAGATGTGCACGAGGTAGTCCTCGCGGGCGGGACGAAACTCGTAGGCGCGCGCGAAGTCCAGCAGCGCGCCGTAGACCTCCTCGAAGTCCCACGGATCGTCGAACGTGATCTCGTGGGTGTTGACCTTCGTCGACGGGGACACCTCCTCGATGTCCTCGACGATCTGGGTCGTCAGACGCGCGAACCTCGGCTGTCCCACCAGCTCGAGCCGGGCGATCGGCAGCGAGGCGTGCCGGCACATGTCCACGGTGGGCCGCCACTTGTTCCAGCGCTTGCTGCCACCGCCGGCCCGGTCGAGGGTGGAGCCGAGCAGGCCGATCACGACGAGGGGCTTGTCCATCGCCGAAATTATAGGACTCGATAGCCATCGATAGGCCGCGCGCCCGCGGACGCGAGAGGCCCGGCGCGGGATGGGCGGGCCGTCACTTTTTCCGGGTGGCCCTGATCGGTGGGGTGATCTGCGGCACTACCGAGATCGGGAAGGCCGCGGCTGGGAACCGCGGAACGACCGATGACTTGGATTGTTCAACGATTGCGATGGGCTGCGCTCGTCGTGGCCACGGTGGGTCTGCCGGCGTGCGTGGGCATCGAGCCCGACTATGCGCAGACCGGCGGCGAGCTCGGCCATGGCGTGTTCCGCTGGGGCTGCACCACCGACACCGACACCACGTGCGCGACGGGGTCCTTCCCGGATTTCATCGCCGTGGGCGCGCACTTCAGCCTCGGGTTCGTGGTGGGCTCGGATCTACCGGACGAGGTGGAGGTCGAGCAGATCATCGCCGCCAGTCCCAAGCACCTCGACGGCATCGATGCGTTCGATGCACTCGCGGCCGGCGACGTGACCGTCGTCGCGATGGGGCGCGACTACACGATCGACATGCTCACGCTGTCGCTTCGACCGATCACCGAGGTCGGCTTCGAGGTGGACGTGCCGAAGGACGAGGACGACGCCGGCTGGGTCGTCGAGGTCGGTGGTACGGCGACGATCGAGGCGGTGCCACGCTGGCTGGGCACCCCGCTGTCGGGCGCGCTGTCGTACGATTGGTCGTTCGACGGCGCCGTGATCGACCTGCGCACCGAGGGCGGCATCGCGTACGCCGTGGCCCGGACCGAGGGTGAGGCGACGGTCGAAGTGACGGTGGGCGGGCACACGGCGACGATGCGCCTGCGCGTCGTCGAAGCGACCGAGCCGCCGCCGACACCCGATCCGGATCCGGATCCGGGATCGACCGGCATCGACGGTCTGGCGCCGGTCGGCGCCGACTCGGGCTCGGAGGACGCAGGCTCGGGCTCGGAGGACTCGGGCTCGGGCTCCGACTCCGGTGGCTCCGACGACGGCGGCACCGACGACGGCGGGTCGTCGACGGGAGGGCAGCGATGACGACCATGATGAAACGCCTGGCCATGACGGGCCTGCTCGCGATCGCGGCGTGCGGCTCCCGCTACGACTCTCTGCAGCTCGAGCGCGTCGCCGGTGACGAGGCCGCGCGCGGCAACGACGACGGCTTCTCCGTGACCGAAGGTCGCGCCGTCGTCTACGAGGTCAAGCCGCTGGCCAACGACCAGCACCGCGACTACGACGCCCTCGACGAGCTGCAGCTGCGCACGGCCGACCCTCGGATCGCGCGGTTCGAACGTGGGGTCGCGGTCGACACGTGGATGCTGATCGGCGTGTCGGCGGGCGAGACGGAGGTCCACGTGGAGATCAACGGCCGGACGCAGGACACCCTGCTCGTGTCCGTGCGGCCGCAGGAGGGTTTTTGACATGCCGACCACGACCCTGAGCGCCGTGTTGGCGACGACCTTGGCGGTGGCCCCGGTCTACGGGCCCGAGCCCGCGCCGACACCCGAAGACTCGGCTCTCGTCGACGCGCGCCGCGACCTGGACACGCAAGCCCGACGCTACGAGCACATGGGCCAAGTCGGCCTCGGACTCGCCGGCCTCGGCGCGGTGGTGATGCTGACCGTGACCGTGCCTTCGTACGTGCTGTACAAGCGCGCGATGGACAACGCCGCGGACGACGAGTTCGTCGTCACCCGCGACGAGACCCTGCGGCGCGCCCGCCTGCGCCGCAACTTCATGCATGGCTCACTCGCGGTGGGGGCGGGTCTGGCGGTCACCGGCCTCGTGGTCGCGATCGCCGGCTATCGCCATCGCACCGTGATCCAGCGCCAGCGCGCCGCGCTCACGTGGTCGCCCGCGATCGGCCCCGGCCATCTCGGTGCCGCGGCCACGGTGCGCTTTTAGAACCGCACGGCCAGGCCGCCGCCGGTCGGGACGACCCGGTGGGCGGTCTTGGACTTGCCACGTTGCGACACGACGATCCAGCGGATCGCCCCGGCGACCAGGACCGCCCCGCCGCCGACCATCAGGCCGATCCCGACGCGGCTGAGGGTCGAGGCACGCTCGATCCGGCGGCCGTACTCGTCGACGTCGTCGGCGGCATCGGCCGAGTTGCGATCGGCGATCGCCCCGCCGTACACCCCCACACCGACGAGGCCGACCACGGCGCCCACGGCGACCAACGACGTGCCCCACTTGTCGCGGTACCACGGGGTGACGTCGACGCGGCCTTCGTCGGCCGGCGGTCCGTCGTCGGGCGGGGTGGTCGTCGTGGCGATCGGGTCCGAGTCGGGCGTTGGCGTCGGCGTGGGATCGGCGGCCGGCTCGGGCGCGGGCTCGGCGTTCGCCGCCACTTCGGCCCGACACTCCTGCAGATTCGTGCGCGCGGCCTCGGCGGCCTTCGCTTCGGGCTTGGTCGCCAAGAACGCTTCGTAGTGCTCGATCGCCGCCTCGCAGTCGCCCCCGTACCGCTCGGCCTGCGCTCGCGCGTACAGGTACGCCGGCTGAGGGTCGGCTTCGTACGCTTCGGCGAGTGCCGCGGCGGCGGCCACGAAGTCGCCGCGGTCGTACGCCGCCTTCGCACGCGCGGCCGCATCGTCGGCAGGGCCGGTCAGCGAGAGCGCGAGGGCGAGGACCACCGGTGTCATGGCTCGTGTCCGGGAGGATACAGCGACGACAGATCCGTCTTCCCCCCGTCGCCCTTGTTGGTCTTGGGTCGCTTCTTCTTCTTTTTCTTCTTCGCGGTCGGACCCGGCGCGGGCGCGGCGGTCGGGCTGGTGTCGGCGGGTGGCTGCGGTCGTGCGTCCGGATCGTCGGCGTCCGCTCGTGGCGAGGCGGGGACGTCGTCGTCGGGCGCCGGGTCGGCGGCGGCCACTTCGGCGTTCGGTGGGGCGGTCGGTCCGGGTGCCGGGGTCGGTTCGGCGGCGGGCGGGGTCGGCGGCGCGTCGGGCTCGCGCTTCGTCGTGGTCGCCGGGGCGGTCGGGCTCTCCTTCGAACCCGCGCCGCGAGCCCCGGGCAGAGCGAACGCGACGGCGGCCGCGGCGGCGATCGTCGCGACCCCGGCGATCACCCACGGGGTCCGACTGCTGCGGGTGACGACGACGGGCTCGGCGCTCTCGACCGGCGTCGCCTCGACGCGGACCGGCACCACCGGCGCGGCCATCGACCCGATGTCGGTGTGGGGATGCGCCGGCGTGCCGAACAACGACTTCATGTGTCGCGCGAGCTCGACCGCCGAAAGCCGCCACCCGCACGCGGCCGCCACGTCCTCCAGCTGCAGCTGCATCTGCTCGGCGGTCTCGTAGCGGTCGTCGGGATCCTTGGCCATCGCCTTGGCGATGACCGCCTCGAGCTCCGGCGGGTAGTCCGGATCGAGCTCGCTGGGCGGGATGTAGTCGGCGCGTGCGATCCGGCCGAGGATCGCGAAGTCGTTGGGGGCGTAAAACGCTCGCGCGCCCGTGGTCGCTTCGTACAACAGGATCCCCAGCGTGAAGATGTCGCTGCGGCGATCGATCGCGCCGCCCTGGCACTGCTCGGGCGACATGTAGCCCGCCTTGCCCTTGAGCTGTCCCTGCTGCGTGACGGAGGTGCGCGCGGCGGCGCGGGCGATGCCGAAGTCGGTGAGCTTGACCGCACCGTTGTGCGACAAGATCACGTTCGAAGGCGACACGTCGCGGTGCACGAGCCCGAGTGGTCGTCCGTCGAGGCCGAGCTGCTCGTGGGCGTAGTGCAGGCCGGCGGCGACGCCCACCACGATCGTCATCGCGCACGACCGCGGCAGTGGCGATTCACCGCTGCGCTTGAGCACCTGCAGCAGGTTGGCCCCGTGCACGTACTCCATCGCGAAGAAGTACTCGCCGGCCTCCTCGCCGATGTCGGTGACCTGCGCGATGTTGGGATGGTCGAGCGTGGCTGCGACGCGGGCCTCGGACAGGAACATCTGCACGAACTGCGGATCGGCGGCGAGGTTGGGGAGCACGCGCTTGAGCACCACGATCTTCTCGAAGCCCTCGATGCCGCTCTGGCGCGCGATGTACAGCTCGGCCATGCCGCCGATCGCGAGGCGCCGGATCAGCTCGTAGCGCCCCATCCGCGTGCCCGCGGGCAGGCCGAGCGTCTGGGCGATGGCGGCGGTCTGCTCCAACGGCAACCACTCTAACAGCAGGTCCACCGGGCGGCGGAACCCGACTCAGCGTCGGTGCGCGTTGGCCTGCGCGGTGAGCGGCCCGAGCGATCGGTGCCAGCCGTCGAGGTCGGCGACGAGCGAGTCGCGGATGCGTCCCGGCGAGGTCATCTCCTCCACGTACTGGCGCACCAGGTCTCGGCCGCGCGCCAGCCGACTCGTGACCGTGCTCGGATTGAGCTCGACCACTGTACCGATGTCGGCCGTGGGCATGCCTTCCCAGTAGTACAGCTCGAGCACGATCTGAAGATCGGTGGGCAGCTGCGAGATCGCCATCAGCAGGACCTGCTGCTCTTCGCGCCTCGCCGCCACGACGCTCAGGGAGGTGGCCATCGACTTGTTGGCCGTCTCCGCGAAGAACATCGCGTTGTCGTGTCGACCTTGCTTGCGCAGCGCTCGCAGCAGCTGCATGCGCGCGATGCCGAAGAGGTAGGCCTTGAACCCGCCGTCGCCACGGTAGCGATCGACGCCCTCGACGGCGCCGAGGAACGTCTGCTGTGTGAGGTCCTCGGCCAGGTGCGTGACCTTGAGATCGAAGAAGCGTCGCACCGACGCGTAGTGGCGGCGCATCAGCTCGTTGGCGGCCGTGCCGTCGCCGTGCCGCCACGCGGCGAGAAGCTCGAAGTCCGAGCGCGGCTGCGGCGGCAGGGTCACCGGGCCAGTGTGTACACGCTCGGCGCTGCCCCGCCGACTGCCGTTGGACCTACAGGTAGTTCGCACGCTCACGTTCGGTTGAGTCGCCCGACGGTGAGATCCACTACGAAAATTCCCGAAAAAACTCTTGGACGAGGGTCGGCCTGCGGCGACTTGGCGGACGTGAACGGTTGGGGAACCCACGCTGCCCGTGCGAGCACGCTCGCGATGGCGGCCCTGTTGGCCGGCTGCTACGGCGGCCGGGGCGAATTCGACGCAAATGCGGCCGACGGGGGGCCCGGAGCCGACGGCGGTGCCGACGGTGCCGACGGTGCCGACGGGGGCGCCGACGACGGTCCCGCGGTCGGCTGTGCCGGCGGCGACCCGGTGGTCGCGCCGCGCCCGCTGCGTCGGCTGACCCCGCGGCAGTACGAGAACACGATGCGCCAGCTGCTGGGTGACCCGGGCTTCATCGCCGAGTACGACGCCACCGAGCCGGTCATCGCCGAACGCGGGGTTCGGCAGCTGCGCGACGGGGCCGAGCTGGCGCTTTCGCGCGCCGACCAGTGGACCGCTCCCGTCTTCCCCTGCGACATCCAGGGCACGGCCGACGATGCCTGCGCCGAGACGTTCATCGACGACTTCGGGGCCCGGGCCTTCCGTCACCCGCTGTCGGACGAGGAGCGCACCTGGTTGCTGGCGGTGTACGGCGACGCGCGGGCCGAGGTCGGCTTCGCCGACGCGATGGAGGTGCTCGCCGGCACGATCTTGCAGGCGCCGCAGATGGTCTACCTCGGCGAGTTCGGCGAGGCGATCGAAGGCGCGCCCGACCACGTGCGCCGGCTGACCGACTACGAGCTCGCGAGCCGCTTGAGCTACTTTCTGTGGGATGCGCCCCCGGACGCCACGCTGCTGGCGGCGGCGGCCGAAGGCACACTGAGCACCGACGACGGCCTGCAGGCCGCGGTCGCGCACCTGCTCGACGATGAGCGCTCCGACGCGAAGATCCAGGAGTTCATCTGGACGTGGATGCAGCTCGACGGCGGTCAGCTGCACTTCGCCCTCGAGGACGCGACGAAGAACGAGACGCTCTTTCCCAACTACGACGGATCGCTGCAGGACGCGATGCGCACCGAGCTCGAGGCGTTCGTGCAGATGGTCATGCGCGACGAGGCCGGCAGCTTCGAGCAGCTGTTGACCTCCAATCGTGCCTACGTCAACGGGCCGCTGGCGCAGCTGTACGGCGTGACGGGCGGGCCGACGGCGGCCGACGAGTGGGCATGGGTCGACCTCGATCCGGACCAGCGAGCGGGCCTTTTGACCCGTGCCGCGTTCCTGACCGTGTTCGCGGGCACCGACTCGCAGTCGCCGATCCGGCGCGGCACGTTCCTGCTCGAAGAAGTCCTGTGCATCGACCTGGCCGACCCGCCACCCAACGTCGACGACTCGCCGATCAACGGCGGCGACAATGTCGACGACGACGGCAATCCGATCGTGCTGTCGGTCCGCGAGGCCGTCGAGGCGCGTACCCAAGGCGCCGAGTGCCAGGGCTGCCACAACGTCATCAACCCGGCCGGGTTCGCCTTCGAGCACTACGACGCGACGGGGGCCTGGCAGGACGACGAAGTGGTCTCCGGGCAGCCGGTCGACTCGTCCGGAGCCATCAACGGCACGGACATCGACGGGCCGGTGACCGACGCCGTCGACCTCAGCCACAAGCTCGTGACTTCGGCGACGGTGCGCGAGTGCTTTGCCGATCACTGGTTTGCCGAAGCGCTCGGCGGCTCGGCGGGCGACCTCGACGAGTGTGCGCAGAACCAAGTGCTCGAGACGTTCCGTGACACGGGCGACATCCGAAGCCTGGTCACCGCGATCGCGCTCAGCGACAGCTTCCGATTCATCAACACGGCGGGGCAGGAGTAGGGTCATGGTGAACGCGACGAAACACTCCGGACGACGTGCGTTCCTCAAGGGTGCCGGCGGGATTGCCCTGGGGCTCCCGCTGCTCGAGTTCACCCACGGTCGTGCGTGGGCCGGGGGCAGCGGTGCGACGCAGCGCTTCATCACCGTGTTCAGCCACGGCGGCACGATGTCGAACATGGCCGGCGCGGGTCGTCACGACGGCTCGGGCAACGAGTTCGGCGAGGACCTGTGGCGCTCGCCGGATCCGACGGCGCCCGAGCTCGTGCTCGGCGAGATCCACCAGCCGCTCGAGCCGTGGCGCGCCAAGATCAACGTGATCGAGGGCATCGACAACAAGACTGCCATCGACGGCGACCCGTACAACTCCGGGGCGCACGGCCGCGCCAACGTCACGGCGTTGACGGCCGCCGCGGTCACGGGAGCCGACAGCGACAACTCGACCTCGCTCGGGCCCAGCATCGATCACGTGGTGGCCGAGCGCCTCGCGGCGCGCCAGCCGGTGCCGTTCAACAACGTGCACCTCATGGTGTCCGGTCATCAGTACGGCACGCCGTACTTCTCCGGGGCGCAGCAGCCGGTGTCGAGCGAGTCGAGCCCCCTGCAGGCGTTTCAGACCCTGTTCGACGGGGTGACCGGCGGTGAGCCCGATCCGGCGATCGTGCTTCGCAATACCAAGCGCGGCTCGGTGCTCGACGGTCTCAAGGAAGGCTACGACAGCTTCCACACCAAGATCTCGGTGGCCGACCGCCACAAGATCGAGGCGCACCTGCAGCACATCTACGCGCTCGAGCAGCAGATCCTCGACCCGATCGTGTGCAACCCGCCGACCGGCATCGATGCCGATAGCGGACCCGGCAACGTGATCGCACCTTTGATGGCCGAGCTGATCGTCGCGGCGCTGCGCTGCGGCCTGACCAACGTCATCAACCTCGAGATCGCCGACATCGTCACCCCGTGGACGCCGAGTGGCCACCTCGAGGCGGGACTCGACATCGGGTACTCGATCGGTCACTCCCTGCACCACATGGCGCGCGACGTCGGTCCCACCGGCCCGCTCGCGTCACAGCTGGCCGACTGGCGGCAGTACACGCTCGACAACCGGCGCTGGCGCATGGAGATCGTCGGGCTCATCCTCGCCGGTCTCGACGATCCGAACTTCATCGAGGGCGACGGCACGATCCTCGACAACAGCCTGCTGCTGGTCACCAGCGAGTTCTCCAACGGCTCGCAGCACAAGGCCTGGAACCAGCCGGTGTTGCTGGCCGGATCGGCCGGTGGGGTGATCCAGACCAACCGCTTCATCACCTACAACGATGCGGCGGTCGGCAACCCGAACACGCTGTCGTACTCGAGCCAAGAGTCCAACCACAACCTCTTCACCTCGATCCTGCACGCGTTCGGGGAAAACGACGGACACTTCGGCGACGACAAGGCGGCGCACCAGGGGCCGCTGCCCGGCCTCGTCGGATAGCGGTCGGATAGCGTCGCACCGACGCGACGTTTGGTAGGCTGCGCGCGCGTGGCTGCCAACGTTCGTCGTCGTGCCCTGCTGATCGCCTCGCTCGCGCTGGGCGCGTGTCGACCGACCGCGGAGTCGCCTCCGCCCGTCGACGAGGCGACCTCGCCGGATGCGGAGGCCGCGACGGCACCGTCGGTCGTCATCGGGCTGACGCCCGTGCCCGAGGGCGTGCGGGCGGTCTTGGAGCTGTCGGAGCCGCGCACCACCTTGGCATTCGAAGTGCACGATGCCGTCTCGCGCCACGAGTGGACGGTCCAGACGCCGGGCGTGACGCTCGACGGCGACGTGATCTCCTCGGCCGAGCCGATGTCGACGGTCACGCTGCTGCTGCGCTTCGACGCCGAGCCTCGCGATCGCGTGTATCCGTCGGTGACACGCGTGGGCAAGGGGGTGATGGTCCACGTGCCGGCGCTGCTGCTGCACGAGGTCGACTTCGAGCTGCGCACCGACGACGGTGTGGTCGCCTGGCCGCCACTGAAGGCGCCCTACGGCTACAGCTACCTCGGGGTCGAGGGCGACGTGGTCCGGCGGGGCGATGCGGCGTTGATCGGCTTCGACGAGCTGCAGCCCTGGCTCGGTGAGGCGATCGCCAAGGACGTCGACGACGCGCTCGCCTACTACGCCGCGATGCTGGGGCAGCCGACGGCGAGCCCGACCGTGGTCGCCAGCGACGAGACCGAAGGCTTGCTCGGGTTTCACGGCGACGTGACCGACAACGCGGTGATCTTCTTGCGCTTCGGCAGCGACGAGCGCGACCGACCGCGTCAGCAGCTCGCGGCCGGCGTGGCCACGTTCGTGCGGCACGAGTCGTTTCATCTCTGGGACGACGGCAGCGCGCCGGGTACGCCGCCGTGGCTGCACGAGGGCGCGGCCGAGTACGCGGCGCTCGTGGCTGCGGTGACGGCGGGGTCGATCACCGAAGACGACGCGCGGCGGCAGGTGTCCGGTCGCATGCAGCGGTGTCACGAGCAGTCGCGCGAGCGTGGCTTTGCGGACGTGCGGGGCGGTGGCCTGGTCTACGACTGCGGGGTCACGCTGCAGTGGCTGGCGGATCTGCACCTGCGCGCGAGCTCGTCGGGCACGAGCACGGTGTTTTCGATCTGGTCGAAGCTGCTGCCGCAGTCGGCGGCCGGAGATCCGTACACGGTCGAGGACTTTCGCGCGCAGGCCGGTCCGCTGGTGACCACGTTGCTCGACGGCGAGCCCGACGCGCGCTGGTCGACGCTGCAGTCGGCGCTCGGCGAGCACGGCGTGAACCTGTCGACCACGCCGGCGGACGACGACTACGCCGTCGCGACGCTGCGGCACCTCGTGAGGGTCGCTTGCGGTGAAGGGCCCGTGGGGTTCTGGCGTCAACCCGACCACGTTCGCCTCGACACGAAGGCGCAGTGCGGACCGCTGGCCGGTCAACCGCGCGTGACGAAGGTGCAGGGCCACGACGTGATCGTGGCGCCCAAGCGGGCGTTCGACGCGGTCGCCCGGGCGTGCCGCAAGTCCAAGCCGGTCGAGGTCGGTACACTCGAGGGCGCCACGCTCGAGCTGCCGTGCACGAGCGAGCTGGCCGCGCCCAAAGTGCTGTCGATCTCGCAGATGCCCGGGTTGGCCGCTCCGCCGCCGTGACCGGGTGACTCCTGCTATCTTCGTTCTCGGATGCGCACGCGTTCGTGGGGACTGGCATGGGGTTCGATCTTCGCTGGATGCACGCGCGCGACGACGCCGGATCCGCTGCCGCCGACCGAACCGCCGGTCGCCGCGTCGGCGCCGGAGGATGATGCCGGGTCGTCGGCGGAACCCGCGGTCTCGATCGTCGAGATCATCGGCGCACTCGAGTTCGTGGGGGCGGAGGGCGAGGACGTGTGGCTGGACGACGGCACGGCCGCGGAGGCCTGTGACAAGGCCGGCTATCCCGAGACCCTCGACACGGAGATCGCACGACGGCTCGGACCGGAGTCGGTCGGTGCGCAGCTTTCGATCGTGCACCCGCAAGGCGTCGCGACCCCGACCGTGACCGCGGTGCACTGCCACGCGCCGGAGAACGAAGACGACTCGGGACAGGCCCAGCTGATGCTGTCGCCCAAGGTGCCCAAGCCCGACCGGGTGCTGGGCCTGGTCGCGGATTCGTTTCTCACGGCCGTGGGCCTGAGGTTCGACCCGAAGGCGGGTCTTCGCCTGCCCACCCCGCATCCGGGAGTCGCCGCGGACGTGCTAGCGGTCTTGCTCGAAGTCGCCAAAGGCGAGTCGCGGCAGCTGCCCGTGTGCGACGAGGAGTCGGGCGAGCCGACGCCACCGCTGACCGTCGCGACCCTGAAGGAGATCAAGGCGCTGCCGGTGGCCGGCCGCGATGGGACCTCAAGCCTGGTCACGTTCGAGATCGAACGCTGCGAGCAGATCTCGACGTTCGGGGTGCTGCTCGATCCGAAGGGCCACGAGGTCACGCACTGGGTGACCAACAACGGGGTCGCTGCCCTGTGGATCACCGACCTCGACGGCGACGGCGACGAGGAGATCGGGCTGCAGCAGTTGTGGCTCGAGGACGGGATGCAGGAGATCTCGGTCGAGTACCGCGACGAAGGGGTCTGGGGCTCGCGCCTGATGTACTTCGTCGAGAGTCCGTGAGTCGACCACGGCCGAGTCTGCGCCTGCCCCTGCGCCTGCGCCTGCCCCTGCCCCTGCTATGGTTCGGTTGCAGGTGCGGCTTCGATTCGAGGGACTGGTCGTGGGGTCGATCCTCGTGGGGTGCACGCGCGCCGGGACACCGTCGCCGAGCTCGCCCCCGATCGCGGCCGAGGGGTCGCCGACGCGCGAGGACGAGTCGTCGGAGGCGGAACCGGAGCGCGCGTCGATCGTCGACGTGATCGCGGCGCTCGAGCTGGTCGGGCCCGGCGGCGACGAGGTGTGGCTCGACGACGGACCGGCCGTCCGGGCATGCGAGAAGGCGGGCTTCGCCGAAGCCCTGCCGGCCGCGATGGCGTCGCAGCTGGGCCCGCTCTCGGCGGGGGCCCGTCTGTCGATCGTTCACCCCGCCGGTGTGGCCGAGCCCAACGTCGTCACGGTGCGGTGTCAGGCCCCCGAGCAACCGGAGGAGTCGGGATGGGCCGCGCTCGTGCTGTCGTCGTCGGTGCCACCGCGTGCCGAAGCGTACGGGCTCGCGAGCGAGTCGTACGTGATGGTGGCCGGCTTGCGCGTCAATCCGAATGCGAAGCTGCACTTGCCCACACCCACGACGGAGGTCGACGCGGCGATGCGTGCGACACTGCTCGGCTTGGCGGAGGACGAGACGACCCATCTCGCCGACGAGTGCGCCGACGAATCGGCGACGAACGAGCCGACGCCGCCGTTGACCGACGCGGCCTTGCAGGACCTGGCGCTGCGACCCGTCGCGGGGCGCGACGGCACGTTCACCTTCGCGTCGTTCGCCGTCGAGCGGTGCGAGCAGGGCGCGGTGTTCGGGGTGCTCCTGGACCCCGAGGGCGACGTGGCCGAGCGGTGGTCGAGCAACGCCGACGTGGCGGTGCTGTGGATCACCGATCTCGACGGCGACGGTGACGAAGAGATCGGTCTGCACACGAGCTGGCTCGAAGACGGCATGGAGGAGATCGAGGTCGTCTACCGCCACGACGGCCTGTGGCACACGCGCATGCTCTACGAGTTCGCGGGCGCCTGAGACTGCTATCGTACGCGGCGATGGCGGATCCGCTCACGGTCGCGGTCGGGCTCGCGGTGTTCTTCGCCGCGGCGTCTTGGGTGCTCTCGCTGATCTTCCGCGAGTACTCGTGGGTCGATCGTCTCTGGTCGGTCGCGCCGGCGATCTACGCGTTCTGGTTCGCGTACGCGGGCGGGTTCCCCCCGCGCGTGACGCTGGCGGCGGTGGTCATCGCCGCGTGGGCGGTTCGGCTGACCTACAACTTCGCCCGCAAGGGCGGCTACGCCAAGGGCGGCGAGGACTACCGCTGGCAGATCGTGCGGGCCAAGATGGGGCCGGTCTCCTGGCACGTCTTCAACGTGGTCTTCATCTGCGGGTTTCAGCACGCGTTGATCCTGGGCTTTACGCTGCCGGTGTGGATGATGCTGCAGACGGCGCCCGGTCCGTTGACCTCGATCGACGTGGTGGGCGCGGGCGCGATGCTGTTCTTCTTGACCGGCGAGACGATCGCCGACCAACAGCAATGGGCCTTTCAGCAGGCCAAGAAGGCCAAGCGCGAGCGCGGCGAGCCGGTCCGCGAGCAGTTCGTCACCACGGGCCTGTTCCGCTACAGCCGCCACCCCAACTTCTTCTGCGAGATGTCGATCTGGTGGTCGCTGTACGCGTGGTCGGTCGCCGCCGGCGCGCCGCCGTGGAACTGGACGATCGTCGGACCGATCGCGCTGACGGCCGTGTTCCTGGGCTCGACCCCGCTGACCGAGGCGATCTCGGCGTCGAAGTACCCGGAGTACGCGGCGTACCAAAAGCGGGTGTCGCGGCTGTTTCCTTGGGTGCCGCGGTCCGGGTAGCGGGCGGCGACGCAACCGCTGGGCGGCCCGGGCTATCCTGAGCATCTGCCGCCGATGTCCGACGACGATCGCGAGGCCGCGCGCGCGGCCAAGGCGGAGCGCAAGGCCAACCGCCGCAAGTGGCGGCGGCGGATCGCCCGGTGGACGCTCATCACGCTGGCGGTGATCACGGTCATTGCCGCGCTCGTGGCCTACTTCGCTCCGTCGATCATCGAGCGGGGGATCGAGCGGCGGATCTCCAGGGAGTGGGGGGCCAGCTGCGAGGTCGATCATGTCGACGTGGTGTGGTCCGAGCTTCGGATCGACGTCTACGGGGTGCGCTTCGACGATGGGGTGCGGCTGAAGGTCGACATCGGGCGGATGGAGGCGGACCTCGCGTTCGACGATCTCGTCGTCGGCACGGTGCGGCCCGCCGTGGTGATCCACGAGCCCGTCGTGGCGTTCAAGGCCGTGGAGGCGCCGGAGCGACCGCCCTCGGAGAAGGGCCTGGCGGAGTTCGAGTCGGTCGAGGTGATGGGCGGCGCGCTGACGATCGAGCTGCCGACGATCCCAGAGCCCACCGTGCTCGACCTGCACGACATCGGTGTTCGCATCGAGCCCCACGACAGCTCCACGTCGAGCACGCTCATGGATCTCGGGGCCGAGTTTCACGCGCGGATCGGCGAGCACGGCAGGATCCACGCGCACGGCAGCGTGTCGTCGCAGACGCCCGCGGAGGCGTGGAGCTTCGAGTTTCGCGTCGAGCGTTTCGAGCTCGCGCCGCTCAATCGACTCTGGTCGCAGATCGTGGAGATGGACCTCGAACGTGGCGTGCTGGGCCTACGCGGGCAGCTGACGCGCAGTCCGGACCACCTGCGAGGACGGGTGCAGCCGCGCTTCGACGACATCGTCGTGCTCGGCGAAGAGGAGGAGGCCCGGCACCCGATGGCCGAGGCCCTCTTCGGGCACATGCTGATGGGCGCGCGCTCGACGATCACCGTCGACCGCGCGATGACCGGCGACCGCGGCTCGTCGCTGCCCGAGCTGCTCGAAAGCGACTGGGACACGATCATCGGCCAGCTCATCCGCACCGGCTACGCTCGTCGCCTCAGCACCCTGCAGGGCTTCACGGCCACGATCGGCGACGTGCAGGTCGACTTCGCCAAGGGGCTGCTGCAGCTGTACGACGTCGTCGTCGACAGCGAGGACCCGGTCATCGACATCCCGCTGATCACGATCGCCCGGGTCGACGTGGTCTTCGACGAGGAAGTGACCCGCGCGCGTGCCCGCGCATACAAGCACGTCGTGCTGCACCAGCCCCGGCTGACGTTCGCGACGGGCGTGGCCGGGGCCAACAACCAGATCCAGTTCGACGAGTCGTGGGTCGACACGATTTCCGCGCTGCCGTTCGCGACGCGGGATCTGGTGGTGCACGACGGTCAGATCGACGTCTGGGATCTTCGCGGCGAGCCGGTCAACGTCCAGGTCAGCGGCATCGAGATGCAGGGCCGCGAGATGGCCGCGGATCTGCACTCCAAGGGAAGCCGCGGTGCGTCGCTGTCGGCCACGGGCACGATCCTCGGCGAGGCACGCGTGTCCCTGGACCTTTCGTACGAACCGAAGTCGGCGGCACCCAACGTCGCCCTCAGTGCCTACCTCGAGCCCATCGCGCTCACGACCCTGGCCCCGGCGATGCAGGCGTTCGTGGGCGTCGATGCCGTCGCCGGCCACGTCGGCTTCACCGTCCACCTCGACGCCCGCGACCGCAACGTGCACGCCTCGGTGATTCCCGACGTTCGCGAGCCACATCTACGCAGCATGGGCGGCTACCGCCTGCGCCGCCTGCTCCTGACCAAGGCCCTCCGACGCCTGCGCAGTCGCCTCGTGGAGCTCGACTACACCGTGGGCCCGAACGAGGGCCTGCTCCACGAGTTCTTCCCCGCGCTCATCGAGGCGGTCTTCATGTCACGCAGCTAGCTCTCGCGGGGATACACCGCGATGTCCGAGCCCTCCGCGAACGCCACGTACGCCGGCTTCAGCTCGTCGAGGATCTGCCAGGGGTGGCCGTACAGCTCGCCGAAGTGCCAGTCCAGCTGCAGGTCTTCGGGCTGGACCGGGTACACGCGCCAGGTCGGGTGGGCGACCTGGTAGACGACGCGGTCGCCGTCGGGGGTGGAGCCGAAGCCCCACGTGTGTTCCTTGAAGAAGTGCTCGACGGAGTCGGCCTCGACCTCGACCGGCGGGGTCTGGCCGTGGAGCGTGAGGCGGTGGACTCGCTCGCCCCAGTCGACCTCGCAGTGCAGGCGTCGACGGCCGTCGTCGGTGTCGTGGGCGTCGATCGTCATCGGCACGGTGCGGTAGTGCTCGTGGTACAGCACGTTGGCGATCGTGGAGATCATCGCCTTGGGCACGAGCTCGGCGATGAAGGCAACGCCGCGGCGCGGCTGCGGCTCGTCGGTCGTGCGCACGTACACGCGCAGGTTCACCTCGGGAAAGTCGCGGTGCAGAGGCACGGCGATGCCCTTGACGCGCGTGTCCTCGAAGCGGAACGCGACGAGGCTGATGTACGCGGTGCCCTCGGGATCTCCCGGGAGTCGATCGGGCTCGAGGCCACGGGCCAGGTGAGGGGTGACGAGCGCGGCGTCGATCCGGTACGTCACCAGCGCCAGGTCGAGCCACTTTGCGGTCAGAAACGGCGACTCGGTCATGGTCTCAGCCCGCCGGTTTGCACACCCCGCCGCCGAGGGCGACCTGTGCCTGAGTACGGAACGTGTTGAGCGTCTCCCAGTGTGGGGGCTCGAAGTCCGGGATCGTGCCGTCCTCGCGCACGTTCGTGACGTGGTACGTGTGCTGGTTCCAGATCCGGCGCGCCGGGATCCAGCGATCATCGGCGTCGCGGATCGCTCGCACCGCGAAGTTGGTGTTGTAGGCGCCCACCAGGATCTCCGCCGAGCCGTCGTTGTCGATGTCGGCCACGGTCGGGTACTCGGTCCACGTGGCGGAGTTGCGCGGCGTCGACATCAGCACCGTCCCGTCGACGTCGTAGACCCACGAGGTCTGCTCGTCGGCGTAGATGGCTTGCGCGATCCCGGAACCGAGAAAGTCGAACGCCGTGCCGCCGGCTTGCCCGGAGAAGTCGATCACGTTGGCCACGAACAGCATCGACTGGTCCATGTTGTAGACCCCGAAGTGCTGCCCGACGCTCAGCGCCATCTCCGGCGCGTCGTCACCGTCGAAGTCGTGGATCGCGACCGGACGGTTCCAGTCACCGGACTCGCCGGTCGGGGCAAAGTCCGACCACACCACCGTGCCGTCGGCCTCCAGCAGCCAGATCCCGTGCTCGACCGCGACCAGGACCTCCGGCTCGGGATCGGCGTCGAGGTTGGCGACCTGCGGATACGCCGTGATGGAAGACTGTTCGGCTTGGATGTCCGCGCGCACGTAGTGCTCGGTGCCGTCGTGGTGGTACGCGGCGTGGCCCAGCACCATCTCGAGGTCGCCGTCGCCGTCGAGGTCGGCCGCGGTCGAGGCGCTGTAGACCCCGTCGAACGGCGCGGTGAACAGTGGTGTCCCCACGTGGTCGTACAGGTTGCTGCCGGCGATGACCTCCACGTCGCCGTCGTTGTCGAGGTCGGCGAGAGCGATCGCGCCGGTTTGCGACGACGCCCACGGGGCCGGGCCGAACGGTTTGGGCGCTCCGTCGTGCTCGAAGGCGACGAGGCTGTTGCTCGTCCCCATGGCCACGATCTCCACGAGACCGTCGTTGTCGATGTCGCCGAGCGCAGGCGTGATCCCCAGCACCACGGGATCGTTGATCATGAAGTGCATCGTGCCGGTCTCGCCGTCGAGCACCACGATGTTGCCCGGGTCGGTCTCGCCGCCGCTGCCGATGATGGTCACGACGTCCGGGATGTCGCACAGGTCGATCGTCCCGTCGTCGTTGTCGTCGGTGAGGTTGGCGACCAAGGGAGTGATCAGCACGTTGCGCTGCGCGCCCACGCCCGGGAACGACCACTGGATCTCCGGATCGAACGAGTTCGCCGGCGCGATCGCGTCGCACGGTCCCACGCCCGACAGCTCACCGGTACGGACGTTGCACACCTGTCGGATCGTACCGAGGTCGGGCTGTCCGCCCACGTCGAAGATCGTTGGCGGACCGTCGGCGTCCTCGCCGGTCGTCCCCGTCGAGCTCGTCAGGGTCGCGCCGCTCGTGCTGGAGACCTCTCCCGTGGTGGGCGATCCGGTCGCCGGTCCCGCCGTCGTCGGCTCGCCGGTGCCGCCGCTGCCGTCGCCGCTGCCGTCACCGCTGCCGCCGCCGGAGCAGCCCGCGACCGCGAGTGCGATCGACGAAACGAGAAGACCACGCGACATGTCCATGCGCCCGATCCTACGCGAAGCCATTGCGAAATCGGGGCGGGGGCGGGAAACTGTGCCGAAGGTCGAACGCGGTGACACGTACACTGCCGGTGGATGTTCCCGCGCGGAACAGCCTCGCGACCGCTTTCGTGCGATGCGTGCGGGTGACGGAAATCGAGCGGCGACGCGGTGTCGGAGGATGCAGTGGTGAAACAGCTCGTACTCACAACAGCGTCGGTCGTGGCCGGCTTGGGTGGTGTCGTCGCGTGTGGGCCGCAGGTCGGAACCTCGGACTCGGCGTCCGGGTCCGCGTCCGGTACCGGCACCGCCAGTGACGGATCGGGGACGGTCGGCAACTCGATGACGGCCGCCGTCGACGAGTCGGGCGACAGCGGCGAGCCCGCCGGACAGACCGCGATCTGGGCGTTCGGCGACAGCGATGTCGACATCCTCGTCGTCGTCGACAACTCGGCGTCGATGGGTCCCAAGCAGGCCGCACTCGCCGAGAGCCTCGGACGGATCGTCGAGGTTCTTGAACGAGACGAGGTCAACACGAGCTGGCGGCTCGCGGTCACGACGACCGACAACGGCAACCCGTGGTGTCAGGGCACCACGCCCGAGGGCGGCAGCTTCGTCGCCTCGAGCTGCCGGAGCCGACTGAGCGACTTCGCGGCCCCGGGGCTGATGATCGACGCGACGCAGGAGGCGTGCCTGAACGTGTGCGGCGAGGCGCTGGCCGACATCACGCTGCAGCCGTCGCCGATCGCGGGCGCGCCCGATACGGCACCGCGACCGTGGATCGAGCGCATCGACGGCGTGTCCAACCTTCCGGCGGGCGTGTCGGGCGAGGATGCATTGGGGTGCATGGTGCCGATGGGGATCTCCGGGTGCGGCTTCGAGGAGCCCCTCGAGGCGATGTACAAGGCACTCACCCGCGCGACGACGGTCGGCGAGCCCGAGTACGGCTTCCTGCGCGACGACGCCGCGTTGTTCGTCGTGTTCGTCACCGACGAGGTCGACGGCTCGTACAACAAGCAGTTCGAGGAGATCTACCTGCCGGAGGGCAACCGGGTGTTCTGGTCGGATCCGACGGCGCCATCGCCGACCTCCGCCGTGGCGTGGAACGCCGGTGTGTCGTGCAGCGGCAGCAGTCCGTATCCCGAGTGTCACTCCGTCGATCGCGACGTCGACGGCAACCCGGCGGCGGGCGACGGCAGCAACGCAGTGATGCATCCGGTCTCGCGGTACGTCGACCTGCTGCAGGCGATCGCCGACGCCAAGCGCGACGGCGAGGTCGTCGTCTCGGTGATCAGCGGCGTCAGCGGAGATGGCGCGGTGACCTACGCCGAAGCGGCCGACCCGGTCGACCAGATGCAGTTCGGGATCGGGCCCGGCTGCACCTCGGCGATGGGACAAGCCAACCCGCCGGTGCGCCTGCGGGAGGTCGCCGAGGCGTTCCAGGATGGAGGCCGGCAGGTGCTGTACTCGGCGTGCATCGAGGACTACTCGCCGGCGTTCGAGATGTTGGTGGAGTCGCTCGCCGATCAGGTCGACCCGTGCTGCATGCCGGGTTGCATCGACGACACCGACCCGACTACGCCGCAGATCGAGCCCAGCTGCGTCGTGGTGCAAGAAGAGCCGCAGGCCGACGGCACGATCGAACAGACCAACGTGCCCGAGTGCCTGCCCGACGGCGAGCCCCCCGCGGGTGCCGACGCATGCCACATTCAGCTGACCGGCGACGCGATGTCCGATTCCTGCATCGACGACGGCTCGCTCCTCGAGTTCCAGGTCGTTCGGCGCCCCGGCAACCCGGCCAACGGCGGCACGATCTTGCGCGCTACCTGCAGCAACGACACCTGCGGCTGAACCGAGGTCCTTCGCTTCACTCGCACACGCCGGCCGGACCGCAGGCGAGCCCGATCGCGAGATCGCAGTCGACCGCGGTCTCGCAGGGATCGCCGGCGCTGCCGTCGTAGCAGACGTTGTCGATGCAGTGGCGCGACTCGAACGCGCAATCGGTCGACACCGCGCACGGATCGCCCTCGTTGCCGTCGTGGCAGGTCCCGAATACGCACGTGTGGTCGGGGTCGCAGTCGATCGGCACCTCGCACGGATCGCCCTCCACCCCGTCCTGACACGTGCCGGCGAAGCAGATCTGGTCGCCGGGGCACGGGTCGAGATTCCCGCAACTTCCCGGGGCGGCGCACGTGCCGTCGTCGCTGCACACGCCCGAGGCGCAGTCGTTCGGGAAGGCGCAAGGGTCTCCGGTCTGCCCGGCGACGCACGTGCCGTCGACGCAGCTGCCGGCGCAGTCGTCGTCGAACGTGCACGTCGCTCCGGGCATGCCCGCCGAGCACATCTCGTCGATGCAGTACGGCTGCTCGGGATGACACTGGTCGTCGCTGCTGCAGCCGGTCGTCGTGTCCGGCGACCACCACACGAGCGAGGTGTGAAAATCCAGATCGCAGTCGAAGCCGACCGAGTCGTCGAGGTACTGCGCGCGAAAACTCCACGTCGCGTCGATCGATGTCTGGGGATCGACCTTGCCGTCGATGAGCGCGAAGCCCTGGCCCACGGTCGTGTCGTCCTGAATATCCCAGGCGGCGCCGATCTCGAACGTACCGTCGGTCTCGATCCCACCGGCGAGGGTGAGCTGGCGATCGATCGTATTGCCGAAGATCGGCGAGGCCGACAGCGCCCCTTCGGCTTGGTCGAGCCACAGGCCGTCGGCGAGCAGATCCCACCGCAGCGCGCAGCCGAAGTCTTCCTCGTTGCCGTCGCGGCAGCTGCAGCGCTCGACGGAGAAGTCGGTGAACAGGTACGCACCGGACGCGCCGGCGCCTTGCGCCGCACCGGCGGGCACCTCGTCGACATCCTCCTTCTCCAGCGGCTGCCCGCCGCCGATCGACAGCGCCTGGGCGGTGCATCCGGCGAGGACGGCGGTCGACAGCCATGGCCACTTGGTCATCGGATCAACCCTCCTCGTCCAGCTTGCAGGTCGACTCGAGGCGGTCGCTGATCGGCGCCTTCGGCCACGTTTCGCGCAGCTGCGTGGCGAGCTTGCGGCCGCGCTCGGTCTGGCCGCGGGCGCAGTAGGCGGTCGCTTCGAGGTCGAGTCGGTCGGGGCGCAGCGCACCCTTGGGAAAGGTGTCGCGGTGCTCCTTGGCGAGCGTCAGCGCCTCGCCGTGATCGCCCGCGGCGACAGCCTTGCGGATCTTCTCGACCAGGGCGAGCTCCTCGGCGAGGCCGAGCGGCGGAGTCGGGACGGTCGTCGAAGGCTCCTGACGCAGCTTCTTGGTCGCGCGGGGCTCGGGCGCGGGCGCGCTCGTGTCGACGGTCGGTGCGGACTCGGGCTCGGGGTCGGGTTCGGGTTCGGGTTCGACCTCGGGCTCGGCTTCCACCGCCGCGACCGCGGCCGCCGTCGTGTCGTCGGGGGGCGGCTCGGCCTCGCGTCCGTCCTCGGCCGAAGGCGCCGCGTCCGTGCGTGCGACGGCCGGCGTCGGCTCCGGCGTGCGCGACGTCGCCCAGACGCCGGTCCCGACCGCCCCGACGAGGGCGGTCGCCCCGACGATCTTCAGCCACGCCCCGGTCTTGGCGGCCGCGGCGGTCGCTGCCTCGGCGCTCGCGGCCGGCACCGCGAGCGGCACGACGCCGACGCCAGCGCCGATCGCCGCCCAGGCTCGAGCCTTGGCGCCCTCCGGTGGCGCGACGGTCTTCGTTTCCGTCGCGATGAGCTCCGCGAGCGCGGGATCCAACGGTTCCATCACGCTTGTCCCTCCGTTTGTCGGTACCGCTGCAAGGCTTCCCCCACTTGCTTTCGTGCGGCCCGGATGCGCGAGTACACGGTGTTGAGATTGACGCCGAGACCTTCGGCGATCTCGACCGCGGTCATGCCTTCGAAGTCGGCGAGGATGAACGCCGCGCGGCGGTCGTCGTCGAGCTCGGTCAGCAGGCGATGCAGCAGATCGACGGCCTCGCGGCGCGCGTAGGGATCCGTCTCGCTCGGCGCCGACTCGGCCGCCACCGCGGCCCGACGTCGACGTCGATCCTCCCCGCGACGCTGCGTGTTGGCCACGCGCATCGCGATGCCGAACAGCCACGTGCGGATCGACGAGCGTCCCTCGAAGTCGTCGAGACGTCGGCCGACCACGATGAACGTCTCCTGCACCACGTCGTCGACGTGGGTCAGCGGCACGCCGAGCCGGCGCACGCTGCGGTAGACGAACTCGTAGTGGTCGTCGAAGATCTCGCGCAACCGACGGCTCGTCGCGGATCCGGCGTCGGCCGGCACAGGCTGGGCGAGGGCGCTCATGGAGCTTCCTGCGTGGGTGGCCGCCGGTGCCCCGATTCCGTGACATCACCGAACCGCAGGCTGACGCCGAGCGTCGCACGAAAACCGCCCGCTGCCGGTTGGTACACCGTCGTGCCGTCGTCGAGCACGATCCGCGGGCGTAGGATCGCGACGAAGCCCTCCACGCCGGCCCACAGACCGACGCGAGGGACGGGGCGGAACACGACATGCGGCGACAGCACACCCGCAGCCCACGCCACGTAGCCGCCCCGCGCGCCCGCCACGTCGGCGGCGCGGGCCGACAGGGCGCCGACATCGAGACCGCCGAGCAACGACAGCTCCGTGCGACCGAAGCGAGGCACCCCGCCGGCGCGCACGCCCGTCGACCACAGCTGCATCGACGCTTCGCCGCCTCCGGGCAGAGCCTTGGGCGCGGTGAAGCTCGCACGGGCCACGAGCTCGACGCGCGCGGCCTTGATGTCGAGATTGCCGGCGAGCCCGAAGCCACCGGCCACGCGGGGCAAGGTGCCGAGCGCGACGTGGCCGTGCAGGCGTAGATCGCCGCCGAGTCGCGACGACGTCACCGCGGGCTCGGGTTCGGGCTCGGGCGCAGGCTCG
>CALBMM010000216.1 GCA_937896535.1 uncultured Pseudomonadota bacterium
GTAGCGACCGATCAGCTCGCCGAGCTCGACGGCGAGCCCCTCCACGTCGAACTGGGCCAGCGGAGCGTTGGCCGAGCCGATCCGACGAGCCTCCACCGCTCGCGCGAGTGCGGCCAGCCTCATCTCGAGTGCCTCGGCCGGGGTCGGATCGGGAACTCGCGGCGGTCGCAGGTCGAAGCGGGGAGGCGGCAGGGTCACCGGATCGGCCATCGCCAGCCGTGAGACGACCGGCTCCTTGCGGGGCGTCGGCACGATCGCGTACAGACCCAGCAACGCGATCGCAGTGAACGTGAGCACGGCGGCGATCGTGCCGGGTCGACGCTTGCGATGGATGCCGACCAACCTACAACCGGATGTCGATGTGCGCCTTGGCCCGCAGCTGCCGGCGCATTTCCTGCTCGGCCTTGATGAACGCCTCTTCCTCGAGCTGGCGTCGGATCCGTTCTTTGGCCTCCTCGTACGACAGCGCCGCCGAGGCCTGATGGCCGATCACCTTGAAGACGACGTAGCCCTGCCCCGTCGCGAGCGGACCGACGACCTTGCCTTCCTTGGCGGCGAACAATGCGTCTTCGACCGAGGGAGCCACGTCGCCGCGTCCGACCGACCGTGACAGGTCTTCCTTGTAGCCGATGCTCTCGGCGACCTGCGTCGGCGTCTCGGTACCGCGGAGCCGACGGGCCACGACCTGCGCCCGCGCGAACGCACGGTCACGTGCGTCGGCGTCGCTGCTGCCCGCCGCGAAGACGAACTGCTCCACGTCGACCTTCGCCGACTCGTCGCGTGTCATCTTGCGATAGTGCTCGCGGACCTGTGCTTCGCTCACCGACCAGGTCGCGAGGTAGCGGGGCACCTGATAGAGGATGATCTGGTCCTTGAGATCGGCGCGATACTCGGCCCACGACTCGTACTCGCCACTCGCCTCGACCTGCTTGCGCAGCTCGTCGACCGTGAGACCGTACTGGGCGGCGACGTTGGGCAGCGCGTTGTCGACGTCCTGCTCGCTCGCCGTGATCTCGAAGCGCTCGGCCTCGGCGCGCACGAGCGCGAGGTCGATGAGCTCGTCGAGAACCTTGCTCTCGATGTCGCGGCGCTTTTGCGCGATGAGCTCCTCGGATGCGTTCGCCGGCAGCTGCGAGAACGCCTCCTGCAGCAGCGGGTGGCGATCGGTCGCCTTCGACAGCTCCGACCACAGGATCACGTCGTCGCCGACGACGGCCACGATGCGGTCGAGCTGAGCCCGCGCCCGGGCGGTCGGCGCGGCGGACGCGACGACGGGCAGGACCGTTCCCAGAGCCAGGCCAAGCGCCAGCGCGACGGCGATCGACGGAACGCGCACGTAGGTGGGGTACCAGCCGGGCGCGGTCCGGGCAAGGGCGCCGGGCTCAGCCGGCGCCGTACCGCGCCGACAGCTCGGCCAACAGCGCGGCCCGGGCGGCCTCCCGGCGCGGTGCCGCCACGGCTTGCACGAGCCGCTCGCGCACCACCGGGTCGTCGAACGACTCTCGGCCGGCGGGGGCGACGGTCGCCAGCTCCCCCACCGCGAGCACTTGCCCCAGCGAGATCGGGGCCGGCAGCGGATCGCCCGCCTTCAGCGACGGGTCGAACAACAGCGCATGAAAGCCGGGATGCTCGGCGTCGTCGCGCGCCTGCAGCGGTGTCGTGACGACATCGCCGAGCCACTCCAGCTTCACGATCCCGTCGCGCAGCGCCTGCGCGGCCGCCTCGGCCGATGCGTAGTCGTAGAAGACGACCACCCGCGCCTGCCGCTTCGCCGGCGTCGCGAACTCTTCGGGATGCGCGGAAAAGTACGCGCGCTGGGCCGTCTCGTCCGCCACCACCTCGTCACGCGGCACGCGTCGCTCGAGCTCCGCGGACAGGTAGACCGCCGCGACCTCCTCGTACAACGCCCACTGCACGCGCGGGTCGTCCCCCAGGCCGTGCTCGATGGCCTCTTGGGCCAACAACTCGGCGGCGATCAACGCTTCGAGCAACGAGCGCTGACCTTCGTCGCCGGAAAACCGCAGCTGCGCGTAGGCCCCCAGCTGCGACTTGGTGCCGGCGAGATCCTCGGGGCCGAGGACCACGTCGCCCACGACCGCGAGCTTGCCCTCGGGCACACCGATCTCCTCTTCGGGACATCCGGTGCACAGCAAGGCGACACCGACGATCGCTGCGGCAATCCGCACGGTCGAAGGATAGCGCAGGCCCGACCGAACGACCGGGTGCAACGGGCCTGGCGTAACTCCCGTGGCGCGGGTGGCGTCGGGGGCGTGGTAGCGTGTGATGTCGATGTCCGACGCCGTGCCCCAGACCGTCGCGCCCGACGCGGACGACGACGCCGTCGACGAAATCGCCCCCATGTCGCGGCTGCGACGGCTGTTCGCGTACGTCGGCCCCTACAAGAAGCAGCTCGTCGCGGGCCTCGTCTGCCTCGCCGGTGGTGCGAGCACGGGGTTGGTGTACCCGGCGTTTTTCGGCGACGTCATCGACGCCGCGTTCACCGAAAAAGACCTGACCGCCCTGGGCAACTCCACGCTGCTGCTCGTCGCGATCTTCGCCGCGCAAGCGGTGTTCGTCTTCTTCCGCCACTTCCTGATGACTTGGGTCGGGCTGCGCGTCGTCGTGGACCTGCGCGTGCAGGTGTACGCACACATCGTGCGGATGTCGCAGGCGTTCTTTCACGAGCGTCGGACCGGCGAGCTGCTCTCGCGCATCGGCGACGACGTGTCGCGACTACAGGACACGGTCTCCTCGGACCTGTCGATGGCGCTGCGCAATGCGGTGACGCTCATTGGCGGCATCGCGATCCTCGTGTGGACCAACCCCACGCTGTCGGCGGTCATGCTCGCCGTGGTGCCCCCGCTCGCGCTCGCCACCGTGTGGCTGGGCCGAAAGATCCGCGGGCTGTCCCGCAAGGCGCAGGACGAGCTCGCCCGCGCCAACGCCCAGCTCCAAGAAGGCATCGTCGGCATCGAGACGGTGCAGGCGTTCACGCGCGAGCCCCACGAGATCGGCCGCTACGCGGATGCGATCAGCAAGACGTTCACGCTCTACGTCAAGCGCACGCTCGCCCGCAGCTGGTTTGCGGCCGTCGCCTCGTTCCTGGCCTTCTCGGCGCTGGCCGGCATCTTTTGGTTCGGCGGACGCATGGTCGCGACCGCTCGGATCTCCGCCGGCGACCTGACCGAGTTCATGCTCTACACCGTGCTCGTCGCGGGTGCGGTCGCGGGCCTGAGCTCGACGTGGGCGCAGTTTCAACAGACGTTCGGGGCCACCGCGCGGATCTTCGAGATCCTCGACACGCCACCGGGCATCGCCGATCGCCCGGGCGCCAAGTCGTTGCCCCGGGCCAGGGGCGACATTCGCTTCGACGGCGTCGCGTTCTCCTACAAGGGACGCGACCAAGACGTCGTGCGCGGCATCGACCTGCACATCGAGCCCGGCCGCTCGCTGGCGCTCGTGGGCGCGTCGGGCTCGGGCAAGACCACCCTGGGTCGGTTGCTGCTTCGGTTCTACGACCCGCAAGAGGGCACGGTCCGGCTCGACGGTCACGACCTCCGCACGCTCAAGCTCGACGATCTGCGCGACCAGATGGCCCTCGTGTCGCAGGATCCCGTGCTCTTCTCCGGCTCGATCCGCGACAACATCCGCTACGGCCGCCTCGACGCGACCGACGAGGAGATCGAGGCCGCGGCTCGGGCCGCCAACGCCCACGACTTCATCGTCGAGTTCCCCGACGGTTACGAGACGGAGGTCGGCGAGCGCGGCGTGCAGCTGTCGGGCGGACAACGCCAGCGGGTGTCGATCGCCCGGGCGATCCTGCGCGACCCGCCGGTGCTCATCCTCGACGAGGCGACCTCGGCCCTCGACGCGCAGAGCGAGCACCTCGTGCAGGACGCGCTCGAGCACGTACAGCGCGATCGCTCGACCTTGATCATCGCCCACCGTCTGTCGACGATCCGCTCGGCGGACCGCATCGTGGTCCTCGACGGCGGCACGATCGTCGAAGAAGGCACGCACGCCCAGCTCATGGCCGCCGACGGAGCCTACGCGGCGCTGGTCGCCCGCCAGGCGAGCGGCGACCATTCGGACGACCTGCGCGCGGCACAGTGAGCGACGGGCGCGACCGTCACACCCCGGCCGCGGTGGCGATCTCCGCCATCGTCGCGACCGCTTGCCGGAGCCTGTCGTCGTCCGGGACGCGGGCCACGATCTTGTCGTCGGGCGCCAGCGCGACGCGACCGCTGGTCTGCGTGCGCAGGGCGGTGGCCGCCTTCGCCGACAGCGGTGTGTCCTCCGACAGCCGCACGATCAGCCGCTCGCCGCGAAGCTCGACCGCCACGGCGCGCAGCCGGCGACCGTAGGCCTTGCACGACATCACGTGGCCGAGGTTGCGCGCCTCGAGCGGCGGGTGGCCGAAGCGGTCCGACAGCTCCTCCATCACCTCGCCGACCACGTCGACGGACTCGGCCGTCGACAGCCGCCGGTACAGATCCAGCCGCTGCCCGATGTCTTCGACGTACGCGTCGGGCAGAAACGCGGGGACGTCGAAAGTCAGCTCGGGGTCGGTCTCGTGCACGATCGGTTGCCCGCGCAGCTCGGCCACCGCTTCGGCCAGGATGCGCGCGTAGGCATCGAAGCCGATCGCCTGGATCTGGCCGGACTGGCGCCCGCCGAGGATCTCGCCGGCACCCCGGATCTCGAGGTCGGCGCTCGCGATCGAAAAGCCCGAGCCCAGCTCGGCGTGCTTGACGATGGCCTCCAGCCGTCGCCGTGCCGGTTCCGACAGCCGCTCGAGCGAGTCGACCATCAGGTGGCAGGTCGCCCGCAGCTTGCTGCGCCCGATCCGTCCGCGCAGCTGATACAGCTGCGACAGGCCGAATTGCTCGGCCTTGGCGATGAACATCGTGTTGGCGCGCGGGATGTCCAGACCGCTCTCGATGATCGTGGTCGAGACCAGCACGTCCGCGCGATGCTCGACGAAGTCGACCATCGTCTTTTCCAGCAGCGCCCCCGGCATCTTGCCGTGCGCCACCACCACGCGCGCTTGCGGCACGAGCTGGCGCACCCGCACGGCGTGCTGCTCGATGCCCTGGATCTTGGGCACGACGTAGAAGACCTGCCCGCCGCGGGCGAGCTCGGCGTTGATTCCTTCTTCGATGACGCGATCGCTGCTCTTGGTCACGAGCGTGCGGATCGCCAGCCGGTCCGAGGGCGGCGTCATGATGAGGCTGATCTCGCGGATCCCCAGCAGCGACATGTGCAGCGTGCGAGGAATGGGCGTGGCCGACAGCGTCAGCACGTCGACCTTGGTCTTGAGCTTCTTGAACCGCTCCTTTTGGGCGACCCCGAAGCGTTGCTCCTCGTCGATGACGACGAGGCCGAGGTTCTTGAAGCGCACGTCCGAGGACAAGATGCGGTGGGTGCCCACCACCACGTCGACGCTGCCGTCACGAATGCCGGCGACGATGCGCTTGTTCTCCGCGGACGACACGAAGCGGCTGACGTGCTCGACCACCACACCGAAGCTGGCCATCCGCTCGGCGAAGGTGTGAAAGTGCTGCTGCACCAGGACGGTGGTCGGCGCGAGCACGGCCACCTGCTTGCCCCCCACCGCCGCCCGAAACGCGGCCCGCAGGGCGACCTCGGTCTTGCCGAAGCCCACGTCGCCGCACACGAGCCGGTCCATCGGCCGAGGCCGCCCGAGGTCGCGCTGCACCGCGCCGATCGCCTCGAGCTGGTCGGGCGTCTCCTCGAAGGGAAACGTCGCCTCGAACGACGAGTACGCGTCGCCCCCCTCGGGATGGGCGTGACCGTCGAGTGCCTCGCGCTGCGCGTAGATCTGCAGCAGCTCCTCGGCCATCTGGCGGACCTCGGCGCGGACCTTCTTCTTCTTGGTCTCGAAGGTCTGACCGCCCATGCGGTCGAGCTTGGGCGGCTTGCCTTCGGCGGCCGTGTACCGCTCGATCTCGCCGAGCCGGTACACGGGCAGGTACAGCTTGTCGCCGCCGGCGTACTCCACGTGCACGAAGTCGGCGGGGATCCCCTTGACCGCGAGCTTGGTCAGGCCGACGTACTGCCCCACGCCGTGCATGACGTGCACCACGTAGTCACCCACCGAGAGCTGCGCGAGGTTGCCGAGCCCGCTGGCCTTGCGCCGCCGTGCCTTGGCCCGCCGCGTGACCCGCCCGAACAGGTCCGCCTCCGACAGCACGAGCACGCGGTGCGTCGCCTCGTCCTCCGCCGCCTCGGCATG
>CALBMM010000217.1 GCA_937896535.1 uncultured Pseudomonadota bacterium
CGTCGTCGTCGTCGTCGTCGTCGTCGTCGTCGTCGTCGTCGTCGTCGTCGTCGCCTTCGTCCTCGTCGGCCTCGGCCTCGACCGTGCCGCCGTACTTGACGGTGAACGCCTCGACGAGGGCCATGTACCGCGGGATGAGGCTGGCGTCGGTCGACAGCGAGTTGGCGGTGGCGAGGCTGCCGGTCGTGAACTGGCTCATCGTCAGACCGAAGACGCGTTCGATCTCGGCGTTCATGTCCAGGCCCAGCTGGGCCCAGGCGGCCATCGCCCCGCAGATCTCGCAGTAGCGCTCGAAGTCGATCGTCGGCGGCGCCTCACCCCGGGCCGCCTGCATCGCGCGCACGCGCTCGACCTGCTCGCCGTACATTCGCGCGTACGCCTGCCCGAGCTTGCCGTCGGCCGCCCCGCTCTGCAGGCGCTGACCCCAGGCTGCCACCGCCGCGTCGTAGCGGGGCTGATCGAGACCGTGTTGCGCGAGCAGGCTCTGCCACTGCGATCCCTGCGTGCCGCACGATTGGTGGGCGCACAGAACGGCGAGACCCTCGAGCGTCAATCCGTCGATCGGCGCGGTGAGGCTGGGGTCGGCCGCCAAGGCGGCGTTCTGCGCTTCGATCTGCCGCTGGTGGTGGGCGCTGAGGATGGCCTGGTTGTGCTCGGTCCCCTCGAGCGCCGTCTCCACCAGCGTGCTGCCCCCCGGCGTGCCGAAGTGCTTGGCGACCGTGCTGCGCACCCGAAAGTACTGACCGACGGAGCGGTATCCCAGCTCGAGCAGGCGTCGCTCGGCGGCTTCGGCATCGGAGGCGGCGAGCTCGCGGAACTCCATCTCGTGGGCCGTGAACCGCTGCAGCACCTTGGGCGGGGTGCCGTAGTCCCACTGCGGGGGCGAGATGGGGCCCCAGTCGTCGAGCCAGGCGTCGCGCGGGATGTCGGTCTCGTGGTCGTCGAGCCACTCGAGCGTGCCTTCGTCGCGGACCAAGTGCGCGCCGTCGCTTTGGCGGATGAGCTGGATCTCGGGGGGATACTGCCGGTTGCGGCTGCGGTACGGCTCGGGGGCGCGTCGCGGGCGCTCGGCGTACGTGCCGAACACTCGCTGCCAACGCGCCGACATACGGGGCTGCACGCCGGGGATCGCCAGCGGTGTGTCCCAAGGGATGCACTGGTAGGGGCTCTCGTCGTGACTCGTGAGCCAGTCGTAGGCCTCCTTGGTGGTCTCGGGATTTCCACCTCCCCAAAATGCGCGCCCGATCAGGTAGTGGTGGCCCATCTCCGCCCACGAGCCGTAGACGCGCTGTAAGACTTGGGCCGCGCCCAGAATGTGGCTCCACGCCTCGCGTTCCTCGAGCAGGCCCGCCAGGTTGGCCCAGCCGGCGATCGCGACCATGCGCGCCGCGTCCCAGGCGGTGAGGCTGCGCGGCCCGACTTCCCCGTGCACCTGGGCGGCGACCTGCAGCGCGTGGCGCGTTTCGTCGTCGAGGCCGGCGGGGATCTGCCCGCCGGACTGCCGCAGGGTGCTCACGCAATCGTCGTAGCTGGCGCTGTGTCCCTGCTCGGACAGCCACGTCATCGTGTCGGCGAGGGAGGTCGCGTCTTCGATCCCCCACCAGTTCGACAAGATCTTGCGGGCCGTCTGGACGTCCCGGGGGTTGTCACGAAAGCCCCCACCCAGCGCATACAACGGGGCGCGGTTGAGTCGAGAGAGGATCGAGGACGACGCCAGTGCCCAGCGCTGTGACAGAAGCATTGGCGGGCAGAGTCACGTCCGCGCCGATGTGACGCACTCGGGTGCAAAAAAGCGCACCGCCGCTGGCCGCATCCGGACGAGGACGATTGCGAGCTCGCGGGTTGTCGTCCGTCCAGACCTCTCGGCCGGGCCGCCGCCGGTGTTAGGGGCGGCGATGGTGACCCGGCATCGGGCCGCGCGGTACGCTGGCCGTGGTGCGGGACGACGAAGCGCCGTTGCAGTCGACGTTCTCGGTCGAGCCGCCGTTCGTGCGCGTGACGACGACCGCCGCACCCGACCTGGCGGGGACGCAGCGGGTGCTCGAGGTTCTCGACGGCCTCCTGCGCGAGCACCGGTTGCGGGCCGTGCTGTTCGACACGCGCGGGGTGGACCCGCCCACGCCCGACGCGCGCGAGTGCTGGTGGGCGTGGATCGAGGCCGCGACGCACCACGACCGGGTCGCGGTCATCGTGATGTCGGAGATGACCCAGATCCGCGGGAACATGACGGCGCTGTCCCGCAGGAGCCCGGTCCGATCGTTCACGGACATCGCCGTCGCGGAGGCCTGGCTGCGCGAGTAGCCCGGGGACGTCGGTGCCCCCGCGGGCGTGTCCTGCGGGGAAGGGGATGGGGCCCTTTCGCCACGGGCCTACGGTGCCGGCCGAAGGCAGACGTCGTGGGCCGCCGACGAGCTGACCGCCGTGATGCCGAGCCACTCCACGGTGATCCGGCCGCCGGGTGACTGAAAGCCCGCCTCGGCCCGGATGTCGCACGCGATCGAGCTTCCCAGCGCGCTCGAGACCGTGATCGGATAGGCGCCCGCCGGTTGCTCGTCCGCGGAGATCTCGATGGTGACGTATGCATCGTCGCCGACGCAGCTCACGACCCCCTGCAGTCCCTCGAAGCTGCCGTCGACCGTGACCTCGAACGACGACTCCACGGTGGCCGGGGTTCCTTCGTCGGCCGCGTCGACGGCCCGCAGCTGAGCGGTGAAGTACCCGAGCGCCTCGACGTACGTCAGGCTCGTGTTGGCGCCCATCGTCGCGGTCACGATCCTGTCGCCGGCCGTGATCTCGGCCCCGCCGGTGGCGGTGTGGCTCAGGGGGCCGGGCAGGGGTCCTTCGGCGTGGCCGTCGTCGGCGAACAGGTAGTACTCGGCGATGGGCGCCTCGCACTCGCCCGGACCATTGCCGACCTCGACGGTCGCGACGCGGCTCGTGCCCGGGTAGGCCTGGTTGGTGGCCGTGACCGTCGCGCCGCCGGGCTCGGTGCCCGCGACGAACAGGCCGTCGTCGTCGATCGATCCGCTCCCGGTGGAGGTCCAGTCGACGTTGGGATACGGCTCGCCGAACAGGCGCGCTTCGAACTGCACCGCATCGCCCGGTTCCACGTCGGCGCTGCCGGGCGTGAGCGCCAGGCCGCGAACGACAAGTGCGGACTGGCACACTTCGCGGTGCACCACCGGGTAGTCGGGCAGGCCGAAGAGGCAGCCGCGGATTTCGAGAACGAGCTCGGCCTCGCCCGTGGGGGTGAACGTCGCATCGTGGAACATGAAGCTGGCCTCTTCCAGGGTGCCCTCCACGGCTCCGGTCGGCGTCACGAACAGCGCCGTCTGCCACGGTTCGGACTCGTCGATGGTCGAGCCGTCGAACGAAGGCCCGAGCCGCAGCTGGAGCAGGCCGGGCTCGAACGCGGCGAGACCCTCCGTGAAGGAGAGTTCGTCGTACAGCATCGACACGCACAGTCGTGCCACGGCCGTGTCCAGGTCCAGGCCGGCCGCCGCGTCGTCGACCGAGAGGGCAACGGCGATCGCCTGCCAGCGTAGTGCGGCCTCGGCCTGCGCCAGATCGTGGCTGAGTGCGCACTCGGCGTTGTTGCGAAGGTAGCCGTCGCGCAGCGCCGTGACGAGGAGAGGGCGGGCCGCGGCTACCCGGTCGTCGATCCCCGACGCCGCAAACAGCTGCCACTGCAAGACCGTCCACCCCTGCACGATCGCGAGGTTTTCGACCAGCGAGATCCAGGCGGCGTATTCCTTGACCGCCGCGTGCAGGGTGAGCTCGTCGGTGCCCGGGGCGGCGCCCAGCTGCGGGGCAATGGACGTGTCGTACCAGTGCACCATGACCGCGGCGAACTCGGCCGTCGACACACCCGTTCCCACCAGTGCGGCCAGCTGCGTGCGAT
>CALBMM010000218.1 GCA_937896535.1 uncultured Pseudomonadota bacterium
CGACCCCGACCAGATGGGCACCGACGGCCTCGCCCGCTCCGAAGGCACCGGCGGCGCGATCGTGGGACGCAATGCGCCCTCGGTGTTCAACGCCGCGCTCCGCGACGTGCAGTTCTGGGACGGGCGCGCCGAGACCCTGCAGGCACAGGTCTCGGGTCCCCTGTTCGCCGCGACGGAGATGGGCCAGACCGAGCAGGGGCTGATCGAGCACGCGCGCGCGGCGTGGCTGCCCGAGTTCGAGCGCGCATTCCCGGGCGAGGAGGTGCCGACCGTGGAGCAGGTCGCGATCGCGATCGCGGCCTACGAGCGGATGCTGCCCCGTCGCGGGCGCGTCGACGACTTCCTCGATGGCGATCGCGAGGCCCTCGACCGCCAGGAGCGTCGCGGGTATCGGATCTTTCGTCGCAACTGCACCGACTGCCACGACGGCCCCGGTGCCGGGGGATCGGATCTTCGCAAGCTGGGAGAAAAGGTCCCGTGGCCCGAGTCGCGACGCGCGGACAAGGGACGGTTCGAGGTGACCGGCGACCCGGCCGACGAGATGGTGTTCGCGGTCCCCTCCCTGCGCAACGTGGCGCAAACCGGACCCTGGTTCCACGACGGCAGCGTCGAGACCCTCGAGGAGGCCGTGCGGCTCATGGCACGCCATCAGGTCGACCGGCGCTTCACGCCGGCGCAGGAGCGAGCCTTGGTCGCGTTCCTGAAGACGCTGACCGCCCAGGACCTCCCGCCGTGGGCGTTCGAGGACTGGGATCCCGGGCTACAACCCGCGTCGGAACAGTGACGGTGTCGTCCCGAACCACTTGCGAAACGCGCGGTGAAACGACGCTTGGTCTCGGTAGCCGAGCAAGAAGGCGACCTCGGCCTGCGTGACCGCAGGATCGGCCAGCAGCCGTCGCGCGCGTTGCTGACGGACGTCGGTCAGCAGCGCGCCGAACGTCTCGTCGTCCTCGTCGAGGCGGCGCGCGAGGGAGCGGGCTCCGATGCCGAGCTCACGGGCGACGGACTGCGTGGTGGGGGTCCCGTCGGCGAGCCGGCGCTCGATCGCGGCCCGCACCTTGGCCGTCCAGCCGAGCTCGCTGGCGGCGGGCGCCGTGCGTTCGAGCATCCGATCGAAGTACGCCGACAGCTCACGGTCGTGCGACGCCAGCGGACGCGCCACGAGCAACGCGGGACACAGCAGCGCGGCCTTGTCGTGGCCGGTCTCGATCGGCGCTTTGGCCCAGCCCTCCCACGCCGCGCGCTCGTCGGAAGACAACGCGTCGCGTCGCGACCGCAGCCCGACGATCGGCACGTCGGGTCCGAGCAGGATGCGCAGCATCTGCACCGCGACGAGGATCGTGTAGTCCGACAACCGACGAGCCCCGTCCGTCGGCGGGCCGAATCGCGTCTCCTCGAGGCACAGCGTGTCGGCTTGCAGTCGCGCGTCGTACCTCGCCGTGCGGTTGGTCAGCGACTGGTAGCGTCCGTGCCTGGCCATCGCCTCCCCCGCGGTCGCGGCCGTCTTGCACGCGAGCCCCACCACGCCGAGGCTCGCGGCGGTGTGGCGCTCCACCGCGTCGAGCACGAACGCGGCGTAGTCCGGCCGCTCGGCCATCCAGGCCATGTGCGCGCAGGTCGACTCGCCGGACACCGTGGCGCCGTCGGTGGCCATCAAGTCGCACGTCCATCCCAGCCTGGACTGCAGCTCCCCTTCGGGCACGCCCGCCGCCAACGACGCCTCGAACGCGGGCCGCACGTTGCAGACGTCGATGTCGAGATCGGCCAAGGAATCGGCAGGATCGGCGACTGGTGCGGGGAGGGTCAAGGCGCCACGTTGTCGGCATGCGAATGACGTTGACGGCTTTGTGTCTGCTCGCCGGTTGCGCCACGACGACGCGCGAGGTGCCGACCGTGCCCGAGGGCGGGATGCGGATCTACGCCGGCGAAGTGCACGCAGCGGCGGGCACGCATCTGTTCCACTACACGCGAAGCAGCATCGACCGTGGGCGCGGTTGGACGTCGGTCCATCGCAGCTACGACGCGACCACCGACGACCTCCTCGTGGCGCAGGCCGCCGACCACGATGCCGCCTACGTGCTGCACCGCTACGTCGAGCACCACCAGCAGCTCGGCATCCGCAGCCTCGTGACCGCGCCCGATGCCGAGCACCTGGCGTACACGAGCGTGCGCGGGGCACGAACCCGCCACCGCACCGAGCGGATCGACGCCCCGGCCGTGACCGGGCCTACCCTGTTCGGCTTCGTCCGCACGCACTGGGATCGCCTCGAGCGCGGGGAGTCCATCGTGATCCGGTTCGTCGTCGCCGAGCGCCGGCGCAGCTATCCGTTCGTCCTGCGCATGTCGCCGCCCGCGAACGGTCGCACGACCGTGCAGATGCGCCCACGCGCGCCGCTTCTGAGACTCACCATTCCCCCCATGCACATGCGCTTCGATACGCAGACTCGAACGATCCTCGAGTACGAAGGCCGCGTTCCGCCGCGCCACGAGGGACAGCCCGTGGACGGGAGGGTGCACTATCGCCACGCGAGCAACTTTCGATAGCGTGGTCCCCATCGGCGATGCCACCGACCGGGGGTCCGGCGCAGCCGAAACGGGGAGGCGATGTCGCGCGCGATACGCCTGATCTACGGCGCGAGGTGGGTCGACAACCGACAGGAGCGCGTCACCATTTCTACCGAATCGCACCCGAAGCGGCCCATAACAGGACACTCACTGCGACGACACAGCGTCACTGTACTCCGGCTTCCGTTGACTACATCCTACGAAAGCAACGACGACCTCCCGTGTGCACCGATCCCCAAGCGCCTCGCATCGGACTCGTACCTTCGCCGGACCAGGTGCGCAGTGATCGGGCATCTCGAACTCGCCGATATGCTCCAATCCCGGTGACCCATGGACTTCGAAGATCGCACTGACCCGCCGGGCGTCGCTCGACTCACGACGCCGTGCGATGGGTGCGTCGAGGTCGTCTTCGAGGGCGCCGTCGACGGCAGGGTCGTCAAGTCCGCCGTCACGCGCCTGCGGACGATCGCGCGGCAACGGTCCGTGCTCTACCTACTCGTCGACGGCACGAAGATCGGAACGTACGACGGCACCGTGCGTGACGAGGGCAAGGAGCTGTTGTCCATCGTGCGCGAACAGGGCGGGCGCGAAGTGGTCATGGTGCTCAGCTCCGCCGTGCATCGTCTGCTCGGCGCCACGGTGGCCATGATGGTTCGCGTCCCGATCAAGATCTTCGCGACGCGGCACGAAGCGCTCGACTACATCCAGCGCGAGCTGACGTCCTTTCCGGCGGCGCGTCGCTAGTCCTCCGACCGGGTAATTCTGAGTGGATAAACGCCGTCAGCGTCGCCCTCCACCGCGGCGCGAGGCCGAAGCTGTATCGGGATACTGCGAGGTCTCGCAACAACGGTGGGGGCGACGGGGGCGGTGTTTAGCCGCTCAGAACTACCCGGTCGGAGGACTGGTGCCCTGAGTCCGCAATCCGCTGCAGAAAGAACGGTGGTAGCGAAGTCCGTGCCCAGGCGCGCGACCGAAGGCATACCGGGCGTACTTCGAGCGTCGCGCCACGCCGGCACGGGCTCGGGGACCGCTGTTGTTTCTGCAGCGGATTGCGAACTCAGGACACTAGAAGCGGTTTCAAGACCCCGCGCGAGGTGAGAACGCCGTCAGCGCGGCCGGTGGCAAGTCGCGAAACCGCTTCGGGCCTTTCTTCATCGCCACCCGGCCCCGAGCGTCGACGACGACGTGGACGCCGACGCGGGCGCCGGCATCGGAGCACTGAGCGCCCGGCCGACATCGTAGCGCCCGGTCTCGACCGACCACCGCAGATTGCCGCGCATCCAGCTCTTCATGCCGGCGACGTAGCGCTCCCGCGCCGGATCGGGATTGGCGTGTTCGAGCGTCTCGGCGATCTCCACGAACCGTGCGAGCTCGGCATGGATCTTGTCGACCACGCGCTCGGCCGCGGTCTGAGTGTTCACGCCTTCGTTGACCATCGTGACGTGCACGAGGTTGTTCGGGCTCTCGAACCGCATGACCTCCTTCGCATACGAAAAGAGGTCGTTGGTGTACGCCACGACGTGGTTGCACGCGCAGCGCAGCTCGACCACCGACTCGGACTGGATGGTGGCCTCGTCCAGCGTGACGCCCTCGGCGAGCTCGATGAGGTCCTGCGCCGGAAACAGCGCGGAGTCGTACAGCCGCTGGTTGTGGTACGCCTCGACCGTGGGAACGGTATCGCGGGTCCAGTGCAAAGCGCCCACGTAGGTGCCCTGCATGAGGTACTGGTCGACGTCGAAGACGAACCGTTCGAGCCATTGCGGCGTCGTCTTCTCCAGCAGGCGGGTGCGAATGTCGACCAGGAACGCGTTGAGCGGATCACGGGGGTTGGTGTCGCGTCCGGTCCGCAGGGAGATCACGTGGGCGTCGAGCCAGCGACGCAGCCGCTCCGGGTTCTTGCCGAACGCCACGTCTTCCTCCGCGATGTCGTCGTTGAAGAACAAGTACGCACAGAAGTCGTTGATCAGCGCGAGCTCGTTCACCTTGGCGCGCGGGTAGGCGAGCGCAGCGAGGCGCGCGAACTTCTGGCGGTGAAACCGAGGTAGAGCGCTCTCGGTGATCACACCGGTGCGCAACGCCAGCCGCAACGTCGCCGCGTGGGCTTCCTCGGCGTGCGGATTTTCGTCGCTACACCAATGCGCCGGAATCTCGAGGCGCCGGATCTGCCGTTGGATCGACTCGTTCACGTCTGTCTTGTCGAGGGCCATGTTCCGAAGCGGGGACCGTAGCGACGGACTTCGACCGCGCCACAAGAAAATGTCGTGCCTTGTGCACCGATCTCGCCGTTCGACGTTACGCGCACGCATGTCGGCGTTGGGGGGACCGTTCTGTTGTTCGTCTACGACGCCGGAAGTGGCCCACTCTGGGACAACCTATCGACTCGCGAAAATGCGCATCTGCCGACAGCGACGACTTGACCTTGATAGACTCGTCGTCGATTCGATGACCGAAGCACCAAGGGTCCTCCTGATCGACGACAGCGAGGTGGTCCTCGAGCTCGCACGTGAAGTGTTGGAGCGGGCGGGCATGGAGGTCCACACCCGCAGTGTGGCCTACGGCTCGTCGTGGGAGATCGTCAGGCTCCGTCCCGATGTGGTCCTCATCGACGTCAACATGCCCGGCCTCAGCGGCAACGACATCGTGTCGGTCACGCGGGCGCGAGGCGACCTCCAAGACACTCGCGTCCTGCTATTCTCCGCGCAGCCGCCCGAGAATCTGGAGACCCTTGCCCTCGAATGCGGCGCCGACGGCTGGATTCACAAGACCGCCAATCAGGAGGGTCTGGTAGACAGCGTCCGTCGGTGGACCCGCTCCTCGTCTCCCGTCGTGGCCGACCGGCGGCGTGCCCGCGTCGTGTTCGCCGAGCCCGCGGCCGACGTCGTGTCACTGTACCGCCAGGTGTTCGAGGGCCGGCTGGCCCAGGTGGAGTTCTTTCGAACCGGAACGGACGCGATGACGAGGCTGCGAGCGAGCCCCCGTCCGGATCTGGTGGTCGCCGAGCTCGAGCTGGCGGGGATCGATGGACCCGAGCTGTACCGCCGGCTCGTCGACACCGACCCGTCGTGGTCCAAGCGTTTTCTGTTCGTGACGGGCGCCGATGCCCGCGAGCCGTGGGTCGGCAAGTTCGTGTCCACGCTCCGCTCCCGCGTGCTGTTCAAGCCCGTGAGCACCGACGACATACAGGCGGCCGTCGACCGACGCCTCGACCTCCTCGGCATCTAAGCCGCCCCTCCGCTCCGAAGAGTCATTCATGGTCGCCACCGAGTCCATCGCCGAAGTCGTCGAGGAGCGCTCACGCCGCTTCCGCGCCCGTTTCCTGCAGCTAGCGTCCGCGAGCCTCACGGTGGCGGGTCTGGTCTGCCTCGTCCTCACGACGATCGTCGAGCTGCCGCCCGCGACCCGAATTGCCGGCCTTGCCGCCATGGTCCTGTGCGGCAGCGCGACGTACCTCGCCTACCAAGAAAGGACCGTACCCGGCGCCTACGTCTTCACCTACGGCGTGGCCGGCATCAGCGCGTACGTCGGCCTCGTTCACGCGGCCGGCCCCGAGGTGGTGATGGGCGCGCTGATGCTCACGGTGCCCGTGCTCGGCTTTCTCACCGCGCCGTCGGCCGCGGTCGGCCTCGGGGCCGTCAACGCCGGCCTGCTCATCGCGATCGAGCTCTCGCCCGCCGATGCGACGACGGCGACGAAGCTGACGCCGCTGAACCTGGTGATCGGCACGCTGCTCATTTGTCTGTACGTCGGCGTGATCTGGACGTTCCTTCGCCACGTCGTCGATGCCTCCGCGATGCTGCGCGCTCGCCTCACCGACATCGATGCGGTGGTACGTCGCGCCGGACGGATCGCGTCGGGGGACCTCACCGGCGATGTCGACGGCGAGTCCGAGGTCTCGGAGGTGCTGCGGCGCATGACCGGGAGCCTGCGCGACCTCGTCGGCCACCTGACGCGGACCAGCGCGCAGCTGGGTAGCGCGGCCAGCGAAATCGGCGCGATGACGGCACAGCAATCTCAGAGCACCGTCGAGCAGAGCACCGCGGTCGAGCAAACGCGCGAGTCGCTGCAGTCGATGCTCGCGTCGTCCCGTGAGATCGCGGCATCGGCGGGCGAGGTGTTGACCAGCGCCGAGAAGTCCGTCTCCACCAACGAGGCCGTCGGGGCCCACTTCGCGGTGCTCTCCTCGCACACCGACCGCGTCTCCGAAATCCTCGACACGATCCGCGGCATCGCCAACAAGGCCGAGCTGCTCGCCCTCAACGCGGCGCTCGAAGGCGCGAAGGCCGGCGAGGCCGGCCGCGGGTTCTCGCTGGTCGCCGCCCGCATGCAGGGGCTGGCCGAGGCGGTGCTCGATGCGATCGGGGGCATCCGCCGCCTGACCTCCGACATTCGCGAGGCCTCGAGCGCTACGGTCGTCAGCCTCGACGATGCCATGCGACTGACCCGCGACGTCACCGAGCAGGCCCAGAAGATCGCGCTCGTCTGCCAGCAGCAACGCAGCAGTACCGAGCAAGTCACCGCAGCCATGGAGGACATCGCCCAAGCCGCCGGCTCGATCGCGACCGGCAGCGAGCAGACGGCCGCGGCGACGCGAGACCTCACGTCGCTCGCCGGCGACCTCAATGTGGCGCTCGAACGCTTCGCTCTCTGAGCCACGCCCGACAAGCCGACGCGACCTGGCGCGGTGACAGCTGCAGGCCCGGAAGATCGCTCAGCCGGGAGCGAAGCACGTCGACGTCGCGCCCCGCCTCGAGCTGCTCGAGCACCCGTACGAACTCGGCGCCCGCGTCGTCGGCTCGTCCCGCCCGCTCCAGACACGAGCCGAGCAAGTAGCGCGCCGGCCAGTGGTGGGGCGCAAGCCGCAGGGCGCGACGAAACCAGTGCGCAGCTGCGGCGGGATCACCTTCCTTGCGATGCAGCAGCCCGAGCAAGTAGGCCGCTTCGGCATCGTGTGGCGCCAGCCGCAGGCACCGTTGATACGCCGCACGCGCCCCCGCAAAGTCGTGCATCGCCAGGCTGCGATTGCCCGTCTCCAGCGTGTCGGCCAGCGCCGCACCACGGTCGGTCGTCCCCTCGCCCGTCGCTTTCGTTGCGAGTGCGGGCCATTTTTGGTGCAGCCACTGACCGTCGACACACACCGGGCGCAACGTCGCGACCTGTCCGGCGACGAAAGGATCGGCCGCGCCCAGAACGAGCCAACCGCCGTCCTCCACCGCCGACGCGAGCCGACGCACGACTTCGACCGCGCGCTGTCGGTCGAAATAGATCAGCACGTTGCGGCATACGACGAGGTTCCAGCCGCGCCCGTCGTCGGGTCGCGGAAGCGGATCCGCCGCGAGGTTGTGGGTGCGAAAATCGACCAGCGCCGTCAGCTCCGGTCGCAGCGCGACGTCTCCGCCGCGCTCGGTGAAACGTGCCGCTCGGTGCGGGGCGAGTGTCGCGATCGCCTGTCGTGGATAGCGTCCGTCGCGTGCCGTCCCGAGGTAGCCGGCGTTGATGTCCGTACCGAGCACGCGCGCGACGATGCCCAGCTCCACGGCCATGATCGCGAGCGAGTAGACCTCCTCGCCGGTGGCGCAGCCCGCACTCCAGATCTGGAACGCGCGATCCCGTTCGTTGCGCCACTGCGATGCGATGGCTCGCAGCTGCCGCTCGTCGCGAAAGAACGAGGTCTGCGGCACCGTGATCGCGGCGACCAGTCGCGTGAGCTCGTCCCGGTCGCCGGCGCGTTGGAGCCACGCGACGTAGGACAGCACGTCCGCGTGCCCCAGGCCGGCGGCGCGTTCGCGTACGAGCGCTCCCAGCTTTCCGGTGGCGTCCTCGGGACGTAGGCGCAGGCCGCAGTACGACTCGATCACGGCGGCAAGACCGGCACGCCAGGTCACGAGGTGCTCCGCGTTCCGCCGAGCTCGAGCAACAGCGGAGCGATCCGCCCGAGCGGCGCGACGACACTCGCCACCCCCGCGTCTCGGGCGGCCTTCGGCATCCCGTCCACGACGCTCGTCGCCGCGTCTTGCGCGATCGTGGTCGCGCCGGCGCGATGCAACGCGGCGAGTCCATCCGCTCCGTCGCGGCCCATCCCCGTCAGCAACACGCCCACCGCTGCGGCCCCGTAGGCCTCGGCGAGCGAGCGCAGCAAAACCGTGGCCGACGGACGATGCCCGTCCTGCGGTGCCCCATCGCCGAGCTGGAGTTGCCCACGGCGGTCGACCTGCACATGGCGATCGGTCGGGGCCAAGAAGACGGTGCCCGGGCGCAACGGCTGCGCCTCGTCGACGACGACGACGCGCAGCGGGGTGACACGCTCCAACCACGCGCACAGCCCGGCCGTGAACCCCGGCGCGAGATGCTGAACCACGACGATGGGCACACGCAGCGTCGACGGAAGGGCAGCGAGGATCTCCGAGAGTGCGCGCGGGCCTCCCGTCGACGCCCCGATGCCGATCACCTCGACGACGCGTTCGCGACGCGGTCGCGGGGGTGCACGCCAGCGATGGCGCCGACCGCCGGGGTGGCGGATCACCGGAACGCGCGACAGCCGGCGTATCCGGGCGAGGATTTCCGCGAACGGCTCACCGCGCCACGGCAGAGCGCCGGGCTTGCGGACGACGTCGAGAGCTCCGCGACGCAGTGCCTCGAAGGTGCGATCCCCGGCCTCCCCGTGCGGGTCTTCCGTCAGCACGAGGATCGGCGTGGGGCAGCGGGCCATGATCTGCTCGACGGCATGCAACCCGTCCATGACCGGCATCTGGACGTCCATCGTCACGATGTCCGGCTGCAATGCGCGGACCCGATCGACCGCCGTGCGCCCGTCGTGCGCCATGCCGACGACGTCGATGTCCGGCTCCTCCGCCAGCCGCGACGCCATCGCATCGGCGAAGAGCGTCGAGTCGTCCACGACCAGCACACGCACGACGGTCATGAGGAGGCGGGTCCGGGTCCGGGCGACGAAGACGGCGACAGCACGCGTGTGATGAGGTCGTCGAGGCGAGTCGCATCGAACTGCGCCTTGACGAGATAGCCGACTGCGCCCATTCGCTTGGCCCGACTGATGTGCTCGGCATCGGCGTGCGTGGAGAAGACGATGACGGGCGGGCGGTCCGTCGCGTCACGCGTCTGCAGGAGCTCCATCAGTCCGAACCCGTCCAGATGGGGCATGTCGAGATCGGTGAACACGATCGAGGGTCGACAGCGCTCGATCTTCGCGAGCGCGTCCCGGCCGTTGACGGCCTCGACGACATCGAGCCCCCTCCCCCGCAGCGCCCGTACCAACATGTCGCGGGTCAGCTCCGAGTCGTCGGCAACGACGACGCGCGTGACGACGGTGGGATCTTCGGGCGGAGGCGGCGCAGCCACCCGTCGGTCTCGCCGCGGGACGGCGGTCGCGATCGCGGCGAGGTCGATGAGCAAGGTGGTCTCGCCTTCGGTGGAGATCCCGATGTCGCGGACGAGCTGGCTCCCGGCCAAGAACTCGCCCTTGCCTCGCAGGACGATCTGCCGCTCTCCGAGAACGCGATCCACCACGACCGCGCTCTCGTCGGCCCCCCGACGCACGATGAGCACGTGCCCTTCGAGCTCGCGCGGCGTCGCGTCGACGACGTCGCCGAGATCGCGCACCGGTAGCAGCCGTCCCTCGTGTTCGAACGCGACGGTGTCCCCGATCGGGACGAGTCGCGCCTCGTCGTAGGCGACGACTTCGACCACCGCGTCCAGGGGCACCGCGCAACGGCATGGACCGACCCGCACGGCGAGCGCATGAACGAGCATCGACGACACCGGCACCGAGAGCTCCATGGTCGTGCTCTCGCCGGGCCGGCTTCGGAGTGTGACGGTACCCCCGAGCGCCTCGACACGCTCGCGAACGACATCGAGCCCCACGCCGCGCCCGGAGACGTCGCCGACGCGCGTCCGGGTGCTCATCCCGGGCAGAAACAACAGCTGCAGTGCCTGCTGCGGGCCGATCTGCTCGCTCACGGTGTGCCCTCGACGCCGGGCGGCCTCGGCGACCGAAGCGGCGTCGATTCCCCGCCCGTCGTCGGAGATCGCCACGACCGCATCGGTGCCGCGACGTTGGGCGTGGATGCGAATCGTGGCCGTGTCCGACTTGCCCGCCGCGCGCCGCTCGGTCGGCGACTCGCACCCGTGATCGACGGCATTGCGCAGCACGTGCAGGAGCGGATCGTGCAACCGCTCCAGCACTTCACGGTCGATCCGTACGGCGCCGACGTCGAGCTGCAGGACGACGCGTTTGCCCAGCTGCGCACCGAGGTCACGTACCGCCCTCGGATAGTGCGCGAGCCCGTCGAGTAGCGGGACGAGCTGAAGGTCCCGCACCCGATGCAGCAGCTCCATCGAGGCGGACTCGGCTTCGCGCGCGTGCTCACGCGCCCGCGTCGCGAGAAGGGACAAGCGTCCGGCCAGACCACGCGGCAATTCGAACGCGATCGCATCGAGCTCGTCGATGACCGTCGACAGCTGACCACTGCCCAGTGCCAGTGTCGTGACGCGATCGGCGATCGCGGCCAGTGCTCCAGCATCGGCGGTGGGCGCCGGAGCGACGGGGACCGTCGCCGATCGCCGCGCTCCGATCTGGTCGAGCACACCGTCGAGGGCGGCGAGCACGTCATCGACGAAGCGGGGGTCGGAGAGCCGGTCCCCTTCCAACGCGCGTCCGAGACGGTCTTCGAGCGCGTGTGCGGTCTCGGCGACGGCCTCGAAACCCATCATGCGGGCCTCGCCCTTGAGGGTGTGAAGCTGCCGGGCCAACTCTCGTCTCAGCTCTGGATCGACGTGCGTGCCGGACACGCCGAGTGCAACCAGGGCCCGCTCGATCTCGCCGAGCCGGCGCTGGGTCACGTCGCGAAACTTCTCGAGGAGTCGCTCGCTGTGCGGCGGCGTCACGGTTCCTCCTTCCGAGCCGTCGATGCCGACAACAGGTCCATCGCGAGAATGTACGCGAGCCCATCGGGCAGCAGGAGCAGACCGTCGATCCCGCGCCGCCGCAGGGCCGGCGCGACGAACCGGGGTAGCGGGAAGCACGACTCCGGGTCGTAGTCGGCGAGGTGGACACTGGAGCCGAGCAAGAGGCTCGGGGTGAGACCACGGACGCGTGCGAACCGACGTGGCGCATCGTCTCGAACCCGGACTCCAATCAGCGCCGCGATGTCCAGATGCTCGAACGGCGACGGCTCGTCGTCGCCTTCGAGCGAGACGATCTCGTGCGCGTCGAGGCCGACGACGACGTGGTCCAGCCGCGACAGCGCGAACGTTCTCGATCTACGTACGAACACGGGCGGCCTCGAGCACGCTCGGCAAGTCGAGCACGACCGCGATCCCGCGTCGCGTCGTCACGCGTCCTTGCACATGGGGCCGTAGTCGCTCTCCGAACATCTGGTCGCCGCCTGCGTGTTCGTCGAGGTCGAGGTCCTCCACGAGCACGCTGCGGCCGCAGAGCGCCACCTCCATCGTGCCACTTTGCACGAGTACGAGCCGAGGCATGTCGTCGACGGCAACGTCACCCCCGGTCAGGCCGAAGAACGGTGCGAGGTCGACGACGGCCACCGGGCGTCCCCCGATCTGCGCAATCCCGGACACGTGGGGAGGCGCGCCGGGCACGGGCGTCAGCGCATGCGGCGACAGCACTTCGCGGACCCACCGCGACAGCAACGCCACCCGCGTTCGGGGTCCCACGGCAAACGAAAGCACCGTGACGGCCGTCGGGGCCGCAGACGACGACCCTGTCTGCATTGGCTCTGCCGACATGGAGCGTTCACGATACACCGGAGGCGTCGACCACAGCGGCACACTCGCCAAGCGGTCATGTCCCGGATCGGGACACCGCGGGCCGCCGATCTTGCCCGCCCCGTCACCCGCGCCACCCGCCCGCGCCGGGCCCTGCGTGCCGTGGGTTCACCGTTTGCGTCGATCGTCACCCGTTCGTCACGCCCCCCCACGCGTCCCCCCCCTGACATCTTCGGCAAAACGTGGCACCACCGCCCCGTGGCCCCCCCCGAACGTCTGGCGCTCAACGAAGCTCTGCGCGGTACCCTGGCGCTCGTGCTCGCCGGCGGACGCGGCAGTCGGCTGCACGCGCTGACCGACGAGATCGCCAAGCCGGCGGTGCCGTTCGCGGGCAAGTTCCGCATCGTCGACTTCCCGCTGTCCAACGCGCTCAACTCCGGCATCCGGCGAATCGGCGTGCTGACGCAGTACCGCGCCCACGATCTGATCCGTCACATCCAGCGGGGCTGGAGCTTCCTGCGCGCCGAGCTCGGCGAGTTCGTCGAGCTGTGGCCGGCGCAGCAGAACACCGACGACCGCTGGTACTCGGGCACGGCCGATGCCGTCTACCAAAACCTCGACGTCATCGAGGCCCACGCGCCGCGGCACGTGCTGATCCTGGCCGGCGACCACGTCTACCGCCAGGACTACTCCAAGCTCGTGCGCTGGCACCAAAAGCGCGGGGCCGACGTCACGGTCTCGTGCGTGGAGGTCCCGCGCGCCGGGGCCAGCGATTTCGGCATCGTCGACGCCGACGACGAGGGGCGCATCCGTGGCTTCCTGGAAAAGCCCGCCGACCCCCCACCGATCCCCGGGCGTCCCGACCGGGCGTACGCATCGATGGGCATCTACCTCTTCGACGCCGACGTCCTCGTCGACCGCCTGCGTCGCGACGCGAACGCCGAGAGCACCCAGCACGATTTCGGCCACGACATCATCCCTGGGCTCATCGGCGACGCGAAGATCTTCGCGCACCCCTTCTCGGAGAGCTGCGTGCACTCGGCCGGCGCGACCGAGCCGTACTGGCGCGACGTGGGCACGCTCGACGCGTTCTGGGAAGCCAACCTCGACTTCACCCACGTCACGCCGCAGCTGGACCTGTACGACGAGAGCTGGCGGATCTGGACGTACCACGAGCAGCGCCCGGCGGCGAAGTTCGTCTTCGACGACAGCGAGCGTCGCGGCATGGCCGTCGACTCGCTCGTGTCGGCGGGCTGCATCGTCTCCGGGGGTACGGTGCGGCGCTCGCTGCTGTTCACGAACGTCCGCGTCAACTCCTACTCCACCGTCGAGGATTCCGTGCTCCTGCCCGGGGTCGACGTGGGCCGGCACGCTCGCCTGCGCAAGGTCGTGGTCGCCAGCGGCACCAATATCCCCGAGGGCCTCGTCGTCGGCGAGGACCCGGCTGCCGACGCCACTCGCTTCCATCGCACCGACGGCGGCGTCACGTTGGTGACCGCGTCGATGATCGACGCGCTGTGACCATGCGGATCCTCCAGGTCGCGTCCGAAGCCTTCCCGCTCGTCAAGACCGGAGGTCTCGCCGACGTCGTCGGTGCGCTGTCGGGCGCGCTGTCTGCCCGTGGTCACGACGTCGCGTTGCTGCTGCCGTGCTACCGCGAGACGATGCGCGCGGCTGTGTCCGGCCGCGGGGCGTTCATCGAGCTCGGCGATCCGCTCGGCATCGGACCCGCCCGCCTGCGACCGGCGACGCTGCCCGACACCGACGTGCGCGTGTGGCTGCTCGACGCGCCGCAGCAGTTCGACCGCCTGGGCGGGCCCTACCTCGACGATCGCGGGTACGACCACCCCGACAATCACTTGCGCTTCGGCCTGCTGTCGCGCGTCGCGGCATCGCTGGCCTCGTTCGGCGGCCTCGCGGGCTGGGTCCCCGACGTGGTGCACGCCCACGACTGGCAGACCGGACTCGTCCCCGCGTACCAGTGCGCGTTCGGGGGGCGCAGCGCCCCGACGTTGTTCACCGTGCACAACCTTCACTTCGCCGGCCGCTTCGACCCCGGTCAGCTGCCCGCGCTCGGCCTGCCACCGGCGATGTTCGACGTGGAGGGGGTGGAGCTGTACGGTGCCGCGTCGGCGCTCAAGGCCGGGCTGTATTACGCCGACGCGCTGTCGACGGTCAGCCCGTCGTACGCCGCCGAAATCTGCACGCCCGAGGGCGGCCGCGGTCTGCACGGCCTGCTGCAGACCCGGCGCGCCGACCTGCACGGCGTGCTCAACGGCATCGACACCCGCGTGTGGAACCCGTCGGCGGATCCGCTGCTACCGGCGCGCTACACCGTGGGCGATCTCCGAGGCAAGGCGCTGTGCCAGGCGTCGCTGCGTACGCGCTTTTGCGTGCGCGAGGGTGGCCACGTCCTCGCCGTGGTCTCGCGCCTCACGGACCAAAAAGGCATCGACCTGCTGCTGGATGCGTGGCCCGTCGTCGCGCGTCGTCACGACGTGCGCTTGTGCGTGCTCGGGTCGGGTGATCCCGCGCTCGAGGCCCGGCTCGCCGACGCCGCGCAGGCCGACCCCGAGCGCGTCGGGTTCATCCGCGGCTACGACGAGCCGCTGTCGCATCTGCTCGTCGCCGGCGCCGACGCGCTTTGTGTGCCGTCACGCTTCGAGCCGTGTGGCCTGACGCAGATGTACGCGCTGCGCTACGGCACGCTGCCGATCGTGCGCCGCACCGGCGGCCTCGGCGACACGGTGACCGACGTCGACCGCGACCCGGTGCAGGGCGACGGCGTGGTCTTCGACGCCCCGACCGCCGATGCGCTCGCGGTGGCCATCGGACGGGCGCTCGGCGTGCTCGCCGATCCGGCGCGCCACGGGGCCGTGCAAGCCCGCGGCATGGCCCGCCCGCTCGGCTGGGACCACGCCGTGCTCGGCTACGAGCGGCTGTACGCCTCGCTCAGCCCCGAACACTCGCCAGCATCCACGCCCACGTGAGCAGCAGCACCAGGCTCGCCACGCCCCAGCGCACCGCGGCCTTCGGACGCAGCCGCCCCGCCGCGTCCAGCCCTCGCGTCACGAAGCCGACCGTCGCGCCCAGCCACAGCACGAACGCGAGCGCAGCCACGCTCGCGCGCCACGGCACCGGACCCGGCATCTCCGACAGACGCTCCAGGTGCCAGGCCTCCGGATCGCCACCACCGCCCACGTCGGTGCCGAAGCGTTCCTCCTGCGCCGCCATCAGCCGGGCGATCGCCGCGTTGGCCTCCTGCAGCTGATCCGGATCGGACACCGAGAACGTGCGCGTGGCCAGCAGCGCGCGGCGAACCTCGCGATAGGCCGCCAGCGCGACGTGGTCTCGGTCCACGCCCTCGGCCTCGGCCTCCCGCCCGATCACCATGAGCCGGTCGCGGGCGGTCTCGTCGTGCGCCAGCACCGGGGCGCGCCAGCGGGCGGCGCGACCCAGGTGCAGGATCTCGCCGTCGACGTCGCCGGCCGAGGCCGCCTCGTCGGCCCGCTCGAGCTCGGCGTGGCCCTCGAACGCGACGCGGCCGCACAGCGGCACGAGCACCAGCACCGTCAGCAACAGCGTGACCACCACGCGTCGACGCCACCGGCGGCCACGACCGACCGTCGGCGCCACGGCCGACTCCTGCGCCGCACCATCGTCGGCGCCGGGATCGGGCGCCTCGGCCAATGGCTCGTGCGCGGTCACGTCAGGTCCCGACGCGCGAACAAGACGACGGCCAGCGCCAAGCAGGCGGCGGCGTACGCCCCCGCGTAGCCGGCGACGGACGCGACATAGCCCCAGCTGATGAACGACTCGTGGATCGACACGTTCGTGCCGCCGAGGTCGGCGCCCGAGACGTAAAACGCGTGAAAGTCCGGCAGTACGGTCGCGATCGTGTGCAGAAGGTCTCCGGCGAAGGTCCCGCCCATCTTCTTGCCGGTGGCGAACGCCGCCAGCTCGGCCTGGTTGCGGCCGATGATCCACAACGCACCGGTGAACATCGCCGAAAGGTACGGCGACGAAAACGACGAAAAGAGCATCGCGACGGCGATCAGCAGCAAGATCTCGAGCACCACGAGGGTCTCGGCCCGCACCAGCGTGATGCCGTGACTGCCCCCCTGAAACGCCACGAACGCCCACAGCGTCAGCGACATCGACACCACGAGGGCGCTCATCGTGACCGCCAACCCGAGGTACTTGCCCAGCAGAAACTCCCACCGGTGCAGCGGCTTGGGCACCACGAAGTAGACCGTCTTGCGATCGAGCTCCTTCGACAGCAGGTTCACGCCCAAAAACAGCGCGATGATGACCGAAAACAGGCTGATCCCCGCCAGTCCGAGGTCCTTGATGACGCGCACTTCTTCGTGCAGCGACAGCTCGCCGAGGATCAGCGAAAAGCCCATCAACGCGACGGCGAACATCGCGAGCACGAACAGCACGCGGTTGCGCACCGCCTCGCGGAACGTGTTGAGCGCGATGGCCCACAGCCGCCCCGCGCTGCTGCCGGTCCCGCTCACTCGTCGTCTCCCTTCGCCGCCTCGGACACGAAAAGGTCTTCCAGCCCCTGCCGATGCGGGACGACTTGGCGGATCCTGCCGCCGGCGCCGATCACCGCGGCGAGGAAGTGGTCGGCCGCCTCGCGGCTGGGCACCGTCAGCACGTTGCCCTCGGACGTGGCGAGGTGCTCGCCCTCGTGCGCCCCCAGCTTCTTTCGTGCGTCCTCGTCGTCGTGCTCCCACACGACGTCGACCGATTCCACCCGCGGGTCGAGCAGACGGCCGAGCGGACCGACGTCGCGCAGCCTGCCCTTGACGACGATCCCGACGCGGTCGCACAGCCGCGTCGCGTCCGCGAGAATGTGCGTACAGAAGAAGACGGTCTTGCCCTCGGCCTTGAGCGACAAGATGAGGTCGCGGACCTCCTTGCGGCCGAGCGGATCGAGCCCCGACATCGGCTCGTCGAGCACGACGAGATCGGGGTCGCCCATCAGCGCCTGCGCGAGGCCGGCGCGCTGCATCATGCCCTTGGAGTACGCACGCAGCGGTCGGCTGCCGGCATGGTCCAGGCCCACCCGCGAGATGAGCCGCTTGCTCCGCCGGGCGCGCTCGGTGCCGTCGAGACCGTAGAGCCGGCCGACCATGTCGAGCAGCTCGCCCACCGAAAGGTAGTCGTAGAAGTACGGATTTTCCGGGAGGTACCCCACGCGCATCTTGGCGCGCCGGTCGCCGGCGGGCTGGCCGAGCACCGTCGCCGTGCCCTTGGTCGGGAAGATGAGGCCCATCAACATCTTGATGGTCGTCGTCTTGCCCGCGCCGTTGGGGCCGAGAAACCCGAAGATCTCGCCCGCTTCGACCTTCAGCGAGATGCCGCGGACCGCGTCGGTGCGTCGGCGCAGGAATCCCCGCACGAACGTCTTTTCCAGCGCTGAGACCTCGAGAACCGCCACGGGTGTCTTCGTGGCCCGGACTGGCGCTCGCCGCCGAGCGGGGCCAGGATACGATGAAAGAGCCCCGGCATGCACACCGACGAAAAGCTCGGACGCCGCGCCCTGCTCGCGGGTCTGACGGGCGCCGCCGCAACGGTGGCCGCTGCGTCGGCGCTGCGCTCCAACGCCGCGCCGCCGCCACAGCCCCCGCAGACGATCGATCCGTTCGGCGGGCGCGTCGACGACTCGACGATCCAGCTCGACCTGCCGCAGCTGCGCTACGAGGGCAGCTGGGAGCCCCGCCCCACCGCGATGCGCACCCTCGCCCGCGAGCTGCGACTGCGCACGCGCCTGGAGCCCGTGCGCGAGCCGACCGTGGTCGAGGCCGACTCCGAGCGCCTGTTCGACACGCCGTTTCTGTACGTGGCGGGCGAAGGCGCGCTGCCCGACCTCGGCGCGATCGGGACCGACCAGATGCGCCGCTTCATCGACCTCGGCGGCCTCATCCTCTTCGACGCCGCCGACGGCGGGGCCGATGGGGCGTTCACCAACAGCGTCCGCGACCTGCTGGGCAAGGTGGTCCCGTCGGCCGAGCTCTCGCCGGTCGGACGCGACCACGTGCTGTACCGCAGCTTCTATCTCGTCGACACGCCGATGGGGCGAACCCGCGCCCACGACCACGTCCTGGGCATCCAGGAAGAGGGTCGGCTGCAGGTGCTGGTCATGCGCAACGACCTCGGAGGGGCGCTCGCGGAGACGCCCGACGGCCTCGCGGCCTACCCGTGCACGCCGGGCGGCTCCGATCAGCGCGAGTGGGCGATCCGCTTCGCGGTCAACATCCTTCTTTACGCCACGTGCACCGACTACAAGGCCGACCGGGCCCACGTCGAGACGCTGCTGCGCGCGCGCAGGTGGAGGTAGCCGGCCGTGGAGAAGATGTCGCTCGCCGTCGGGCACACGCCCCCCGCCTTCGTGCTCGTCGGCGTGGGCCTCGTGCTCGGGGTCGCCCTGTGGGAGGCGGTCCGCACCTACCTTCGGCCGCGCTCGCCTCGGCCACGGGCGATCGCGCTGTCGCTGCTCGCCCTGCGCGTGCTCGGCCTGGTCGCCCTCCTGATGATGGTCTTCGAGGTGACGCTGCGCATCGACGAGGTCGGCCCCGCCGGCCGGCGCATCGTGGTGCTCGTCGACCGCTCCGCATCGATCGCGCTGCCCGACGCCACCGAGGCCGGTGAGGCCACGGCGACCCGACAGTCTCGACTGGAAAAGGTGTGGGCCGAGTCGGAGTCGGCCCGAGTCGGCTGGCGCGACGACGGCTATCTCGTCGACGTGCGTGCCTTCGACGAGACGACGCACGCCTACGCGGGCGAGCAGGCCGACACGCTGCAGACGACGCCCGACGGGGTGGCTTCCGATCTCGCCCGCGCCCTGTCCGAGCTCGCGCAACCGGGCCCGGACGAAGTGCCGCTGTCGGCGGTGGTCGTGATGTCCGACGGGCTCGTGGCGCCCGACGATGCGACCGACACCCACGTGCGCGCCGTGGCCGAGTCGCTCGGCGTGCCGATCACCACCATGGCCCTCGGCGCCCCGGCGATCCGCGACATCTCGGTCGCCAGCGTGCGCGCCGGCGAGTTCGCCTTCGTGGAGAACGTGGCGGAGTTCGAGGCGTCGATCGTGTCCTACGGCTTCGAGGGCGAGGCCGCCGAGGTGCAGCTGCGACGCGACGGCGAGACGGTCGCCAGCCGCCGGGTCCGCCTCGACGCCGACGGCATCGAGCGACCGGTGCGGTTCGAGGTCGCCCCCGATCGCATCGGTCAGTTCGTCTACGAGCTTCGGGTCGTTGCCCACGAGGGCGAGGCGACCACCGACAACAACCACCGCGCGTTCGTGGTCAAGGTGCTGCGCGACAAGGTGCGCGTGCTGCACGTCGCCGGCCGCCCGGACTGGGACGTTCGAGCCCTGCGCACGCTGCTGCGCCGCGACCCGAACGTGGAGCTGCTGAGCTACTACATCTTGCGCGACCACGACGACATCCGTCGCGAGGACACGACCGCGCCGCTTTCGCTCATTCCCTTCCCGACCGACGAGCTGTTCGAGGAACAGCTCGGCTCCTTCGACCTGCTCATCCTGCACAACTTCGACGCGCAGCCGCACCAGGTCGCCGAGTACATCGACAACATCGCGCAGTACGTGGTCGACGGTGGCGCGCTCGTCGTCATCGGCGGCGACCTCGGCCCCACCGACGGCGGCTACGCGGTGCGCTCGCTCGCGGCCACGCTGCCCGTCGACATGCGCCAGCCCTCGCCGCTGGTGCACGAGTCGTTCGCGCCGCTCGCCACCGATGCGGGACGTCGCCATCCGATCACCTCGTGGCTGGCCGCCGCGGGCTGGGACAGCCTGCCGCCGCTGCCCAACTACAACCCACTGTCGCTCTCGCCGTCGGCCGATCAGATCGGTGGGTCGGCCCTGGTCGTTCACCCCTCGGACACCGACCCCCAGGGACGGCCGCGTCCCATCATCTCGGTCGCCGAGCCGGGCAAGGGCCGCACGGTCATGCTCGCCACGGGCGGGTCGTGGCGCCTCGGCTTCGCGCCGGGGCTGCCGCTCATCGACGGCGCGCGTCCCTACGACCTGCTGTGGCTCGGCGTGATCCGGTGGTTGCTGCGCGACGACACATCGGGGCGACTGCAGCTGGAGACCGATCGTCCCCGCTACCGCGTGGGCGAGGACGTCGAGCTGTCGGCCAAGACGGTGTCGGTCGCCTACGCCCCGCAGCCGGACGTCGAGGTCACGTGGGAGCTGCGGCTGCTCGACGAGAGCGCGGCGGCGGCAGAGTCGGAGGACCGCGCCGCGGTACGAAAAGGCCGCTGGACCACCGATGGCCTCGGCCGGGCCCGAGAAGTCGTCGCAGACCTGCCCGTGGGCGCGTACGAGGCCATCGCCCGCCGCGAGGACGCCGGTGAGGACGACGACGGCGACGACGCCGAGCGGACCGCCGCCGCGCAGGTGCGACGCGTGTTCATCGTCGAGCCGCCGGGTCGCGAGCTCGCCCGCGTGCACGCGCCGCCAGGCACCGCGCGCCTGGCTGCGATCGCCGAGGCGACCGGCGGCGATGCTCTCGTCGCGGCGGCCTCCGAGACGCTCCCGCGGCGCCTCGAGCTCGCCGACGCATTCGCCGAGGGCCCGGGACTGCGCTTGGACAGTCGCCGCGACATCCCGCTGTGGAGCGGATGGTTGATGTGGACGCTGTTGGCCGTCGGCTTCGGCGGCGAGTGGCTGCTGCGTCGCCGCGCCGGCGAGGCGTGAGCCGGACCAGACCGCGGGTGTAAGCGCGCTCGGCAAGGAGGCGTTCGCTCGACGAAAGGGACGCGCCCCCTTCCCCCACGCGTCTCCCAGATCCATGCACGCTTTCACTCGTACTCTCTGCTTCCTGTCGATCCTCACCGGCTGCGCCGCGGCGCCTGTCTCGGCGAGCGCCACCACCGAGTCGCCGCAACCGACCGATGCCGCCGCCGAACCCACCGCCGCGACGACAACGACGACGACCGCCTCCCACGAGCTGGATGCGGGTCGACTGCGGGTCGCCGGCCGCGGCATCGAGTCGGTCACCCCCGACCTCGCCCGCATCTCGCTGTCGATCGACTCGATCGCGCGCAAGGCCGACACGGCCGTCGACGACAACGCCGACGCCACCCGCCGCGTCCTCGACGAGCTCGCGTCGCTCGGGATCGCGAAGGCCGACATGCAGACCTCCGGCTACGACGTGATGCCTTCGTGGGAACGCCGTGGGCAGACCGAGGTGCACACCACCATCGACGTCACGGTTCGAGACCTCGCCAAGCTCGGCAAGGTCCTGCGCGCGAGCACCGACGCCGGCGCCACGACGACCCACGGGATCGAGTTCGACATCAGCGATCGCGAGGCCCGCGAGAAGGCCGCCATGACCGCCGCCGTGGCGGACGCCCGCGCCCGCGGCGAGGCGCTGGCCGGCGCCGCCGGACGCAAGCTGGGCGAGGTCGTCAGCATCGACACCGTGGTCGCGCCGGCGACGACGACCTGGCTCGAGGAGGCCGACGAAGCCACCGCAGTGCCCGTGGCGCCGGGCTCGTTCGACGTGCGTGTCGACGTCACGGTCGCGTTCGTGCTCGAGGCGTGACGGCGCCGCCACCGGCGCCCGAGGGCCGCGGACTCGCACGAGGCCGCGGCCCTGTCTCGTTCGAGCGGCCGCGCCGGCTGGTACGATGGACCGTAGACGGACCCGCACCTGCCCGGCGCCGCCACGGTCCACGTCGTCGATGTCCCAGCGCACGCCAGCCGAAGTCACCGGGCGCGACGCCGACGAGCTGACCGCCCCGGGCAACGCGACCGCCGAGCCGGCAGCCCTCGGCGAGCCGGTCACTCGACTCGGGCGCTACGTTCCGACCGAGCGCCTCGGCGGCGGGGGCATGGGCGTGGTGTACCGAGCCCACGACCCCGAGCTCGATCGCGACGTCGCCATCAAGCTGCTGCGCGAGCGCGCCGACGTCGGGTCCAAGGAGGCTCGCGCGCGCATGGTCCGAGAGGCGCAAGCGCTCGCTCGATTCTCCCATCCCAACGTCGTGCAGGTGTTCGACGTGGGCACCTCCAACGGTAGGGTCTGGCTGGCGATGGAGCTCGTGGAGGGCACGACGCTCGGGCGCTACCTACAGGCCGCCGACCGGGGCCGCGCCGAGATCCTGCGCGTGTTCGCGGCGGCCGGTCGCGGGCTCGCGGCCGCGCACGCCGAGGGGCTGGTGCACCGCGACTTCAAGCCCGACAACGTCTTCGTCGGCGACGACGGCCGCGTGCGCGTCGGCGACTTCGGGCTCGTGCGCGCCTCGAGTCGCACGAGCGACGGCTCGGCATCGGCGCACGCGCAGCCCGTGCCCGTAGACGATGCGATCGTCGGTGACCTCGGCGCGACCGCGCTGACCTCGGCGGGCTTCGTGCTGGGCACGCCGGCGTACATGGCCCCCGAGCAGCACCTGGGTCGACCCACCGACGCCCGCACCGACCAGTTCGCATGGTGTATCGCGCTGTGGGAGGCCCTGTATCGCGCACGACCGTTCGCAGGGCGACGCCCGTCCGAGCTCGCGCACGGCAAGCTCGCGGGTCCGCCGACACGGCCGCGCGACAGCGACGTCCCGACCGCGTTGTACCGCGCGCTGGCCCGCGGGCTCGCGCCCGACCCCGACGCGCGCTTCGAGACGATGTCGGATCTGCTGGCGGCGATCGACCGGGCGACGCGCCCCCCGCGTCGCCTCGCCACGGGGGCCTTCGCGGCGCTGGGACTGGTCACGATCGCCGGCGCGTTCGCGATGCGAGGACGCGCCGACCCCTGCGACGCCGACGACATCCCGCTCGCCGCCGACGACGACGCCCGACGCGCTGCGATCTCGGAGGCGTTCGCCGCGACGGGTCTGCCCTACGCCGCCGATGCCGACGCGCGGATCCAACAGGCGTTGCAGACCCACGCCGACGCCTGGCGACGAGCGCAGCGCTCGGCGTGCGAGGCCGCCCGGCGCGACGGAGCCGATCTCGCCGCGGACGCGCGCATGCGTTGCCTGCAGCGGCAGCGTGACCGCATCGACGGTCTGGTCACCGCGCTCGAGCACGCGGACGCGACGATCGTGGGCAACGCCGTGATGACGCTACGCGGGATCGCCGGCCCGGCCACGTGCCTGCAGGACGCCGGTGGCACGGGCATGCCGATGCCCGAGGACCCGGCGCAGCGCACCACGGTCGCGGCCGTCGCCTCGGACCTCGAGCGCACCGATGGTTTGCTCGAAGCCGGCGACCATCGCGACGTGCTGCCGCAGGCACAGGCGGTGCTCGATGCGGCCCGTCGCACCGAGTTCGACCCGTTGGTGGGCCGCGCCGAGCACCTGGTGGCGAAGACGCTCGAGCAGCTCGGCCGCTACGACGCGGCGGCCGAGCACTTCGAGCGCGCGTGGACCCTGTCGACCGCCAGCCACGACGACGCGGCCGCCGTCGACGTGGGGATCTCGATGATCTGGTTTCACAGTCGGTCCGTGGTCGACGAGACGAAGGTCCGCGCGTGGTCGCGACACACCAAGGCCGCCCTCGCCCGTGCCGACGACCGCGTCCGGGCCGACGGCAATCTCGCGCTCGCGCAAGGGGCCGCTGCCACCGCCTTGGGTCATCCCGCGGAGGCGCTGGCGTACTACGCCGTCGCCACGGAGGCATTTCGGCGCGACAGCGGCGACGCCCACCCCAACGTCGCGACCACGCTCAACGACGAGGGCAGCGCCCTGCTGGCGCTGGGCCGGTACGCCGAGGCTCGCGACCGACACGAGCACGCCCTGCGGTTGTTCGCCGACGAGCTGGGCTCGGAGCACCCGCTCGTCGCGACCGGCTACGACAACCTCGCCAATGCACTCGGCCGGCTCGGTGACTTCGAGGGTGCGTCGAGGGCACGTCGCCGCGCCCTGACGATCCGGCGCCACGCACTGGGCCCCGACCACGTCGAGGTCGCCCAGTCGATGGTCAACCTGGCCGCGACCCTCGAGTCCGCCGGCGACTACGCCGACGCCGAGCGCACCGCCAAGGAGGCCGTCGCGCTCCTGAAGTCGACCGTCGGCTCCGACCACGTCTACACCGGCGCCGCGCTGCTCAACCAAGCGTCCGCCACCGAACGCCAGGGCCGCGCCGACGAGGCGCTCGCGTTGGTCCGCGACGCGATGAAGATCCTCGACGCCACGCTCCCCCCCGAGCACCCGTACCAAGCGTTCGCGCTCGCCACCCTCGGTGCCGCCCAGCGCAGCGCCGGCCGGCTCGACGTCGCCGCCCGCAGCCTCGACGACGTCGCAGCTCGGTGCGGCCGCGATCCCATCGAGCCGCACCTGTGCCGCCTCGCCGCGTTCGAGCGCGCCCGTGTCGACGTCGAGCGGGCTCCGGACGACCCGACCGCCCGCGCACGAGCCCGCCGATCCCTCGACGCATTGCTCGCGCTTCCCCATGCGATCCCGCCCGCGCTCGCCGCGGACTTCCGCGCATGGGTCGGCGAGCGCGCAGACGGCTCCGCCGGTTGAGCGACGGGCAAGGCTCTCGGCCCGCAGACGGCAGCACCGTGCGCGCGAGGGGCCGGCTCAACGGCAGTCGATCCGGCGCGAACGAGACGGCACGACGACCCTGGCCGTCGTGCGCGCGCTACCCGTGGCCCATCGCCTTGCGCACGGCCGGCGGCAACTCTTCGACGCGACACGAAAGCCGCAGCTTCCCGTCGAGGATCTCCACCTGCGGATCGCACGGAAGGATGTCCTCGTCCGGCAGCGGGAACTTGACCGGGGGCACGCCCGCCAGCGGTGCGGACAGCTCGACGTGTCGGTTTCGGATCGCGACCTTGGCGGCCACCTTCTGGCCCTGGAACTCGGCGGTGACCGTATCGCGAGTGAACACGACCTCGTGCTTGGTCTTCGCCGTGACGATGTCGTCGCGCAGGTGCCCGACGAGGGTCGCGCCGTCGATGTCGGTGACGACGATCTGGCGATCGCGCAGCATCTTGTCGCGATCGAGCGCGATCCCTTCGATGTCGAGCCGGATCTCGTCGAGCTCGATGCCGTGACTCTTGATGGCGTCGACGGTCACGTGCAGCCCCTCGATGCGACCGCGGACCGCGACGTCGAACAACAGGATGAACCCGTCGAGCTCGACCGTGACCCCTTCGGCTCCGGTCAGGCGCTCGGTGATCCGCTTGGCCGCCTCTTGCTCGGCCATCGCCCGCGCCTTGCCGTCGACGTACCAGAGGATCGCCCCGCCCACGACGAGCAGACCGACGAGCACTCCGGCGAGGATGACGAGCGCCTTTTTCATTCGGCTGCCGTCGCGAGCGTCCGCGAGGTCACGAGATCAGTGGAGCTTGACGCCGCGGTTGGGCACCCACGCCAGCTCGAAATGACCGAGCATCACCGGTGCGTCCTCGGTCAGGCGCACCACGGCGTGGCTGGGCCCCTCCGTCATGCCGGCGGGACGGACCCCGTTCGTGCTCGCGAGGTCGTAGACCAGCAGCGAGCGCGGCGCTTCTTCGGAGACGAGCGCGTGCACGCGCGAGAGGTTGCGGCCGTGGCCGGCGAGCGAGCAGCGATCGCTGTAGCGACCGATCAGCAGGCCCCGCTGCAGCTGCCGGCTGTCGAGGTCGAGCTCGCGAACCTCTTCGCCGCGACCGGACGGCTTGGTCGAGCGCAGGCGAAGCACGCCGCGAGGTTGCGGACGCGCGTCGAGATCGAGACCACGGTAGCCGCCGAACTCGCGCGGCTCGTCGCCGCCGATGTGCGCGACGCCGGGCTCGGCCGCCGCGCTCGTCGCCAAGCGAACGCCGTTGCCCGTGGGATCGAGACCCGTCAGGCGCTGAAAGGCTTCGTCGTTGCTGCCCTCGAGCAGCCCCACGCCTTCGGGACCACCGGGCGCGACGAACACGACCGTGCGTCCGAGCGAGATGAGTCCGTGGCCGGGAAACGAGAATCCAGGCACGCGCTTGCCGTCCGCGAGCAGCACGCCGGCGCGTCCGCCGAGGTCGTAGCCGCGGTAGCGGATCGGCCCTTCACCGGGCCACGCCGTCAGCAGCACGTGACGAAGACTGACGCGGTTGTCATTGGGGATCGAAAGGGCACAACGGTTGTGCCGGCCGATCACCAGCGCGCGCGGCAGGTCTCGCGGTCGCCTCAGCACGCGCTGCGCGACGGGGAAGCCCTTGCGATCCGTCGCCACGACCAACGCGTCACCGGATTCGACTCCGGCGACCAACGCTTGCAGCACCGCTCGCGCGCGTCCGAAGCAACCCGCGAGCTGCTTCGTCGGTGTGGTCCCGTCTTGCGGACCCTGCGCGTCGGCGCCAGAGTCGCGGCGATGGTCTGCGCTGTCCTCTGGCTTGAGCGCCACCGCGTAGCAGCCTAGGCCAGACCGCCAAGAATCGCTACGGAAAACCGGGGTCCGGCGCGAATCTGAACACTAACACAGTACAAGGAGATCTCTTCGTCGGTTAGGGTGCGCCGGCCGCGGCGGCACCTTTGGTCACGCGGCGCGTTGCCGCCCCAAACCCGACCGCGATCGACGCCCGCCTCGCACCACGGAGATCAGCCCATGGACGCCTCTGAGATCACCACCATCCTCGGCAAGGGGAGTGCTTTCGACGGAAAGCTCACCTTCGAAGGCGCCGTGCGCATCGACGGCGAATTCTCCGGGGAGATCCGCACCCGCGGCACGCTCATCATCGGCGAGAGCGCCGAGGTCAAGGCCGACATCAACGCGGCCACGATCGTCATCGAGGGCATGGTCAAAGGTGAGTTGACCGCCAGCGAGTCGATCCAGATCCACAAGCCGGCCCGCGTGCACGGCAATCTCACGACCCCGAGCCTCGAGATCGAGCGCGGGTCGCTGTTCGAGGGCAACTGCCAGATGGGCGAGCAGGACAAGCGGCCCGTCAAGGCGGTCCCGGACGCCGAGGCCTGATCCCGGTCCGTCGTCCCGCACGCGGCCGAGGTTACCGGTCTCGCGGGACTTTCGATCGCTTCGGTGGCCCCTCGGTCCGTGCGGACACCGACACCGCCGGGGGCCGTTGACGCCCCCGACCAACGGTGGTAGCTAGCCGCCGCCCGGCAGCGGGCCAAACCGGCTCGCAACTGGCGTTTAGGCCCCGATTCGTTGCAGTGGCATTCGCCACGAACCAACCAACGAACGGGTCCGACGAGACCGGATCGCCGGCCGGGCCCCGGGACTCAATGTCTACGCTCGCCGCCTTGCTCGCCGCCCCCGTCGTCGATGTCGACGGAACCTTCTTCGTGCAGGGGGGCATCTACATTGCCCTCATCTTCATCCTCAAGCCGCTGCTGTTCACGCCGTGGCTCGAGGCACAGGAGCGCCGCAAGCAAGCGGTCGAAGGCTCGCACAAGAAAGCCAAGACTCTTGCCGCCGACGCCGAGGCTGTCGTCGCGAAGTACGACGAGCGACTCGCCGCCGCGCGCGACAAGGCGCACGGCGTGCGTGCCGACGCGCGTCGTGAAGAAGAAGGCAAGAAGGCCCAGACGCTCGCCGGCGCGCGCGACCAGGCCCAGAAGCTGCTCGACGAAGCCCGCACCAAGATCGATGCCGACGCCGTGCAGGCGCGTCAGGATCTGAGCGGCCGCGTCGACGAGCTCGCTTCGGACATCACCACCAAGCTCCTCGGGAGGGCGTCCTGATGACGACGCGTCGCTCACTGTCCACCGCCATCGCGATCGCGATCGCGTGGTGCACTCCCCTCGTCGTGGCCGCGGCCCAGCCCGCGCGCGACATCGCCGAGCCCGTCGGGCCCGATGGTCACCACGATCCCGCCGCCGGCGTCCATGGCGAAGCCGCGCACCACGGTGGCTTCGCCGACATCGAGTGGGTCACCCCGGTCTTCGGCCACGACGGCAAGCTGGGTCTGCTGTGGATTCTCATCAACTTCGCCGTGTTGATGTGGCTGCTCGAGAAGCTCCTGTTCTCGAAGCTGCGCGCCAGCACCAAGCGCAAGCACGACGAGGCGGCCGACGCCCTGGCCAAGGCCACGTCCGCGCGTGAGCAAGCCGAGGCGACCTTGGCCGAGTACGAGGGGCGGCTGTCGGGTCTCGAGTCGGAGATCGATGGCCTCATCGCCGAGGCGAAGGAACGCGCGGAGGCCGACCGCAAGCGGATCATCGAAGAGGCACAAAAGGAAGCGGCCGCGATCAAGGCGGCCGCCGAGGCGTCGGCCAAGCGCGAAGCCGAAGCCCGACTGCGAGCCCTCGAATCCGAGGTGGTCGGTCGTGCCGTCGAGCGCGCCGAGGCCATGATTCGCGACAAGATCGGCGCCGCCGACCAACGCAAGATGGCCGACGACTTCATCGTTCGCCTCGCCGGAGTCGACCTCGGCAACTAGCCCGGGCAAGTAAGGACAGGGCCTACCCACCATGATCTCTGGAAGCCTCGCTCGCCGCTACGCCCGCGCCCTCTTGGGCTTGGCCCAGTCGCCCGCGCAGCGCGACAAGTTCGCCAAGGACCTCGAAGCGTTCGCCGAGATCGTCGCGCAACCCGACGAGCTCGGGCGCCCGATCACGGCCACGCTGGCCGCCGATCGTTTCCTGCTCGCCGACCGCAAGAAGCTCATCGACGCGCTGTGCCGTCGCATCGGCGCGGACCCGACGGTGACCAAGTTCCTGCACGTCGTCCTCGAGCGCGACCGCATCATCGGCGCGCCCGACATCGCCCGTGCGTACCGACGCATGGCCGACGACGCCGGTGGTCGCGTCAACGCCGAGATCACCTCGGCCACTGCCCTGCCCCCGGACGCGGTCGCCAAGATCAAGACCGCGCTCGAGAAGGCGACCGCCAAGCAGGTCGTCGCCACCACTTCGGTCGATCCCGAGCTGATCGGGGGAGTGGTCGCCAAGGTCGGAAGCTACGTCGTCGACGGCAGCGTCCGCACCGCCCTCGCCCAAATGCGCGCCGCGCTGTCCGGCGATTGAGCACCCAGTTCCGTTCCAGCCTCCGCAACCAAGAAGCAATACGACGATGGAAATCCGAGCCGACGAAATCAGCCGCATCATCCGTGAGCAGGTCCAGGGCTACGACACCAGCCTCTCCGTCGAAGAGACGGGCACCGTCCTCACGGTCGGCGACGGCATCGCCCGCGTCGACGGCCTGGCCAACGCGATGGCGGGCGAGCTGCTGCAGTTTCCCAACGACGTGGTGGGGCTCGTGCTCAACCTCGAAGAGGGCAACGTCGGCGCCGCGCTCCTGGGCAACGACCACCTGATCAAGGAAGGCGACACCGTCAAGCGCACCGGCAACATCATGTCGGTGCCGGTGGGCGACGCCCTCGTCGGTCGCGTCGTGGACGCGCTGGGCCAGCCGATCGACGGCAAGGGACCCATCGACGCCTCCGAGACCCGCACGGTCGAGATCAAGGCGCCCGGCATCATTCAGCGCAAGTCGGTGCACGAGCCGATGCAGACGGGCCTGAAGTCGATCGACTCGATGATCCCGATCGGCCGTGGTCAGCGCGAGCTCATCATCGGCGACCGCCAGACCGGCAAGACCGCCGTCGCGGTCGACACGATCATCAACCAGAAGGGGCAGAACATGATCTGCGTCTACGTGGCGATCGGACAAAAGCAGTCCACCGTCGCGTCGGTCGTCGATCGCCTCGAGCGCGAGGGCGCGATGGAGTACTCCATCGTCGTCGCCGCCAGCTCGTCGGAGTCCGCCCCGCTGCAGTTCCTCGCCCCCTACTCGGGCGTGACGATGGGCGAGTTCTTCCGCGACAACGGCAAGCACGCGCTGCTGGTGTACGACGACCTGTCCAAGCAGGCCGTCGCCTACCGCCAGCTCTCGCTGCTGCTGCGCCGCCCGCCCGGCCGCGAGGCGTACCCCGGCGACGTGTTCTACCTGCACAGCCGCCTGCTCGAGCGCGCCTGCAAGCTCTCCGACAAGGAAGGCGCCGGCTCGCTGACCGCGCTGCCGATCATCGAGACCCAGGCGGGTGACGTCTCGGCGTACATCCCCACCAACGTCATCTCGATCACCGACGGCCAGATCTACCTCGAGAGCCAGCTGTTTCACCGCGGCGTTCGCCCGGCGGTCAACGTCGGTCTGTCGGTGTCGCGCGTGGGTGGCTCCGCCCAGATCCCCGCGATGAAGGCCTACGCCGGCACGCTGCGCCTGGAGCTGGCCCGCTTCCGCGAGCTGGAGGCGTTCGCCCAGTTCGCGTCCGACCTCGACGCGTCGACCCGTCGTCTGCTCGACCGCGGCGCGCGGCTGACCGAGCTGCTCAAGCAGGCCCAGTACTCGCCGCTCAACGTGGCGCTGCAGGTCGCCTCGATCTACGCCGGCACCAACGGCTACCTCGACGAGCTCGAGATCAGCCAGGTCGGCAAGTTCGAAAAAGAGCTGCACAACTGGCTCAAGGACTCGCGGCCGGACCTGCTCGACGACATTCGCAACGCCCGCAAAAAGCCCGACGTCAAGGCGCTCGACGGCAAGCTCAAAGAAGCCCTCGACAAGTTCGCCAAGACCTTCAAGGCCTGATCGGGTTTCCACGCACCGCGACCAACCGCCATGGCCAACCTCAAAGAGCTTCGCGTCCGCATCGGGTCGGTCAAGAACACCCGCAAGATCACCGCGGCCATGAGCCAGATCGCGGCCGCCCGGCTGCGCAAGGCCCAGAACGCGGTGACGGCGGCCACGCCGTACGGCAACCGGATCGAAGAGGTGGTCGCGCACCTCGTCGCGGGCATCGACCCCAGCGAGCGCGCGGCCGCGCACCCGCTGCTGGCCGCACGTGAGGTCAAGAAGGTCTCGATCATCGCGATGACGGCCGACCGCGGCCTGTGTGGTGGCTTCAACGCCAACGTCAATCGCCTCTCGATCCAGCTCGCGCGCGAGCTTCGTGACGAGGGCAAGTCGGTGGAGATCACCACGATCGGCAAGAAGGCCGTCGCCTACCTGCGCCACCTCAAAGAGGACCTCGGCGACCGAATCCACCCCGCCCCCACCCTCGAGACGCTCGTCGAGCTGTCCAAGCAGCTGACCAGTCGCGCGATCGAGGGCTACCTGACCGAGCCGGGCAAGCCAGGCAGCATCGACAAGGTGGTGCTCGTCTACAACCGGTTCGTCAGCGTGCTGACCCAAGAGGTCACGATCAAGCAGCTGGTGCCGTTCGAGCCGCCGGCCGACGCGCCCGCCGGCGTCGAGCCCACGTTCGAGCCCGACCGCAAGACGATCCTCGAGCATCTCGTGCCCGTGGCCATCGAGTCGATCATCCAGCAAGCGATGTTCAACTCGATCGCGGCCGAGATCGCGGCGCGCCGCGTCGCCATGGACGCGGCCACCGACAACGCATCCGAGCTCATTGCCGACCTCACGCTCGAGTACAACCGCGAGCGCCAGGCGGCCATCACCACCGAGCTCATGGAGATCATCGGCGGCGCCGAAGCCCTCAAGGGCTAGTGCGTCCGCCCACCTTCGAGACTGGGAGTTCCCACGATGTCAGACACTCCGGACAACCCCGAAAAGCCCGCTGCCCCCACCATCAAGCCGCCCACCGCCGGCGGTGACGACACCGGTGACAAAAAGCCCCTGTTCGGCGGCGGCGCACAGAAGGTCGCGGCCCCGACGGCCGCCAAGCCCACCGCGCCCTCGCTCGGAGGCGGCGGCGCGGCCAAGGGCGCCAAGGTCGTGCGCACCGGTCGAATCCTCCAGGTCATCGGCCCCGTCGTCGACGTCGAGTTCGACGACGCGCTGCCGGAGACCAACATCGCGCTCACGGTCACCAACCCGTCGATCAACGACCAGGCCGACAACCTCGTCCTCGAGGTCGCGCTGCACCTGGGCGAGAGCACCGTCCGCACGATCGCCATGGACACGACCGACGGTCTGGTCCGCGGCATGGAAGTGCGCGACACGGGCTCGGCGATCACCGTCCCGGTCGGCAAGGCCACGCTGGGCCGGATCCTCAACGTCGTCGGCAACCCCGTCGACGAGCAGGGTCCCGTCGGCGAGACCGAGCGCTGGCCGATCCACCGCAAGGCCCCGGCGTTCGTCGACCAGTCGACCAAGGTCGAGCCGTTCGTCACCGGCATCAAGGTCATCGACCTGCTCGCGCCCTACCGACGCGGCGGCAAGATCGGCCTGTTCGGCGGCGCCGGCGTCGGCAAGACCGTTCTGCTCATGGAGCTCATCAACAACGTCGGCAAGAAGCACGGTGGTTTCTCCGTGTTCGGCGGCGTCGGCGAGCGCACCCGTGAGGGTAACGACCTGTACTTCGAGATGATCGAGTCCGACGTCATCTCGGCCGACTGGGACCACGACACGCGCGCCGTCCACAAGATCTACACCGACAAGTCGAAGGTGGCCCTGGTCTACGGCCAGATGAACGAGCCGCCCGGCGCCCGCGCCCGCGTCGCGCTGTCGGCCCTCACGATCGCGGAGTACTTCCGCGACACGATGGGCCAGGACGTGATGCTGTTCATCGACAACATCTTCCGCTTCACCCAGGCGGGCTCGGAGGTCTCCGCGCTCTTGGGTCGTATCCCGTCCGCGGTCGGTTACCAGCCGACCCTGGCCACGGAGATGGGCATCCTGCAGGAGCGCATCACCACGACCACCAAGGGCTCGATCACGTCGGTGCAGGCCATCTACGTCCCGGCCGACGACCTCACGGACCCGGCCCCGGCCACCGCGTTCGCGCACTTGGACGCCACCACGGTGCTCTCGCGTGCGCTGACCGAGATCGGCATCTACCCGGCGGTCGACCCCTTGGACTCGACCTCGACGATTCTGACCCCGGAGGTCGTGGGCGACGAGCACTACGCCGTCGCGCGCCGCGTGCAGCAGACGCTGCAGAAGTACAAAGAGCTGCAGGACATCATCAAGATCCTCGGCATGGACGAGCTGTCCGAAGAAGACAAGCTCACCGTGGCGCGGGCCCGCAAGATCCAGCAGTTCCTCTCGCAGCCCTTCCACGTCGCCGAGCAGTTCACGGGCATGCAGGGCAAGTTCGTGGAGCTCGAGGACACGGTCAACAGCTTCCGCGAGATCATCGACGGCAAGCACGACGACCTGCCCGAGGACGCCTTCCGCTACGTCGGCGGCATCTCGGAGGCGGTCGACAAGGCCAAGGAACAGGCCAAGGCCTCCTGAGGCCTCGGCACGCTGACCGCGGACTGGAGAACGCACGATGGCGCACGGCATGAAGCTCGACATCCTCACGCCCCTCGGCCCCAAGCGGCAGGGGCTCGACGTCGGTGGCGTCGAGGTCCCCGGTCTCGAGGGCGAGCTCGGCGTGCTGCCGCTGCACGAGTCGTTCATCACCGCGGTGAAGCCGGGTGTCGTCCGATTCCGCGACGGCGCCAAGTCGGTCCGCATGGCGATCGGCTCGGGCTTCCTCGAGGTCAAGGACGACGGCCGCGTCGTCATCTTGTGCGAGCGGGCCGCCGAGCCCGACGAGATCGACGCCAGCGCCGTTCGCGAGGAGCTCAAGGACGTCACCCGCCAGCTCGAGGCGTACAAGGGGCCGATCAGCGCCGCCGAGTACCGCGACCTCGTCACCCGCCGGCAGTGGCTCGACGCGCAGCTTCGCTGCGTCGCCAACTGACGCGCCCCGTCCCACGACGGCAAACCACGGCCCGCCCATGACCGAGTCCCACGGTGACGACGCGCCCGCGTCCGATCCGTGGGCCACGGTGCGGGTGACGTTGCCGCCGGGTCCCCGCGAGCCCGAGCAACTCGCCAGCGAGGCCGACCGTCTCGCGGCGATCGGCACCTTCCTGGCCGACGCGCCCGAGGTCGGCGGCGCGGAGTACCGCGACCCCACCACCCTCGGTGGCGCCCTCGCGCCCGAGCTGTGGCTGTACACGCTGCCGGAGGCCCTCGATGCCGTGCAGACGCAAGCGCAGCACTGGGCCGACGAGCTGGGCCTGAAAGTCCTGTTGCGCGCCGAGGTGCGCCACGACGACGACTGGCGCGACTCGTGGAAGCAGTTCTACCGCCCGCTGCACTTCGGCGCGGGCGACTCGGCCCTGCTGGTGCGGCCGAGCTGGATCGCCCCCACTGCCGACGATCCGCCGCGGCAGATCGTGCTCGATCCCGGTCGGGCCTTCGGCACGGGCCTGCACGAGAGCACCCGGCTGTGTCTGGCCCGCTTGTGCGCCCTGCATGGCGCCGGCCTGCACGCATCGACGATCCTCGACCTGGGCTGTGGCTCGGGGATCCTCGGGCTGGCCGCGGCGCGGCTTTGGCCCGACGCGAAGCTCGTCGCGATGGACGTCGACGTCGAGTCGACGGAAACGACGGTCGAAAACGCCGTCGCCAACGACCTCGCAGAGCGCCTGGAGGTCTACACCGGCGCGCTCGATGCCCTGCCGGTGCGCCGCTTCGATCTGTTCATCGCCAACATTCGGCCCTCGGTGCTCATCCCGCTCGCACCCGAGGCTCGCGCCTACGTGCACGCCGACACGCGGGTGGTGCTGTCGGGCGTGCTCGCCGAGGAGCGCGAGGAAGTGGCGGCGGCCTGGGTGAGCGCCGGTTTCTTCGACCCGCGCCCCGAGGCCGAGGGGCTCGTCGACGGTGGCTGGTGCGCGCTGGACCTGGACGGTCCGGCGTGACCACCCGCGTCTTCGTCGACCCGAGCCAGCTGCGGACCGACGACGAGGTCGGTCTGTCCCCCGACGAGTCGCACTACGTCTTGCGCGTGCGCCGGCTCGGCGTGGGCGAGTCGCTCGAGGTGCTCGACGGCGTGGGCAAGGTTCACGCCGGCACCGTCGCCCGCGCCCAAGGCAAGGCGTGTGTCGTTCGGGTCGGCGCCGCGATCGACCGCGCCCCCGGCCCGGCGCGCGTGCTCTTGCTCGGCCGCCCCGATCCCCGCGCCGCGCTCGAGGCCCTGACGGCGGCCAGTGAGGCCGGGGCCACGACGGTGGTGCTCGTGCGCACCGCGTTCGCCCACCACGCCGTGCCTTCGCCGAGCCGACTCGACCGCACCCTGCGGGCCTCGCAGCGACAGTGTGGCCGGCCGTCGCCGCCGACGGTGGAGGTCGCCGACGACTTGGACTCGGTCCTGGCGACCGACTGGCCGTCGCCCGCGTTCGTGGCCGAGGCGGCGGCCGCCGGGCCGGCACCGCGGCTGGACCCGCACAGCGCCGCGACGGTGCTGGTCGGACCCGAGGGGGGCCTGACCCCGGACGAGCTCGCGCGCGCCCGCGCGGCCGGCTTGGTCCCGCTTTCACTGTCACCCTGGATCCTGCGCACGCAAACGGCCGTTGCGGCGGCTCTGGGGCGCCTGCACGGCGCGGCCGACCGCTGACGCCGAATGCGCGGTGCGTGCTAAGCTGGGTGCGCATGGGCACGGAGCGCATGCGGCGGCGAGCTCGGCGGAGCAACTGCCCGGTCTGCGACGGCCGCATCGACGCGACGTTGGCCGCCTCCGAGGAGGTGCGCTGCCCGCACTGCGATCACGCCCTCAATCCGGTGACGATCGTCGGGTTCTGGCGACGACTCGCCGCGGCGCTCGTCGACGGTACGGCGCTGCTGCTGACGGCCGGCCTGCTCAACTGGGCCCTGCTCGCGATGATGGATCTGCCTCCGCTGCTCGGCGGCGCGAAGGGACT
>CALBMM010000219.1 GCA_937896535.1 uncultured Pseudomonadota bacterium
CCAGGCCGGTGCGCGACATCAGCACCCAGGCGGCCGCGAGGGCGACCAGCGCGACAGCGGCGTGAAGGACGGGGCGCGAGGGACGACGGATCGAGATGCTCATGGTTGGCTCTGGCCGTCCCCAAGAGCACCCGCCGTACCAAGGCGACTCGGGCCGTCCCGAGGTCGGCGACCGTGTCGTGATTTCAGCGACTTGTGCCCGCGAGTCGCAGCCCTGCCGAGGTCGCCGCGGGGTTCCCGATCTGGGAACCGGGCCCGCGCGGGGGTTCCCGATCCGGGAACTTCGCGGTCCGGGGTCTATCCGCGGCTCTTTTGAGGTCGCGCGATCGCGTAGCGATCCATCTTCTTGCCGAGCGTCTTGCGCGAGATGCCGAGCAGGTCGGCGGCACGGGTCTGATTGCCCGCACACTCGGCGAGCGCGGCGAGGATCCGGGCGCGCTCGTCGTCGCTGCCGACGTCGTCGTCGCCGGTGACGGTCGACGTCGCCGACGTGGGACGGGCCGCCGCGGTCAGGCCCAGGTGCGGCACGCCGATCGGCTCGTCGCCGCACAGCACGACCGCGCGCTCGATCACGTTCTTGAGCTCGCGAATGTTGCCCGGCCACCGATGCGCCTGCAGAGCGGCGAGCGCCTCGGGCCGCAGCGACGGCACCGTCGTCCCCGCTCGGCGCGCCGCTTCGGTCGCGAACGTGCGGGCCAGGGCCTCGATCTCGTCGGTGCGCTCGCGCAGCGGAGCGATCGACAGCGTGATCCCGTTGATGCGGTAGTACAGGTCTTCGCGAAAGCGGCCCGCGGTGACCTCCGACGGCAGGTCGCGGTGGGTGGCGGCGAGCAGCCGGACGTCGATCGCCTTGGACCGCACGCCGCCGACCGGCATCACGCGGCGCTCCTCGAGCACACGCAACAGCTTGACCTGCTGCGACGGCGGCATCTCGCCGATCTCGTCGAGGAACACCGTGCCCCCCTCGGCCGTCTCGAGCTGGCCCTGCTTGCGCGTGGTCGCACCGGTGAACGCTCCGGCCTCGTGCCCGAACAGCTCGGAGGCGAGCAGCTCTTCGCTGAGCGCCCCACAGTTGATCGCGACGAACGGCCCGGACGCGCGCGGCGACATCGCGTGGATCCGACGGGCCATCACGTCCTTGCCCACGCCGGTCTCGCCGACCAGCAGCACGGACAGGTCCGCCTTCGCGACCCGCTCGGCCAGCGCATCGGTCGGCGCGGTGGCCCGGGCACGATCGGCCGCCGCCGGACCCTGGACCAAGATGCTGGTCGCGCCGAGCTCGACGATGTCGCCGGGGGCCAGCCTCACCACCGTGTTCGACGCGATCTTGGTGCCACCGAGCTGCGTGCCGTTGGACGAGCCGAGGTCGCGTAGCTCGAGCCTGTCGCCTTCGATGCGGATCTCGGCGTGACGCCGCGACAGGGCCGGCCGGTCCACGCGCAAGTCCGCGTCTTCGCCCCGGCCGATCACCACCCGACCACGGGCCGGCAGCGGATGGACCACGACGTCGCGGTCGCCGAGGACGACGAGCCGGTAGCCCGTCAGCGAACGCGCATTGGGCCCGTCCATCGGGCGGGTCGTGTCCGAGGCCCGCTTGCCCGAGTCTGGCGAGTGCGCCACGGGGCGATCGTGTCATGGGCCGTCGGGGCTCGCCAAGCGCGGTGCGCTGCGGGCCTCGGGCGCCTGCGCCTGCGCCCGCGCCTGCGCCTGGTACGCTTGGCGCCCCCGTGCCCGCGCTGACGCCCTCCACCAGCTATCGAGTGATCGTGGCGTGGATGCGGCTGCTGCTGCGCGCGTTCTTCCGGAGGATCGAGGTCGCCGGCGAGCACAACGTGCCCAACACGCAGGGGACGCTGTTGGTGTCGTGGCACCCCAACGGACTCATCGATCCGGCACTGGTCATCGCCCACTGCCCACGCGCCGTGGTGTTCGGCGCCCGCCACGGGCTGTTTCGCTATCCGATCCTCGGCACGCTGCTGCGCCGGATCGGAACGGTGCCGATCCGCCGCGCGATCGATCGCGGCTCGGGCACGGACGCTCAGCGACGCGAAGCCAACCGCAAGGCGGTCGATGCCCTGGCGCAGCGCGTGGCCGACGGCGCCGTCTCGGCGCTGTTCCCCGAGGGCGACTCGCACGACGACTCGAACGTGCAGCGGCTCAAGACCGGCGCCGCGCACATGTACTACCGAGCGCGCACGCTCGCGGGCCAGGGACAGGCACCGCCCGTCATCGTGCCGGTGGGGCTGCACTACGACGAAAAGCACGTCTTCCGCTCGAGCGCCCTCGTCACGTTCCATACCCCGTTGAAGCTGCCGGCCGATCTCGACATCACCCCGCCCGAGGACGAGGACGAGGCCACGGCCAAGCAACGCGCCGCGGACCTGACCGACCACGTCTCGATCGTGCTGCGCGAGGTGGTGCACGCGACCGAGGACTGGAACGTCCATCATCTGCTGCATCGCGCGCGGCGACTCGTTCGGGCCGAGACCGGCGCACGCGCGGGTGTCGACCCCGGCAAGACCTCCCTGCAGGAGCGCGTGTTCGGCTTTGCCCAGGTCCGCCGGGCCTACGAAAAGGCCCGACGCGACGCGCCCGCGAAGCTCGATGGTCTGCGCAAGCGCCTGCAGGACTACGACACCGACCTGCGCGCCCTCGGCCTGGAGGACTATGACCTGGACCGCTCGCCGCGACTGGCTTCACCGTGGCTGGCGCTCGTCGCGGTCGCGCAGCTCGTCGGTGTGTTCTTGCTGCTGCCACCGCTGGTGACGATCGGGTACGCGGTCAACGTGCCGCCGGCGTTGCTCGTGCTCGGGTTGACCAAGCTCGCGTCCAAGCGGGTCAAGGACGAGGCGACGGTCAAGCTGCTGGCCGGCGCGATCTTGCTGCCGCTGACCTGGGTCGCGGTCGCGATCGCAGCGGCGGCGATCCACGTGCAGCTCGCCGCCGGGTTCCGGGGCATCCCGCAGGGCGCGATCTGGACGGGCGTGCTGACCTTCGTCGCGTGCGCCGTCGGGGGTGCCGTGGCCGTCCGCTACGTTCGGGTCGCGCGCGAGACCGGCCGGGCCATCGCCGTTCGGATCACCCGCACGCGGCGGCGCATCGCCGTGGCCCGGCTCAAGGTCGAGCGGGGCGAGCTGCACGACGAGCTGTTGGCCCTCGTCGCGACGGGCGAGGGGCCACCGTCGCGGCCCGAGTCGCCCCCGCCGACCGCCGCCCCCGCCCCCGCCCAAAACGGGTGACGTTCCTCGCGAGGCGCCGGCCCCCGACCGTGAGGTTGCGCGTAGGGGGATGTCGCCCCTCGGTGCTACGTCTGTGGCGAAGTGACGTCCGTGCGGACGTTCGGGGGGTGTCCATCGGATGACGTCGACAAAGACAACGCTCATGACCGTGGCGGCAACGCTTCTGCTCGGCTGCAACGACGGACCCGGCGACGGTGGGGCGTTCAACAACGACTCGACCGACACGACGGCGGACTCCAGTGCCGACGCGGGCCAGACCTCCGCGGCCACCAGCGCCGCCACGACGGCCGCCTCGACCGGGGCGGTCGACTCGACCGGCGCCGGGAACACGACCGAAGAGATCAAGCTCGACGTCGGCGCAGGCACCGATACCGACTTCGACCTGTGCGGCTGCGCGATCAACTACATCTGGATCGCCAACGCCGACGACAGCACGGTCTCCAAGATCAACACGAAGACCGTGATGGAGGAGGCGCGCTACCTGACGCGCGATGACGCGTTCGGCAATCCGTCGCGCACCTCCGTCAGCTTCACCGGCGACGTGGCCGTCGCCAACCGCCACGGCGGTCTCACCAAGTTCTGGGCCGACGAGAGCAAGTGCCTGGACACCAACGGAATGCCCGGCATCCAGACGTCGCAGGGATCGGGCGACGTGCTGTCGTGGGACATGGAAGAGTGCCGCGCCTGGTACATCCCCTTCCCCACCACCAACCAGCGGCCGGTCGCCTGGGCCCCCCCCGACGATCCGAACGTCGACTGTGAGGACGTGGTCGACCAGCAGCTGTGGACCGTGGGCAGCACCAACCCCGGCCTCGCCCCGGGCACGGGCGGCGCAGGCGGCGTCACGGCGTGGCTCGTCGACGGGGTTGCCGGTGCGATCCTCGACACCATCGACATCCCCGACTTCCCCGGCTTGCAGCTGGGCGCCTACGGCGGCGCGGTCGACGGCAACGGCGACCTGTACATCACGACCCAGGGTGCGCTGACCTTCGGCAACAACTTCCTGGCGAGGGTCGAAAAGGACACGCTCGCCGTGACGATCTGGCCGATTCCCAGTCAGGTCGCGCCGTACGGGATCACGGTCGATCACAACGGCCGGCCATGGCTGACCTCGATGCTCGGGGCGTCGGGGGCCCGCTTCGATCCCGTCACGGAGATGTTCGACATCATCCCGGGCACGTTCACGAGTCAGGGAGGCCTCATGGAAGCGCCCACCGGCGAGATGTGGGTCGCCACCGACGACGGCGCGATTTCGTTCGACGTCGAGACGCTCGCGTTCTCGAAGGTCTTCGTCGCGCCCAACGGTGGGCTCGTCAAAGGGATCAGCGTCGACGTCGACGGCTACGTGTGGGCGGTCAACTCCGTCGCCTACAAGGTCGACCCCAACACCGGCATCGAGGTCGACAGCTACAACGGGCTGTCGAGCCCGTACACGTACTCGGACATGACCGGCTACGCGCTGCAGAACGCGTTCTGCCCCCCCGCGCGCTGATGGGAGTATTCTCGGCGGGCACATGGAACGCCTGCGCCGCGTCGCCAGCCTGTGGAGCTGGCTGCCCGCCTTCCGGGCCGTCGCCGAGACGCAGCACCTGCCGACCGCGTCGCAACAGCTGTTCGTGAGCGCCTCGGCGCTCTCGCGCACGATCCGGCTGCTGGAAAACGACGTCGGCCACCGCTTGTTCCTGCGCTCGGGTCGGCGCATCGAGCTCAACGAGGCGGGACAGCGGTTCCTCGTCGCCGTGCGCAACGCGATGCGGCTCATCCACGACGGCATCATCGCGCTCGAGGGGGCGGCGCTGGAGGGACCGGTCTACGTCAGCGCGGTCGAGCGCATCACGGCCGCCCACGTGATGCCGGGGCTGCGCACGCTTCGGGCGTCCCATCCGGATCTGGTGCCGCACCTTCGCCGCGACCCGGCCGAGGAGCTCGGGGGCCTGCTGCTGCGCGGCCAGGTCGACGTCGCGTTCGTGACCCATCCGATCGGCGACACGCAGATCGCGACCACGCACCTGGGGCAGACGACCAACGGGATCTGGTGCGCTCCCGGCCATCCGCTGTACGAGGCGCCCCCGACCGCGATCGAGGACGTGCTGCCCCATCCGTTCGTCGCGTCGGCGATCGGCCGGGACGGCCTTTCGCCGGAAGGCTGGCCGCCCTCGATCTCGCGGCGGGTCGCGATGTACGTCGCCGATCAGTCGCTGGCGATCGAGGCCTGCGCGACCGGAGAGCTGCTCGCCGTCTTCCCCGACGCCGTGGCGCTCGGCATGGGGGCGCGGGTCGGGCTACGACGGCTGCCGCTTTCGATCGTGCCGCCGACGGACGTGTTCGCGCTGACCCGCCAGTCCCTCGCCGAGGGTGGGCGCGCCGCCGCGGTCGTGGAAGCGGTGCGGGCCACGTTCGATCACAGCGGCGAAAACGACAGCACGTAGTCGCCCTGCGCGGTCGGCCCGTAGCCGTCGACCACCACGGTGATCGTGTTGCCCATGCCGGGAGTCACGAGCAGCTCCGAGGTCAGCACCACGACCGATTCGTCGTCGTTGCACGCGATCGGCACGCCGGTGCACTCGCCCTCGTACACGTACAGCACGGTGTCGAAGGACGAGCCGAACGTCGAGACGATCCACCCGCCGTCGTCCGGCGCGGTCCAGCGCACGATCCAGTCCGGCGCCCCCGCGAGGGCGCACGGCGGGGCGAGCCGATCGGGCTGGCCCACCGTGGTACCCGTGGTCATCGCCGCCCCCGAGCCCAGATCCTCGCCGACGCAGGGCTCGAAGAAGCCGTCGACGGTCAGGGTGTAGGGCCCGAACTGCGTGTCGTCCCAGCCGTCGACCACGACGACCGTCTCCTGCCCGTCGGCCACGAACGCCTGCAAGCGCGAGGTGGTGTCGGCCAAGCCCACGTCGTCCTGGCAGCCGATCGGGGTGTCGCCGCAGCTGGGCGTCATCGCGTACACGACGGTATCGAACGCGCTGTTGGCCGTCTCGAACACGTAGAAGCCGTCCGCGGGGGCCACGAAACGATGGCCCGCATCGCGCCCGCCGACGCCGGGAATACACGGGGGATCGCCGTCGTCGGCGAGCGGGCTGGTCGTGCCCAGCGTCACGCCGAGCGTCGATCCGAGGTCGATGTCGACGCACGCGGACACGAGCTCGCCGCCGGACTCCGAGCCGCTCGTTTCGCTACCCGAACCGGTGTCCGTGCTGCCGGCCGCGCTCGTGCCGGTGCTCGTGCCGGTGTCGGTCCCCGAGCCCGACGACGACGCACGCCCCGTGGCGGAGGAAGCGTCCGAAGAGTCCGCCGCATCCGTGCTCGACCCCGTCGCGGCGGTCGTCGACGTCGACGCGGAACCGACGCTCGTCGTGGAATCCGGACCGGCCGTGCTCGACGTGCCGATCGTCGTCGCGTCCGTATCCGGCGACCCGCTGCCGCCGACGGGCGTGGCCACGTCGTCGCCGCAGCCGCCCCCGCCGAGCACCACCGCGACCGCCGCGACACGCCATTGCGTCATGCGACGGCAGTATACGTCAGCGATAGCCGGCGGCCTGCAGCTCGAACAACCGAGCGTAGCGCCCCCGCGCGGCGACGAGCTGCTCGTGGCTGCCGTCCTCGATGACCCGCCCCTGCTGCAGCACCACGATCCGATCGGCCATGCGCACGGTGGAGAACCGGTGCGAGATCAGGATCGTCATCTTGCCCTCGGCGCTGCGGCGCACGTGCTCGAACACTTCGGCCTCCGCCTCGGCGTCCATGGCGGCCGTGGGCTCGTCGAGCACGAGCACGTCCGCATCCTTGCGCATGAAGGCGCGCGACAAGGCGATCTTCTGCCACTGGCCCCCCGACAGCTCGCGCCCCCCGAAGAACCAGCGCCCGAGCTGGGTGCGATAGCCGTCCTCGAACCCCTCGATGAAGTCCGCGGCCCGTCCGGCCTGGGCGGCCTGGGCCCAGCGTGCCTCGTCCTCGAACGCGTCCACGTCGCCGGCGCCGACGTTTTCGCCCACGAGCATCTGGTAGCGCGCGAAGTCCTGGAAGATCACGCCCACACGCGAGCGCAGCGTCTGCGAAGACCACTGTCGAATGTCGAGGCCGTCGATCGTGATCCGTCCCTGCGACGGCAGGTACAGCCGGGTCAGCAGCTTGATGAGGGTCGTCTTGCCGGAGCCGTTTTCTCCGACGAGCGCGAGTGTCTCCCCGGGTCGCAGGTGGAAGGTCACGTCGTCGATCGCCGGCGTCGTCGAGCCCGGGTACGTGAACGAGACGTGCTCGAACCGCACGCCGTCCTCGGGTTCGGGCCCCTCGGTGGCGTCGCCGTCGTCGCTGGCGACGGGCTGCTCGAGGTAGTCGTAGAGGTTGGACAGGTACAGGTTGTCCTCGTACATGCCGCCCACCGAGTTGAGGCTGGCCGCGACGGCCGACTGTCCCTGCTTGAACAGCAGCAGGTACATCGTCATCTGGCCGAGCGTGATCGTGCCGGCGACCGCCGCCCATCCGATCCACACGTACGCGCCGTAGAACGCCGCGGTACCCAGCAGGCCCAGAGCGAAGCCCCACACGCCGCGTCGCAGCGTCAGCGCCCGGTCTTCGGCGAACAGCTCCGTGAAGATGTCGCGGTAGCGCTGCATGAGCCGCGGACCGAGCCCGAAGAGCTTGACCTCCTTGGCGTAGTCCTCGCGGGCGAGCACGACCTCGAGGTAGGCCTGCTGCCGCGTCTGCGGCGAGCGCCAGTTGAACAGCCGAAACGCGTCACCGGAGAACTTGGCCTCGACCAGGAACGCCGGCACGCCGGCCACCACGAGGATCACGACCGCCCACGGCGACAGCGCCACGAGCAGCACGGCGTAGCTCGTCAGCGAGATCGCGTTCTGGACGAGGCTGAAGGTGCGGTTGATGAGACTCAGCGGTCGCGTCGACGCCTGCCGGCGCGCCCGCGTGAGCTTGTCGTAGAACTCCGAGTCCTCGAACTGGGCCAGGTCCAGCGTCAGCGCCTTTTCGAGGATCGCGACGTTGACGTTGTGGCCGAGCAGCACGCGCAGCAGCGACTCGCACACGCCGATGCCCCGCTGCACGCCGGCGAGCCCGGCCACGAGCACCGCTTCGACGAGCACCCACCGCACCACGTCGTCGGCGACGACGTCCCCGGTGGCCTGGCGGTGATCGATCGCGGCGACCACGGCGTCGACGATGAGTTGACCGACATAGGCGACCGCCGCCGGCAGCACCCCCGCCGCCAGCGTGAGCGCGGCGAGCCCGACCGTCAGCGCCGGGCTGGTTTGCCAGACCAACGCCAGCGCGCGCCGGGAGAACCGAAAGACCCCGGTGTATCTCGTCAGTACCGGGGCCTCGTCTTCGCGCGAGGCCACTTGGGGACCATGATGGGCCATGCGTCGTCCGTGTCGACCCGACCGAACGGGTGGCGTGCCCTACCCGTCGCTACCCGTCTTGGAGCGACCGGTAGGCTCGCAGGTGACGGACGGTGCCGAGCCGGTCACCCCGACGCTCGCACACGCGCGCCGCGTTGTAGTGGGCGTCGGCGCAGCCGGGGTCGAGCTGCAAGACCTTGTGGTACGCGGCCAGAGCCTCGGCGAGCCGTGACAGGTCGCCCAGGGCCACGCCGAGGTTGAAGTAGGCGACGGGATCGTCGGGACGACCGCGCAGGGCGGCGCGGTACAGCTCCACCGCGGCCTCGGCCTGGCCGGACTCGTGCACGAGGCGACCGAGGTTGATGTTGGCGTCGGCGTGCTCGGGATCGAGGGCCAGCGCGCGACGGTAGGCCTCGCAGGCGCCCGCGGGATCACGGGCCTCGAGCGCGCGTCCCCGCTCGTAGTGAGCGGCCGCCGTGGCGACCGGCAAGCGCACCGGCGCGGTCGTCGTTTCGGCCGGGGGCGTCGCAGGCTCGCCGTCCAAGCGCAGCACCACCTGGCCGGACTCGGGCTCCCACGCGCAGTCGTCGTCGTCGACCCACAGCCGGCGCCCTTGGCCGCGCAGGCGACTGTGGCGGGGACCCACGCGATCGAGCACCACCGCCAGCCGTGGGGCAGAGACTTCCGCGGCGACGTCTCGCAGCTGTCGAAGCCGTCGCACGTCGTCGAAGCTCAGCCACGCCCGCCCGCCCTCGTCGCGATCGGCGACGACGATGCCGGCGGCGATCATCGCGCGTACCCGCGCCACCGACATGCCGCTCAGCCGTGCGGCGGCGGGGATCGGGTACCGGTCGACGGCGCTCACGGCCCAACGACGTACCACGCCCCGCCGCGGGGCACCAAGTGTTCAGCGATTTGTCGGCGTGCGCGCTTCAGCCCTCGGAGGCCTCGGGGGCCTCGCGCTGCGCGTCGTCGGATTCCGCTCGCTTGGGTCCTTTGCGATCCGCATCGTCGGCGCCGGGATCGCCTCCGCCGGTCAGGCTCTGCTTGAGCGCCGACATGAGATCGATGACCTGCGTCTTGGGCGTTGCCTCGGGCAGCTTGGTGATGTCCTCGCCGTCGACCTTCTTGGCGATGAGCGCGTCGACGCGCTCGCGCACTTCGTCGTGGTACTTGCCCGGCGAAAACGTCTTGACCGCGCCCTGCTTGACGAGCTCGATCGCCAGCTGCAGCTCGCCGTCCTTGACCTCCGCGTCGTCGATCCCCACGTCGGCGATCGGACGCACCTCCTGCGGATAGTGCAGCTGCTGCATCACGATGCCCTCCGGCACCGGTCGCAGCAGCACCAGATACTGCTTGCCGCGCGCGGCGTACTTGGCGACCGCGACCAACCCCGTCTTGCGCAGCGCCTCGGCGAGCAGGTGATAGGCCCGCGACGCGCCGCCGTCGGGCGCCATGTAGTAGCCCTTGGCGTAGTAGATCGGGTCGACCTGATCGATCGGCACGAACTCGGTGATGTCGATGCCACCGGAGGTCTGTTCGGCCACCGCGTCCAGCTCGTCCTTTTCGAACGTGACGTACTGCCCCTTGGCGAACTCGTAGCCCTTGACCAGCTCGTCGCGCTCGACCTCTTTTTCGTGTTTGGGGCACCACTGCTTGTTCTTGACCCGCGATCCGCACTCGCGGTGCAGGTTGTTGAAGCGGATGCCGTCGGACGGTGACGCCGAGGGAAACAGCTTGACCGGGATCGAGACCAGGCCGAAGGCGATCGTTCCGGAGGCGATGGCACGCGCGGGCATGGGCGCGATACTATCGTGACCGGCCAAGCCATCGGCAATCGGGGCGGCAATGGGCGTGGAAAACGAGGACGGTGGGACGAGCGAGGAGGACCGCGAAAGCGGCGCCGGCCCCCTCGATCGCTACCGAAGGATGCGTTCGGGCGATGCGACGGCCGAGCCGTTCGGCGGCAAGGTCGATCCGGGCGCACCCGCCCAGGTCGGGGCGCCCAAGCTCTTCGTCTGCCAGCAGCACGCCGCGCGACGGATGCACTGGGACCTGCGACTGGAGATCGACGGCGTGCTGCGCTCGTGGGCGGTGCCGCGCGGTCCGTCGTTCGATCCCGCCGTGAAGCGGCTGGCGGTGGAGACGGAGGACCATCCGCTCGAGTACGTCGACTTCGAGGGGATCATCCCCGACGGCAACTACGGCGCCGGCGCGATGATCGTGTGGGATCGCGGCGTGTGGGTGCCGCTGGAGCCCGTCGCCGAGGGCTACGACAACGGCAAGCTCCTGTTCGAGCTGCGCGGCCACAAGCTGCGCGGTGTCTGGACGCTGGTGCGGACCAAGGAGGCCGACGGCAAGGGTTGGCTGCTGATCAAAAAGCCCGATGCGGCCGCGCACTCGCCCGAGCCACACGCGGCCTCGATCCTGTCGGGACTGACGGTCGAGCAGCTGCGCGAGGGCGTCACGGCGGCGCCCGAGCTGAAGAAGGCGCTGCTCGAGCACGGCGCACCGCGTCAGCCGGTGGACCCGGCCACCATCGGACTGACCCTCGCACAACCGCGCGAAGACGCGTTTTCGGATCCGGCCTGGCTGTTCGAGCTCAAGTACGACGGCTATCGCCTCCTCGCCGCGCGTCCGGGGGCCAAGGGGTTTCTGCGCTACCGCAGCGGCCTGGACGCCACGCAGGCGTTCCCCGAGATCACGCGGGCGATGAGTGCCCTGCCCTACGAAGGTCTGGTGCTCGATGGCGAGGTGGTCGTGCTCGACGACGACGCGCGGCCCAACTTCCAGCGGCTACAGCAGCGCGCGATGCTCCTGCGTGCCCGCGACATCGACCGGGCGATGCGCGAGCACCCCGTCACGTTCTACGCCTTCGACCTGCTCGCGTTGTTCGGCCACGACCTGCGAGCGCTGCCACTGACGGTGCGCAAGCAACTGCTGGCCAAGGTGCTGCCGACCACGGGCACGATCCGGTACGCCGATCACATCCCCGAGCAGGGCGAGGCCCTCATGCAGCAGGTGCGGGCGCTGGGCCTGGAGGGGATCGTGGCCAAGCGCGCCGACTCCACGTACCCGGGCGTACGCACGGCCTCGTGGCTGAAGATCCGCGTGGAGCAGACCCGCGATTTCGTGGTCGTCGGCTACACCAAGCCCGAGCGCACGCGGGTCGGGCTCGGGGCGCTGCACCTGGCCGCGTACGTCGGCGGACGGCTCGTGGGCGTGGGCCGGGTCGGCACCGGATTCTCGGACGCGGATCTGAGGCAGCTGCGGGCCGACCTCGACACGATCGCGCGCGACCGTCCCGTGTGCCCGGTCGCGCTCCCCGGCCGACGAGACGTGTACACCGAGCCCGAGATCGTCGTCGAAGTCCGCTACAAGCACCTGACCGACGACGGCAAGCTCCGTCACCCCGTCTTCTTGCGGGTGCGCGACGACAAGGTGCCGCGCAAGTGCGTGCTCGACGAGGACGAGCCGGAAAGCGACACCGCGCCCCTCGAGGCGGTGGCGCAACCGTCCTCGGAGACCGTCGAGGCGCCCGCCGTCGGGCAGGCGCCGGCGCCCGAGGTCCCCGCCGTCTCGCGACGCGTTCAGATCTCCAACCCCGAGAAGGTGTTTTGGCCCGACGACGGCTACACCAAGCTCGATCTCATCGAGTACTACCGCGACGTGTCGCCGTGGCTGCTGCCGTACCTGAAGGATCGGCCGCTGGTCATGACGCGGTACCCCGACGGCATCGAGGGCAAGAACTTCTTCCAGAAGAATGCGCCGCCCTTCATTCCGGAGTGGCTCAAGACCCAGACCATGTACAGCGAGCACGCCGGCCGCGAGATCGAGTACTTCGTGTGCAACGAGGTCGACTCGGTCGTGTACCTGGCCAACCTCGCCACGATTCCGCTGCACGTGTGGGGGTCGACCATCGACGACTTGCAGCACCCGGACTGGTGCATCCTCGATCTCGATCCGAAGCAGGCACCGTTTTCGGACGTCATCGAGATCGCCCGCTACCTGCACGCGCTGTGCGACGAGATCGGGCTGCCCAACTACTGCAAGACCTCGGGCTCGAGCGGCCTGCACGTGCTCATCCCCCTCGGCGGCACGTGCACGTACGCGCAATGCCGGCAGCTCGCCGAGATCCTCACGCGCGTCGTGACCACCGAGCTGCACACGATCGCCACGATGGAGCGGGCGATGCGAGCCCGCCGCGGTCGCGTCTACGTCGACTGGCTGCAAAACGGCCACGGTCGGCTGCTCGTGGCCCCCTACTCCGTCCGTCCCAAGCCCGGCGCACCCGTGTCCGCCCCCGTGTCGTGGGACGAGGTCACCGAGGGCTTGAGCCCCACGCAGTGGACGATCAAGACCCTGCTGCCGCGGCTGCGCGCGCAGACGGCCGACCCGATCGCGGGCGTGCTGACCGACCGTCCCGATCTACCGTCGGTGCTCGACAAGCTGCTGCCGCGGCTGTCGTGAGCGACGAGGTCAGTCGCAGCCGCCCACGAAGCCGGGGGGCGGGCCGATCGGATCGGACGGCGCGCGATTGGCCGACAGCGCCACGTGCGAGTAGACGAGGTCGCCTTCGGGCAGGTCGAGCGAGGCCTCGTTCCAGTAGAAGCCGATCCCGTCGAGACCGCCGAAGTAGCGACCTTCGAAGTTGTGGTTTGCGTCCCAGGTCAGGGGGATGTCGAGCACGCTGCCGGCGATGACGCCGTCGCTGGTCCACACGTACAGCCGGTTGAGCCCCTGCGGGTTGCCGCGATCCTGACGCAGATCGATCTCGTGCTCGATGATCACCCACTCGTCGCCGATGACCGGTGTGCCGCGGGTCGACGCGCCCCGGTGGTCGGGTGCCGGCCCGAAGTAGAGCGCGTCCTGCCCCATGCCGAGCGGCCAGAAGTCGAGCTCGGGCTCCTGGTACGACTGCACGGTCCCCTCGGTGACCCCGATCGCCACGTGCCCGGCCGGCAGCGCGCCGATGGGCGCCGACCCCCAAAAGACCATCGGCCGGCTGCTGTCGGCCGGCTCGATCGTGGGGTCGAGCTGGTCGAACACGTACGGGATGATCGCCTTCGGGCCCGCGTTGGCGATCGCCGCGCCGTACTGTGAGCCCACGTACAGCGCGTAGCGGATGTTGATCTGTGCGATGTCGACGGTCGCGTTCGACCACAGGTTCGCGCCCGAGGCGAAGCCACAGTACTGGGCGTTGTCACCCCCGACGAGCGCCGTGGGCGGCGCGACCCGCAGGCCGGGCTCGCCGCCCCAGCCGCCCTCGGCTTCGTAGGTCACCGCGCAGCCGTTGCCCTCGGTCACGCGCGGTGCATAGTCGCCCGTCGCGAGGTCGAGGCCGAACACGTGGCCGGGCGT
>CALBMM010000220.1 GCA_937896535.1 uncultured Pseudomonadota bacterium
GGTCACGCACCGGGGGACTCGTCGCGACGGTCGTCGCGTCGGGGTCTCCGACAACTTCTTGCGGCTGTCGCTGCCGGCCGAGGCGCTGCCGGCCGCGCGCGTGCGCGTGCGTGTGGGCGCGTCCGGGCGCGACGCCGTGGTCGTCGGCGCGTGATGAGCGAGCGCTACGGACTGCAGTACGCCGGTCGGGCTCCGGCGCAGGCGGCCGCCGCGGGGCGGGGGCAGGGATCGCTGCGTCGCGACCCGGCCCGGTCGCTGCACTTCGACACGGCTCGCGACGTGCTGGTCGAAGGCGACAACCTGCGGGTGATGCAGCTGCTGACGACCGCCTACGCGGGGCGCTTCGACGCCGCGTATCTGGACCCGCCGTACAACACCGGCAACGACTTCATCTACCGCGATCGATTCGCGGAGACGAAGACGGCCTACCTCGAGCGCACCGGCCAAGCCGGCGACGCCGGGGGCGGGTTCGTGGCCAACCCGGAGACGTCGGGTCGCTTTCACTCGCGCTGGTTGGCCATGATGGAACCGCGGCTGCGGCTGGTGCACCGACTGCTCGCCGAGCACGGCGTGCTGTTCGTGAGCATCGACGACCACGAGGTCGCCCAGCTGCGGCTGTTGCTCGACGACATCTTCGGCGGCGAGTGCTTCATCGCCCAGGTGGTCGTGGTCGCCAATCGGGGCGGGCGCGACTACCTGCGGATCGCGACCGGCCACGAGTACCTGCTCGTGTACGGCAAGCACCCCGAGGCGGAGATCCGTCCGCTGCCCCGCGTCACCAAGGCCAAGCAGCACGAGGATGGCCGCGGCGCGTACGAGCTTCGGGAGCTGCGCAACCGCAACCCGAGGTTCTCGCCCGCCAACCGACCCAACCTTCACTATCCGGTCTGGGTGGACGCGCGCGACGAGACGCCCGAGGCGCTGCTGCCGGTGTTCGACGCCGCCGGGTCCGGTCGCACGCGGGTGGTGCCGCTCAACTCGCGGGGCGAGGCGTCGGTGTGGCGGTGGGGCCGGCCCAAGCTTCGGGCTGCGCTCGTCGCCGGCGATCCGGGGCGCAGCGAGGTGGTGGCGCGCCGCCGTCGCGACGGGGGCATCAACGTCTACGAGAAGTATCGCGGGGCCACGGCCAAGCCGCGCGCGCTGTGGGACGAGCCGCAGATGCGGACGGAGCAGGGGACCCGTCGGGTGCGCGAGCTGCTCGGCGTCGCGGCATTCGACCACCCCAAGCCGGTCGAGCTCGTCGCGCGGTGCCTGCAGATCGGCATGGGCAGCGACGGTCTGGTGCTCGACCCTTTCGCCGGCTCGGGGACCACCGCGGATGCGGTCGCTTCGCTCAATGCCGTCGACGGCGGAACCCGCCGCAGCGTGTCGCTGCAGGCGGCGGTGTCACTGCCCGCGGACGCGCCCGCCCGTGCGTTGGGTTGCGCGACGATCGCCGACGTCTGTGCCGCTCGGATCCGGGCGGCGTGCGGCCAGGACGGGCCGGGCCTGCGCGTGCTCGTGTACGACGACGATGCCAGCGCGGGCCTGAAGGTGGCCGACGGCGCGGCGTACGTGCGCGCGCTCGCGCAGCGCGAAGCGATGCGGGCGAGCGTCACGCCCGACCCGATGTCGCTGGGGCTCGCCGCCGGCGTCGCGCTCGACGCTGCGGTCGAGGGCGCGGGCGATCGAGCCTGGTGGATGGCCGGCCCGGCGGCGCCGGTCTTCGTGACGACGGCCGATGCGCTGGACCGCACGCGGCTGCAGGCGTGGGTGCAGCGGCCCGACGCGCATCTGGCCTGTCGCAGCGATGCGCTCGACGACGCGACGGCGGCATGGGTCGCCGCGCAGGGGCGCCCGATCCACCTGGTCTGAGACGCCGCGATGAAGCTGCGCTTTGACCCCTCGCTCGCGCACCAGCGCCACCCGATCGCGGCGGTCGTCGAGCTGTTCGGCGATCAGGGCTGGCGGGGAGAGGGCGTGGGGTTGTCCGTGGGAGAGGCGAACGCCTCGCGTCCGCTGGACGCGGCCGCCGTGCTCGCGCGCTTGCAGGCGGTGCAACGCCGGGCCGGCCTGCCGGTCGCGGACGCGCTGTCGTGGATCGAGGCTCCGGGCGCGCCGACGCTGCGGGGCGGCGTCCGGTTCTGCAACTTCACCGTCGAGATGGAGACGGGCACCGGCAAGACGTACGTGTACCTGCGCACCGCGCTGACGCTCGCGGCGCGTTACGGCCTGCGCAAGTTCGTGGTCGTCGTGCCGTCGGTCGCGATCCGCGAGGGCGTGCTCAAGACGCTGCAGGTCACGCGCGAGCACTTCCGGGCCCTCTTGCCGCGGGTGCCGTACCGGTACTTCGCCTACGACGGCGCACAGCTTTCGCGGGTGCGTGCCTTCGCCACCGACGATCAGGTCGACTTCATGGTCGTGACGATCGACGCGTTCAACAAGTCGTCGAACCTGCTGCGACGACCGCACGACGGCTTTGGAGGCGCGGTGCCCCTCGACCTCGTGCGAGGGTTGCGTCCGGTCGTCATCCTCGACGAACCGCAAAATCTCGACAGCGAGCTGTCGCGGCGATCGCTGGCCGACCTGCACCCTCGCTTCGCCCTGCGCTACTCGGCCACCCCGCGTCGCGACTACGGGCTCGTACATCGGCTCACGCCCGCGCAGGCCCACGCTGCCGGCCTCGTCAAGCGCATCGAGGTCGCATCGGTGGCCGTCGGCGACAGCGGTCGGGCGGCCGCCTGTGCACGACTCGACGCGGCGGTACGCATTCACGTCGCGCGTCAGGCCCAGCTGCGGCCACGGGGGATCAAGGTGCTGACGCTGGTCCTCGTCGATCGCGTGGACTCGTACGCCTCCGACGACGACCCGTGGATCCGCGACGCGTTCGACGAGGCATGGCGCAAGCACGCCGCCGCCGATCCCGAGCTGTCGGGCCGTGATGCCGGCGCCGTTCGAGCCGCCTACTTCGCCCCGCGGTCCGGCCGTCGCGGGGCCGAGCCCGTCGACTCGTCCACGGGCGAGGCCAAGGCCGACCGGGCCGCCTACGCGCTCATCATGCGCGACAAGGAACGATTGCTGTCGATGCAGGAGCCGGTCGCGTTCGTGTTCTCCCACTCGGCGCTGCGCGAGGGCTGGGACAACCCCAACGTCGCCGTCGTGTGTGCCCTCGGTCAGTCGCGCTCGGCCCGACGTCGACGCCAGGAGATCGGCCGCGGCCTGCGGCTGTGTGTCGACGACGAGGGCCGACGCGTCACCGACCCCACGTGCAACGTCCTGACCGTGATCGCGGACGAGGACTACGGCAGCTACGTCCGTGGCCTGCAGGCAGAGGAGACCGGATCGCCCGACGACGGCACACCCGTGCGCGCGGCCGGTGACGCGTCGCGACCCGAGGTCCGCACCGGCGAGGCACCGCGGTCGGACGCGCCGCTTTCCGAGGATGCGGTCGCGGCCCTGTGCGAGCAGATCGCCGCGTGGTCGCCCGTCGACACGGTACGCGGTGACGAAGGCGGCTGGCCGCCCGCGATCGACCTGCTGCTGACCGCGTTGCTGCGCGCCGATCCACCGCGGTTGTTGTCGCGCGCCACGGCGCTGCGATTGGTGGCGGCCGATCCCTGGCCGGCGCGCTGGCGAAGCGATCCCGAGGGCACCGCGACCCGTCTCGCGAACCTCGTCAGTGCCGCGTTCGACCCCGCGGATCCTGCGCGATCCATTTCGTCGCGGGGGACGAAGGGGTCGTGATGGAAGTCGCGCGAACGGCCCTGGAGGCCTATTCCGCATCGTTGGCGGCCTTTTCGGGCTTCGCGGCGGGCGGCCGGGCGAAAGAGCACGCCCCGATCATGTAGGCACGTGTGGGCAGGGCGCCGTCGGCTGCTAGGCTCCCGGCATGACTTACCGGAGCCTTGCGGGCGGTATTTGCGGCGGCCTGCTCCTCATCGCGGGGTGTGCCAACGACGTCGACAGTGACGTCAACTTCAGCTCGACGGCGGCGGCGACCAACGGCGACCCGACCGACGGGGCGTCGACGGGCGGCATGGCCGACGGCGGCGACAGCAACCCCGGCGACGCGTCGGCCGGCGGCACCGGTGGCGCCGATGGTGGCAGCGGCGGAGAGGACTCCGGCGGCGAGGAGTCGACGGGCGAGCCCGTCGTGGACGGCATGCCCTGCGGTGGCGTCGACTTGGTGTTCGTCGTCGACAACACCGAGACGATGGCCGAGGAGCAGAACCGACTCATCTCGGTCGCGTCCACGTTCGTCTCCAACCTCAATGGCGCGATTCCCAGCGCGGCCGCCGGTGGTTTCCACATCGGCGTGCTGACGACCGACGACGCCGACTTCAAGACGACCGACCGCGACAACTCCCCGTGCGGCGAGTTCGCGACGGGTCCTTGGATGAGCCCTGGCCCCGACTTTCCGCAGACGCTCGCCTGCACGCTCAACCAAGGCGTGGGCGGTGACCCGGACGGTCGCCCGATGGACTCGCTGCTCGGTGCACTCGTCAACGCGGGCTCGGCCAGCGGGGGTGGCGAGGGCTTCTTGCGTGACGACGCCTTGCTCGTCGTCGTCCTCGTGACCGATCAGGACGACGCTGCCGACCCCGTCGAGGGCGGCGGATCGATGGGCGACCCGTCGGAGTGGGCGCAGTCCCTCGCGGACATCAAAGGCTTCAAGCAGAACGTCGTCGTGTTCTCGATGGTGGGGCACCCGGCGCCCAACGCCTGTCCCCCGTTCCAGTGGGACGGGAACACGGGCGCGGAGATCGCCACGCGTCTTCTCGACTTCACCGAGCGCTTCCCCAACAACATCGTCGGGGACGTCTGCGCGTTGCAGTACAGCTCGCAGTTCAACGCCGCGGTCGATCCGATCGCCGACGCTTGCGGCAACCTCGCCCAGTAGCGAGTTGCTCAGCCGTTCGCCGCGGCGTCGCCCAGCATCGCGGGCCGCCGCGGCGTTCGTTCGTCGCAAAGCTCGACGAGCGAGTAGGTGAACATCTCGCCGAAGCTCTGCGCTTGATCGAACACGTCCCAGACGATGTCCGGTCCGAGCATGGTCGAGCGTTGCAGCTGGTCGCGGTTGTGGTCGCGTAGTGCTTGCTGCAGCTGTCGCGGTGTCAGCTTGCCTTCGAACAGCAGCTGCTCGCCGAGCCGCCGTCCCGACAAACGGCAGTGCTGCACCGCGCGGGCGAGCTCGTCGCGGGTGACGTCACAGTCGGCGACGATGCGGTCGGACAGGTACGGACCGCCGGCCACGGCCACGTAGACGATGGCGCCGCGCTGGACCTCGGCCCGGACCGTCGGGTGACCTTCGACGCAGCCGACGACGGTGGCCGACCGACGCTCGTGCGACAGGCGGTCCAACAGCGCGATCAGGGTTCGGTTGGGGTCCGGCGGGGAGGGGGCGAGCGGTGCGACCGCGGTCATGGGGAGAGTGTGGTGCGATAAAGGTTGTTTAGGCTACATAAAAATCTGGCCATAAAATCCGAGCCCAAGGATCGCCGAACGGGGTCGCGAACGCGCGTTCAGGCGACCGAAACGCTCGCCTTCCCCGTGCGAACGCCGGTTCCGCGACGCAAAATACCCCGGCCCAATTCGGGCCACCACGTGTTCGTATTGGGAGAATCGGAGATCTCCCAGCAGAACGGGCGGGCGGAGGAGGTCCGCTCAGCGCGGTCGGTACGTGATCCGTCCGCGGGTGGGGTCGTACGGCGAGACCGCGACCGTCACGCGGTCACCGAGGACCACGCGAATCCGGAAGCGCCGCATTTTTCCCGCGAGCTTGGCGATCACGTCGTGGCCCTCGCCGACGTTCACTTTGAACGTGCCGCCGCTGAGGACTTCCACGACCTTGCCCTCGAACTCGATTGCGTCGTCTTTACTCAAGGTTCCGGCCGCCTCTTAGCACAGGTTCGGCGCGGATGCTCGGTCGATGCGCAGTCGCGCGTGATCGGCGCGAAGTCCCGGGGCGGTCTCGTTTGGGGCCAAAAAAACCTCGATAGATCATGGTCTTGGAATGCCGGGCACTCCGGGGTGCCGGGGCCGCCCCGGACCACGTGCGCGCGCGGGGTTCAGACGATCCGCGCCGGCCGACGCATGAAGGCGTCGATGGGCAGCAACGCGAGCGCCAGCAGGGCCAGCCACGGCCACAGCCGCCACACGTCCGTGGTCGCCGAGACGACGGGCTCGGGCGACAGCGACTGCGGGTCGACCGTGCCGCCCGTCTGCTCCGCCATCGAGGCGAGGAACGCAGGGTCCGGTGTGCGATGGCGACGCTCGGGCGACGGTGGTGGCGCGAAGATCTGCTGCGCGAGCACCTTGTCGCCCTTGCCGAGGACTTCCACGGTGTACGTCGCGTCCGAGCGCGTGCGCAGGCCACCTTGCCACATGCCGGGCTCGTCCGATCGCAGCGCGAGCTCTTGGCTCGTCTCACCATCGCTGACGCGCGCTCGCAATCCGCTCTCGTCGAGCGCCATTCCGTCCTTGCCGCGTCGCGCGACGCGAAGGTTGGCCCGTCCGCCGTGGAAGTCGACCTCGACCGCGGTATCGGAGCCCGCCTTGCTACGCAGCGCCCAGCGGGCGATCTGCGTCCACTGCTTGGTGTAGCCGTCCCAGGCCAACCAGTCTTCGGACCACCGCGGTCCCGCGTCCGACGCCCACGCGACGACCTGTCCGAGCCCGTAGCGCCACGTGGTGAGGATCGGGTCTGCGTTGGGACCGGTCAGCAGCACCTCGGCGGTGGGCCGCGCCTCGACCTCCTGGTAGCCGCGCAGCATCGGACCACCGGCGTACTCGATGCCCGAGATCGCGGGGTGAGCGGTGCGCACGTCCGGGCGGAACTTGATCTCGTGCAGCGAGCTGTCGACGAGGCGCTCGGTCTCCTCGACAAAGAGCGTGCGCAGCTTCGCGGCGTCCTCGGTGAGGTAGAAGCGACCCCCGCCGGCCTTGGCGACTTCCTTGAGGAACGAGGTGTCCGAATCGTACTCGGTGCCGATGCCGATGACGGACGTCGTGATGCCGTCGGCTCGCATCTCGCGGACGAGATCCTGCGACGTCTGCCCACCGCCGCCGCCGCCGAACGGATTGCCCTTGCTCTTCTCCTCGGAGTCCGCGGCGTCCGAGAACAGGATGACGTGCCGCAGCGGGGTGTCGGTCTTCTTCATCACGCCGCGCGCGGCCTCGAGCGCGGTGTAGACGTAGATGCCGCCACCGTCGGCGCGGATCGACAGCACCTTCTTCTCGATCGCCGCCGGGTTGGTCACCGTGCGCAGCGGGATGTCCCAGTACGCCACCTCGGTCACCGACGCGACCGCCACCTTGTCGAACGGGCGCAGCAGGCGAATCGACGCCACGGCACCTTCGTCGGCGAGCTCCATCTTCGACTTCGAAAGACCCGCGATCGCCGACATCGAGCCGGACTTGTCGAGCAAGATGACGATCGTCGCCGCCGACTCCACCTCGGGGTCGACCTGGTCCATGCGAACCGGCAGGACCCGCGCGAGCTCGGAGTCGGAGTAGCCGCCCATGTCGTACGACATCGGGCCGCCCATCACGATGAGCCCGCCTCCGCTGTCGACGTAGCGCGTCAGCGAGTCGATGAACTGCGGCGTCATCGTGGGCCGGCCGCGGTAGGCGAGGGCGGCCGCGTTGGCGAGGATCACCAGGTCGGTGCCCGACAGGTCCTCGTGCGCGGGGGTCATCTCGTCGACCGGCAGCACCTCGACGTCCATTCGCTCGGCGCGCAGCGCTCGCGCGATGGCCTTGCCGTCGTGCTCCTCGCCCGCGATCACGCGGCTCTTCGGGGGCTCGCCGATCACGAGGGTGGCCGCTCCGCGGTTGTTGGCGTCGCGGGGGTCGTCGGCGGCGTTGTCGGGGGTGAACGTGGCCTCCACCTTCTGCGTGCCCGCCTCGGCCCGCGAGTCGACCTGGTGCTTGAAGGGGACCTTGATGCTCTCACCGGCCGGAACCGTGACCTTCTCGGTCGCGATCACCTTCTCGCCGAGTCGAATCTCCACGGTCCCGCTGACCGACTTCGCCGAGCCGTCGATCTCGATCTCGCCCTCGAGATTGGCGCCCGGACGCACCTCGTTTTCGTCGAGGAGCACGGCGGTGACCGCTGCATCGGCGCGGTCGGGGGCGACGACGATGGGATGGATCGGAACGCCGCGGGCCAGCGCCGCGGCGAGGCCGGGCGTGGGCATGTCGGGGCCGGCCCCGGTGGCGCGGCCGTCGGAGAACAGCACGATCTCGCCGCCCTCGTCGGCGGGGATGAGGCCGAGCGCGAGCGCGATCGCCTCGTCGATGTCGCTGACCTCGACCGGATGCTCGGGGCGCAGCGGGTCGGGCAGCTGCCACGGCTGGCCCGGCACCACGATCACCTCGGGATCGTCGTCGAACATCACGAGTCCGACGTCGACGTCCTCCGGCAGCGAGCGGCGCAGCTGGTCGGCCTGGTTGAGCGCGGCCTGCAGCGCGGCGTCGGGGATCGACGCGGACCGATCGACGACCACGACCACGTGCGCGACCTCGTCCTTGCGGTGCCAGGTGGGATCGGCGAGCGCGACGATCACCGCCGCGACCATCAGCGCGCGCACCAGCCCGGAGAAGATGCGCCGGGCCAGCCCCGCCTTGCCCCAGTCGCGCCACGTGTCCCAGACCAGAAACGGCGGCAGCGCCAGGAGCAGCCACAGCCACTGGGGCGACTCGAAGATCTGCAGGAACTGGGTGGGCAGGTTCATGGCTCAGGTGCTCTTGGTCGTGGGCATCACGCGACGGCGGCGGAGCTTGAGTCGGCGCTCTCGCCAGCCGCGGACGACGATGGCGATGCCGGGCAGGATCCACTCGAACGCGACGACACCCAGGGCGATCCACAAAAGCAGCCGCCACAGCGGGAGCTTGGTGCGGACGGGGCCGGAGAAGTCGCCCCGCGTGGTGCCGCTGACCTGCGGGGGCGGGGTCAGGCGGGCTTCGGTGCTGGGCATGACCCGCGGCTGATCCTCGGCGTCCTCGGGTTTGACCTGCGGGACCGCCCACTCGACCACGTTGGCGATGAGGTTGACGAAGCCGACGCGCAGCACGAAGTCCGACGCGTGCGGCACGAAACCGAACGCGACGACTTCGCGCTCGTCGATCGTACCGCGCACGGCGATCGGGCCCTTGCCGGTGTCGACGAGCGAGGTGAGCTCATCGCTCGTCTCGTACGTCGCGCTCTCCGGCAGTGCGATCTCGTCGAAGCTCACGAAGCGAAACAGGGGGTCGTCGAACGTCCAGCGCACGATCTCGGGCAGCTCGGCCACGCCCCGCTCGCGGATGCCGAGCTCGGAGGCGGCGGTGCCGAACGCGAGCACGTGCGGGGCGACGGGCAACTCGGCGGCGGGGCGCGCCGTCTCCAGCACGAGCAGGTCGTAGGCGTCGCCGGGAATCTCGTCGTGGGGCCCCACCACCGTCAGATCGACGCGTGGGTGCAGTCGCAGGGCCTCGGCCGTGAAGCTGAGCCGGCTCGTCGACACGAGCAGCGTCTGCACGCGACCGCCGATCCGACGCGGGACTTGGGCCGTGTCGTCGGCGGCCAGGACGTCCTCTCCGAGCTTGTCGAGGCGGGCGACCACCGTCTTGCCCGGGGGCATCGGGATCCGGTGCACGCGCTTGGCTTCGCCCGAGGCCGGGACGTCGACGGGGATGACGTCGACGAGCTGTCCGTCGACCTCGAGCGCGACTTCGGCCTCGCCCGCCTCGAGGCGGTCGGCCGTGACGGCGACGTAGACCTCGGCCAGACCGAGCGCATCGGCCTCGCGCACCGAAAAGCCCGTGATGCCCACGTTGGCGCCGAGGCGACCGATCGCGACGTGCTCGATGGCGCACTGCGTCGACGGGGCCGACACGCCCACGCCGTCCGACAGCAGGATGATCGACGCGTTGTCGTTGGCACGGCACATCGCGTCGGCGATCCGCAGCGCCCCCGTGGCCGATTGCGAGTCACCATCCGGCTGGGTGTCGCGGGCCGCGGCCACCACGGCCGCGTGGTCTTCGGTCAGCCCCATCCGTACCGTCGTCTGAGCACCCGTGGTGATCAGCGCGAGGCGGTCCTGGGGGCCGAGCTTGCTCGCGGTGTCCTCGAGCTTGTCGACGGCGCGCTTGAGTCGGGTCGACTCCTCGCCGGTCTCGATCGCGCCCATCGACGCCGACGTGTCGAGCACCACGATGTACGCGCGCGGCTGCTCGCCGTCTCGGCGGGGATCGGCGATCGCCATCGTCAGACCGGCGAGCATCGTCAAGACGAGCAGCAACGACAGCAGATGCCGCGGCTTGGCCAGCGCCCGGCTCGTGGGCGCCGACGTGCCGGCCATGATCCGAAACAGGATCGCCGAGGGGACCTTCAGCGGCGTGCGGCGGCGGCGGTGAAAGTAGGCCGCGATCACGGGCAGCGACAGCCCGAGCAACGCGAAGGCGAGGGGTTGGACCGCGTTCACCCGACACCCCCGCCGATGTGCTCGACCAGGTCGGCCTTGCGCAGCTCACCGGTCATCAGGTCCGCGACCGGCACGGTGGTGAACGTGGGCACGTAGCGGATGCGCGCGGCGGCGCAGCGCTTCTGGACGTCCTCGATCCACCGGTCCAGACCGTCGTGGTAGTCGCGCATCGCGTTGGCATCGTCGCGGACCATCAGCTCCTCGCCGGACTCGGCGTCGACGATCTTCATCGCGTCGCCGAGCTCGGGCTCGAGCTCGGACTGCCCGAGCACGTGCAGCACCACCGGGTAGGTCGACAGCGAGGCGACGAGCTTGAGCGTGCGGTCGAGCTCGGCGGTCTCCATCAGCAGGTCGGACACCAGCACGATGCGGTCGGACCGTCGGGGACCGATGAGCCGAGCGATCTGCTCGTGCGGCACGCCGGTGCCGCCGGGCTCGACGCCCTCGAGCACGTGCAGCACCTCGACGAGCCCATCGAGCGTGGTCGCCTTGACCGTGGGCGGCGGGATGTCGCAGCCGAAGCACACCAGGCCGTACGGGTCACGGTGCTGCAGCGAGACCAGCGCGAGCGCGGCGGCGAGCTGCGCGGCGTGATCGGCCTTGCGCACGCCGTCCGAGAACGCCATCGACTCGCTGACGTCCAGGCACACCCGCATCGCGAGACTCCGCTCCTCCGCGAACTGACGGACCACGGCCGTGCCCAGCCGCATGTACACGTTCCAGTCGATGAGGCGCACGTCGTCGCCGGGGTCGTAGGGCCGGTAGTCGGAGAACTCGACGCCGCGCCCGCGAAACGGCGAGCGACGGTCGCCTTGCTGCAGCGCCGTGGCGTGCCCCGGCGACGACAGACGCAGGTTGGCGAACCGCGTCAGGTCGGTGCGATCGACGTACATCGAGACGGATTCAGACCGGCGGGGGTGCGGCGATGGCCCCGAGCAGGGCATCGACGAGGTCGTTGTTGGTCACGCCTTCGAGCTTGGCGTCGAAGCTGGGGATCAAGCGGTGACGCAACACGGGGTGGGCGACTTGGCGCAGGTCGTCCTCGGACAGCCACGCTCGCCCCGACAGCAGCGCGTAGGCACGGCCGGCGAGGATGAGCGACTGCATGGCGCGGGGGCTGGCCCCGTAGCGCACGTACTTCTTGATGGGCTCGGGCGTGCCCGGCTGGTCGGGGTGGGTGCCCATGACCAGGCGCGCGGCGTACTCGGCCACGTGGGGGGCCACCGCGATCTGACGCACGAGCTCTTGCAGCTCGATGAGGCGCTGGCGCGGCATCACTTGGGACGTGGAGCCGTGGTCGTGCCCGGTCGTGTGCAGACCGATGTCGCGCAGGGTCTCCAGCGACGGGAAGGTGACCTCGAGCTTGAGCAGGAAGCGGTCGAGCTGGGCCTCGGGCAGCGGGTAGGTGCCCTCCATCTCGATCGGGTTCTGCGTCGCGATGACGAAGAAGGGCAGGGGCAGCTGGCGGGGCTGACCGGCCACGGTGACGGCTTGCTCCTGCATCGCCTCCAAGAGTGCCGACTGCGTCTTGGGCGTGGCGCGGTTGATCTCGTCGGCGAGCACGATGTTGGCGAACACCGGACCGGGCCGGAACTCCAGCGACGGCTTGCCCTGCTCGTCATGGACCAACGTCTGCGAGCCCGTGATGTCGGCCGGCATGAGGTCGGGCGTGAACTGAATCCGGGAGAACTCCAGCTGCATCGCCGCCGACATGATCTTGACCAGCAGCGTCTTGCCGAGGCCCGGCTGGCCTTCGATGAGCACGTTGCCCTTGGCCAGCAATCCGATGATCGCCTGGATGACCAGCGAGCTCTGGCCGTACAGGCGCTGCTCGATCTCGTTCTTGAGCGCACCCAGCGATTCCTGGGCGGCCACGAGCGTTTGCTCGGTGATCGCGACGTCGGGGGCAGGAGCGTGGACGGGGGCGGCAGCCGCCGCCGGGGCGGCGTGGGGGTCGTGGGTCGGCACCTGGGTGTGCACGCGGGCGTTCTCCGAGAGTGAGCGTGAAAAGGACGAGCCCGCGACCTATTGCGGCCGTACGGCTTCGAAGTACTTCTGGATGTATTCGCGTCGAGTCAGCGGGATCTCTTCGCGGCGCACGGAGGACTCGGCGACTTCCGAGTACTCGTGGTGCAGCTCGCCGTAGTCCTTGCCGGAAGGACCACCGGCCGAGACCCGCTCGAGGATCTTGATCGCGCCCTTGTTGGCGCCGACGTGCGGGGTGCCGAGCTTCTCGGCCGGGATGCCGCCGGGAGGGGCGAAGCCGCCGGGCGGGTAGAAGCGGCTGCCGGGGCCGCCGCCGGGACCGGGCTTGCCGCTGGGGTCGCCTTCGCCGTTGCCTTCGCCTTCGCCTTCGCCTTCGCCCTTGCCCTCGCCTTTGCCCTCGCCCTTGCCTTCGCCTTTGCCCTCGCCCTTGCCTTCGCCTTCGCCTTCGCCCTCGCCTTCGCCTTCGCCCTCGCCCTTGTTGGCTTCGGACAGGGCTTCGCCGCGGGCGCGCTCGATGTCGGATCGGGTGGAGTCGAGGCCGCGCTCCATCGAGCCCGGGTCACCGCCGGCGCCGTTGCCGAGCTCCTCGGACAGCTCGCGCATCTTCGACGAGGACATGCCGGACTCGCCGCGCTCCATCTCCTCGCGCATCTCTTCGAGGGTCTTGCGCCAGCGTTCGGCCCGTTCTTCGGCCGACTCGCCGGCCTGCGGGCCCGACGGCGACGAACTCGACGACGAGGACGAGCTGCCGCCGGCGCTGGGCTTGAAGTTCTTCTTGAACTGCTCGGCGAGCTTTTCGAGGTCGCGCTCGTTGGCTTCCTCCATGCGGCGCGCGAGCTCTTCGGCCATGGCGGCAGCGGTGTCGTTTTCGCCGCGCTCCATCGCCTCGGACATCTGCTTGGTCAGGTCCTCGTCGCTCATCGACTGCAGCTGCTCTTGATCGAACATGCCGTTGCGACGGGCTTCCTTGGCGAGCTGCTTGAGCGCCTGCTCGGCGCGCGACAGCGACGACAGGGCACGCTCCGGATCGGTCAGCGCGCGCTGCAGGTGCTCGCGCGCGGCGGCCATGTGCTCCTTGGCCTCGCGGCGCAGCGCCGGATTCTTCTCGTAGCGCTGCAGCGCGGCGATCGCCTTCTCGATGCGCTCCTTGGTCGCCTCCGGCAACGGCGGCGCCTCTTGCTCGGCGACGGTGTCCTCGGCGTCGTCGGACTCGGACGCTTCGGCGGCAAACCATCCTTGCTGGGCGATTCCCTCGAGCAGGAACGGCGCCGCGATCGCGAGGACGGTGGCGGCGCCGGCGAACCCGAGCACGCGGCCGGGCGCGTGCATGCGTTCGACGGGGCGCTGCACGCTGCCGATCGCCTTGGTCGCCTTGCCGTGCACGACCGCCTGCAGGTCGGGGCTGCCCATGACCGTGCCCGCTTCCACGGCGAGCGCGGTCGCGAGCAGGTCCTCGGTGCCGCCGGCCCGGTCCAGGCGTTGGGCGGTGGCGAGGTCGTCGTCGCGTCGACGGCGGTATCGGACGATCGCGCGCCCGAGCGAGACGACCAGGCCGGTGGAAGCCACGGCGACCGCCATATAGAGGAGGGTGGACTCGGCGGGCAGCCAGCGGGCCACGATGCCGAACGTGCTCACGAGCTTGGGCAGCCCCCAGATCGCGAACGCGGTCGCGGCGGCGATGAGGGTCCAACCCAAGGCGCGCAGCAACTCTTCGGTGAGGCGGCGCCGGTTGGTCGCGGCGGTCCAGCGGTGGATCTGCGTGGCGATGTCGGCCATGGCCGGGGGCTCCTTTCGTCCGTCTTTCGTCCGTGCGCGGGGGCGGCACGTCCCTGTCGAAAGGTAGGGACGACGGGAGGCCGCGTTAGTTTCCCGCAGGCGGGCTGTCGATGTCGAACGCGTCGGTCCGGCCGTTGATCTGTATGCGGCGCGGCTCGTCCAAGACGGGGTTTGACGCCGGGCTATTCCCGCTCTCGCGCCTGGTGCGCGGATTGCTCCAGGCCCGCGGGCGCCGAGACGGTGGCGGGGCCTCGCCGCCACAAATAGACGACGAGGGCGGCCGCGACCGCCATCAGCCCCAGGCACAGCCCCCACCACAGCCCGGTCAGTCCCCAGCCGAGCGAAAACGCCAAGCCCCACGCGGCGGGCAGGCCGAGCACGTAGAAGGCGACGATGTTGAACACGGCAGCGGGCCGTGTCCGGCCCATCCCTCGCAGGATCCCCCCGCCGACCACCTGCGTGCCGTCGAACAGGGCGAAGGCGGCGGCGATCGGCAAGATAGTGGCCGCCGCCGCGATCGTGGCGTCGTCGCCGGTGAACAGGCGGGGCAGGCCGTCCCGCGCGATCAAGAAGAGGATCGCCGAGCCCGCCATCACCGCCGCGCCCATCAGCAGCGAGATCATCGCGCTGCGCTGTGCGGCGATGCGCTCGCCGGCGCCCACCAGATTGCCCACGCGCGTCGCCGCCCCGATCGAGACGCCGAGCGGAAGCATGAAGGCCAGCGACGCCAGGTTGAGCACGATGACGTGGGCGGCCAGCGGCACCTCGCCGAGTCGTCCCGCCAGCAACGTCGCGATCTGAAACGCCCAGCCCTCGAGCCCGTACTGAATGCCGACCGGGATCCCGTGGCCGAGGATCTCGCGAAGGCCCGTCCACGACCAGGCGGGTTGCTCCGGCCGCGCCGCGAGGTCGCGCCGCAAGTGGCTGCGCCAGACCCAGGCCGCCAGCAGCACGAGCAGCATGGCGCGCGTGGCCCCCGTGGCGAGGCCGGCCCCGCGCAAGCCCATCGGCGCGAATCCGAGGTGCCCGTAGATCAGCGCCCAGTTGGCGGCGACGTTGAAGAGGTTGGCGACGATCGTGGCGTACAGCGCCGGCGCGACGATGCCCTGACCCTGCAGGTACTGGCGCAGCGCCGTGAACGCCAGAAACGGGATCACCGACGGCAGCTGCACCTGCACGTAGGTCTGCGCGCCGGCGGCCAATCGCGGGTCCTGACCCATCGCCAGTAGCACCGGCTCGGTGAACATCCACGCGATCGTGATCGGGATCCCGATCGCGACGGCGAGGATCAACCCGCGCTGCAGCGTGACCACCACGCGATCGCGGTCGCGGGCCCCGAACGCCTGCGAGACGATCGGGTCCATCCCGAACACGATGCCCATCCCGAAGATGAGCGTGCCGAAGGTCCAGATGTGGCCGAGCGCGGCCGCGTCGAGCTCGACGACGCCGAGGTGGCCGACCATCGCGGTGTCGACAATCCCGAGCATCATCCACCCGAGCTGCGTCAGGGCGGCGGGGATCCCGAGGGCGGCCAGTCGCCGCACTTCGTGGCGCCAGTCACCGACGGTCACCCCGATGGGGGCGGCGTGGTCCATCGTCGTCGCGGCACGGGGTCGGGCGGGCTACTGGCCCGCGCACTCGAGCGCCAGGGACTCGACCTCTTGCCAGCACGGGTAGGGGAACACCGCGGCGGCCTGGTACTCGTCGTACTCCACGCAGCTGAGCATGCCGATGCACAGGTGCAGCTCTTGCCACGCGTAGTGGCAGAACCGGTTGAAGGAGGACGCCTTGTCGAGGTTGGCCTCGCACGCCGCGACGCACTCCTGCTCGCTCATCCACGCGTCCGAGCACATGAACTCGACGACGCAGTTGGTCTCGCACGCGAGCGTGTTCCCGCCGCTGGAGTCCGAGCCGCTGTCGCCGGTGTCGGTGCCGGTGGTGTCGCCGGAGTCGGAGGTGCCGGAGTCGGTGCCCGAGCTCGAGGAGGTCTCGGGCGGCTCGCCCGTCGAGGTGCTGTCGGCCGACGGGCCCGTGTCGGTCGACGTCGAACCCGAGGTGGTCGACGTCATCGGCAGCGCGGTGCTCGTGGCGCTGATCGGCGTGGGGTCGGTGGTCGAGCTCGAGCTCGCTGTGGTCGTTTGTTCGGGCGGCGTATCGTCGGCGGGACAGCCCGCCGTCGCGCACGCCAACGCGGCCACAGCCGCCAAATCCAAGCCAATGCGTCGCATCCGGCTATGATAGCGTGGCGCCGCAAGATGTACATTCGACGCAGGATTGTCGCAGTGGTGGCTCGGGTCGGGTGTGCCGCGTGCGTGATCGCCTGTGGCGATTCCGCGAGCGACGACGACGGCGACAGCACGAGTGCCGGCTCCGACTCCGGCACGGCGACGACGACCGCGACCACGGCTCCGACCACCGGCGACGACGTCGGCACGAGCGCGGGGACCGCCACGAGCGGGGTCGACGACAGCAGCAGCGGCTCGTCGGGCGGACCACCCGCGGCGTCGTGGACCACGAGCCTCGAGGTCGACGAGACGGTCGGCGTGTTCCTCAGCGTCTGGGGCGACGGCGCCGCGCCGCTGTACGTCGTGGGCGGACAAACGCAGCCCGATCAGCTGACGGTGGGCGCGATGTATCGCTACGACGGCGTCGCGTGGGCGTCCGAGATGCTGCCGTCGAGCACGTTCACGCTCAACTGGGTCTTCGGGGTCGAGGACCGTCGCATGGCGGTGGGGGACTTCGGCGAGATCCTGATGCGCGACGGCGACGACGGCACGTGGACGGAGCTGTCGTGCATGACCACGCTGCCGCTGTGGGGCGTGTGGGGGGCGGCGGCCGACGACCTCTGGATCGTCGGGGGTGACGGCTTCGATCGCGATCCGATCCTGTGTCACTTCGACGGCGTCGACGTGACCCAGGCGGTCTTGCCCGAGCCGACCTTCGAGACGCACGCGCTGTTCAAGGTGTGGGGTACCTCGGCCGACGACGTGTACGCCGTCGGCGACAACGGCTGGATCGTCCACTACGACGGCGTCGAGTGGACCGAGCAAGCCTCGGGGACGACCTCGGATCTCATCAGCCTGTGGGGCACCGGGCCCGAGGAGATCCTCGCGGTCGGAGGTCGCGCCTCGGGCGTCATCGCACGCTTCGACGGCACCGGGTGGACGGCGACCGACCAGCCGAAGCTGCCCGGCCTCAACGGCATCTTCATGGACGACGACGGGACGGCGACCGTCGTCGGGGCGCTCGGTCTCGCCGGTCGCGTCGCGGCCGGCGGCTCGGTGGTCGAAGTCGAGCCCACCGGCACGCAGCTGACGTTGCACGCGGTGTTCGGTCCGCCCGACGATGAGCTGTACGCGGTCGGTGGCAGTCTCGATCAAGCCCCGCCCTACGTCGGCATCGTGCTCACGCGCCCCCGCTGAACACACGCGCCGCCGCAGCGCGTGCGCTTCAACATCGGGCGCGCGCCGTGCCACCATGGGCGCACCGTGTCGCCGCGCGACGCCAACGCCTCCGGCATCGTCACGCCCCCTCGTCCGGGTGAGGTGGCCGCGTCCGGCTTCTGGGATGCGCTCGAAGACGCGCCGCTTCTGCCTCCGGCGGCGGCGGAATCGTCGGGGCGCCGCGGCACGCCGGCCGTCGCGACGCGCCGCGCGGCCGTGCTCCGCTTCGGCCGTCAGTTGCCGCGCTTTCGCTATCGCTACCTGCTGCCGCTGTTGGCGTTCGCACTGGGCCTGGTGGGCCTGCTCGCCGGCGTGGGCGTGACCGAGCGGCCCGGCATGGCCGAGGCGGGCGGTCTGGCGAAGGTCTACTACGCGCTGGGGCTGTTCATCTTCGGTGGGATGGACTTGGGCACGCCCTTCGGCGGGCCGGTGTGGGCGCGCACGGCTCTATGGACCGCGTACTTCCTCGCGCCCGCGATCACGGCGTCGGCGGTGATCGAGGCGGCGTTGCGCGTGCTGGCTCCCGACAGCTGGAAGCTGCGCCGCGTTCGCAACCACGTGGTGGTGGCGGGGGGAGGGCGCCTGACCGAGCTGTACCTGCAGCGGCTGCGCGAGCAGGACCCGCACGTGCAGATCGTCGTGGTGATGCCGCCGGCGGAGGCGGGCGATCCCGACAAGCTCGAGCTGCAGTACGGCGCCCGCGTGATCGAAGCAGACGTCAACTCGCCCGCCTTGCTCGAGGCGCTGCGGCTGGAGCGGGCGCACCGCGTGCTGTTGCTGACCGACGACGACTTCACCAACTTCGACGCGGCGACTCGAATCTTGCAGCTGGACGACCCACCCGACGTCGTCGTGCACGTCGCGGATCTGCGCTTCCTGCGATCGATGGCGGGCACGCGACTGGCCCGCCGCTGCGAGACGTTCAACGGCCACCAGATCGCGGCGGCCCACCTCGTGCAGACCCGCGTCGTCGATCACTTCCAGCGCACCGCGCCACGCGACCTGGTGATCCTCGCGGGCTTCGGTCGCTTCGGCGAGACCATTCTCGGCGAGCTTCAGGCCCGCGCGGCGGGAGGCTTCGATCACGTGGTGATCATCGACATGGACGCCGAGCGCCGCACGAAGGTCTTCGACGAGCAGATCGGCTTCTCGAAGGACTACCGGCTCGACGTCGTGCCCGGCGACCTGCGCGACCCGAACCTGTGGGAGCAGCTGGCCGGCAAGATCGATCTCGTCGAGACCGAGCCGGTGTTCGTGGTGGGGTCGGGCGTCGACCGCACCAACCTGCGCACGGCGATGTGGCTGGCCTCGAAGTACCCGCGTGGCTTCATCATCGCGCGCAGCGAAGGCAAGTGGTCGTTCGCCGAGGAAGTCTCCCGCGAGGCCGGCATCCACACCTTCTCGGTGGCCGAGCTCGTGGCCCAGTCCATGCCCACCGAATGGTTCGTGGCCCGGCGCGTCGCCAAGCTCGGCCGCAAGGCGACCGACGGCGATGGGAATCGCTAGACCGGGTCCACGAAGAAGCTGATCGGGCCGTCGGGGCGCTCCACCGAGACCTCGAAGCCGTTCGCCGACAAGTCGCCCGGCTGCAGGATGATGACCTGGGTGAACTCGCCCTGATCGTTGCAATAGGTGCCCTGGGTCGTGCCGTCGTCGAAGACGACGACGCCGGTGCGGCACCCGTCCATCGTCGCCGAGTACAGCCCCGGCGCCGCGTCGTCGGCGGTGGGCGCGAAGCTCACCGCGTGCGCCGTGCCGTCGGGCTCGACGAGCTCGCCCGAGATGCCGTCTTCGGTCCGCTCTCCGGTCATCACGAAGTCGTCGGTCGTCATCGAGAACGCGTTCGGATCGCCGTCCAGGCCGAAGGTGCCGCCGAACCACCGTGTGTGCGTGGCCAAGGTGGTCGCGCCGCCGCACGAGTAGATCGTCAGCGTGTCGTTGGACTCGACGACGGCGCCCATGACCACGTCGGTCCCGTCGACCTTGCCCACGTGCACGCGGGCCGACAGCGCGATCGGCTCGGGATCGTCGCCGCCGTCACACCCCACGCTCGAGAGCGCGACCAAGGCGAGGCACCAGGCGGGGAGGTTCCGCGTCATGTGGGACATCGTAAGGCAAACCGAATCCAGCAGGCGACAAGCGTAAGACACGTCGCTGTTGAGCATGACCCGCGGCCATCGGCGCCGCCTTCGCCTTTGCCCGCCATTAAGCGAGTTTAAGGCCCGTGTCGGACGAGCTACCCCCCGGTCTACGAGGCTTTTCGCGCGCACGCCGAGACGTCGACGGGCACACCCTGACCGTCTTCGAGGCGGGCGAGGGGCCGCCGGTCCTCGTCATCCACGAGATTCCCGCGATCACCGACGCGGTCGGCGAGTTTTGTGCGCATCTGGTCGACGAAGGTTTCTTCGTCTGCGCGCCGCAGTTGTTCGGGTCGCCGGGCGGGGGCTACGGGCCACTGCGACTGGCGGGCGCGATGGCGCGCGCGTGCATCTCCCGGGAGTTCGCGGTCTTCGCCGCCCGATCGCACAGCCCGATCGTCGACACGTTGCGCGCGTTGTGTCGGCAGCTGTCGGCGGAGCGAGGCGACTGCAAGGTCGGTGCGATCGGGATGTGTCTGACCGGCAACTTCGCGCTCACGCTCGCCGTCGATCCGATCGTGGCGGCGCCGGTCTTGTCACAGCCCTCACTGCCGTTCGGCATCACCCCGCGCCTGCGACGGTCGCTGCACGCGACGCCCGAGACGATGTCGACGCTGCGGCGGCGCCACGACGAAGACGGATTGACCGTGCTCGGCCTTCGCTTCTCGCGCGACTTTCTGTGCCCGGCCGCACGGTTCGACGCCCTGTCGGAGGCGCTCGGTGACGGCTTCGAGCCGCTCGTCGTCCCCGCGGGGCCCGACTCCGACATCGGCGTGTCCCGCTTCGCGCACAGCGTCGTCACACGCGACCTCGTCGATACCGCGGGGCATCCCACGCTGGCCGCACGCGCGCGCGTCGTCGAGTTCCTGCGCGAACGGCTTTCCATCGAATAGGTCGCCGGGCCTTCGCGCCTTTGTCGTCCCCGCCGGGGCGCGCGTCTCGTCGGTGGTGTAGCCTGCGCGGCGCATGTCGAAGTCTCCGTGGCTCTCCATCGCGACCGCAACGCTCGTCGCTGCCGCCGTCACCACCTCGTGCGACAAGATCCCGATCGACCCGGGATCGGCGACGGGCGCCGTCGCCGGCTGTCCGGACGTCAGCTCCGTGCAGGCGATCATGTCCATCGACTGGGCGTCCGAGTTCGGCCTCGAAGCGTCGATGGGGGCCCAGGTTCAGGCGGGCGTCGCCGCGGCGATCGAGCTCAAGGGCTTCGCCGCCAAGCTCGACGCCGAGCTCAAGACCGCGTGCAGTGGCCTGGCCACCGACCTCGGCGCCAGCGGCGAATGGGCCGATGGTCCGTCGGCGTGCAAGGCGGCCGCGTCGGCCATGGCCGACGTCCGCGGCAAGCTCGGCGGAGGGGTCAAGATCGCGCTGGCCGTCGAGCCGCCGCGGTGCGCCGCGTCGTTGGACGCGATGGCGCAGTGCGTGGCCGAGTGCGACGCCAGCGTCGACCCGGGCAGCGTCGACGTGCAGTGCGAACCCGGCAAGCTGTCGGGCTCGTGCGACGCCGAGTGCAGCGGATCGTGCACCGTCGAAGCCGGGGCCAAGTGCGAGGGCACGTGCCAAGGCTCGTGCAACGCGAGCTTCTCCGGTACCTGCGGCGGCGAGTGCAAGGGCAAGTGCGACGGCAAGGCGGTCGACGGCGTCGCGTGTGCCGGCAAGTGCGAGGGCAGCTGTTCGGCGCAGGCCGAGGGCTCGTGCGGCGGCACTTGCTCGGGCACCTGTGAGCTCAAAGGGGCGGCCAAGTGCTCGGGCACGTGCACCGGTAGCTGCTCGGCCGAGATGAAGGCGCCCAAGTGCGAGGGCAAGGTCGAGCCGCCCAAGGCCAGCGCCGAGTGCAACGCGCAGTGCGAGACGAAGGTGTCGGCCGAGCTCGAGTGCACGCCCGCCAAGATCGCCGTGGTGATCCAGGGAGCGGCCGACGCCGCCCTCGCCGCCAAGTACAAGGCCGCGCTGCAGACCCACCTGCCGGCGATCTTCAAGGTGGCGATCGGGATGAAGGACCAGGCACTTTCGGTCGCCGGCAACGTCAAGGACGTCGCCGGTGGGGTCCAGGCGTCGATCAAGACGCTGAAGGGATCGCCCCAGGTCGGCGCCCGTCTGACCGCCTGCGTCGCCGCGCCCTTCAAGGCGGCGTTCGATGCGGCCGCCTCGATCAAGGCCAACGTCGACGTGTCCGTGGAGGTCAAGGCGAGCGCATCGGTGTCCGGCAGCGCCGGCGGCTCGGCCTCGGCCGGCTGAGAGCGGGGCGCGAACGAAAGCTCGGTACGCCGGCGAAACTGAACTTCATTTTCGCCGGCGTCGTGGGCGCCCTCACGGTGCGCGGAGTGGCGTTTGGCGGGTATCCGTGAGGCGACCCGCTTGCAGTCGTCGGTCGATCGTCCATCATCCGGCGCATGGCTCGACTCGCCCTCGCCGGTTGTCTCGTTTCCTCGCTCGCCCTCCTCGGCGGGTGTCCGTCGTCCGCCGACAAGGCGGCGCCCACCGACAAGGCCGCCGCGGCCGACGCTGACAAGGAAGCGCCCGCCACCGACAAGGTCGCCGCGGCCGACGAGGCCAAGCCCGCCGCCGATGGCGACCACGACGGCTGCATCTACGCCGAGGGCGAGAAGACGAACAAGGAAGACATGGAGTGCCCGCACGAGATGCCGGCGGCCGGCGAGGCGGCCGAGCCGCAGGGCCCCCCGACCGGAGAAGGGCACTTCGGCAATCCGTTCACGCTCGCGAGCAACGTCGCCAAGCCCCTCGGCGAAGCGATCGCGGCCGCGGGCGAAGGCCCGATGCTGATCACCGGCGAGGTCGAGGCGGTCTGCCAGAAGAAGGGCTGCTGGATGGTCGTCAAGGACGGCGACAAGAGTGCCCGCGTGCTCATGAAGGACCACGGCTTCGCGGTGCCCATGGACTGCCGCGGCAAGTCGGTGACGATCGAGGGCGAGCTGACCACCCGCACCTTCTCCGAGAAGCAGGTCAAGCACCTCGCCAAGGACGGCGGTCAGGACCCCGCGGCCGTCTCCGGCGAGCGCACCGAGCACGTGCTGACCGCCTCCGGCATCGAGATCGCCGCCAACACCTAGTCCCGGCCGCGAGCCCCCGATCCCCGGTCGATGATCGGTCGCAGATCCGCCCCGCCTCTTCGCCCACCGCGTCGCTTCGCCGCCAAGTCGGAGCCGATCGTGTCGATCGACGCCGACGCGCGCACGATCGAGCACGCGTTCGGCGAGGAGCTGGCGCGGTGGGGTCGGTATCGTCACCGGGCGCTGCTGCGCCGCGACCCCTCGTTCGCGCGACAGCGACCGAGCATCGAGGCCGTGCTGTCGGGCTACGAGTGGGACGTGTCGCGGGTGCAGTCGGTGCCGTCCTCGCAGCGACCGCTGCGGGCGGTCGCCTGGAACATCGAGCGGGGTAAGCGGCTCGACGCGCTGCTCGGCGTGCTCGCCGAGCGTCCCGAGCTCGCCAATCCCGACCTCATGCTGCTGACCGAAGTCGACGTGGGCATGGGCCGCTCGGGCAACGAGCACGTCGCCGCCCGCATCGGCGAGGCACTCGGCATGGGGTGGGTCTTCGCGCCCAGCCACCTCGTGCTGTCACCGGGTGATCACGCCGAGCGCGACCACGGCGTCGACAACTCCCGAGCGCTGCACGGGGTCGCGTTGCTGTCGCGGTTTCCGATCCGCCGCGTGGTGGGCGTGCCGTTGCCGGAGTTCGTCGACAAGTTCCACGTGCTCGAAAAGCGTCTGGGCGACAAGCGGGCGCTCGTGGCGGAGGTCGACGCGCCGGGGGGGGCGCTCGTCGTCGCCGCCGTGCATCTCGATCCGTTCGCGCCGCCGCGCCACCGCGCCCGACAGATGCGCCTGGTGACCGAGGCGATGGCGCGCATGGGTCACGAGCGCGCGCTGTTGGGCGGCGACCTCAACACGACCACGTACCACCTCGGCTCGATCGCCGGGCTCGGCCTCGACATCGCGGGCAAGCTGCTGATCCACGGCTTCGAAGGAACGGTGCACCGGTACATGACGCCCGAGCGCACGGCCGAACGCCGCGTGTTCGACGAGCTCGCGCGCGCGGGGCTGACCGTCGACGGCTTCAACCAGACCGAGCTCGGCACGCTGTACTACGACATCCACAACCCCGAGCTCATCGACAAGTCACGCGACTACCTGCCCAAGCCGGTGCTGAAGTGGTTGATGCGACGGCTGGAGCCGTGGGCGGGGGCCGTGCCGCTGCGCACCGATTGGTTCGCGGGGCGAGGGCTGACGCCGCAGCGCGCGGCCGTGGTCGCGCGGCCACGGTTCAAGGGCGGGCACGTGTCCGATCACGAGCCGGTCGTGGTCGAGTTCGTCTAGTCATTCGGGCCGGGGCGGTCGAGTACGGGCGCGGCCACGGCGAAGGTCACTGCACTCGCTCAGCTCGCGGGGTGACCTTCGGGACACGGATACTTGCCCACCGCGAACCTCGTGCCGTCGGGACGGTCGAGGATGCGGTCGGCGGCGATCTCCATCTGCACTTCGCAACCGCAGCGCAGGCGGATGCGGGCGTCGACGCGGGTGGCGTCGCCGGGGATCGGAGTGACGGCAAGCAGGGCTCGGCTCGCTTGGCTGACCACGGACTCGATGATGCCCCGGATCGCCGCGGCCGCGAGACGAAGGCCGCCCCGTAGACCCAACCTTCGGGCCGCGCGTTGTTTCTGCCACCTCACAAAACCTTGATCGAAGACACGGCATGGGCAAAACCGACGAGATCGGGCCGCGCGCGCGCACGCGGCTCCACGGGAGGGGTGCGCGCTGCGGCCCCGCCGCGGTTGCCTGTCGCCCCTGTCGCAACGCACACTGTCGGCGCCTGACCACTGAGGTCGGCGACCTCGCGCATGGCCCCGGTCGAACGCAGCGACGAAGAGCTGATGCTCGCCTTCCGGGGCGGGGATGCGCCGGCGTTCTCCGAGCTCGTCGCGCGCCACCAGCGGGGGGTCTTCAACTTCGTCCTGCGCAGCGTCCGGAACCAGGGTCGTTCCGAGGAGCTGCTCCAGGAGGTCTTCTTGCGGGTGGTCCGGGCCAAGGACCGGTACGAGAAGACCGCCAAGTTCACGACCTGGCTGTACTCGATCGCGCGCAACCTGTGCGTCGACGAGAGCCGTCGCGCGCGCTTCCGCGATCACCAATCGCTCGACGCCAAGCGTGGCGGCAAGGACGGCGAAGACGGCGGCTCGATGCTGTCGCGGCTGGCCTCCGACACGGTGCCGACCGACGAAGCCGCCGAAGCGCCGAAGATCCGCAAGCGCTTGTCCACGGCCGTCGACGCGCTGCCCGACGAGCAGCGCGAGGTCTTCTTGCTCCGTCAGGTCTCCGGGCTGTCCTTCCGCGAGATCGGCGAGACGCTCGACATCCCGGAGAACACGGTCAAGAGCCGCATGCGCTACGCGCTCGAGAAGCTGCGGTCGCAGCTCGCGGACCTGCGGGCCGACGCGCCGCTGCAATCGGAGGCGTCGGTGGAACAGGAGCGTCCTCATGCCTGACGCACTGAGCCCCGCGCAGCTCGATCGGATCGAGGACGCGCTCGAGCATCTGGAGCGCGACGGCGTCGATGCGCTGATGTCGGCCGGGGAGCCGGACGCCGCCGTCGAAGACGTGCTCGCGGCGTACCACTCGATCCTGCAGCTTACCCGCGAGGCATTGCCGCCGGTCGAGGTGCCCGCCGGGTTGCTCGACGACGTCCTCGCCCAGGCGCACACGGCGGCCACCGCCGCGGCCGCGTCCACCCCCGAAGTCCGCGTGCCCTGGTACCGCCGCGTGAAGTGGAACGTGTGGGGTCCGGGCCTGGCGTTCGCGGCGACCGCCGCGGTGCTGCTCGTCGTGGTCCGACCGGCGTCCGACGACGCGTCCTCGGCCGAGGCGCGCGACGCGAAGGTCGCCCAGCGCACGCCCGCCTCGCCGCCACCGCCCGAAGACCCGGCAAAGACCGAGGTTGGAGACGATCGACTCGCGGACGCGACACGCCTCGCCGAGGCGGAGGCCGACGCCGATGCCGACGAGAAGGTCGGACGTGGCGAGGGGCTGCTCGGCGATCTCGACGCCGAGCGCCGACGCGACGACGCCGAGCCGGCGGCGGCGGAAGACGTGCCCGTCCAGGAGGCGCAACAAGTCGAAAAGAAGCTGTCGCTGGGCTCGGTGCGCAAGGAAGAGAAGGCCAAGGAGGAGGACTACGGCGGCGTGCGTGGCGGGCTGCCCGGCGCCGGCGGGGGCGGGTCCTTGCCGTCCACCAACACCAAGACCAGCGGTGCCTCCGGCGGCAAGGTCTCGCCGTCCGAGCCCGCCAAGAAGAAGGGCGGCTCGTCCTCCAACGCCGGACCGACGCCGGCGCCGACGACCTCCGTGCCCAAGGCCGAGCCCACGGTGCCGGCCGCGCCGCCGCCGGAGCCCAAGCCTTCGCCCGCGCCGAAAGACGTGGTCGACGATGCCGGTGACGAGGCGTGGGCGTCGGTGGTCACCGGCGACACGCGCCGCAACGCGGGCAACTGCAACGGCGCCAAGGCGGCGTACCAGGAGGCCGCCAAGGCGGCGGGCGAGGACCGGACGCGCGCACGGGCGCTCGCGGGCCTGGGCCTGTGCGCCCTCGCGGCGGGTGACGACAAGGGGGCCGAGTCCTACTTCACCAAGGCCCGCAAGGCCGACCCGTCCGTCGGGTCGTTCATCGACGGCGAGCGCGCCAAGCTCGGGGTCGACAACGCCGCCAACGCGGCGGAAGTGGACGAGTAGCCCCGTCGCGGGCGATCCCGAGCCGCTCGCGGAGATCTTCGGGTTCTTTGCTCCATCAGCGTCGCGCCGCGCCGCGATCGGCGGCTATGTGGGGTCTTGTAGGTTTTGAAGACGGCCGCTAGGCTCCGCGCTCCGAAGCCCGCTCGAAGGCCCCGCCATGACCCGACATCTGCTGCACTCGCTCGCCCTCGCTTCGCTCCTGTCCGCTTGCCAGGGAGGCCCGTCGCCCGAGCCGGCCGACGGCCCGCGCGCCGAGCAGGCGCCCAATCGCGACGAGACGACGCCCGGTGCCGGGGCGCCGACCGAGGTCGCGGCCGCACAGACCACGGTGCCGACTCAGTGGCAGGGCTGGGTCGCGGCGCAGGTCGACACCGTGCGCGACGCCGACCCCGAGCGCTTCAACGCGCTGATGGATCTGCAGCCGGCGCCGACCCGTGCGGGGATGCTGCGCTTTCGTGGCGACCTGATCCGCTCCCCCGACGCCGCGGCGATCCTGCTGCATCGACTCACGACCAAGTCCGAGTCGACCGAAGTCCGCGCCGCGATCGTCGAGGCGCTGCCGCGAACCGGCGCCGATGTCGGCACCGTGGTGGCCGACTTGATGACGACCGAGACCGACGCGGTCGTGCGCGAGATGATGGCCGACACGCTGTGGCGCGCGCCCTCGGATGCGTCGGTGGTCGCGCTCAAGCGTGCGCTCGCCGATGCGTCACCGGGGGTTCGGGCGGCGGCCGCTCGGTCCGCGGCCCGCCACGACAAGGGCACGGAGCTGTCCAGCGAGCTCGTCGCTGCGCTCGGCGATCCCGACGACGCCACGCGACTGGCCGCGATCGCGGCCGTGGGCGCGTTGAAGATCGACACGGCCAAGGAGCCGCTCGCGGCGATGCTGCGCGACGACGAGGCGGACGTTCGCCTCGCCTCGTTGCGTGCGCTCGGGCGGGTCGACGCCGAGTACGCGGCCTCCCGTCCGGAGCTCGCGGCGCTGCAGGCCGACACCGACACCCGCGTCGTGACGGCCGCGAACGCGCTCGCGGCCCAGTAGCGGCCCCGTCGCGGGAGAGGGGCCTGCCGGCCGCCTTCAGGTGGGCGGCCGCGTGGTCGAGCTCGCGGGCCGGTGCACGTCGACGCGGTCGCGGTTGCGCTCCGCCTCGGCGATGAGCAGGTTCTGCGCCGTGGGAGCGTCGTCTCGCTCACGGCGGTAGCTGCCGTCGGGCTGCATCCACCAGCCGCTGCGCCGGTTGGCGAGCTGCGTGTCGAGGATCTCCCGCAGTCGCGCGCGCAGCCGAGGGCTCTCGACCGGGACGAGCACCTCCACGCGGCTTTCGAGGTTGCGCTTCATCAGGTCCGCCGACCCGATGAAGTACTCCTCGTCGCCGCCGTTGCGGAAGTAGTAGATGCGCGCGTGCTCGAGAAAGCGACCGAGCACGGAGACCACGCGCGCGCCCTCGGACAGGCCGGGAACGCCGGGGCGGAGCCGGCACGTGTCGCGGACGATGAGGTCGACGCGAACGCCCGCCTGCGCCGCTCGGTACAGCGCGCGCGTGATCTCGGCGTCCTCGAGCGCGTTCATCTTCAGCTGCAGCAGGCCACCGCCCTCGGTCCGGTGCCGATCGATCTCCCGCTCGATACGCCGCAGCAGCGCCGGCTTGAGGTCGGTCGGCGCCACGAGCAGCTTCCAGTAGTCGCGGGACGCCCTCACGCCGGTGGTCAGGAAGTTGAACAGCTCGGTCGTGTCGTGACCGATCGCGTCGTCGCAGGTCAGCAGGCCGAGGTCGGTGTACCCGCGCGCGTTGCCGGCGTGATAGTTGCCCGTCCCGATGTGCGTGTAGCGGCGTAGCCCGGTGCCGTCCTGCCGCACGACCATGATCACCTTGCAGTGGGTCTTGAGCCCCACCACGCCGTAGCTGACGTGGATGCCCGCCTCTTCGAGTCGGGTCGCCCAGCGGATGTTGGCAGCCTCGTCGAAGCGCGCCTTGAGCTCGACGACCACGGCGACCTGCTTGCCGTTGAGCGCGGCATCGACCAGCGAGTCGACGATCGTCGAGTCCTCCGAGGTTCGGTACAGCGTCATCTTGATCGCACGCACCTTCGGGTCATCGCCCGCCTCGCGCAGAAATCGCTGCACGGACGTGCCGAACGACTCGTACGGGTGGTGCAGCAGGATCGAGCCGGCGTCGCGGATCGCCCGGAAGATCGTGCGGTCGGTCGGCAGCTGCGGTGCGTCGACGGATCGGTGCAGCGGCCAGCGCAGGTCGGGGAAGGGGAGATCGGCGATCTGTCCGAGGTCGGCCTTGCCGAGCATCTCGGGCTGCGCGAACAGGTCCACGTCGACGTCGAGCTGGAACTCGGTGGCGATGATCTGCCGAAGCGACTGTGGCATCGAGTCGGCCACCTCCACGCGCACGATCGGCGCGAACTTGCGCTCCAGCAGCTCGGTTTCGATCATCACGAGCAGGTCGTCGGCCTTGTCCTCGTCGCTCTCCGTGTTGGCGTTGCGCGTGACCCGGAACGGGTGGCAGTCCACCACCTCCATGCCGGGGAACAGCAGGTCGAGGTTTTCGGCGATGACCTGCTCGAGCCGCACGTAGCGGTGCGAGTTGGCGACCGGCAGCAGCCGCTGGATGCCCGCGCCGATCGGTACCTTGACCCGCACGAGCAGCTTCTTGGACTCCTCGGGGTAGCGCAGGGCGACGATGAGGTTGAGCGACAGGTTCGAGATGAAGGGAAACGGGTGCGCGGGGTCCTTGGCCTGCGGCGTGACCAACGGAAAGATGTTGTCGTAGTAGTACGCGCGCAGCTGCCCCTGCTCGGAGGGGCTGAGGTCGGCGTATGCGACCAGCTGCACCTCGTGCTCGGCGAGCTCGCGGCGCAGGTGTTCGAGCACCTCGGCGATCTCCGTCTCGAAGTGCCGAATGTCGGCGTAGCAGTGGGCGAGCTGGTCCTGTGGCGTGCGGCCGTCGACGGATCGATCGCCCACGCCCGCGGCCACCTGCGACTTGAGGCCGCCGATCCGCTTCATGAAGAACTCGTCGAGCGTCGAGCCCACGATCGCCAAGAAGCGCACCCGTTCCAGCAGCGGATTGCGATCGTCGCGGGCCTCGGCCAACACGCGGCGCGCGAAGTTGAGCCAGGTCAGCTCACGATTGAGGTAGTAGTCGAGCGCCGGCGGGGGCGGGGGATCCTCGCCCGCGACCGGAACGCCGACGCCGGGCGCCGGAGGGGTCTCCTCGAACGCATCGGTCGCGTCGGTCGCGTCGCTCGTGGGAGCAGCGGAAGTGTCGGGCATGGGGCGACGGTCAGGATCGCCATAGACGTGCGCCCTGCCAAGGCGTCAGCGCACGCGCGCGTCGTCGCGCGCCGTCTATTCGGCGTCCGTGGGCGGTTGGGCGGCCGCAGCCCCGCCCGAAGGCGCCGCACCGCCGCGCGCGCTCGCGGCGACCCATGCGTTCAGGCCCGCGGCGTCGACGACCGCGGCCACCGGCACGCTCTTTTCGGCATCGAACGAGACGATGACGGCCGCGTGCGCGGCAGGGTCGTAGGCGAGCTCGGCTTCGGTCGCCGGCGGGCCGTGGCGTAACGTCAATGTCACAGGCGCCGCGTCGGCGAGCCCGACGTCGACATTGGCACCCGTCTCGTCGATCGACATCGCGCCCGCGAATCGGGCGCCGAGCTCGGCGTCGAGCGTGGCGCGGTGACCCTTCATGCTCGCGTCCCAGCGCACGGCGATCTTCGCCTTCGCGGACGCGTCGGGCTTGGGCGGCAGCAAGGTCTCCATCGCCTTGGCGGCCGCGTCGTACTCCTGCGCCCAGTGTTCCTTGGGGTAGATGCGGCCCATGTCCGACGCCGAGTGCCGCTGTGTGCCGGCGAGCATCGTCATGCTCGTGCCACCTTGCTGCAGCTGCCGAGTCGCTTGCGTCTCCACGCGGTCGAACGATGCCTCCCGCAAGGCGCCGTACACGTCGTCGAGCAGCGCGTCGTCGACGTCGTAGGACACGATGACGCGATGCTCCTCGTCACCGAGGCTGTAGCGCGCCCCCTTGTCCGTCGCGCGGATCATCGTCGACGCCTTCGTCTTGGCCGAGCGGATGCGGTACTCGGCCTCGAACGGGGTGGGGCGCTTGTCCGGCAGGGCCGAGGGGGCCTTCGTGGGCGGCGCCTTGGCGGCCTTGCCGTCGTCGGCGGGGGCGTCCGAGGTCTTGTCGGCCGCGCCGTCGTTGGGCCGCTGGCAGGCGGTCGGGCCCACGGCGAGCACACTGAACACGGTCGAGAGCACGAGCGGCCGCATGCGCGGACGGTAGAGCGGGGGATGTTGTCCGACAAGGGCGCGACGCCGACGCCCGCAGATCGATCCCCGGCGCGGTGCGTTGGGACGGGCCATGACGCCTCTCGTCCTCGGCGCGGCGACCGCGCTCGCTGCCGCCCATGCCGCCGAGGCCCAGCACGCGCGCAACGAGGGCTGCGTGGCGTCGGTCGCCGATCTGCCCGAGGCCCCGCACGTCGATCCCGGCGATCGCCGGCTGACGCAGCGTCACCTGCTCGTCGCGCACAAGTCCGCGCGTCGGCTGATGCTGTTCGACCGCGGCAGCCTGGCGGCGTGCTATCGCGTCGGGCTCGGCTTTTCGCCCACCGGTGACAAGAAGGTCGAGGGCGACGGCAAGACCCCCGTCGGCTGGTACCCCACCTCGGACAAGCCCTGGTCGGTGTTCGACGGCGCGATCGCCATCCACTACCCGAACGTGGCGGACGCGGACGCGGCTCTGGCCGAGGGGACGATCTCCCGCCGGCTGCGTGACGACATCGTCGACAAGACCCGTCGGAGAGCCGTTCCGCCGCAGCAATCGGCGATGGGGGGGGCGGTCCTCATCCACGGCGGTGGCAGCTCGGCGGACTGGACGCTCGGCTGTATCGCCCTCGAAGACAGCGATCTCGCGGACCTGCGGGCCCGCATGCCGCGCTCGATGAAGACCGATCTGCTCGTCATCGAGTGACGCTTGCGCCAGGCGCGATTTTGGCGCCAAGATGCGCGCCGACGACTCGGAGACGACTACCCAATGAACGCATCCAAGATCACCGCCCTCCTCGCTGCCCTCACGCTCTCGCTGTCCGTTGCCGCGTGCGACAAGAAGGACGAGAAGAAGGACGACAAGAAGGCCGACGACAAGAAGGGCGATGACAAGAAGGCCGACGCCAAGGGCGACGAGGCCAAGGAAGAGCCCAAGGCCGACGAAGGCGGCGAAGAAGCCAAGGAAGAGCCCAAGGCCGACGAAGGCGGCGAAGAGGCCAAGGAAGACGAAGGCGGCGAAGAAGCCAAGGAAGAGGGCGGCGAAGAGGCCAAGGAAGACGCCAAGGAAGATGGCGGCGAAGAGGCCAAAGAAGACGGCGGCTGGTAGTCGCCTGCCGTCTCGGCCCCCTCGCACGGCCAGCGCACTCGCGTTGGCCGTGTTCGTTTGGGGGTGCTCGCGATCGGACACCCCCGACGGGACGCCGGCGCAAGGCCGGTCCCCGGCCGTCGACGAGCGGCCCGCCGATCCCCAACAGGCGCGCGAGGACGCGATCGAAGAGGCCGTCGCGGAGCTGATCGCGTACGCGCAGGACAAGCGCGCCGCGACCGATTTTGCGACGCTGCCGACCTGGTCCGAGCGCGCTGGTCCAGACCCGATCGCGTTGCTCGCGACGGGGACGCGTCGGCTCGGTTTGCTGCGCATCGGCGCCATCGTCGAGCTCGCCGACGACGGTGACATCGTCGGCATGGTCGCCACGCGCGATGGCGCGACGGCACTGCGCGACGTGGGCGCCTCGATCGTCGTGGCGTCCGAGCGCAGTGGTGCGCTCGAGGTGTTCGACGACGGCGAGCTCTTGTCGCCGCGGTCGGTGCACGTCGCCGACGTGGCATCGATCCGCGACGTCGCGTGGGGCGAAGCCGAAGGAAGGCTCTACCTGACCGACCCGCACCGTCACCGCGTGCTGTCGGTGCCGTGGCCGGCACGCGGGCAAGAGCCGGTGACGGCGCAGACCGTGGAGGAAACCTGCCGTGGCGCGTCGACGGTGCGTCGGGTGGGGCCCTGGCTGGTCTACGACTGCCTGCTCGGCCACCGGCTCGTCGTGCGCCGGGTGGGCGAGGACGGGGCGCTCGGACCCGCCGCGGCGATCGGCCACGACGGCCCGATTTGGAGCTTCGATGCGGCGGTCGTGGGCGACGAGCTCGTCGTGGTCGCCGGCGGGGTGGAAGACCACGCGCTCGACCGCACCGACGGAGGCTTCGGGTACATCGACTCCTTCGCGTTCGTGTACGCGGTGACCGGTGGCGACGCTGCCCCGTCGATCGAGCGGCGCGCCACGGTCAACGTCTCGGAGTCGGGCGTGGTCACGCCCAAGGTCGTCCGCTGGATCGAGCCCGGGGCTCGGGCCGCCGTCGTGGGATTCGGGAGCGCGCGCGGGGTCGAGCTTTCGTGGACGGGTCCGCTCGACGACGACCCCACCGTCGCCACCGTCGACCTGCCACCGGGCACCACCGACTTCGTCGGCACGCTCGCCGATGGCATGTTCGCCAACCCGTTGCTCGACGCGTTCGTCCGTACGCGGACCGGCACGGCGCCGAAGGTCGTGGCGGTTCCGCTGGCGCAGTCCGATCGCACCCCGTCCGAGCGTCTGGGCGAAGCGCTCGTGTTCACCACGCTGATGGCGCCCGAGGGCATCACCGAGGGCAAGCGCAGCCGTTTCACCTGCGAGACCTGTCACTTCGAAGGGCGCACCGACGGTCGCATCCATTGGACCGGCCGTGGCGACGTCCACGCGACCACCAAGACGCTGCGCGGTCTGTTCAACAACCGGCCCCATTTTTCGCGCGCGCTGGATCGGACGACCGGCAAGATGGTCCACGCCGAGTTTCGGGTCGCCAACGAGGGGACGGGCTTCGATCCATGGTTTGCGATCGAGGTCGCCGATCATGCGTGGTTGCGTGATCTCGGGGTCACCGAAGACACGCTGTCGCCGGCCGCGCTGCGCCGCGCCGTCGTGGACTTCCTGGCCGCGTTCACGCCCGACACCAACCCCGCGATCGGGGACCGCAAGGCGTTCGACGCCACGCAGCGGCAGGGCATGGCGATCTTCGAGCGCGAGTGCGTGTCCTGTCACGCGGCGCGGCTGGTCGCCGACGATCCCAAGAGCGTGGTGGCGCCGCAGGACTGGGAGCGCCACGTGCTGTCGGCCAACGGGCCCATCGTGTGGGGCTCGGCGGAACGCAGCAAGACGGGGGTGGAGCCCTACGTGCACCCCAGTGGTCCTCGCGCGCCGTCGCTGCGGCGGCTGTGGGTCAAGCGTCCGTTGCTGACCAACGGCTCGGCCGGCTCGGTCGACGAGGTGCTCGCGAACGTGCGCTTGGGCGTCGACGCGGTACACGGCGGTGGGGCTCAGGGACGCGCGCTGACCGACGACGAACGCCGCGCACTCGGCGAGTTCCTCGATCTGCTCTAGCGGCCGCCGAGGCAGGCCGCGTTACGGCGGCGGCATTGCCAGTGGGCGTGCTTTCTCCTATATCCGACGCCGAAACGTCGCCATGGGCGGCGTACAACGTCGAAGCGGACCCGATGAAAGTTCTCGTGACCGGAGGCGCCGGGTTCATCGGCGCCAACTTCCTCAACCTGCTGGTGCCCCGGCACCCCGAACACACGTTCGTCAACCTCGACAAGCTCACCTACGCCGCCAACCTCGGCTCGGTGGCGGACGTGGCGAAGGCCGACAACTACGCCCTCGAGGTCGTCGACATCTGCGACTTCGAGGCGATCGATCGGGTGTTCGGCACGCACCGGCCCGACGTGGTGATCCACTTCGCGGCCGAGAGTCACGTCGACCGCAGCATCTCGGGGCCGCGGGCGTTCATCCGCACGAACATCGAGGGCACGTTCAACCTGCTCGAGGCGTGCCGCAAGCACTGGGAGCCGGGGCAGGGCCTGTTCCACCACGTGTCCACCGACGAGGTCTACGGCTCGCTGGGCGACACGGGCATGTTCGTGGAGACGACCCGCTACGATCCTTCGAGCCCGTACTCGGCGTCGAAGGCGTCCAGTGACCACCTCGTGCGCGCCTACGCCCGCACGTTCAAGCTGCGCACGCGGATCACCAACTGCTCCAACAACTACGGGCCGTATCAGTTCCCCGAAAAGCTCATCCCGCTGATGGTGCTCAACGCGGTCGAGGGCAAGCCGCTGCCCGTGTACGGCGAGGGCCTCAACGTGCGCGACTGGCTGTACGTGACCGACCACTGCGAGGCCATCTGGCGCGTGGTGCAAGAGGGCGTCGACGGCGAGACGTACAACATCGGGGGCAACAACGAGGTCCGCAACATCGACGTGGTCAAGCGCATCTGCGCCGAGGTGGCCGACGCCAAGGGCAAGTCGGCATCGGAGCTCGAGTCGCTCATCACCTACGTCAAGGACCGCCCCGGGCACGACCTTCGCTACGCCATCGACGCGACGAAGATCGAAGACGAGCTGGGTTGGAAGCCCGCGGAGACCTTCGACACGGGACTGCGCAAGACCGTGCGCTGGTACCTCGAAAACGACGGGTGGGTGCAGCAGGTCCGCACCGGCGAGTACCGCAAGTGGATCGAGCAAAACTACGGCGACCGCGGCTGAGCCACGGCGAGGAGACGACGCGATGATCGAAAAAGGAATCGTTCTGGCCGGCGGCTCGGGGACGCGCCTGTATCCCCTCACGAAGGCGGTCAGCAAGCAGCTGATGTCGGTCTACGACAAGCCGATGATCTACTACCCGCTGACCACGCTGATGCTGGCGGGGATCCGCAAGGTGCTCATCATCACCACCCCGCACGAGCAGGAGATGTTTCAGCGTCTGCTCGGCGACGGCAGCCAGTGGGGCATGGAGATCAACTGGGAAGTGCAGCCCAGCCCCGACGGCCTCGCGCAGGCGTTCATCATCGGCAAGCCGTTTTGCGCCGGTGACCCGTGCGCGCTCGTGCTCGGCGACAACATCTTCTACGGCAACGAGCTGCAGGGCTACGTGCAGCGGGCGGCCAAGGCCGACAGCGGCGCGACCGTGTTCGGCTATTGGGTCAAGAACCCGCAGGCCTACGGCGTGGCCGAGGTGGGGCCCGACGGCAAGGTCGTCTCGATCGAGGAAAAGCCCAAGGTCCCCAAGTCCAACTATGCGGTGACCGGCCTGTACTTCTACGACGAGCAGGTCTGTGATCTGGCCGCGGCGCTCGAGCCCTCGGCCCGCGGCGAGCTCGAGATCACCGATCTGAACCGCTGCTACCTCGAGCAGGGCAGCCTGCGGCTCGAGCAGCTCGGGCGTGGGTTCGCGTGGCTGGACACCGGCACGCCCGACGCGATGCTCGAGGCGGCCAACTTCATCCGCACGATCGAGACCCGGCAGGGGCTGCAGATCGCCTGTCCGGAGGAAATCGCATACGGCCGCAAGTGGATCTCGGCCGACGAGCTCTCGGCGCAGGCCGACGCGCTGGGCAAGACCGCGTACGCCGACTACCTGCGCTCGCTGCTCGGGGGCCCGCGATGAAGGTCGAAAAGACCAAGCTTTCGGGCGTGCTCGTCCTCGAGCCCGACGTGTACGAGGACGACCGCGGCTACTTCCTCGAGACGTGGTCGCAAAAGCGCTACGCCGAAGCCGGGATCCCCGAAGGGCTCGTGCAGGACAACCTGTCGATGTCCCGCAAGGGCGTGCTGCGGGGATTGCATCTGCAGCACCCGCATGGCCAGGGCAAGCTCGTGCAGGTGATGGTCGGCGAGGTGTTCGACGTCGCCGTCGACGTGCGCGTCGGATCGCCCACGTACGGGCAGTGGCTGGGGGCGGTCCTGTCGGCGACCAACAAGCGACAGGTGTACATCCCGCCGGGCTTCGCCCACGGCTTCTCGGTGCTCTCGGAACAAGCGCTGTTCGCCTACAAGTGCACCGATTTCTACCGACGCGACGCCGAGCTGGGGATCCGGTGGGACGACCCCGACATCGGCATCGAGTGGCCCGGGCCGGCCCCGCTGCTGTCGCCCAAGGACGCCGAGTTCCCGCGGCTGTCCGAGATCGATCCGGCACGTCTGCCGAAGATGGCGTGAACCGATGACGGCGTCGCTGGCAAGAGTGCTGCTGCTGGGCTCCGGCGGCATGCTCGGGCGGGCCTTCGCGGCGCGGCTCGATCGCGACGGCGTGTCCGTCGACGCATGGGACGTGCCCGCGCTCGACCTGACGCGCGCGGATGCCGTTGCCGACCTTCCCGTCGCTCGCGGTGGGACCGTCATCAACTGCGCGGCGTGGACCGATGTCGACGGCGCCGAGGCGCAGGAAGAGGCCGCCACGGTGGTCAACGGTCACGCGGTCGGCTGGCTCGCCGAGCGCTGCCACGATGCGGGGGCGACGCTCGTGCACTTTTCCACCGACTACGTCTTCGACGGGCGGGCCACGACGCCGTACCCGATCGACCACCCTCGCGCGCCGGTCAACGCCTACGGGCGCAGCAAGGCCGACGGCGAGGTCCGCCTGCTCGGTTCGGGGGCCGAAGCGCTGCTGGTGCGCACGAGCTGGCTCTACGCGCCGTGGGGCAAGAACTTCGTCAAGACGATGGCGGCGCTCGGGCAGTCCCGCGACGAGCTTCGCGTCGTCGACGACCAGCGCGGTCGTCCGACCAGCGCCGAGGGACTCGTGGACACGACGCTGGCACTGCTCGAGGTCGGCTACCGAGGGATCGCCCATGCGACCGACGGGGGCGAGTGCACCTGGTACGAGCTGGCCAAGGCCGTCGTCGAACAGGTGGCTCCGTCGTGCCGCGTGCAGCCGTGCGCGACCGAAGAGTTTCCGCGGCCGGCTCCGCGTCCCGCCTACAGCGTGCTGGATCTATCGGAGACCGAGACGGCGCTCGGGCGCGCGTTGCGTCCGTGGGCGGACGCGGTCGCCGATGTCGTCACGCGACTGTGACGAGGTCCGTTCGTCCGACTCAGTCGTTGGACTCTTCGGCGACGAGCGCTTGCAGCATCGCGCGTCCCTCGGGAGGGATGTCCAAATACTGCAACCCCACATCGTAGGGTGCGGGATCGCCTCCGGCGATCTCGCGGATCCACACGACTTCGGTCAGACAAGTGATCGGATCACCATCGGGCGGAAAGAGATCGATCTCCATCCGCGCACCGATCTTGAAGGGCTCGTCCGAATACACACGCATGCCGCCGAGTCCCACGTCGACCACGCGCCGTCTCGGCAGTCGGCGGCGGGCCGGACGGCAGTAGATCGGTGCCGTTACCCGCGGGAATTGCCGCCGGTCGAGGTGGTCATCTGCGCTGGCTTCGGACGCCACGAACGTGCTCGAAATGTAGCGTAGCCGAAATCAACGTCACGTGCGAGGCACCACACTTGCGCCAGCGGCGGTTGTACGACTACCTACGTAGGCCCCGAGTCGACCCGGCCGCACGTTATCCCACTTGCGGGGGCCCTCGGCGCGGGCCAGTGACCCGCCCAAGTCCGCATGAAGATTTGCATCGTCACGGTCAACTTCAAGACAGCCCCACTGACGATCCGGTCCGTGGAGCACTCGCTGGCCGATCTAGGGGACATCGAGGGGCGAGTCCTCGTGGTCGACAACGACTCGGGGGACGACTCGCTGCGGGTCCTGACCGCCGCGGCCGCCGAGCGCGGGTGGGGCGAGAGGGTCGAGATCCTCGATGCCGGCCGCAACGGCGGTTTCGGGGCCGGCAACAACTTCGCGATGCGCCACGCCCTGGCCAGCGACGACCCGCCGGAGCTGTTTTACCTGGTCAATCCCGACGCCACCGTGCGCCCGGGCTCGATCCCTGCGCTCGTGCAGTTCATGGACGCGCGACCGCAGGTCGGGATCGTGGGCACGCGCATCGTCGATGGCGACGGGGAAGTGCACGCCTCGGGATTTCGCTTCCCCTCGGCGTTCTCCGAGCTCGAGCGCGGCTTTCGCTTGGGCCTGGTCTCTCGCGCGCTGCGACCCTACAGCGTCTGGCAGGACTCCCCGACGTCGACGTCGCCGGTGGACTGGGTCTCGGGGGCCAGCTGCGTGCTGCGCCGGCGCATGCTCGACGAGATCGGGCTCTTCGACGAGTCGTTCTTCCTGTACTTCGAGGAGACCGATCTGTGTCGTCGGGCCGCGGACGCCGGCTGGGAGCGCTGGTACGTGGCCGAGGCCGAGGTCGAGCACCTCGAGGGCGCAGCCACGGGCATCAAGGAGCGAAAGCGCATCCCGGGCTTTTGGCTCGACTCGCGACGGCTGTACTTCGAAAAGGCCTTCGGCCGGGTCGGACGCGCCGTCGCGGACGCGGCCTGGGCCTCGTCGTACGCCTCCTGGCGGATCCGCCGACGGCTGCTCGGACGTCCCGACGAAGATCCTCCTCACGCGTTGCGCGATTTCCTGCGGCACAGCCTCGGGCTGTCGCGCGCCGAGTAGAGGCTCACGCTTGCGTCGGGCGGGTCGGGGCGTCGATAGTTGCCCCGCGCTGCCATGACTCGCTCGATCGCATTGCTGACGTGGATCCTTGTCGCTGCTGCCGGGTGCAAGCCCGAGCACGCCTTCGTGTGGGCCAACGAGGTTCCCCCCTCGAAGATCGACGTCAATACGGTGCCGCTGCGCACCGGGGACGTCGTGATGGTCACCGTGCCGGGCATGGAGGAGGAGCTGGCCAAGGCCGGCGAGCTCACCGTGACGGCCGACGGGGTCATCGTGGTGCCGATCATCGGGCCGCAGTCCGTGGTGGGCCTGACGCCGGGTGAGGCCGCCGATCGGATCAACAAGCGGCTGCAGGGCATCGTGCAAAAGCCCGCCGCGGTGGTCTCGGTCGTCACGCCCCGGCAGCCCACGGTGGCGGTGGTCGGGGAGGTCAACGCCCCCGGTCGCTGGGAGATCGACGCCGAAGAGGGGGTCTTGCAGGTGCTGGCGCGAGCGGGCGGACTGACCGAGTTCGCCGACACCGACGACATCTACGTGGTGCGCAAGTACCCGTCGCTGCAGCGCATTCGCTTTCGCTACTCGGATCTGGTGGGCGGCGTGGAGCGCAGCGTCAACTTCGAGCTGCGCGACGGAGACGTCATCGTCGTCCAGTAGAGCCCGGCGCCGATGCTGCAGCTGCTCCTGACGCTGGTCCTCTTCGAGGACCCCGGCGCGAAGGCGGTCGACGTCCTCGGCGGTGGCGTGGTGCAGGTCCAGGCCGGCCGCGCGCCGCTGCGACCGGACGCCGACCCCGTCGGATCGGTGGCGACGACGCTGACGCCCAACGTCGAGTTGCTGTATCGCGACCGTGCCCGCGGCGGGACGTTCTCGCTCGGCTACGCGCCGCGGGTGCTCTATCGCTGGCCCAACATCGCGGGCCTGCGCCGTCCCCTGCTGCTGCACCAGGCCACCATGACCTACGGCGCCCGCGTGTCGCGGCTGTGGGACTTCGCGGGACGAGCCTCGGCGAGCGTCGGCGAGGTCGACTACACCGCGGCGCAGACCGTGTTCGGCGACAGCCAGGGCACACTGCCGTCGCTGGAGGTGATCCAGTACCTGCAGACCCGGGCGGGCGTGGTCTTCGAGGGCCGGCTGAGCCGACGGCAGACCCTGGGGATCATCGTCGACGGCGGCTACGCGGCGCCGCTGGGCGACGACGGTGTTCCCGACGACATGGCCACGCTCGTGCCCACGCTGCCGCGCTCGTACCTGGGCACGCTCGGCATCTCGCACGCCTACGACCTGACGCCCGTGGACGTGCTGACCTCGTCGATCGGCGGGACGTTCATCGACTTCGACGCGCGCGGGGCCCAGACGACGGAGTCGGCGTCGGTGCGCTGGAACCGGCGCATCACGTCGCGCCTGGAGAGCCGGGTGGGGTTGGGGGCCTACGCGGTGCAGGTCGTGCGCGAGCCGACGACGGGTCTGCAGCCCAGCGACAGCGTGCCCGTGCTGCCCACCGCGGACGCCGGACTCAATGGACGCCTGTACCAGCGCGCACGCGTGCGGCTGACGGGGGACGCGGGGGCGTCGTTGCAGGCCTACTTCGATCAGGTCACCGGCGAGGTGCTGCCCCGGGCCGGGGGCGCGCTCGGGCTGACCGCCTTCTTTCCCCCGTCGTGGACCGCCGGGGCCTCCGTCAACTTCTACACGCTCGCCACGGCGCAGCCGCGCGACTTCGAGGGGCTCAGCGTCGACCCGAGCTTGACCGGTGACACGGTCGTCAGCGCGCGCACGCCGGTCTCGTATCGCATCGACGAGCGGTTCGCGGTGGAGTTCGGCACGATCGTGTCCGCGCGGGCGCCCCACGTGCGCACCGCCGACTTCGCGTTCCGGCAGCTGGAGACGTGGGTCTACTTCGCCTTCCGCGTGCAGTTTTCCACGATGCACGCGGGCGGCCAGTCCCGCGGCGGGGGCGGATCGACCGTCTCCGGCGGCGCGATCCAGTGATCCGTCAGCGGCGAATCGCCGACAGCCGGGCCGCGACGTAGCGTCGGATCTCGCGGATCATACCCAGGCCGATCCCGAGGAACAGGCCGAGGGCGAAGCCGATCACCGCGCGCTTGATGATCGTCTTCATCCGCGACACGGGCGCGACGTTGGGCGGCGTGATGATGTCGTAGCGCGCTGAGGCCTGCGCCCGCTCGATCTCGAGCTGCGTGCGGGTCGACGTGAGCTTGGCGAGAAGCTGGGCGTACTGGTTTTGCGTCGCGTCGTAGTCGCGAGTCAGGTCGGCGTACTCGGCCTCGAGGCGCGGCAGCTTCTCGCGCAGCTCTTCGAACTTCTCGATGTCCTTGCTGACCCGGCCCAGCTGGCCCTGCGCCACCTTGTACGCGGCCTCGGCCTCGTCGAGCGACGTGCGGGCGTTGGCGTACAGCGGGTTCTTGGCCTTGACCACCGTGGTCGTGCCGCGCTCGAGCACCTCGTCACGCAGCGCCTCGTAGGCGGCGAGCTTTTGCTTGGCCTCGACGATGTCGGGGTGCTGCTCGCCCTTGCCCTCGGCCCGCAGCTGGGCGAGGTCCTTCTTGGCTGCTGCGATCGCGTCCGAGTACGGCTTGGACTCCTCGATGCGGCTCTCGATGATCGGGGTCTCGCTCTTGAGCTTCTTCTTGCTGACGGTGATGTCGGCCGAGGCCTGCGCCACCAGTCCCTGCGCGGCCGCCCGCATCGCGCCGAGCTCGATGAGCTGCCGGTAGATCTCCTTGGCCTGGTCCGGCAGGCCCTCGCTGTTCTCCTGCTTGAACGCCGTGAGCGCGGCCTCGGTGCTGTCGAGGCGCTGCTGTGCCTCGGCCACCTGCTTTTCGAGGGTCTGCACCTCCACGAGCAGGACCTTGAGCGCCTTGTCGATCTCGGCGTCGCGGTACAGCTTGAGGTGGACCTCCAAGAACTGCATCGCCTCCTCGCCGCTGCCGGCCGAGAACGCGCCCGAGTAGGTGAACTGCGAGGTCTTTTGGAACTCCAGCCGCTGCTGGATCGCGCGGATACGGTCGGGTGTGACGTCGGTCTCGCCGAGCTGCAGGAGCGTCTCGTGGATCAGCGCCGGCCGGATGAAGTTGTTTTGCGCGCTGCGGAAGAACTCGAGGTTCTTGCGCTGCGCGAACGGATCGACCGGGTTGTCGCTGGCACTGGGCACCAGCGACAGCTCGAACTCGGCGCGCACCGGCGGCTTGCGGAACTTGTAGCTGGCCGCGCCCGCGGCGGTCCCCAGGATCGTCAGCAGCAGGATCGACAGCCAGTAGCGTCGGACGAACTCGATGACCTGGATCAGCCGCGTGATGAGGTCGGGCTCGGCGGCGGCGGCCTGCGGGATCTCGATGACCTGCGGCCGCGCGGTGACCGGGAGCTCGCGGATGATCGCGGGGGCGGGGGCCATCCGCGGGACCAGCGCGGCCGTCGCGGGGACGCCGACGTGCGGCGGCAGGTCCGTGGTCGCCTCGGCCGGCTCGGGCTGGCTGCCGGCCATGTACGTGAAGACCGTCTCGCCCGTACGCACCACGTCGCCGGGCTTGAGATCGGCCTGCTGCACGCGGCGGTCGTTGACGAACGTGCCGTTGGTCGAGCCGAGATCGAACAGGCGGTGGGTGTCGCCGTGGCGGACCAGCTTGGCGTGCTGTTGCGACAGGGCGCGCTCGGAGATGTGAATGTCGGCGAAGCGCGAGCGGCCGATCGTGACCTCGGCCCGGTCGAGCACGTGCAGTCGGCCGGGCTCGGTGCCCGAGATCACGAGCAGAAACGCGTTCGAGGCGGCGGGATCCGGCGCGCCCGCGACGACCTCGAGCATCTTGTCCAGGCCACCCTGACCCGGCGCAGCCGTGCGACCTTTGGTCACGACTTCGCCCGGAATGACCGTGCGTCCAGTGCGGGGGGGCTCCATGCTCGGTGGCGCGGCGGATCCGGCAGCGCGCGCGCCGCGAAGATCGCCGCCCAATGGTACGACGCCGTGGGGCGATCGGCATCCCCCGAGGTGGCGATGGTCGTTTGTGCGCTCGGGCCGGATCGGCGCTGCGGCCGGCCGGCCCGTTCGGGCGGTCATGGCGCGAACCGGGGTGTTTTGCGACCATCTCCGCGCCGAAGCCCCGTGGCTCGGCTCCGCGGCTCATGTGGCGACAGCAATCGGTCTTCTTTCGCCGGGCGCTTCTCGTCTACGACGTCGGCGTCAGCGCGGTCGCCTTCCTGTGCGCGCTGTTCGTGCGGGACTGGCTGTCGACGCAGTACGGCGCCGGCGGCCCGGTCGGGTGGCTGGCCGACTCCTTCGTCCGGTCCCCCGAAGACCTCGACGTGGGCCGCTACCAACTGGTGATGCTGGGGCTCATCCCCGTGTGGGCCGTGTCGCTGCTGTGGGCGGACGCGACCGACTTCCGGCGGACGTATCTGGCGACGGCCTGGCACTACGCCAAGGCGGTCGCGCTCGGCGTGGCGTTCTTCTTGGTGGCGGCGTTCCTGTTCCAGCTCGCCTTCGTGGCGCGCTCGTTCGTGGCGCTGTTCGTCGTGGTGCAGTTCGTCGCGCTCAACTGCGGCCGCATCATGCTGATGGAGGCCGTCCGCTGGGTGCGGCAGCGCGGCGTCGACGGTCACCGCGTCGTGATCGTCGGGTCGGGGAGGCCGGCGGTCGCGTTCGCCAAGCAGCTGCACCGGCAATCGCCGTGGAAGATCGAGCTGCTGGGCTACGTGAGCGTGGCGGGCGAGGAGCCGGACGCCGAGGCGCGTCCGCAGCTGGGACACCTGGGCTCGCTGGCCTCGCTGCTGGATCGGATCCCGGTCGACGAGGTCGTGTTCGCG